>CAXSGM010000016.1:0-55308 GCA_964236915.1 uncultured Rhizobacter sp.
CTGCCATGAAGATGACCGTATCGATGCACCCGGGCGCCCCGCGCGTCAGCCGGTCGCTCGGGGGCATCTTGGTCGACAGCGGCCTGTTGAAACCCGAAGACGCCGAACGCGTGCTCGTCGTCCAGAAGGAGCAGAACCTTCGCTTCGGCGATGCCGCGATTCGCCTCGGGTTGCTGACCGAGGCTGACATCCAGTACGCGCTTTCGCGCCAGTTCGCTTATGCGTACCTTCGCAAAACGCCGGGCGACAAGAAGCCGGTCAGCGACGAACTGGTCGCGGCCTACGAACCGTTCAGCCCTCGCGTCGAGCAGTTGCGCGCGGTGCGCAGCCAGCTGATGCTGCGCTGGTTCGACAAGGCGGATCAGCGGCAGGTGCTGACGGTGGTCGGCACCGATCGCCGCGAGGGCCGGAGCTACCTTGCGGCGAATCTGGCGGTCGTGTTTTCGCAACTCGGCGAGCGCACGCTTCTGGTCGATGCCGACATGCGGCATCCACGCCAGCACGAGCTGTTCTTTCTCGAGAACAAGATCGGCCTCTCGACCGTCCTCTCGGGCCGCTCGCGGGAGGAAGCCATCGTCCGCATCCCGGATCTCGCGGGCCTCTGTGTGCTGCCTGCCGGGCCTATTCCGCCCAACCCGCTCGAGCTGCTGAACCGTCTGAATTTCGACGAGTTTCTGCTGCAAGTGAAGTCGGCGTTCGACATCGTGATCATCGACACGCCGGCAATGACCAGCGGCGAGGACGCCGCGATGATCGCAGTCCGAACCGGTGCGGCCCTTGCCGTGGCGCATAGCGCGCAGACACGGGTCGCTGCCTTCACCGATCTCGTTCAGGGCCTGATGAACGCCGGCGTGCAGGTCGTCGGGTCGGTGCTGAACGACGTTCCCGCGGTGAAGCGCCGAAAAGAGAAGAAGGCCGCGTGAGCACGGTCGCCCCTCCGAGCCTTCGGCCGCTGACCGTTCCGGCGGCGCATTCGGCGCTGCTGCTGGGCGTTCTCGGCTTCGTTGCGATGTACCTGCCCCTCTGGTGGTGGGCCGGCAACACGATCTGGCAAGGCGAAGAACAGGGCCACGGCTCGATCATTTTCGTGGTTCTGCTATGGCTGTTTTGGAGCTTGCGCCATGCGATCGCCGATGCGCCCGTCGCGCCGTCGCCGCGCCTCGGCTGGTCGATTTTCGCCATCGGCTCGTTGGTCTACCTCGTCGGTAGCGTCTTCAACATCTCGATCCTCTGGTTCGCATCCCAGCCGCTCGTGGCGACGGCGCTTCTGCTCTTGCTGCGCGGCAAAGCGGCGGTCCGCATCGCGTGGTTTCCGCTCTGCTACTTCATCTTCATGATTCCCCTGCCGGGGATGTTCGTCGACCTCGTCACCGGATCGCTGAAGGGACTGATCGCCAACATCGTCGAGAGCGTGCTGTACGCTGCCGGCTACCCGATCGCGCGCAGCGGCGTCATCTTGTCGATCGGGCCCTATCAGCTCCAGGTGGCCGATGCCTGTTCGGGGCTGCACTCCATGTTCAGCCTAGCGGCCCTGGGCACCCTGTTCATGTACTTGGTCGGACGAAAGCGCCTGCTGCACATGGGCATCATGCTGGCGTCGATCCTGCCCATCGCCTTCGTCGCCAACGTCGTCCGGGTGATGGTGCTGGTGCTGGTCACGTACTACATGGGCGACGAAGCGGGGCAGGGCTTCCTGCACGGCGCCGCCGGCATGGTGCTGATGCTGGTCGCGCTGCTGTCCTTCTTTTTCCTCGACCTGGCTCTCGACAAGGTGCTGCCCGGGCGCCGCTTCCGGTCTCCGGCTGCCAGCGCGGCCGATGCGTCGATCGACAGCGGCGTCGAGCGGTCGTCCGACTGAGCGGACGCCGCTTCGCTTCGGTACGCCGCCGGTCCGACCGGCGGATGTCGGCAGGCGGTGATCAGCCGGCCGATTCGTCCTTCGAAGTCAACCCGCTCAACCGGCGCCGCGTGTCTGTCGGCACGGCCGCCATCATCGCGGCGGCAAACTGCTGTTGCATAGCGAAGGCACGCTGCGCGTCGGTATCGATCGACGACACTCGAAACAGTAGACCATCCGGAACCTGACCGGTCAGCCCGACGCGCACCTCGGCAATTCGGCGATCCCACGACGACTTGACGATCTGGTCGCCCACCGTCAGCCAGTAAGTCACCGGCTCGTTTCGCGGGCCTTGATGGGTCGTCAGCCGGCGCACTTCGATGTTGCCGTAGCGTGTCGGCAAGACGCCGTCGGCGACCCGCCCGAGCTTGAATCCCTGCGCGGGATAGCAGACTTCGGGCCGGTGGGCCGCGAGACCCCCGCGCTGGTCGTCTCCGTAGGCGAGCGAAAGCATGATGCGGTAGCCGTCGCGGTTCACGTAGGTGCGTACCAGCGTCTGGCTGTACAGCCGGTCGATGATCTGCTGTGTTTGCGGGTTCACGACCATCACCGCCTGGTTGGGCAGTTCGTTCCAGTCGCCGAACGAGGTCGGCACCATCGGCCCGAGCGCGACACCGGCGCCCCGTTGCGCGGACGCCGGATTCGAACGCAGCGCCAGACCGGCGACCGATGCGGTGCACATCAGGGTGGCGAGCGTTAAAGCGATGCGATTCAGTTTCATGGTCCCTCCGAACGACGAGCCGATTGTGATCACGGCAGCTCCTGCCGTGCGCGACGTTCCGCGCACGTTTTCGCGACCTTGGGCCGCCGATGAAGCCGATTGTGTACAAGTGCCTGCGGCTTACCCGCGACTCCGTGGAAACCCGTGTGTCGATCGACGACAATCTGCCGTTGTAGCAAAAGTGCCGAGCCGCCAGGAGTGACAGTGGACCCAGTTCTGCCGATCGACAGTTCATCAGGGCTTCGGCTCGATTCCGGAGCCGCGCGGCGGGCCGGCGAGAAGCTGTCCGACACCTACTGTTTCGCCGAGCCCTTCCCACACGCGGTGATCGATAACTTCTTGCCGGATGCGGTGACCCGCGCGGCCCTCGAGCATTTTCCCCGCCATGTGCTCGAGTCGGACGTCGTCTTCACGATGGGCTACGCCGGCCAGCATAAGCGGCAGATCATGCCCGACGCCTGCGACGCCACCGCCCGCCAGATCTTCCAGTTCTTCAATTCGCGGCCGATGGTGGAGTTTCTCGAGGGACTGACCGCGATTCAGGGCCTTATTCCTGACCCGTACTACGTCGGCGGCGGCTACCACGAGACCACGCGCGGTGGCAAGCTGGGCATCCACGCCGATTTTCGGATCAACGACCAACTGCACCTGCACCGTCGGCTGAACGTCATCCTCTATTTGAACGAAGGCTGGCGACCCGAGTGGGGCGGCGCCCTCGAGTTGTGGGACCGCGGCATGAAGGCCAAGCGACACGAAGTGCAGCCGGTGTTCAACCGGGCTGTCATCTTCAACACGGACGCCGATTCGTTCCACGGCCACCCGGACGCGCTCGCGTGCCCAGACGGCGTCGCCCGCCGGTCGATCGCTCTCTACTACTACACCGCTTCCAAGGGCATCTACGACGAGGTGCCCAGTCACTCGACCATCTACCACGCCCGCCCGACCGACAACGGCGACACCCGCCGCGAGGCACGCCGCCTGCGCTTCGACGAGCACCTGCGCCAGTGGGTGCCCCCGGCGATGTTGCGGTATGTCAATGCGGTGCAGCGGAGGATGCGGAAGTGACCGCCGCCTGCGCGTAAGTCAGTCGCGCACCGCTCGTAGCCAAGTTCGTCTGATGGACATCACCAATCTCAAGTCGCTGACCGTGGTGTTGGCATTGGCCTGCGGGACGTTTGCGGCCCTTAGGCCGTTGTGTCTGCAGTACATGCGTCCAGAGACGTTTCGCCGTCGGCGTAACGTCTGGTTCGCACTGACGACTGTCGCCTTCTTGAGCCCAAGCTTTGGCATTTATGCGTTGTTCGCGATTGGGTTACTTCTTTGGGCCGGGCGGAAAGACGATAACCCGCTCGCCCTTTACGCGCTTTTGACGTTCGTCGTTCCCGATGCCCGCTTTTATATACCGACTGTCCTGATTGGACAGATCTTCGACATTACTCAGTACCGGCTGCTCTCGCTCTTTGTGCTGGTCCCGTTCGTTTTGCGATTCTGGTTCCAGCGACGTGCGACCGGCCAAACCCTCTTCAATGGGTACGACGGTGCTCTGCTGGGATTTCTGCTTATATATGTTGTCACCAACATCCCTTATGAGTCGGCGACCGCTACCATGCGGCATGCTTTTCTGCTTACGATTGACTGCTTCGTGGTTTATTACGCATTCAGTCGCATAGACGGCACTCACCGGATCCAGGATGTGATGGCCTGCTTTTGCCTCGCCGCTGGAATCATGGCGCCCATAGCGATTTTTGAGTGGTCCAAAGGCTGGCTCTTATATACCGGTCTCGCAAGCGCGTGGGGCGACCCGAACGTCTTCTCGTGGTTGGTGCGTGGAGACCGATTGCGGGCGCTGGCCGCCACGCAAGGCCCTTTGACTCTCGGGTACCAGTTGGCCATGGGCTTGTGCTTTCTGATCTTTCTCCAAGCCGGACTGAGAATGCCGATGTTGAAGCGCGCAGCCGTTGCCGTATTCGTCTTCGGGTTGTACACGACCGCATCCCGCGGTCCTTGGCTGACTGCTCTGATAGCAATCTTGGTCCTCGTCGCGCTCCGGCCTGGCTCGGTCCGCAAGTTGACCGGTTTGGCAATAACACTTTCATCCTGCGTTTTGGTCGCCTACTTCACGCCGCTGAGGGAGACGGTCATCGAGCGCCTGCCGATTATCGGAACGATGGACCAGGAAACAGTCGACTATCGGCGACAGTTGGCTGACTTGTCCTGGGTACTAATTTCACGGCACCCGCTTTTCGGTGACCCGTTTGTCGCGTCGCAGATGGAATCGATGCGTCAGGGACAGGGAATTATCGACATTGTTAATGGATACTTGTTTACTTTGCTGTTTACCGGCTGTGTGGGAATGACGCTGCAGGGCATTTGGTACATTGGAGCGCTTGTGGGTGGTAGCCGGAGATTTTTTCAAGTTCGCTCCCTTCCCGGCTCCTTCGGTTCCCAGGGAGCAGCTCTGCTTGCATGTTGCGTCGGAACGCTTTTTTTTATTGCTACCGCTGGGTACGGGTCAACGACCTACCTTCTTTTTGGGTTGCTATACGCTTATGCGAAGACCTCGAACGAACGGTTGCCCGCGGCTCGCGTCGGGACATTCCGTTTTCCGACCGCGCTCGCAGAGTAGGTCGATGCGGCTGTCCGTGGCTGCATCTCATTATAATAAAAGCAGGTTTTAATTCGCATGTCACAAACGATTGTCGGTAGCGGCCAAACCGTCATTCAACCGCGCTCTGGCTGGATCGCTGTTGATTGGCGCGAACTGTGGGAAGCTCGCGAGTTGCTGGCCTTCCTCATCTGGCGGGACGTCTCCGTCAGGTACAAGCAGACGGTGCTCGGAGTCACCTGGGCCGTGCTGCAGCCGGTCTTCTCTATGGTTGTTTTTTCCGTAATTTTTGGAAACCTCGCGAAACTTCCATCTGACGGCGTTCCTTACCCGATTTTCGTTTACGCGGGTCTGCTTCCCTGGACGTTTTTCTCTGGAGCCGTTTCGGCGGCGAGCAGCAGCTTGCTCAATCAACAGGCACTACTAACAAAGATATATTTGCCGCGCCTTTTTGTGCCGGGATCGGCCGTCGGCGGCGGCCTCGTCGACCTTGCCATTTCGTTCCTCGTCTTTCTCGCGCTCATGATCTATTATGGCGTAGCGCCGAATTGGGGGTTGCTCGCGCTCCCTTTCTTGGTATCTCTAGCGGTTTTGGCGGCACTTGGCTTAGGTTTGGCACTCGCGGCTGTAATCGTTAGTTATCGAGACTTCCGTTACGTTGTGCCGTTCATGATTCAGGCTGGGATGTATGTAAGCCCCGTAATCTATCCAGTAAGCTTGATTCCGGAAAAGTGGCGTTGGCTGCTTGCTCTAAATCCAATGACCGGCATCATCGACGGCTTTAGAGCAAGTCTGCTTGGCAAGCCGTGGAATCTTGGTACGTTGGGGATTGCAGCGTTGGTTTCCATTCTTTTGTTTGTATACGGTTTGTTCTACTTTCGAAAGACCGAGCGCCGCTTCGCCGATGTTGCCTAAACCCACTTTCTCGGGAAACGTTAACTCGGCATTCTAGTTTTGGAAAGCAGTGCACGGATGACGAATTTAGCTATCAGGATCGAACGACTGAGTAAGGTCTATAAGCTTGTCAGCGGCGAGCCGGCTGCCGACACGTTCCGTGAGGCGATTACCGCCGCTGCGATGGCACCGTTGCGTCGCTTTCGGGAGCTTGGCGGGAACGGAAGAACAAGCGAGGACTTCTGGGCGCTTAAGGACGTCAGCTTCGACGTCCAACCGGGCGAGGTGGTTGGCATTGTCGGCCGAAACGGTGCCGGAAAGAGCACCCTGCTGAAGGTTCTATCCCGTATCGTCGAGCCTACGTCCGGCCGTGCGGTCTTGAACGGGCGAGTTGCCTCGTTGCTCGAGGTGGGCACCGGATTCCATCCCGAGCTGACCGGTCGCGAAAATATTTATTTGAACGGTTCAATTTTAGGAATGCGACGTCGAGAGATTCAGTCAAAATTCCATGAGATCGTGGCGTTCGCGGAGATTGAAAGGTTCCTAGATACGCCGGTCAAGCGTTACAGCAGCGGGATGTACGTACGACTCGCCTTTGCCGTGGCGGCGCATCTCGAGCCGGAAATTCTGATTGTTGACGAGGTGCTCGCGGTCGGAGACGCGGAATTTCAGAAACGTTGCCTGGGCAAGATGCGCGAGGTTTCGCGGGGCGGTGGCCGTACAGTTTTGTTTGTCAGTCATAACATGGCGGCGGTCAGCTCGCTTTGCAGTCGAGCAGTGCTTCTGGTTAAAGGCTCTGTTGTGATGGACGACACGCCGTCCCGCGTCATCCAGGAGTACCTGATTCCAGCTACTGGCGATGGCGGCGACGTCGTTGACCTGTCGGCAGCGATGGGGCGCTCGTCACGGGTGGTACCCCACTTCCGCAGCCTGCGGATGCAGGACGACGACGGCGTGGCTGCTCGCGCCTTTCTTCCTGGACAAGAAGTCACATTCGAGCTCGGGTTGACCTTGCCAAATGCGCTTCGGTCCCCAAGGGTAGGAATGGGTGTGAACAATGCTCGTGGCGAGCGGGTGTTTGCCGTAGCAACCTATCTATCGCAGACACCGGTTGATCGCGTAGTGGGTGAATCGAAACTCGGCGTCAGATTCCAGCTACCGCCGTTGTATCCTGGGCGGTACACAGTAGATATATCAATCGCCGCCGAAGAGGGTCCGTTCCTGGACGAGGTTGAAAGCGCAGCCTCGTTCGAAGTGATGCAGGACGGCTACCTCGGATCCAGCCATCCCTATTTCCCGGAAATGGGTGCGGTGCTGGTGCGCAGCCAGTGGGCAGTGCGTAGCTGAGCGCGGAGGGCCAATCGTGAATGAATCGGCGCCCGACGCCGCTATCGCTACCGTCGCACGACCGATTCTGTCGGTGATGGTGCCAACCTATCGTCCGGGAGATCACCTATGCGCAGCACTGCGCTCTGCACAAGAAGCGCTCGCCCGAGCTAGCGTCTCGTACCACGTCGAGTTGGTAGACGACGCCTCACCGGACGTCAATGTCGCGGACTTGCTCGCGGAGTGGGTGTCCGCTGGAAAGATCCAACCGGTGGCCGTCCATCGACGTCCGCAGAACGGCGGATTGGGCCAATGCTGGAATACCTGCGTGGAGCGAGCCCTCGGTGACTACGTGCACATCCTTCATCAGGATGATCTTGTTCTTCCTAACTTTTATTTAAGGATTGTGGAGGCGGGCGAAAACTTTCCTCAAGCTGGGATGTTGTTTTCAAGAACTATTTTCCTCGAGGGCGACCGCGAACGTCTGGATATCCTGGAGAGCCCTAACGCCGGCATTCTTGCCGACTGGTTGCGCACGATTTGCACCGGGCAGCGCCTTCAATGTCCCTCTGTCGTCGTCCGACGCTTCGCCTACCGGGAGCTCGGAGGTTTCGAGACCGACCTGCGATATGTTATTGACTGGGAGATGTGGATCCGCATTGCGGCATTCATGCCGGTCGCCTACATACCAGAAGCGCTTGCGGTGTATCGGATTCACGCGGCGGCAGAAACCGCCCGTATCAAGGCGGCGGGAATTGCCACCCAAGACATGGCGCATGGTCTGCGACGCATCAAGCGCACACTGCGACGTGCGCATCGAATGGACTGTTATAGGGCTGCGGTCGACTTTGGAATCGCCGCGTCAGGATTCGCTGCCTATGATGCCGAACGTGCTGCCCAGTGGCACGTAGTAGCTAAGGAGCTTTGGATGGGGCTGCGCTACTTCGGAAGCGCAATGACGCCCGTCCTTATTCTGAAGTACTTCAGGGCCTATGTTCGTGCATGCTTTAAGAGTTGGCACGAGCAAGCCGCCACCGAAGTATAAAAGATGCGGTCACCTCTCATCTCGGTTTGCTTACCCGCATATAACGCTGAGCGCTACGTACGATCGGCCGTGGAAAGCGTGCTTAGCCAAACGTTCGGTGACTTCGAGCTGCTTGTAATCGATGACGGCTCAACTGACAAGACCGCGCATGTCCTGCGAGAACTTGCCATCCGCGACTCGCGAATACGACTTGCCAGCCGCCCGAATGCCGGACTCGTCCAGACATTGAACGAACTCTTAAGCCAGGCGCGCGGAACATTCATAGCGCGAATGGATGCCGATGACGTTTCCAAGCCGGCGCGATTCGCTCGCCAAGTGGCATATCTTGAGTCGCATCCCGATTGCGTCGCGCTTGGCTCTCGGTGCCTTTTTATCGACCCCGAAGGTTTGCCGATCACAGAGTTCGTCGACCGGTACTCGCACGAGCAAATCGATGCCTCGTTGATGCGTCCGGAAATAGGCATCTTGCATCCGACCGTCATGATACGCCTCGATGCTTTGCGAAAGGTCGGTGGATATAGGCCCGACTATCCGCATGTCGAGGATCTGGACCTCTTTCTGAGGCTGGCTGAACTTGGTCGGTTGGCCAATCTTCCAGATGTGTTGCTCGATTACCGTTGCCACGTGGCCAGCGTCAGCCACCGGCACACCTTGGAGCAATCGCAGGCGGGCCTGCGGGCCGTTGACGACGCATTGATACGTCGGGGAATGCTGGGAAGGTCGGCATCGTACGCCGCACCGCTGACATACGCCGAGACTAAGGCACAGTTGCATCGGAAATGGGCCTGGTGGGCTTTGCTTGCGGGTCATCTGGTCACTGCCCGGAAGCACGCGCGGCTCGCGCTGACGGCGGAGCCGTGGAACGGTGCCAACCTCCGGCTGGTGGCTTCGGTACTGCGCAATTCCTTGGTGGAAAGACGTTGATGCACGTGGCTCTCTACACCCCGGCGTGGCCGCTCGCCGGCTTTCAAAACGGGATCGTGACCTTTGTGCACTGGATGCGAGAGGAACTCGAGTTTCTCGGCCATCGAGTGTCGATCTTCACCGGGCAATTGGCGGAGTCAGGCACCTATCCAAACGTGCACCTCGTCAAGGAAGCAACTTCGTCCCGCCTGCTGCGACGGGTCAAGCGCCCCCTGGTTCCGGACGATGACGGGATATGGAGTTGGGGGAACGTTCTGGCCGCCTCGATATTAAAGGTGCATCGCCGGGATCCGATCGATGTCATTGAAATGGAAGAATCGTTCGGGTGGGCCGCGGATGTCGAGGCCGCGACACACATTCCGCTGCTCGTCAAGCTGCATGGCCCCGCCTTCCTGTCTCTCGTAGAAGAGGAGCTGACCGACCCTGGCGGACAAGAGCGAATTAAACGGGAAGGGCAAGCGTTAGCGCGAGCGTCTGCCATTGCTGCGCCTTCCGCTGACACTCTTGCTGCGACGCTTGCTCGCTATAGGCTCGATCCCGCGATAAGAGATCATGTGGTTAATCCCTTGAATACCGCCTCCACGGTGCCGCTGTGGTCGCGCGAGGTTAGCAGCCGCGACACGCTGTTGTTCGTCGGTCGGTTCGATCGACGCAAGGGCGGGGACGTGATGCTAGCCGCCTTCCAGCAACTGCTTCGGGAGCGCCCTCAGCTCCGTCTGATTTTTGTGGGGCCTGATGTCGGAATCGTGCAGGAAGATGGGATGCGAGTGCACTTCGAGGCGTACCTCGCGTCTCTGTTTCCGTCAGCCGTACGCGATCGAGTAGAGTATCTCGGACGTCGTCCGAATACGGAAATTCCGGCATTGCGCGCCAGCGCGGCAGCTGTCATCGTTCCCTCACGTTGGGAAAATCAAAGTTACGCGGCGATCGAAGCGATGTTCCAAGGGTGTCCCGTCGTAGCGAGCGACGTGGGAGGGCTCCCGGAAAGCGTCATTCATCAGCGCACCGGGCTGTTGGCTCAAGTTGGCGATTCGGTTGATCTCGCAAATCAGCTCGCTGTTGTGCTAGACCAGCCGGCGCTGGCTGCTCGGCTCGGCGAGGCGGCACGAAGACACGTGATTGAACGCCACTCGGCGCGCGGCGTCGCCAAGCAGTCCATCGATCTATACAAACGCGTGATTTCAGGTGCGCGAAGTCGACAATGACCACTTCGCCTGTCGACCTGACCGCGATCATCGTCAACTACAACACGAAGCTGCTGCTTCGTCCTTGTCTCGACGCGCTGCGCGCCGGTGCCGAAGGTTTATGCCTGCAAATTGTTATTGTGGACAATGCCTCTCGCGATGGATCGCCTGAGGTATTGCTCCGCGAGTTCGCGGACTGCGACTTGCTCTTCAACGATATTAATGTGGGGTTTGGGCGCGCCAACAATCAAGCGCTTACTAGGGCGCATGGACGATACGTTCTTCTGCTGAATACCGACGCCTTCGTCGAGCCCGGGGCGGTGCTGCAAACCGTTCAATATCTTGACGAGCATCCCGACTGCGCGGTGCTCGGCGTCCGGCTCGTCGGGCGTGACGGAAGCCTCCAGCCTTCCTGCCGCTATTTCCCCACACCATGGAACGAATTCGTTGCGCAGGTTGGGCTGGCCCGTTTTTTTCCTGGTTTGCGGCTTGTCGACGACATGACGTGGGACCACATGGCGCCGCGGGAATGTGACTGGGTTCCCGGCTGCTACTACTTGGTCCGCAAGACTGTCCTTGACCAAGTCGGCCTGTTCGACGACCGCTTTTTCCTCTATTACGAAGAGGTCGACCACTGCCAGGCCGTGAAAGCTGCTGGCTGGCGAGTGATGTACTACCCTTACACGACGGTGGTGCACATCGGCGGCGAAAGCGCGAAGACAGATGGTGTAATCACGGCGGGTGGCCACCAGCTGTCTGCATTACAGATAGAGAGCGGTTTATTGTACTACCGCAAGCATCACGGCCGAACAGGGCTATTTTTGGCGCTGTTACTGTCATTATTCAGCGATGCGGTGCTCGCCGTTAAATCAGCCATGCGACGTCGTCACGGGCACGGCATAGCCTCTGTTTGGCAACGGAACACTTTAATGTGGTCGATATTGCGGCGCACGAAGTTCGCACGACATTCGACACGTTGATTAAGTTCTAACGCATTTAACTAAATAACCGGTTTGATCAAATTGCATCACCGCCCTATAATCGGGCGAAACAACTTCGACTTTTTGCGGTTCGCGCTGGCAACGCTCGTTGTGTATTCCCACAGTTTCCCGCTTGCGACCGGGAACGAAGATCATGAACCACTTGCGGTTCTGACTGGACATCAACTAACTTTTGGTGTATTGGCAGTCGATTGTTTTTTTATTATTAGCGGCTATTTGATATCGCAAAGCTGGGTTGCGAGGCCGAGCGTAGGAGCGTTTCTACGCAAGCGTGTAGCCCGCATTTATCCCGGTTTTGTTGTAGCGACGCTTCTGGGGGCGTTTGTCGTGGTACCGCTTTTTTCTTATCCCGACGACTACCAGCCCACTCCAAAATTCGTAGCTCATTTCCTGGGTCAAACACTTCGATTACTGGAGGCAGTGCCGGGCCCGGCGTTTAAAACTAATCCGGCACCTGGCCCGGTCAATGGCTCATTGTGGTCGATCTCGTACGAGTTTTGGTGTTACATAGGGGTTTTGCTGAGCGGCCGCGCCGGTTGGCTAATGCGCCGCAAGCTAATATGGGCCGCGTTCTTTATAGCGATTCTAACAAGCTTCGTATTCCGCATGTTTGAGCTCCATCCTGGTGGCAGCTTTCTCGGCTTAATTTTTGGCTATCCACCTCTTTATGCGCGGCTGCTCCCGTTCTTTCTAGTTGGAATGGCGTTTCACTCATTGCGCGGCGATCGGTGGTTGCACGGTCGCGGGGTTCTTATATGCGGTCTTGGTATAATCGTCGCGTCGTTCGTACCTCAGAGTCTTCAACTTTTGCTGCCGTTTACTGCGGCCTACATTTTGTTTTGGCTGGCGGTATTGCCGATTCCTTACCTGAGTAACTTTGCTCGGCACGGCGACTTTTCTTATGGCGTTTATCTCTACTCTTTTCCTTTGCTGCAGATAGTAGTCGCGCTATACGGCAGCAAAATTGAGCCGTTGCGGCTATTTATGTTTGCTTGGCCCCTGTCAGTGGCTGCTGGATTCCTCAGTTGGCACTTGGTGGAGCGCCCGTTTGTCCGGAAGAAGTCGGGGCCCCATCTCGAAGCGACTTCTCGGCCGCGACCACTGAGTTCACTACAGCGGTAATCGACAGGTTTTCGACTGCTGGAACGCACATTGTTTCCCAACGTCCGAGCCGATCTACGCGCGCACGCCGGCCGTATCGGCGCCCAGGGGTTCTGGGCGATGACGGTCTACCGCTTCGGTCGATGGGCCTACACCCGCCGCTGGCGGCTGGCTCGCAAGATATTGGGCACATTTTTCTATCAGCCGCTCTTCAAGGCCGTGCAAATCGTCACGGGTATCGAAATGCCGTGCGAGGTCAGCGTGGGCCGCAACTTCGTGATCGACCACTTCGGCGGCATCGTGATCAGCGGCTATGCCCGCTTCGGCGACAACTGCCGCATCCGGAGCGGGGTGGTCGTCGGTCTGGCGCGGCTGGACGATCCCTGCGCACCCTTCATCGGCGACAACGTCGACATCGGCACCGGCGCCAAGGTGCTCGGGCGGATCCGCATCGGCAACAACGTCTCGATCGGTGCCAATGCGGTGGTCACCCGCGACGTGCCCGACGATTCGATCGCGGTCGGCGTGCCGGCGATCGTCAAGCCGCGTCGGCGCATGCCGCCGTGATGACGGCGCTCGAGCCGAGCCCCGAAGCTCGGGCGCGGCGCGTCGGCGTCGTCGTGATCGGCCGCAACGAAGGCGATCGGCTCGGGCGCTGCCTCGCCTCGCTGTCGGCCTCATTGCCGCGCGTGGTCTACGTCGATTCGAAGTCGACGGATGGCTCTCCGGCGCGTGCCGCGGCCATGGGCGCGGACGTGCTCGCGCTCGACCTGGCAACGCCGTTCACGGCGGCGCGGGCCCGGAACGAGGGGGCGGCCCGCCTTTTCGCACACTGGCCGGAAACCGAGCTGGTTCAATTCGTCGACGGCGACTGCGTCGTCGATTCCGGCTGGATCGACGCCGCCGTGCGGTTCCTCGATGCGAATTCCGAGGTCGTCGTGGTGTGCGGCCGTCGCCGCGAGCGCGAGCCCGATCGTTCCGTCTACAACCGGCTCTGCGACATCGAGTGGGACACGCCGGTCGGCGAGGCGAAGGCCTGCGGCGGCGATGCGTTGATGCGGCGCGCCGCCTTCGTCGCGGTCGGCGGCTTTCGTCCCGAGCTGATCGCCGGCGAGGAGCCCGAGCTGTGCGTGCGCCTGCGAGCGAACGGCGGCCGCATCTGGCGGCTAGGCCACGAGATGACACTGCACGATGCCGCGATGACGCGCTTTGGTCAGTGGTGGAAGCGGTCGATGCGCGCGGGGCATGCGTTCGCCGAGGGTGCGCTTCTCCATGGCGCCGCTTCGGAGCGCCATTGGGTGCGCGAACAGCGCAGCGCGCTGGTCTGGGGGCTTTGGCTGCCCATCGGGCTGCTGCTGATACTGCCGGTGCTCGGCCCCGGGGCGGCGATCGGCTGGCTGGTCTATCCGCTGCAGGTCGTGCGTCTGTTTCTTCGCACCCCGGGGCCCGTCGATCAACGCTGGGCGCGCGCGTTTTTTCTCGTGCTCGGCAAATTCGCCGAAGCGTTCGGCATGGTGCAGTTCCGTGCCCGGTTGCTGACGGGTGCACGCGGCGGTTTGATCGAATACAAATGAAGGTCGCCTACCTCGTCAACCAATATCCGAAGACGAGCCACACCTTTATCCGGCGCGAGATCCTGGCGCTCGAACGGCTGGGCGTCAGGGTGCAGCGCCTTGCCCTGCGCGGTTGGGACGCCGACGTTCCCGACGCGATGGACCGGATCGAACAGGAACGGACCGCCTATGTGCTCCGTGGCGGCGCCGCGCCGCTGCTGAGGGCGCTGCTGAGGGCGCTATGGCGCCGGCCGCGACGCTTCGGCCGGGCGCTTCGCCTGGCGCTTGCGAGCAGCCGCGGCGCCGAACGCCCGTGGCCGGTTCACCTGATCTACCTGGCCGAGGCCTGCGTCGTCGCCGAATCGATCGAACGCGCCGGATCGGTCCACCTGCATGCGCACTTCGGCACCAACGCGGCTGAAGTGGCGATGTTGGCGCGGGCGCTCGGCGGCCCGCCGTACAGCTTCACCGTGCATGGGCCGGAGGAGTTCGACAAGCCGCAGGCGCTCGGGCTGGGCGAAAAGATGCGGCGTGCGGCGTTCGTGGTGGCGATCAGTTCCTTCGGTCGCAGCCAGCTCTACCGGTGGCTGAAGCCGGAGCGCTGGGCCGCCGTCGAGGTGGTGCATTGCGGCATCGATCGGGCCTTCAGCGAATCGGCCGCCGGCGCGCCGCCCGCCAACCGGCGGCTGGTCTGCGTCGGTCGGCTCTGCGAGCAGAAAGGACAATTGCTCCTCGTCGAGGCGATGGCGCGGCTCGCGGCCGCGGGCGCCGAGCCGGAACTGGTCCTCGCTGGCGACGGCGAGATGCGCGCGGAGATCGAGGCACGCTGCGCACGCCTCGGCCTCGGCGACCGGGTGCGCATCACCGGCTGGATCGACAGCGACGCGGTGCGCCGTGAACTCGAGGCCGCCCGTGCGCTGGTGCTGCCGAGTTTCGCGGAGGGGCTCCCGGTGGTCATCATGGAAGCCATGGCGCTGGGGCGCCCGGTGGTCAGCACCCTGGTCGCCGGCATCCCCGAGCTGGTGGTCGACGGCGTCACCGGCTGGCTGGTGCCGGCTGGCGATGTCGATGCCTTGACGAACGCGATCGCCGCCTGCTTGAAAGCGTCGCCCGAGGCGCTGGCGGACATGGGCCGGCTGGCGCGGGCACGCGTGCTCGAGCGTCACGACGCCGACGTCGAAGCGGCCAAGCTGCGCGCGCTGTTCGAGCGTTCGGCGCCCGCGGCCGAGGCGGCGCGGGCTGCATGAGTGCCGCCGTTGTCGTCGTGACAAGCATGGTGCTCGGGCTTGGGGCGCTGTTGCTCGCCGTGCCGGCGCTGGTGCTGTTCGTCCAGGTGCTCGCCGCGCCGCGGGCGACGGTGTTCGCCCCCGTTGCCACGTTGGGGGCGCGGCCGAGGATCGGTGTCTTGATGCCGGCCCACAACGAGGCTGCCGGTATCGCGACGGCGCTCGCGAGCGTGCGAGCGCAACTCGAGCCGGCCGATCGTCTGCTGGTGGTGGCTGACAACTGCGACGACACGACCGCGTGGATCGCCCACGCAGCGGGCGCCGAAGTCGTCGAGCGTCACGATCCGGCGCGCCGCGGCAAGGGCTACGCGCTCGACTACGGAGTGCGCCATTTCGCCGCCGCACCGGTCGAGGTGGTCGTCATCGTCGATGCCGACTGCGAACTACAGGCCGGTGCGCTCGGCAGCCTCGCCCGGCTCGCAGCGGCCACCGAAAGGCCGGCGCAGGCGCTCTATCTGATGCGGTCGGCGGAAGGCGCGGGCGTCGGCCAGCGTGTCGCCGAATTCGCCTGGCGCGTGCGCAACCAGGTGCGGCCGCTCGGATGCCGGGCGCTCGGCTGGCCGTGCCAGCTGATGGGCACTGGGATGGCGTTCCCATGGAAGGTAATCGCGACGGCCCCGCTGGCCTCGGGTCATCTGGTCGAGGACATGGAGCTCGGCCTGGCACTGGCAGCGGCCGGCACGCCTCCGGTGTTCTGCCCGTCGGCACTCGTCACCAGCCGGTTCGCTGGTGAGGCGGCCGCCAGCCGCTCGCAGCGCACCCGCTGGGAACACGGGCACTTGGCGATGATCGTCGGCCGGGTGGGGCCGCTGCTGCTGCGCGGCCTTCGGCGCGGTCCACGGTCGTTGGTGGCGATGGCGCTCGACCTCTCGGTGCCGCCGCTCGCATCGTTCGCGGTACTGCAGACCGCCGCGTTGCTGGTCACCGGGGCCTGGGCGCTCGCGACCGCGGTGATCGCGCCGTTCTGGATCGCTTTGGCCGCCGCCTGCGGCCTGGTCGCGTCGGTCGCGCTCGCCTGGCATCGCCATGCTCGCGACCTGATCGGGCCAGCCGAGTGTGCGGCGATCCCGGCGTACGTCGCGGGCAAGCTGCCGATCTACCTGAAGTGGTTCACCGCTCGCCAACGCGACTGGGTGCGGACCGACAGAGACGGTCCGCCGAAGAAGTAGGCGTCAGCCGGGCCGTCGAAACGACGCGCGGTGACGGCGCCGGTTCAACCCGGCGTCGGGGTGGACGATGGCATCGCCGGCGGCCGGTAGTAACCGAGCCAGTCGAGAATCACCAGCCAGAAAAACTCGAGGTCGCGCACGTAGCGCCGCCAATAACGTTTCGGCTCGGTGACCACGCGGTACATCCACTCGAGCCCGGCGTGCGACATCCAACTCGGCGCCCGGGCGACGGTTCCGGCTTCGTAGTCGAGCGTCGCACCGACGCCCATGAAGACGCGCACGTTCGGCATCCGGTCGCGATAACGTTTGATCCAGATTTCCTGCTTGGGCGCCCCGAGGCCGACGATTAGGGCGGTCGCGCCTGAAGCGTTGATCATCGCGATCGCCTCGTCGATCTCGGCAGAGTCGTCGACGAAGCGCATCGATGGCCCGTGCGCCCCGACCACCATCTCTCGCCCGACCTTCGCGTTGATCCGGTCACGTGCCCGCGCGGCCACACCCGGGCCGGCACCGAGCAGGAACATCGTGACCGCCGGATTCCCGGCATGGTGGCGGTAGAACGCGGGCACGATGTCGGAGCCGGACAGCTTTTCCTCGACCCCCCGTCCGAGCATCCGAAGCGCCAGGAATACGTAGTTGCTATCCGACGTGACGAAGTCGGCCTGCTGGTAGGCCTCGAGGAACTCGCGGTTTCGTTGCAGCAGATAACAGTGGTCGAGGTTGAGCGTGTAGACCGTGCCTTGGTTCAGGTTCGCGACGAGCTCCGCCATCGACAGGTTGTCGACCCAGACGTTCAACAGGCGCGATCGGTTCCGGTGCCGCGGCGCGCTGGCCACGGTAGACGGCAATGTCTTCATAGGGGAGGGGCACGCCAGTCGCATGGGGACACCGCTTCGTTTTGCGAACGACCGATCAGGAAAATTCTACGGTCGACGCGAGATTTGGGACGCCGAAAAAGGCACGGTTATGCGACCGTGCGGCGCCGAAGAAATGAACGATTGCACGGCGCGCGGCCCGGTCGTAGATGCATGTCGCAAACCGGGCGCTAGTCCCAGTCACGATCGCCAGCCACGACGGCGCGTTGACACCGTATCGGCAACCATGGTGTCGCCGAGCGCCAACCGCCTGCTGCCGGACCACGCCGTGTTTTCAAACGGTTACTTTTGCCGCGGTGGTGTCGGCGGAGCGGCGGCCAGGAAGGAGAGCGAGGATCCGACGGCGTTCAGCCGAAAGTCTCGCGCAACATCCGCTCGACGCCGGCTTGCCAGGGAGGCAACGAAAGCGCGAACGCCGTGGTTAATTTGCGGGTGCTCATGCGCGAGTTGCCGGGCCGTCGGGCGGCCGTCGGAAAGGCGCTGGTCGGCACCGGCAGGATGGCGTCGCCCGCCACTTTGATCGGCTGCCCGGCAGCGCGTGCGAACTCGATCACGTGGCTCGCGTAGCCGTGCCAGCTCGTCTCTCCCGAGGCGACCGCATGGTAGGTTCCCAGCAGACCCGGTCGCTCGCTGGCCGATCGAACCGCGTGCGCGGTGAGGTCGGCCAGCAGATCGGCACCCGTCGGGGCGCCGATTTGGTCGTCGATGACGGTGAGGCGGTCACGTTCGGCCGCCAGGCGCAGCATGGTCTTGGCGAAGTTGCCGCCGCGGGCCGCGTAGACCCAGCTGGTGCGGAAGATCAGGTGCCGGCAGCCGCTGGCGCGGATCGCCTCCTCGCCTTCGAGCTTGGTCGCACCGTAGACGCTCAACGGCGCGGTGGCTGCGTCTTCCGTCCAGGGCGCCGAGCCGCTGCCGTCGAAAACGTAGTCGGTGCTGTAGTGCACGAGCAGCGCGCCGCTCGCGGCCGCCGCGCGCCCCAGCACTCCGGGCGAGAGCGCGTTCAGCGCGCGCGCCAGGGCGGGTTCGCTCTCGGCCTTGTCGACCGCCGTGTGCGCGGCGGCATTGACGATCAAATCGGGCGCCACGGCGCGAACCGTCGCCGCGAGCGACTCCGGGTGCGAGAAGTCGGCCGTCAGGGGCGCGGGGCTGTCGAAGTCGAGCGCCGTCAGCGCACCGAGCGGCGCCAGCGATCGCTGCAGTTCCCAGCCGACCTGGCCGTTCTTGCCGAGCAGAAGGATCTTCATCGCCCGGCCCGATCGTCGTAGTTCGTCGTGACCCAGTCGCGGTAGGCGCCGCTCTGCACGTGGGCGACCCAATCGCCGTGGTCGAGGTACCAGCGGACGGTTTTGCGGATGCCGGTCTCGAAGGTCTCGGCGGGCCGCCAGCCGAACTCGCGCTCGAGCTTGCGCGCGTCGATCGCGTAGCGGCGGTCGTGGCCCGGGCGGTCGGTCACGAAGGTGATCAGGCGGCTGTAGCTGCCGGCGGGGTCGGGCTTCATCTCGTCGAGGAGAGCGCAGACGGTGCGCACGATCTCGAGATTCGGCTTCTCGTTCCAGCCGCCGACGTTGTAGGTTTCACCGAGCCGGCCGCGCGCCAGCACCTCGCGGATCGCGCTGGCGTGGTCCTTTACGTAGAGCCAGTCGCGCACCTGCTGACCGTCGCCATACACCGGCAGGGGTTTGCCCGCCAGCGCGTTGACGATCATCAGCGGGATCAGCTTCTCAGGGAAGTGGTAGGGCCCGTAGTTGTTCGAGCAGTTGGTCGTCACGACCGGCAGGCCGTAGGTGTGGTGCCAGGCGCGGACCAGGTGGTCGCTCGCCGCCTTGCTCGCCGAGTAGGGGCTGTTGGGTTCGTAGACGTGGTCTTCGGTGAACGGCGCGTCGTGGACACCCAGCGAGCCGTAGACCTCGTCGGTCGAGACGTGGTGGAAACGGAATGCGCATTTCTCGGCATCCTCGAGCGACGACCAGTGCCGGCGCGCCGCCTCGAGGAGCGTGAACGTGCCTTCGACATTCGTTTTGATGAAGTCGCCGGGTCCGTGGATGCTGCGATCGACGTGGCTTTCGGCGGCGAAATGCACGACCGCGCGCGGCCGGTGCGCGTCGAACAACCGATCGAGCAGCGGCCGATCGCCGATGCTGCCCTGGACGAACACGTGCCGCGGATCGCCGTCGAGCGTCGCGAGGCTCTCGAGGTTGCCCGCGTAGGTCAGTGCATCCAGGTTCAGGACCGGTTCGTCGTGCACCTGCAGCCAGTCGAGGACGAAGTTTGCGCCGATGAAGCCGGCGCCGCCGGTGACGAGGATCATGTCGATGGAGGTCGAAGAAACGAAGGAATGAAAGGGCCGCGGAGCCGGCTTTACAGGCGCCAGACCGAAAGGCCGGCGGCTTCCAGGGCGCTGCGGTCGAAGGCTGATTTGACGTCGACGAAACAGGCCCGCGACGACGCGATCGCGACCAGCTCGGCGACGTCGAGTTCGCGGTAGCACCGATGCGCGACCGCGGCGATGATCGCATCCGCACGCGGCAGCGCTTCCCAGGCGCGCAACACGATGCCGTGCTGCTCGCGAGCCTCGTCCGGGTCGGCCTCCGGATCGTGGACCGCGACTTCGACGCCGTAGCTGCGAAGCTCGGCGACGATGTCGAGAACCTTGCTGTTGCGCAGATCGGCGCAATTTTCCTTGAACGTGAGGCCGAGCACGTTGACCCGGGCTCCCTTGACCGCGCTGCCGTTGGCGATCATCTGCTTGACCGTTTGCTCGGCGATGTACTTGCCCATGCCGTCGTTGATGCGCCGGCCCGCCAGGATGACCTGCGGGTGGTAGCCGAGCATCTCGGCCTTGTGGGTCAGGTAGTACGGGTCGACGCCGATGCAGTGGCCGCCGACGAGGCCCGGCTTGAAGCGGAGAAAGTTCCACTTCGTGCCAGCCGCTTCGAGCACCTCGGCGGTGTCGATGCCGATCCGGTCGAAGATGATCGCCAGCTCGTTCATCAGGGCGATGTTCAGGTCGCGCTGTGTGTTCTCGATCACCTTGC
Organism: uncultured Rhizobacter sp.; assembly: GCA_964236915.1. Classification (GTDB taxonomy): domain Bacteria; phylum Pseudomonadota; class Gammaproteobacteria; order Burkholderiales; family Burkholderiaceae_C; genus LMDS01. The sequence goes on from CAXSGM010000016.1 coordinate 20,617, forward strand.
AGGCCTCGGCTGCCTTGATGCTCGAGCAGCGGTGCACGCCGGGGCGCACCACCCGTTCATAGAGCGCGGCAACGCGGTCGAGGGTTTCGGGGCTGTCGCCGGCGACCACCTTCAGCACGTTGGTGAGCGTGTGGTCGCGGTCGCCGGGGTTGATGCGCTCGGGGCTGTAGCCGACGAAGAAGTCGTGCTTCCAGAGAAGTCCTGAGGCTGCTTCGAGCACCGGGATGCACACTTCCTCGGTGGCGCCCGGGTAGACGGTCGACTCGTAGACCACCGTCGCCCCGGGTTTCAGGTTCGCGCCGAGCGCACGGCTGGCTTCGATCAGCGGGCCGAGATCCGGAATGTGCGCGGCATCCACGGGGGTCGGCACCGCGATCAGCACGATGTCGGCTTCGCGCAGCGCCGCCGGGTCGGTCGTGTACTCGGCATGGACCGCGCGCGCCATGTCGGCGTCGGCGATCTCGCGCGAAGGATCACGGCCGGCGCGGCACTTCGCGACCTTCTGCTGCAGCACGTCGAAACCGATCGTCCGGCCGAGCCGGCCGAACTCGACCACCAGCGGCAGGCCGACGTAGCCGAGGCCAATCACGGCCACGGTCGGCGCCACGGCCACTAACCCCGCCCGTAGGTGTCCTGGAAGCGCACGATGTCGTCCTCGCCCAGGTAGCTGCCCGACTGAACCTCGATGATCTCGAGCGGCACCTTGCCCGGGTTCGCGAGGCGGTGGGTGGTGCCGAGCGGGATGTAGGTGCTTTGGTTCTCGCTCAGCAGGATCACCTGGTCGCCGTTCGTCACCTCGGCCGTGCCGCTCACGACGATCCAGTGCTCGGCGCGGTGGTGGTGCATCTGCAGGCTCAGGCTGGCGCCGGGCTTGACCATGATCCGTTTGACCTGGAAGCGCGAGCCCGAGTCGATCGAGTCGTACCAGCCCCAGGGGCGATGGACCTGGCGGTGCAGCGTCTGCTCGCTGCGTCCGGCACCGGTCAGCCGGCCGACGATCGCCTTGACCTCCTGGCTGCGCGAACGGTCGGCGACGAGCACCGCGTCGGGCGTTTCGATGACCACGACATCGTCGAGTCCGACCACGCCCACCAGCCGGCTGGTGGCGTGCACCAGCGTGTTGCGGCTGTCGCTGACCATCGTGTCGCCGGTGCTGGCGTTTCCGGCAGCGTCCTTGGGGCTTACCTGCCAAACGGCGTCCCAGGCGCCGAGGTCGGACCAGCCGGCGGCGAGTGGCACCATCCGGATGCGCAACCCGTCGGCGCCGATGCCGGCGCGGGCCGCATCCGCGGGAACCCGCTCGATCACCGCGTAATCGACCGATTCGCTCGGGATGGCTTCGAACTCGGTCTTGCCGGGCCGGACGAAGCTGGCATCGACGACCCGGCTCGCCCAGGCCTTGCGCGCGGCTTCGGCGATGTCGGGCCGGAAGCGCTCGAGGGCGGCGAGCCACACCGAGGCCCGCACGACGAACATGCCGCTGTTCCAGTAGTAGTCGCCCGAGGCGAGATAGCGCTCGGCGGTCGCGAGGTCCGGCTTCTCGACGAATTCGGCGACGCCGAGCGCGTCGCCAGCGGCCGGCGCAGCACCGGTCCGGATGTAGCCGAAGCCGGTCTCCGGCCGATCGGGCCGAACGCCCAGGATCACGATCGTGCCGTCGGCGGCCACGCGAACTGCGCGCTGCAGCGCGGCGCTGAACGCCGCCTCGTCGGTCACCGTCTGGTCGGCCGGCGTGACGACCAGCACCGGGTCGGTGTCGGCTTCGAGCGCGTTCAGCGCTGCCAGGGTCATTGCCGGGGCGGTGTTGCGGCCGATCGGCTCGAGCAGCACCGCGCCGTGCTTCAACGGCACTTCACGCAGTTGATCGAGCACGAGAAAGCGGTGCTCCTCGTTGCCGACGATGCAGGCGGGCGCGACCTCGATGTCGTCGGCAGAGAACGCACCGACGCGGTGGGCGGCCTGCTGGAAGAGACTGCGGTTGCCTTGCAGCACGAGGAACTGCTTCGGGTGCTGCGCCCGCGAGAGCGGCCAGAGGCGCGTGCCGCTGCCGCCCGCCATCACCACCGGCTGCACTTGGATCTTGGTCATCGTGGACTCGCTCGAGAATAGGGACGCGCAGGGCCTACGCCGCCAGGCCGTCGGGGTTCTGCCGCTGCCAGCGCCAGCTGTCCGCGCACATCGCGTCGAGGTCGCGCGTCGCATGCCAGCCGAACAGCTGGTTGGCGAGGGTGGCGTCGGCATAGCTCGCGTCGATGTCGCCAGGTCGCCGCGCCACGAAGTCGCAGGGGATGGATCGGCCGCTGGCGCGCTCGAAGGCCCGCACGACCTCGAGCACGCTGTGGCCGCGGCCGGTGCCGAGGTTCGCCGTGACGGAGCGCCGCTCGCGGAGCAGGTGGTCGAGCGCTTTGACGTGGCCGGCGGCGACGTCGAGCACATGGATGTAATCACGCACCCCGGTGCCGTCGGGTGTGGCGTAGTCGTTGCCGAAAACCTGCAAACGCTCGCGCCGCCCGACCGCGACCTGGGCGACGAAGGGCAGCAGGTTATTCGGGATGCCGCGCGGGTCTTCGCCGATCGCGCCGCTCGGGTGGGCGCCGACCGGGTTGAAGTAGCGCAACAAGGCGATCGACCATTCGGGATCCGCGCGTTCGAGATCGCGCAGGATGTTCTCGCCTATCAGCTTGGTCGCGCCGTAGGGGTTGGTGGCCGAGAGCGCGGCATCTTCGCGAATCGGCAGCTGCTCGGGCCGGCCGTAGACCGTCGCGCTCGAACTGAAGACGAGCGTCTTGCAGCCCTGCCGTGCCATCGTGCGGCCGAGGTTCAGCAAGCCGCCGAGGTTGTTGGCGTAGTACTCGAGCGGCTTGGCGGTGCTTTCGCCGACCGCCTTGAACGCGGCGAAGTGGATGACCGCGTCCACCGGCCGGCGTGTAAAGGCGGCTTCGAGGGCGGCTGCGTCGCAGACGTCGGCGCGAACGAACTCGGGCGTCGTGCCGCTCAAGGTCGCGAGCCGGTCGACGACCCGCGGCGAGCTGTTGGAGAAGTCGTCGACACCGATCACTTCGAAGCCGGCGTCGAGCAACGCCAGCCAGGTGTGCGAACCGATGAAGCCGGTCGCGCCGGTGAGGAGGACCCGGTGGGCGCTCATGTCCGGCCCCCGCGCGAGGGGGCGCCACGCTGGCCGGGCAAATGTTCGCGTGTCATCGCAGACTGGCCTGAACGCTGCAGCCGATCACATTGGCGCTGTATGTGAAGCCCGATGTCGAGCTGACGTTGCGGTTCTCGTGCGAAAGATTGCAGCCGAGCGAAAGCCAGCGCAAGGCGGCGTAATTGACCCCCAGCGACGCCAGGCGCAGGTTGTCGGTGTACTCGTTGCCGTTCGAAAATCCGCCCGCGGTCGTCGTGCCGACGATCCGTGCATGCCGGTACGTGTAGCCGGCGGTGGCACCGATCTTGGCGGTCGCGGCGTAGGTCGCGCCGAGACTCAGGCTGTTCGTCACCTGGCTCGACTGGTAGAGCCCGAGAATCGTCGCGGTCGTCGGCGTCGTCGCCGTCCCCGTGGTGGGCGTGGTCGTGGCGTTGAAGAAATTGCCGTTCGTGCCGGCGTCGCGCGCGAACGTGAGGTTGAGGCCGATCTTTCCGGTCGGCATGTAGGCGGCGGTCAGCGCGCCCGTCAGCCCGGAGAAGTCCTGGCCGGCCGCGCCCGAATTCGATTGGCGAGTGAAGCTCAGCCGCCCGTTGAAGTTCGTCTGCGCGGAGTAGTGGTAGTTCGCCGACAGGTCGATGTTGCGGCCGCGGCTCGACACGCCCTCGTAGGTGTTCGGGCCGATCTGGCTGCCGAAGGGCGAGTCGGTTTTCGACAGCCGGTAGCCCACGCCGAGCGTCATATCCGGATTGACGTTGTAGTAGACGCCGGCGCCGTACGAATCGGCCGACGACTCGGAAGCGAAGTACTCGGGCGCCGAGTAGCGGACCCGGCTGTGCCGGTAATCGGCGCCGACCGAGAACCGCCCATTCCCGCCGTAGCGAACGGAGCCACCGATCTGATCGGTGCGGAGGAGGTTGCGGTCGGTGGTCGGCAAAGTGGCGTTGCCGCCGTAGCTGGCCAGGCCTTGCGTCGCCGAAGCGTTCAGCGAGCCCGACAGCCGCTCGATGGTCGACCAGTCCCAGCCGGCATTCACGCCGTAGCTCGTGTTGTCGAGCACCGAGGTGCCGCTGCCGTAATTGTTGTAGGTGAGGTTGCCGGTGCCGGAGAAGTGCTGACGGCCGATCGACTGATCGAAGCCGCCGACGAGACCGGTCGACCAATAGGTGCCCGAAGGACCGTCGGGGATCCGGTAGACGTTCGAGTCGTGCGTCACCGACTCCGTGACGCCGATGTAATACGGGTTCGGCTCATCGGCGCAGGCCGCGGAGCCGCCCGTCAGCAGGGCGATCGCGGCCAGGAGCGGCCGGGTTCGGAACATCGGGCGAGCGGGCATCGGGCTTCCTCGGGCGGACGGTCGGACAGGTAAACAGGCGATCGAAGTGATGCGGCGCAACGCAGACGCCTCGAATCAGTAGGCGTGCCGGTCGAAGAACACCAGCCGGATCGTGCGAACGATGATCTGCAGATCGAGGCCGAGCGACCAGTTCCGCAGGTATTCGAGATCGTATTCGACGCGCGCGCGCATCTTTTCGATCGTGTCGGTCTCGCCACGGTGACCGTTGACCTGCGCCCAGCCCGTGATGCCCGGCTTCACCTTGTGCCGGACCATGTAGGCCTTGATGAGCTGCCGGTACTCCTCGTTGTGCGCGACGGCATGGGGGCGCGGGCCGACGATGCTCATCCGTCCCTGCAGCACGTTGATGAACTGCGGAAGCTCGTCCAGTGAGGTGCGGCGCAGGAAGGCGCCGAACGGCGTGATGCGCGGATCGCCCTTGATCGCCTGGCGCACGACCGCGCCGTTGTCCTGGGTCCGCATGGAGCGGAACTTGTAGACGATGATCTCGCTGCCGTCGAGCCCGTTGCGGCGCTGGCGGAAGATCGCCGGCCCGGGCGAGGTGAGCTTCACGCCAAGCGCCAGACCGAGCAGGATCGGCGAGATCAGCAGCAGGATCAGGGTCGCTAGCACGATGTCGCTGACCCGCTTCACCAAGTCATTAGTGCCGGTGAACGGCGTCTCGCAGATGCCGACCACGGGCACGCCGTTCATGTCCTGCAGGCGGCCCTGGATGATGCTGATGCCGAACACGTCGGGCACGAAGAACAGCGAGGCGGTCGTTCCCTGAACCTGCTCGAGCAGCGCGACGATCCGCGGTTGCGAGCCGAGCGGCAGCGTGATGTAGACGTCGCGCACACCGTGCTCGGTGACGTAGGCGGCAACGTCACGCAGGCCGCCGAGCCGCCGCACACTCGCTTCCTGGTCGAGCCGGTCGTCGCTGCGGTCGTCGAAATAACCGATGAAGTCGACGCCGTGGTCGCTGCTCTCAGCCAGCGCCTTGGCAACCTTGACGCCGAGCGTGCTGGCGCCGACGACCACCGCACGCCGGCGTGCGCTCGGCTGCGCCGAAGCATGCTGCACGACCATCTTGCCGATCCAGACCGCTGCCCACTGCAGCGTCGGCGTCAGGACGATCCAGGCGATCAGCACTTTTTCGTCAAAGAACTGTAGGCTTCGGGTGGCGTAACCGCAAAGCGCGAGGATCGTCACCAGCGTCGCCCACGACGACAGGATGTCGACGCCCGAAGCGATCAGGTTGTCGCGAAAATGATTGCGCCCCGGGAAGGTCAGCGCGAACACCAGCAGGCACAGCGTCAACGCCGGCCGGTCGATCCGTCCGTCGGCGACTTGCGTCGCCAGCATGAAGGTCGCGACCGTGACACCCGGCTCGAGGAACGCCGCGACCAGCGAGGTCACCGACTGGGGTGCGCTGTAGAAGGTTCGCTTGTAGGTCCGGTCGTCGAACATCGGTGCTGGGGTGGCCGCCTGGCAGGCCAGGCGGCTCGGTCGCGTCGGCCATGGCATGCGGCCCACCGCCTCTCGTAGCAGGCGACGTGCCTCGGCTGGACGGCGGGCCGCAAAACCCGGATTGTCCCCGCAAACGAACTCCCGGCCGAGCCGAGTCGACAAGCCGTCCGGGCGCGCTGCCTACAATCGGGAAATGCTTCACAGCCTCGGAAATCAGCTCGGCGATGCGACGCTCGACCGCCTGACCCTGCTGATCAACCACGTCCTGGCGGCCGAACCGGCGGCCAGCCATCGTCTGGCCGGTCACGTCGGCCGAACCCTCGAGTGGCGCCTGTCCGGCTTGCCGGCGCCGCTGCCGGCGTTCGCGCCGACCCGCTTCGGCATCACCCCGGCGGGCCTGCTCGAACGGCTCGATGTCGCCGGCACCGACGCCGCCGACCTGCAGATCACGGTCGACGCCTCGAACCCGGCGCTCGCGGCTGCGCAGGCGCTGATGGGCGTGCGGCCGCGCATCGAGATTGCCGGCGACGCGGCGCTCGCCGCCGACCTGAACTGGTTGTTCGCCAACCTGCGGTGGGATGTGGAGGACGATCTGGCGCGCGTCGTCGGCCCGATCCCGGCGCGCGAGATCACCCGCATCGGCGGCGCGATCGCGGCCGGGTTGCGCGGGGCCGCGCGAACGGTCGGCGGCCTGGCCGCCCGCCGATGATCGGCGCGGGCGTCCGGCCCGAGCGCGTCGCCGACGAGGGACATCGTTGAGGCACATCGCCCGGCTGGTCTTCATCACGATCACCGTGCTTCGGTTCGGCCTCGACGAGCTGGCGCTTTCGGGGATGCGCAGTTCCGGCGTGCGCCGGGTGGTGCGATCGCTGACGCCGGGGCGCCGCCTCGATACGCCGCCAGCCGTGCGACTGCGGCTCGCGCTAGAGCGCCTCGGGCCGATTTTTGTCAAATTCGGACAGGTCTTGTCGACGCGACGCGACCTTTTGTCGCCGGACTTCGCTGACGAACTGGCGCGCCTTCAGGACCGGGTGCCGCCTTTTCCGGGCGCTGTCGCACGCGCGCTGGTCGAGCAGGCGTTCGGTCGCCCGATCGAGGCGGTGTTCGCCCGCTTCGACACCGAGCCGGTCGCCAGCGCGTCGATCGCGCAGGTGCATTTCGCCCGGCTGCTGGACGGCCGAGAGGTCGCGGTGAAAGTTCTGCGCCCGGGCATGCTCAGGGTCATCGACGACGACCTTGCGCTGATGCGCTTTTGGGCGGGCTGGGTCGAGCGGCTCTCGGCCGACGGCCGACGGCTGAAGCCCCGCGAGGTGGTCGCCGAGTTCGCGAACCACCTGCACGACGAGCTCGATCTCGTTCGCGAGGCGGCGAACGCGGCGCAGCTCCGGCGCAACATGGCCCGGCTCGACCTGATCCTCGTCCCCGAGATGGTCTGGCCGCTCTGCACGCAGGGCGTGATCGTGATGGAGCGCATGTACGGCATACCGATCGGGCAGGTGCAGCGCCTGCGCGACGCCGGTGTCGACATCCCGAAGCTCGCGCGCGACGGCGTCACGATCTTCTTCACCCAGGTGTTTCGCGACGGCTTCTTTCATGCGGACATGCACCCGGGCAACATCCAGGTGTCGGTCGAGCCGGCGACCTTCGGCCGCTACATCGCGCTCGATTTCGGCATCGTCGGCACGCTGACCGAGTTCGACAAGGACTACCTCGCCCAGAACTTCATCGCCTTCTTCCGGCGCGACTACAAGCGGGTCGCGGAGCTGCATGTCGAGTCGGGTTGGGTACCGGCCGAAACGCGGGTCGATCAGCTCGAAGGCGCGATCCGGGCCGTTTGCGAGCCGCATTTCGATCGGCCGCTCAAGGACATCTCGCTCGGCCAGGTGTTGTTGCGGTTGTTCCAGGCCTCACGGCGCTTCAATGTCGCGATTCAGCCGCAGCTCGTGCTGCTGCAGAAGACGTTGCTGAACGTCGAGGGACTCGGTCGGCAGCTCGACCCGGAGCTCGACCTCTGGGCGACCGCGAAGCCGTTCCTCGAGCAGTGGATGCGCGAGCAGGTGGGCATCGCCGGGCTGCTCGCAAACCTCAAGAAGGAAGCGCCGCGCTTCGTGCAGCTGTTCCCCCAGCTGCCCCGGCTTCTTCAGCAGACGCTGCACACGCTTTCGACCGTCGAACAAAGGTTCTTGAAGCCACTCCTCGACGAACGACGGCGCGGCCCGTCGCGCCTGCGCACCGTTCTGCAGATGGGTGTCGGCATCGCGGTCGGCGTGCTCGCTGCTCAGCTCTGGGCGCACTGGCGCTGAGGCCTCGGCCGAACGCGCCGGCTCCTCCGGATGTCCGGACCATCATCGGCGCGCTCTTATAATCGCGGGTTCGACTTCGCGGAAGTCGCGCCCTGGAATCGATGGTCCGCCATGCCGATCTATGCCTATCGCTGCAGCACCTGCGGCTACGCGAAAGACCTCCTTCAAAAGATGTCCGATCCGCTCCTGACCGAGTGCCCGCAGTGCCATGCGGCGACCTTTCAGAAGCAGGTGACGGCGGCCGGATTTCAATTGAAAGGATCCGGTTGGTACGTGACCGACTTTCGCGGCGGCGACAAGGCCGGGTCGAAAAAGACGGACGTGGAGGGCGCCAAGGGCGCGGAAGGCGGCGAAGCGGCGCCGGCCGCGGCCGCTGGCGGGGCGGCCACATCGGCACCTGCCGATGGCAACAAGGGCGACGCGAGCGCCTCCGCGAAGGGTGGCTCAAAGGCCGATGCGGCGCCTGCAGCTCCACCCGCGCCCGCGCCCACCCCGCCGCCTTCCGGCAGCAAATAGGCGGCGGTCGCCGTGCGGAAGTACTTCATCGCCGGGCTGCTCGTTTGGCTGCCGCTCGCCGTCACGATCTGGGTGCTGCAGGCTGCGCTCGGCGCACTCAACGGCGTCTTCGCCTGGGCCCTGACCGGCGGCAAGGCGATCCTGCCGACCGCGGCCGGCGGCTACATCGACGTGCTGCTCGCGATCCCAGGCCTCGGGGTTCTCGTCGTCGCGCTCGGGCTGCTGCTGACCGGCGTCTTCGCCACGAACATCGCCGGTCAATGGGCACTGCGGCAGGGCAGCCGGGTGCTGAGCAACATCCCGATCGTGAAGTCGATCTACAGCTCGGTGAAGCAGGTCTCGGACACGCTTTTCTCGAGCAGCGGCAACGCCTTTCGCGAGGCGGTGCTCGTGCAATACCCGCGCCACGGCAGCTGGACGATCGCCTTCGTCACCGGCCGTCCGGGCGGCGAGGCGGCGGTGCACCTGCCGGGCGACTACCTGAGCGTGTACGTGCCGACGACGCCGAACCCGACTTCGGGCTTCTTCCTGATGGTGCCGCTCTCCGACGTCATCGTGCTGCGGATGAGCGTCGACGAGGCGCTTAAGTACGTGATCTCGATGGGCGTGGTCGCACCGCCGCTGCCCGCGGTCGCGCACGCCAGTTTGCCGGTCACCGAGACGGCGCGAAATTGACCCGGCTCGGTGGAGCGGCGTTCGCTTCGGGCGCGGCGCCTGCCGCCTTGCCGCCGTCGGCCGCCCCTCGTGCCTCGCCGCCGCCGGCACTCGCCGCGGTGGCATCGAATTCCTGGAGTTGATCCGATGAGAACGACCTACTGCGGCCTCGTCAGCGAAGCGCTGATGGGCCAAACCGTGACGCTGATGGGATGGGCGCATCGCCGCCGCGACCACGGCGGGGTGATCTTCATCGATCTCCGCGACCGCGAGGGTCTGGTGCAGATCGTTTGCGATCCGGACCGTGCGGCGATGTTCGCGACCGCCGAGGACGTGCGCAACGAGTACTGCCTGAAGATCATCGGCAAGGTGCGCGCACGCCCCGAAGGCACGACGAACGCCAACATCACGAGCGGCCGGGTCGAGGTGCTGTGCCTCGAGATCGAGGTGCTCAATCCGAGCATCACGCCGCCGTTCCAGCTCGACGACGAGAACCTGTCGGAAACGACGCGCCTCACCCATCGCGTGCTCGACTTGCGGCGCCCGACGATGCAGCGCAACCTGATGCTGCGCTACCGCGTCGCGATGGAGATCCGCAAGTTCCTCGACGCGAACGGTTTCATCGACATCGAGACGCCGATGCTGACCCGCTCGACGCCCGAGGGCGCGCGCGACTACCTCGTGCCGAGCCGCGTGCACGACGGCATGTTCTTCGCATTGCCGCAGTCGCCGCAACTCTTCAAGCAATTGCTGATGGTCGCCGGATTCGACCGCTACTACCAGATCACCAAATGCTTCCGCGACGAGGACTTGCGCGCCGACCGCCAACCGGAGTTCACGCAGATCGACGTCGAAACCTCGTTCCTCACCGAGGAAGAGATCCGCGCGATGTTCGAGGGGATGATCCGCAGCACCTTCCATCACGCGATTGGCGTCGAGCTGCCGCCGTTCCCGGTGATGAAGTACGCCGAGGCGATGCACCGTTACGGCTCCGACAAGCCCGATCTGCGCGTCAAGCTCGAGTTCACCGAACTGACCGAGGTGATGCGCGATGTCGACTTCAAGGTGTTCTCGGCACCGGCCACGATGGTCGGCGGCCGCGTCGTCGCGCTGCGCGTTCCGGGCGGCGCGGAGCTGAGCCGGAGCGATATCGACGGCTACACCGAGTTCGTCAAGATCTACGGCGCCAAGGGGCTGGCGTGGATCAAGGTGAACGATCCGTCGAAGGGCCGCGAGGGCCTGCAGTCGCCGATCGTCAAGAACCTGCACGATGCGGCGATCGGCGCGATCCTGCAGCGCAGCGGTGCCGCGGCCGGCGATCTGCTTTTTTTCGGCGCCGACAAGGCGAAGGTCGTCGACGACGCGATCGGCGCACTCCGCGTCAAGGTCGGCCACAGCGACTTCGGCAAGGCGCGCGGGCTCGTGCAAGGCGCGTGGGAGCCGCTCTGGGTCGTCGACTTCCCGATGTTCGAGTACGACGAGGCGGCCGAGCGCTGGAGCGCGGTGCACCACCCGTTCACCTCGCCGAAGGATGGTCACGAGGATTTGCTCGAGAGCGACCCTGGCGCGGCGATCGCCAAGGCCTACGACGTGGTGCTGAACGGCATCGAGCTCGGTGGCGGCTCGGTGCGGATCCACCGCGAGGAAGTGCAAAGCAAGGTGTTTCGCGCTCTGAAGATCGACGCCGAGGAAGCGCAGTCGAAGTTCGGTTTTCTGCTCGACGCGTTGCAATATGGCGCCCCGCCGCATGGCGGCATCGCGATCGGGCTCGACCGCTTCGTGATGCTGATGACCGGCGCCGAATCGCTGCGCGACGTGATCGCGTTTCCCAAAACCCAGCGGGCGCAGGACTTGCTGACCAACGCGCCGAGCGCGGTCGACGAACGCCAGCTGCGCGAGCTGCACATCCGCCTGCGCAGTTCGCCGTCGGCCGTGGTCGGCTGACGAGGCGGGCGCCGCGGGCCGCTTGGGCGCGAGCGCGTGCTTGCCTGGCCGGTCACCGGTCTATTTCGTCCATGCAGATCCCTGAACCCGCCGTTGTCCCCGCGAGCCGGCCGCCGAAGATTCCCGAGTCGGTGCTCGTCGTGATTCATACCGCCGAGCTCGAGGTACTGCTCCTCGAGCGGGCCGACCGGCCGGATTTTTGGCAGAGCGTGACCGGCTCGAAGGACGCGGTCGACGAGCCCGCGCGGCTCACCGCTCGCCGCGAAGTCGGCGAGGAAACGGGCATCGTCATCGGCACGGCGGCGGTGCCGGAGGCGCGCTTGATCGACTGGCGGCTCGCCAACGTCTACGAGATCTACCCGATCTGGCAGCACCGGTATGCTCCCGGCGTGACGCACAACACCGAGTCCGTGTTCGGTCTGCAGGTACCGCGCGAGGTGAAGGTCGTGCTTGCGCCGCGCGAGCACCTCGCGCACGTCTGGCTGCCCTGGCGCGAGGCCGCGGATCGCTGTTTCTCGTCCTCCAACGCCGAGGCAATCCTCCAGTTGCCGCGTCGGATCTGAGCATGCGCCTTCCCACACTGCCGCAGGCGCACACGACCCTGCATCCGAGCCACGTGCTTCGCGTGGCGACCTACAACATCCACAAAGGGGTGCGGGGCGTCGGTCCGAAGAAGCGCCTCGAGATCCACAACCTGGCGCTCGGCATCGAGGCGCTCGACACCGACCTCGTGTTCCTGCAGGAGGTCCGCGCGATGAACCGCGCCGAGGCCAGGCGTTTCCAGGACACGCATCTCGGCTGGCCGCGCGAACCCCAGGCCGACTATCTCGCGCCCGAGGGCTACGAGGTCGCCTACCGCACCAACGCGACAACCGCGCACGGCGAGCACGGCAACGCGCTCCTTTCGCGCTGGCCGCTCGGCGACATCGGCCACCACGATGTTTCGGATCACCGCTTCGAGCAGCGCGGCCTGCTGCACGCGCCGGTGCGCTGGAACGGCACCGAAGTGCATGCGATCGTCGCGCACTTCGGGCTCATGCACGCCAGCCGGGTCCGGCAGGTCGAACGGCTCGCGACCTTCATTGCGGCCAAGGTGCCGCCCAGCGCCCTGTTGATCGTCGCCGGCGATTTCAACGACTGGGGCGCCAAGCTCGACGCGCCGATGGAGGTTTTCGACCTGCAGCGCGCGGTGCGCGCCGGGGATCCGCCGACCCGCACGAACACCTTTCCCTCGCGCTTGCCGGTGTTTTCGATGGACCGGATCTATGTGCGCGGTCTGAAGTGCCTCTCGACCTCGGTGCCACGCGGCGCGGCGTGGGCGCGGATGTCGGATCACCTGCCGCTGGTGGCCGAACTGACGCTCGGATGAGCGCGCGCGACGCCCCGCCGGGTCGCACGGCGCCTGCAGGTTCTGCCCGTGCCGGCGCTACCCGGGCCGACGGGCCAGCAAACCGGACGGCGCCGCGCTCGCGTCGTTCCGCGCGAGCGCGCGGCCTGCGCCAGCACCACGCCCTCCACTTGCTGAAGGGCGGCGCGGCGTACTTCCCGGCGCTGATCGCCGCCATCGACGCGGCGCGCGACGAGGTGCTGTTCGAAACCTACATTTTCGATTTCACGCGGTCGGTGGTGCCGGTGGCCGAAGCGTTCGAGGCTGCGGCCCGCCGCGGCGTCGCGGTGCGGATCGTCGTCGACGGCATCGGCACCGGCGAGATTCCCCCCGAGTGGCAGGCGCGCTGGAAGGCCGCCGGCGTGCACTGGCGCGTCTACAACCCGGTCGGTCGCTGGCGGATGGTGATACCGAAGGGCTGGCGGCGTCTGCACCGCAAGCTCTGCGTCGTCGACGGAAGGGTGGGCTTTTGCGGCGGTGTCAACCTGCTCGACGATCACTTCGACCCGAACCATGGCGCGCTCGACGCACCGCGCTTCGACTTCGCGGTGCGTGTCACCGGCCCGCTGGTCGAGGACATGCACGACACGGCGACGCGCCTCTGGAAGCGCCTGCAGGTTTCTCGAGAGGCGGGGCGACACGACCTCGCGGGCGCGGTCGAGGCGGTGGTCGAGGCGGTCGAGGCCGGCACCGACCTCGCCGATGAAGCCGTCAAGGCCGACGTGTCGCCGCCGCCGGTCGAGTCGCCCGGCAAGGGCGCGCTCGCCGCGCTCGTGCTGCGCGACAACGTGCGGTTCCGGCGCAGCATCGAGGGCAACTACCGGATCGCGATCGCCCTCGCCAAGCGCGAGATTCTGATCGCGAACGCCTACTTCATTCCGGGTTTGAAGCTCCAGCGTGCCCTGGTGCGTGCCGCCCGGCGCGGCGTCAAGGTCACGCTGCTTCTGCAGGGGCGCTACGAGTACTTTCTGCAGTACCACGCCAGCCGGGCGGTCTACGGTGCGCTGCTCGCGGCCGGCATCGAGATCATCGAACACGACGCGAGCTTCTTGCACGCGAAGGTCGCGGTCATGGATTCGGACGATGGCTCCGTCGCGACGGTCGGCTCGTCGAACCTCGACCCGCTCAGCCTGCTGCTGGCCCGCGAGGCCAACGTCTTCATTCGCGACGACGCGTTCGCCGCCGAACTGCGCGGGCACCTGCTCGAGGCGATCGAGCAGGGGCGTCGCGTCGCCGCCGAGGCGCACGCGCAATGGCCACTCGTGGCGAGGAGCCGCCACTGGATCGCCTACGCCGCGGTGCGGGCGGCGTTGTTCCTCACCGGCACGCGCTACCTCTGATCGGGCCGGGCCGTCGCGGGGTCGAGGCGCGAGGTCTGCGCATCGATCGCAAAAGGCGGATTCGCGGGCCGGTCCCGAGTCGCGACGGATGGCGGTCAGATGCCGACCGTTCCCTCGGGCCCACGGTGCGAGCGACGCACCGGCGGCCCAGTTGCGCGCGAATCGCTCACGCTTGCGGAGCCGACGCTGGCATAGCATCGTCCCGTGAACCTACTCGATGACCTCGTCGTCGCGCGCCCCGAAGGCCTTTACTGCCCGCCCGGCGACTTTTACATCGATCCGTGGCGGCCGGTCGATCGCGCGGTGATTACCCACGCGCACGCCGACCATGCACGGCGCGGCCACACGCGCTATCTGGCCGCCGCGCGGGCCGAGGGCGTGCTGCGTTCGCGGCTCGGCGAGATCGACCTGCAGACGCTTCCCTATGGCGAGGCAATCGACCACCACGGCGTTCGCGTCTCGCTGCACCCGGCGGGCCACGTGCTCGGTTCGGCGCAGGTGCGGCTCGAGCGCGGCGGCCGCGTCTGGGTCGCGTCGGGCGACTATTTCCTGGCCGGTGCGCACGCCTCGTCGGAAGAAGACAACACGACCTGCGAGCCGTTCGAGCCGGTGCGCTGCGACTGCTTCATCACCGAAAGCACCTTCGGGTTGCCGATCTACCGCTGGGCGCCGCAGCGTGCCCTGTTCGCCGACATCGACCGCTGGTGGGCCGGCAACGCCGCAGCGGGCAAGGCGAGCCTCCTGCTCGGCTACAGCTTCGGCAAGGCGCAGCGGTTGCTCGCGGGCGTCGATCCGGCGATCGGGCCGATTTTCGTGCACGGCGCGGTCGAGCCGCTGAACCGTGCTTACCGGGAAGCCGGCGTCGCCTTGCCCCCGACGCGGCTGGTCGGCGAAGTCAAGGACAAGGCCGAATTCCGCGGCGCGCTGATCGTCGCGCCGCCCTCGGCGCAGAACTCGACCTGGACCCGCCGCTTCGGCGACTACAGCGACGCCTTCGCCAGCGGCTGGATGCAGCTGCGCGGGGCGCGGCGGCGGCGCTCGGTCGACCGCGGCTTCGTGCTCAGCGACCATGCCGACTGGCCGGGCCTGCAGCGGGCGATCGGCGCGACCGGCGCCGAGCGCGTGATCGTCACCCACGGATATGAAGCCGTTATGGTGCGTTGGCTGAGCGAGCAGGGCCTGGAGGCCGGTGCGTTCGAGACCGAGTACGGCGACGACCGGCTCGATGCCGAGCCGGCTGCACAGGACGAGCCCGTGGCGGAGATTGAAGAATGGGCCGGCGGGGTGGCCGCCGCCGCTGCGGGGGAACCCGATCTGCCTGCCGCCCTCACGGTCCGACCATGAGGGCCTTCGCGCGACTCTACGACGAACTCGACGCGACCACTTCCACCCTCGTCAAGGTCGACGCCCTGAAGCGCTACCTGGCGGCCGCGGCGCCCGCCGACGCGGCCTGGGCGGTGTACTTTCTTGCCGGCGGCAAGCCGCGTCAGGTCGTGCCGAGCGGCGTGCTGTGGGCGGTTGCCTGCCGCGAGGCCGGCATCGAGGAATGGCTGTTCGACGCCTGCTACCAGTCGGTCGGCGATTTCGCCGAAACCGTCGCCCACGTGCTGCCGCCGCCCGCTAACGAGAGCGATCTCGGCCTTGCGGCGTGGGTCGAGGAGCGGCTGCTGCCGCTGCGCGGGCTGAGCCCGGCGGAGCAGGCGGCGCGGGTCGCCGGCTTCTGGAACGAGCTCGACACGCCGAGCCGCTTCCTCTTGAACAAGCTGATCGGCGGCAGCTTTCGGGTCGGCGTCTCCAAGCTCCTGGTGCAGCGCGCCATCGCCGAGGGCGCCGGCATCGATGCCAAGCTCGTGGCCCAGCGGATGATGGGCTACACCGACGGCCGCACCGCGCCGAGCGCCGCGCGCTACCAGCGCTTGAGCGACGGCAGCGGCGATACCGCGCTCGACCTCGGCCAGCCGTATCCGTTCTTCCTCGCCCACCAGCTCGACCTCGCGCACACCGAATTCGACGCCCGCCTCGCCGACCCGGTCGACTGGATCGTCGAGTGGAAGTACGACGGCATCCGTGCGCAAATCGTGCGCCGCGGCGGCCAGGCGTGGATCTGGTCGCGCGGCGAAGAGCTGGTCACCGAGCGCTTCCCCGAGCTGGTCGAAGCGGCGGCCGCGCTGCCCGACGGCTCGGTGCTCGACGGCGAGATCGTCGTCTGGAACGAAGGTCGGGTGCAAGCCTTCAGCCTGCTGCAGCAGCGCATCGGCCGCAAGACGCTGACCAAGAAAGTGCTGGCCGAGGCGCCGGTCGGTTTCATCGCGTACGACCTGCTCGAGGACGCCGGCATCGACCTGCGCGAGCGCCCGCAGGCCGAGCGCCGGGCGCTGCTGGAACGGCTGGTCGCGGACCACCCACGGCTGCACCTCTCGCCGCTCGAATCGGCGCCGAGCTGGGCCGCGTTCGCCGAGCGCCGGCTCGAATCGAGGGAACGCGGCGTCGAAGGCTTCATGCTCAAGCATCGGCAGGCGCGTTACGGCACCGGCCGGCGCAAGCAGGACGACCTCGCCGGCGGCACCTGGTGGAAGTGGAAGATCGATCCGCTTTCGGTCGACTGCGTGCTCATCTATGCCCAGGCCGGCCACGGGCGGCGCGCCAGCGTCTACACCGATTACACCTTCGCGGTCTGGAACCGGACGCCGGCCGACGCCGCCGAGGCCGAGGCGGCGATCGAGGCGATCGCTCGGCGCGAGGCCCCGGCGCCCGAGGCGCTGCAACTCGTCCCCTTCGCCAAGGCCTATTCCGGGCTGACCGACGAGGAGTTCCGCCGCATCGACCGCATCATCCGCGCCACGACGCTCGAGAAGTTCGGCCCGGTCAGAAGCGTGCGCCCGACGCTCGTCTTCGAGCTCGGTTTCGAGGGCATCAACCGCAGCAGCCGCCACAAGAGCGGCATTGCGGTGCGCTTTCCGCGCATGCTGCGGATCCGCGACGACAAGCCGATCGCCGAGGCCGACACGCTGGACGCGCTCGAAACCCTGCTCACCTTGGTCCACTGAATCATTGAGTCGGAGCGGTGCTGGCCAGTCGCTGCGGGCGCGCTGCGGCGTTGCAAATGCTCGCAGTACCTTCGGATATCGCTGCGCTTTGCGCCCCTTCGACGAAACTCAGGACAGGCTTGCATCGCATCTGGCAGCGGTTGTCCCTCACGGTCCATTTCAATGATTCAACGCACCCGCGCACGGCCGCGGGTTCAGCGGCCGGTCAGCCGATCCACCATCGCCTTGACTGCCGCCATCTGCGCGCCGCTGCGGATCGGGAACGCCGGCCCGGTATAGGTCAGCAGCCCGTAGCTGCCCCACCAGTCCCAACAGCCGCGCGGGTTGTAGGGCAGCGGCCCTTCGCTCGCCGCCACTTGCGGGTAAAGGACGACGACGCGATTGGTGTCGGCCCAGCGGTTGAAGCCGAGCTTGGCGAAAACCGCGTCGCCGACGTTCTCCGCGCCCTGGCGGCAGCCGTGGAAGACGATGTGGACGCGGCAGGTTCTGGCGGTCGCGCCGTGGCAGGCGGCGGGCACATAGACCTGGCCGGTCGCGGCGAGGCTGCTCGTGGCCGGCGCGAACTCGCGTTGGTCGAACGGCCGCACGCCGGTCGACAGCGCGGCCGCCGGCGGCGCCAGCGCGCCGAGCAGGTGCTCGAGGATGGCCCGCGGCTGGTCGTACGCCTGTCCCTGCACGTCGCAGCGCTCGACGTACGGTGAGGTCGACGCGCCGCACGCTGCGCCGAACGTCGCCGACAGGAAGGCATGGCCGGCCGGCACGTCGCGCAGGTAAGCGATGGATCCGTCGGGCACGCCGGCGGCGCGGTAGAACTCGTGCGTCGCGTCGACCACCCGCGGCAGCACGGTCGTGTCGTGCGTGCCGCTGAAGAGGTAGATGCGTTGCCGCGCGATGTTCGCGACCGGATCGATCTGCCCGGCGGCGGCCCAGCCGAGCGCCAGATCCCAGGCGCGTTGGCCCGACGGCCGACCGGTCATGCAGCGCTCGATGATGCCGAACTCGGCGACCGCACAATCGTACGGGCCGCCGGCGACGACCGCGACGCCGCGCACCCGG
Organism: uncultured Rhizobacter sp.; assembly: GCA_964236915.1. GTDB lineage: Bacteria > Pseudomonadota > Gammaproteobacteria > Burkholderiales > Burkholderiaceae_C > LMDS01. The sequence goes on from CAXSGM010000016.1 coordinate 38,812, forward strand.
GCCGAGAACGCGGTCGCGAACTGCACCGCCATGAAGCCGCCCGACGACAGGCCCGACACAGTGGTCTGCGACGGGTCCGCCTGCAGGCGCGGCAGGGACGGGGCGGTGCCGGCCGCCGCGTTTTGCCGAACCGCGACACTCCCGGCCTGCGCCCACGCGCTCGCCGCGAGCACCGCGGCCAGCGCCGCGCCGAGCCAGCGCATCCCACGATACCGCCGGCGCTGCATCAAGCTGAGGCGCCGCCGCCGGCCAGCGCCGCGCGCAGCGCAGGTGTCGCGATGAGGCGGCCGACCTCGATGCCGTTCCAGTTGCTGAACGCTCGTTCGCTGAACGTCCGCATGAACGCCGCCTCGGCGGCGTCGAGTGCGACCCGCGCCTCGATCGCCGCGGCCATCACGACCTCGGCCGCGCGTGCGTTGTTGCCGTCGTCGACCTTGATCGCGACGCCGAGCCCGGCCTCCGGCAGCGCGGCGCAGTAGACGCCCTCGGCGCCGACCTTGCAGAAGACGCGCGCGCCGAGCCGTTCCATCACGAGCGTATCGAAGCGCCCGGTGCCGGCGACCATGAACGGCGCGGCGGCGACGGCCGACCGCAGCCGCCGGGCTGCGGCGGCCAGATCGTCGGGCAGGCCGGCACCGGTCGCCACACGCGCGAACCCGTGCGCGAGCTGGCGCAGCGGGATCGCGAAGGTCGGGATCGAGCAGCCGTCGATGCCGCGCGGCGCGCTTCGGAGGTCGGCGCCGGTGGTGCGCTGCAGCGACTCGGTGACGGCGCGCATCAGCGGGTGGTCGATGTCGACGTAGCCGCGCAGCCAGGCCGACCGCGCGGCCAGGTCGCTCGCCGGGTGCAGCGCGCACGCCAGGCACACGAAGCCGGCGTGCTTGCCCGAGCAGTTGTTGTGCAGCGCACTCGGCAGGCCGCCAGCCGCCGCGAGCCCGCGCGCCGCCGCGTCGTGCATCGGCCAGTGGCTGCCGCATTCGAGCGCGCCGGCGTCCAGACCCGCCTTGGCGAGCATCCGTGCGGCGGTCTCGGCATGCGCCGGTTCGCCGTTGTGCGAGGCGCAGGCGAGCGCCAGTTCGGTCGCGTCGAGCCCGAGCCGGTCGGCGGCGCCGCTTGCGACCAGCGGCAGCGCCTGCAGCACCTTGACCGCCGAGCGCGGGAAGATCGGCCGCTCAATGTCGCCGAGCGCGGCCACCACCGCGCCGTCGGCATCGACGATCGCAATCGCGCCGGCGTGGCGCGACTCCTGCGCCGCGCCGCGCCGCACATCGACCAGGATCGGGTTCATGCGGACGACTTTAGCGCGGCCTGCGCCCTGCGCGAACGCGCGGACGCACCGCCCCGGGGCGTCGGCACCCGACCGCGGCGCCCTGCTACCACGCCGGCCGCCCGTCCCGGGCACACTTCGGACGCGGCCGCTCCGGCCGGTCGCGCCCCACGATGCCCGTGTCCCGACCTTCCCCTGCGCTGCTGCCACTTGCCCGAGCGGTCGTTCCCGCACTCCTGACGGCCTCGGCCTGCGCCCAGGCGCCGCCGCCTGCGGCCGCCGACGCGGAAGCGCTCGACGCCGTTCTGCGCGCGCACCGCATCGTGCTGCTCGGCGAGGTGCACGACAGCCCGGCGCAGCACGCGCTGCGCGCCGCCGCGCTCGGTCGCTGGATCGCTGGCGGCGCGCGTCCGGCGATCCTGATGGAGCAGTTCGACCGCGAGCGCCAGGCCGACATCGACGCCGCGCGCGCGGCCCCCGGCGCGACCGCCGACAGCGTGATCGCCGTCGCTGCGCCGCCCGGCTCGGCGGCCGCGCGCGGCTGGGACTGGGCGTTCTACCGCCCGTACGTGGCGCTCGCCCTCGACCACCGCCTGCCGCTGGTGGCCGCCAACGTCTCGCGGGACGAGGCGCGGCGGCTGATCGCCGAGGGTCTCGACACCGACGGCTTCGATGCCGACGTGCCGGCCGACATCCAGGCCGCCCAGGCGCGCGCGATCGTCGCCGGCCACTGCGACAGGATCGACCTCGCAGACGCCGACCGGCTGGTCGTCGCGCAGGTCGCGCGCGACCAGTTCATGGCGCACGCGATCGAGATGCACGCCGCCGGGGGTGCCGTGCTGCTGGCCGGCAACGGGCACGTCAGGAGCGATATCGGCGTGCCGCGCTGGCTCGCGCCCGAGACCCGCCGCCGGGCGGTCTCGATCGGCCTCGTCGAACCCGGCGACAGCCTGCCGTCCGGTGCGTTCGACCGGGCGCTGGTCACGCCGGTCACGCCGCGCGGCGATCCGTGTGCGGCGTTTCGGTGAGGCGCATGCCGCTCGTCGGCGTCGATTTCACGAGCCGCCCGAGCCGCAGGAAGCGGATCGTCGTCGCGTTCGGCGGCGTCGAGGCCACGTCGGCAGCGAGCGATCCGGCGGCGATCGATCGGGGTGATCCGGCATCGATCGGCCGTGCACCGGGAAATCCGGCGTCGATCGTCCTCCGGCTCGACCGCTTCGAGACGCACACCGAGCTGGCTTCCTTTGCCGCCTGGCTCGCGCGGCCGGATCCCTGGCTCGGCGCCTTCGACCTGCCGTTCGGTCTGCCGCGCGAGCTGGTCACGGCGCTCGGCTGGCCGCTCGAGTGGGTGCCGCTGATTCGCCATTACGCCGCGCTGTCGCGGCCCGAGATTCGCGCGACCTTCGCCGCCTTCTGCGCCGCGCGGCCGGTGGGCGCGAAGTTCGCCCACCGCGCCGCGGACGCGCCGGCCGGGTCGTCGTCGCCGATGAAGTGGGTGAACCCGCCGGTCGCGTTCATGCTGCACGCCGGGGTGCCGCTGATGCTCGATGCGGGTGTCGATCTGCCGGGGCTGCACGCCGGCGATCCGGAGCGGGTCGCGCTCGAAGGTTACCCGGGGCTGCTGGCCCGCGAGCTCATCGGCCGGCGCTCGTACAAGAACGACACCGTCGCGCTGCAGACGCCGGCGCGCCGCGCCGCGCGGGCCGATATGGTGGCTGCGCTCGAGGCCGGCCGCGGTCGCCTGGGCGTGCGGCTCGCGGTCGATGCCGATCTCCGCGCCACCCTCATCGACGATGCGAGCGGCGACCGGCTGGACGCGGCTTTGTGCCTGGTGCAGGCCGCCTGGGCCGGCGGCCGTCCGAACCACGGCTTGCCCGCGTCGATCGACCCGCTCGAGGGCTGGATCGTCAGCGCGCCGCGGTTGCCGGCGCCGGCGCTGGCGGCGTCATGACATCACGACGCTCCGGCCCTGGCGCCCGCGCTCGCGCCGCCGCGCCAGTCCGGCCGCCGCTCGGCGACGCCTGGTTCGCAGCGCGTGGCTGGACGCCGTTTGCCTTCCAGCGCGAAGTCTGGGCGACGCTGGCGGGCGGCGGCAGCGGCTTGCTGCACGCGAGCACCGGTTCGGGCAAGACCTACGCCGTGTGGTTCGGCGCCATCGAACGGGCGCGGGCGCTCGGCGTGGCGCTGCGAGGCGCCGAGCGGCCGGAAGACGCTGGCGCGCTGGCGGAGGAAGCCGAAGCCGCCGAGGCCGACGCTGCCGCACCCTCCGAAGCGCAGCGGCAACGCCGCCAGCGCGCCGCCGCACCGCCGCTCGGCATCGTCTGGCTCACGCCGATGCGCGCGCTGGCCGCCGACACCACCCGCGCGATCGCGGCGCCGATCACCGATCTCGGCCTCGGCTGGACGGTCGGCGTGCGCACCGGCGACACCCCGGCGCTGGAACGCGCGCGGCAGGACCGGCGCTTTCCCACCGTGCTGGTCACGACGCCCGAGTCACTTACCTTGATGCTGACGCGGGAGCACGCCCGCGACGAGCTCGCCGGCGTCCACACCGTGATCGTCGACGAATGGCACGAGCTGATGGGCTCGAAGCGCGGCGTCCAGGTGCAGCTGGCGCTGGCGCGGCTGCGGTGGTGGTCGGATTCGCTCGCGGTGTGGGGCTTGTCGGCGACGCTCGGCAACCTGCCGGAGGCGATGCACGTGCTGCTCGGCGCGGCGGCCGCGGGCGGCACGCTGGTCCGCGGCCGGATCGACAAGACGATTGCGATCGACACGCTGCTGCCCGAGCACCCGGGCCGCTTCTCGTGGGGCGGCCACCTCGGCAAGCAGATGCAGCTGCCGGTGGTCGCCGAGATCGAGCGTTCGTCGACGACGCTGGTCTTCGTCAACATGCGCTCGCAGGCCGAGGTCTGGTATCAGCTGCTGCTGCAGGAGCGGCCGGAGTGGGCCGGCGTCGTGGCGCTGCACCACGGCTCGCTCGACAAGGAGGTGCGCGAGTGGGTCGAGCTCGGGCTGAAGGAAGGTCGGCTCAAGGCGGTGGTCGCCACTTCGTCGCTCGACCTCGGCGTCGACTTTCTGCCGGTCGAGCGGGTGCTGCAGATCGGCTCGGCCAAAGGCGTGGCGCGGCTCCTGCAGCGCGCCGGCCGCAGCGGCCACGCGCCGGGCCGGCCGAGCCGGATCACGCTGGTGCCGACCAACACGCTGGAGCTGATCGAGGCGGTCGCCGCGCGCCGGGCCGCGCAGGCCGGCCGGATCGAGAAGCGGGCGACGCCGGAGAAGCCGCTCGACGTGCTGGTGCAGCATCTGGTCACGGTCGCGCTCGGCGGCGGCTTCAAAGCGGCCGAGCTCTACGCCGAGGTGCGAACGGCCTACGCCTATCAGGATCTGACCGAGGCCGAGTTCCGCTGGGCGCTGGATTTCGTCGTCCAGGGCGGCAGCAGCCTGGCGGTGTACCCCGAATACCACCGGGTTCAGCTCGTCGACGGCCTGTACCGCGTGCCCGACCGCGGCATCGCGCGGCGCCACCGGATGCAGGTCGGCACGATCGTGTCGGACTCGGCGATGCAGGTGAAATACCTGACCGGCGGCCGGATCGGCGTCGTCGAGGAGGGCTTCATCGCGCGGCTCCGGCCGGGCGACTGCTTCGTTTTCGCCGGCCGCACGCTCGAGTACGTGCGCACCCAGGAGATGACCGCCTACGTCAAGCGCGCCGAAAAGCCGAAGGCGGTGTTGACGAGCTGGGCCGGCGCCAAGATGCCGCTTTCGAACGAGTTGGCGGATTCGGTGCTCGAGGTTCTTGCCGGGGTCGCCCGTGGCGACTTTGCCGAACCCGAGCTGGCGGCGGCGCGGCCGATGCTCGAGACGCAGCTCCGGCTCTCGGCGATGCCGACCCTCGAGACGCTGGTCATCGAGCGCTTTCGCTCGCGCGAGGGCCAGCATTTGTTCGTCTACCCGTTCGCCGGGCGCAACGCGCACATCGGCCTCGGCAGCCTCGTCGCCTGGCGGCTCGCGAAGGAACAGCCGAACACTTTCAGCATCTCGATCAACGACTACGGCTTCGAGTTGCTGAGCGCCGAGCCGGTCGACCCGGCGCCGCTCGTCGACCAGACCGTCTTCACCGCCGAAGCCTTGCTGCACGACGTGCTCGCCAGCCTCAACAGCAGCGAGCTGGCGCGCCGGCGCTTTCGTGAAATCGCGCGCGTCGCCGGGCTGGTGTTCACCGGCTATCCCGGTCAGCCGAAGAGCACCCGCCAACTCCAGGCTTCGAGTTCGCTGTTCTACGAGGTGTTCAGCAAGTACGACCGCAGCAACCTGCTGCTGACGCAGGCCGAGACCGAAGTGCTCAGCCAGGAGCTCGACATCCGCCGGCTCGATGAGGCGCTGGCGCGAATGCGCGCCCAGCGGGTCGCCTTCATCGAGCTGAAGGCGCCGAGCCCGTTTGCGCTGCCGCTGATGGTCGAGCGCTTCCGCGAAAAGCTCACCACCGAGAAGCTGAAGGACCGGCTCGACCGGATGCTGCGCGAGATGGAACGGGTGGCCGACAGCGCCGAGCAGGCCGAAACAGCCGGCGCCATCCGGGCGGCGCCGAAGAAACGCCGGCGCGCGGCCTGAGCGTCGTCGCGCGCCGGCGCGCGACGACGTTTCACGCCCGGCGGAATCAGCGGCGCGCTTCTCCGGGTGCCGTGTCGGCTTCGAACAGATCCCGTTCGTCCGAACCCGGGTCTTCCTCTCCGGCTTCCGACGCGTCGTCGGCCGGGGCAGCGCGCCGGGGCGCGGCGGCATGCGCGGCCGGGTGGCTACTGCGCGCGGCAGGCTCGGGCTCGTGCCGCGTCTCGTGCCCACCCGCGCCGCGACCGGTCGTGTGCTGCAGTTCGTCGATCCGCTTCGACGCATCGGCCTTGTTCAGCGACTCGTCGAAATCGACCTTCGCCTCCTCGGACAAGGTCTTCAGGTACGACTTCTGAGCCCCGGTCATCGGCTCGTCGCCGGTGACCCAGTCGTTCGGATCCTTCTCCATGTTGCTGTGCGGCGCTTCGCTTTGAACGTGTTTGTCGGTCATGGGTTTCTCCAGATAAGTACTGTATGAAACACCATACTTCGCCGGCTTTTCCGCGCCTGTAGGACGCCCGCCGCTCGCTTCGCCAGTGGCGTCCGTCGCGCTTCGACGGGCCTCCCCGCCGCCGCGTCAGCGCCGCATCAGCGTCGATTTCCCGAACAGGCTTTCGATCAGGTCGACGGCGACGATCGCCGTGGCGTTGCGCACATCGAGCGCCGGGTTCAGCTCCATCACGTCGAGCGACGCGAGCCGGCCGGTGTCGGCGATCATTTCCATGCAGAGCTGCGCTTCGCGGTAGGTCGGGCCGCCTTGCACGGTGGTGCCGACGCCCGGCGCGATCTGCGCATCTAGAAAATCGACGTCGAAGCTGACGTGCAGGTGGGTGTTGGCGTCGATCGTCGCGAGCGCCAGTTCCATCGTGTGGCGCATGCCCATTTCGTCGATGAAGCGCATGTCGAACACCTCGAGCCCGGCCTCGCGCACCAGGCGCTTCTCGCCGGCGTCGACGCTGCGGATGCCGATCTGCCGCACCCACTTCGGGCTGATCGCCGGCACCTGGCCGCCGATGCCGATCAGCGCCTCGGGTCCGTGGCCGCAGAGCGCGGCGACGGGCATGCCGTGCAGGTTGCCGCTCGGCGTCAGGCCGTTGGTGTTGAAGTCGGCGTGGGCGTCGAGCCAGAGGATGCGGAGCTTGCGCCCTCGGTCGCGGCAGTGGTGCGCGACTGCGGCGATCGAGCCGACGCCGAGCGAGTGGTCGCCGCCGAGCAGGACGGGCAAGCGGCCGGCGCTGAGCTCGGCGTACACCGCGTCGTACACCAGGCGGTTCCACGCGACGACCTCGTCGAGGTGGCGGTAGCCGTCGACCGGCGCCTGCCACGGGTTCGGCGGCCCGCTCAGGTTGCCGCGATCCTGCACCTCGAGGCCGTGGTCGGCGAGCACCGCTGCGAGGTTCGCGACGCGCAGCGCCTCCGGGCCCATGCTGGCGCCGCGGCTGCCGGCGCCGATGTCGGTCGGCGCACCGATCAAGCTGATGCCGGGCGGGGCGCTCATGCCTTCGATGTCACAGGTCCGCCGGCCGCGGATCCTTGTCGTTCTCGCGCAGGTCGAAGCCGTAGTGCGCGTCGAGCACGTTCCACGCCTCCTCGGCGCTTTCGACGAAGCTGAAGAGGTCGAGGTCGAGCGCCGAGATCATCCCGGTATCGACCAGCAGATCGAAGTTCAGCAGGCGGGTCCAGAAGTCGCGGCCGAAGAGCAACACCGGGCGGCGCCGCGACTTGCCGGTCTGGATCAGGGTCAGCGCCTCGAACAGCTCGTCGAGCGTGCCGAAGCCGCCTGGAAACGCGACCAGCGCCACCGAGCGCATCAGGAAGTGCATCTTCCTGAGCCCGAAGTAATGGAACTGGAAACAAAGCTCCGGCGTGATGTACGGATTGGGCGCCTGTTCGTGCTGCAACACGATGTTGAGGCCGATGCTCTTGCTCCCGGCATCGAAGGCGCCGCGGTTGCCGGCCTCCATGATTCCCGGACCGCCGCCGGTCACGACGTAGAGCGGCGTCTCGAGCGCGCGCGACTTGCCGGCGACCAGCGCGCCGAAGCGCTCTGCCTCGGTGTAGTAGTGCGACATTGCGAGGTGGCGCTCGGCGATGGCGAGCGCGGCCGGGTCGTCGGCCGAGCGCGCGTCGTCGAGCAGGCGCTGCGCGATCTCGGCCGAGACGATGCGCGCGCTGCCAAAGATCACGACGGTCGACTCGATGCCTTGCTCGTTCATCACGAGCTCGGGTTTGAGCAGCTCGACCTGCATCCGCACACCCCGAAGTTCGTCGCGGAGCAAAAAGTTGGTGTCGGTGAATGCGAGGCGGTACGAGCTTTCGGGGCCGTCGTAGCGCGAGCGCGCCTGCGCCGCGGCGTCGGTGACCGCGTCTTGCTGGGCGCTCGGAAAGTTGCGTCCGGTGAGCGATGGCTTTTTCATCGGACGAGCTTACGGCAAGGGGCGCGCCCCAGAAGCTGCGTGGAGCGCCGTTCGGCTGGCGCACACCGGGCAATCGAGGCGGCGCTCGGCTGTCAGCTCGGTCCATTCCATCGTCCGCGCATCCACCAGCAGCAGCCGGCCGGTCAGCGGGCGGCCGACGCGGCCGACGAGCTTGAGCGCCTCGGCCGCCTGCAGGCTGCCGACGATGCCGACGAGCGGTGCGTACACGCCCAGCGTCGCGCAGGCCACCTCCGGCGGCGGCGGCTCCGGCGGGAACACGCAGGCGTAGCAGGGGGCTGCGGCGACCCGCACGTCGAAGACCGCCGCCTGCCCGTCGAAGCCGATGGCCGCGCCGAAGACGAGCGGACGGGCGTGGGCGACGCAAGCCGCGTTGATCTGCTGGCGCGTCGCGAAGTTGTCGGTGCAATCGACCACGACATCGGCCTCGGCGACCAGCGCATCGAGCAGGGCCGCGTCGACGCGCCTGTTCAGGGTGCGAAGCTCGACCTCGGGGTTGAGCGCCCCGGCGGCCGCCGCGGCCGACTCGGCTTTCGGCTGGCCGATCGCGTCGCTACGGTGGGCGATCTGCCGCTGCAGGTTGGTGAGGTCGACCGTGTCGCCGTCGACGATCGTCAACCGGCCGATTCCGGCGCTGGCGAGGTACAAGGCAACCGGTGATCCGAGGCCACCGGCGCCGATCACCAGCGCGTGCGCCGCCAGGAGCCGCTGCTGTGCTTCGATGCCGAAGCCCTCGAGCAGCAGGTGGCGTGAGTAGCGCAGCAGCTGCTCGTCGGTCATCGGAGCAGCGCCTCGGGCGGCGCCGCGCGCCCCCGTCGTGTCAGTTGACCGTCTCGTTCGAGGCCTTGCGCTCGACGGCAGTCTTGCTGACGAGCACCGGCCGACCCTTGAAGCGATTCAACGCCTGCGCGAGCTGGAAGTCGTCGTTGCCGCCAAACTCGGGCGGCGGCTTTAGGGGCGCATTGGCGTGCTTGGCCGCCTCGTCCTCGAGCTTCTTACGCGCTTCCTCGCGCGCCTTGTCGCGGGCCTCGTCCTTCTGCTCGGGCCCCTGGCCGCTCTGCAGATGCTTTTCGAGGTCGGCCTCACGAGTGCGGAGCGCCGCGAACAGGTTGCCCTCGGCGGTTTCGTCGAGCATCACATCGGGAACGATGCCCTTGGCCTGGATCGACGCACCGCTCGGCGTGTAGTAGCGCGCGGTGGTGATCTTCAACGCGGTCTCGGGCGAGAGCTGCCGCACCGTCTGCACCGAGCCCTTGCCGAAGGTTTGCGCCCCCATGATCGTGGCGCGCTTTTGATCCTGCAGCGCGCCCGCGACGATCTCGCTCGCCGAGGCCGAACCTTCGTTGACGAGCACTATCAGCGGCACTTTCTTCAGCCCGGCCGGCAGATGACGCAGCGGATCGGTGCCGCCCCGGCGCATGTAGTCGGACGGCGCGGCCTTGAAGGTTTGCTTGGACTCGGCGATCTGGCCGTTGGTCGACACGACGACCGAGTCGACCGGCAGGAACGCCGCCGAGACCGCCACCGCACCTTCGAGCAGGCCGCCCGGGTCGTTGCGCAGGTCGAGCACCAGGCCCTTCAGATTCGGATCCTGCTTGTAGATCTCATCGACCTTCTTGACGAAATCATCGACGGTTCGGTCCTGGAACTGGCTGACGCGGACCCAGGCGTAGCCCGGCTCGATCACCTTGCCGCGAACGCTCTGGGTGCGGATCTCCTCGCGGACGATCGTCACCGGGAAGCTCCGGCTCTCGCTTTTGCGGAACACCGTCAGCAACACCTTGGTGTTCGGGTCGCCGCGCATCTTCTTGACCGCCTGGTCGACCGAGAGGCCCTTGACCGCGGTGTCGTCGATCTTTGTGATCAGGTCGCCGCTCTTCAGACCGGCCCGGAACGCTGGAGAACCCTCGATCGGGCTCACGACCTTCACCAGGCCGTCTTCCATGCCCATCTCGATCCCGATGCCGACGAAGCGGCCAGTAGTGGCCTCGCGGAATTCCTTGAAGGACTTTTTGTCGAAGTACTGGGAATGCGGATCGAGCCCGGCGACCATGCCGCCGATCGCGTCGTCGATCAACTTTTTCTCATCGACCGGCTCGACATAATCGGTTTTGATCATCCCGAAGACCGCGGCCATCTGCTGCAATTCTTCAAGCGGCAACTGCGATACGCCGTTCCGGGCCGTGGCCTGCAACTGCACGCCGGCCAGCCCGCCAGCGACAGCTCCGACGGCAAGCCAGCCGGCCACCTTCCATTTGGCACCCATCCAAGACCTCTCGCTCGAGCCTGTGCGGCCTCCCGGATGCCCGGGCGTGATCCACCGACAAGCAGGTGATTTCAGTATATGCGGGCGGTTCGGACGGCGACTTTCCAAGGCGGGAATGTTGCACGTACCACAAGGACTCTTGACGGGAGCGCGGCCTGACACACCGCTCGAACGCGCAGAAAACTCACGGCGGTTGGTCGCCCGACGGCGGCGGCCGGCCGGAATCCGGGAACAGGGCGTCGAACAGGTCGTCCGTGACGGTGTCGGGGCCGTCGCTCACGTCGATACCGTTCAGGAGTTCGAACGACGAGACGATCCAGCCGCCGGCCTGCGAGGCTTCGGGCAGTGGCGTATCGATCGGCGCGTCTGGCGGCGGTGCCGACGAATCGACGAGTTCGCCGAGCGGCGCGCGTTCGGAGATCCGCCAAACAAGCTTCTTGGAGGTCGGGACGGGACGTTTGGCCATGCTGAGTACGATTCGGACGAAGTGTCCGTGCACCCGAGGCATGCTGCGTGCCAATTCCCGCCCTCAAATCGGGGGGTTCGCCGTTCGGCGGTGGGGTGGGCACCGCCGGTGCCATGCGAGCCGCGCTCGGCCGCTGGCACCGTTCAGCAGGCCGGCGCCGGCGTCCGCCGCGGCACGGCCCGGTCAATCGATGATCGACTTTTCGGCGCGCAGCGCTTCGATGGCGGTGACGTTCAGCACCAGCTTGTCGTCGCGGATCGACGCGGCTTGCGACCAAGGGATCAGGTGATGGTGACCGCCGGCGAGGGCGTCTCGCTTCGTGAGCTTGATCGCCAGGTTGTCGACCGTGCCGACGTGCGCGCCATCCGAACCCACGACTTCCATGTGCTTGACGAGCTGCGCGGCCGCCAGGCCAGGCTTGTCCGCCCATTGCTTGTAAGCCTTGGTGGCAAGCCAGCCCACCACACCGATACGCGCCAATTTTCCGATCATGTCGTGACTCCTCTATGGTGAATACCGTGCGCTTGCCGGCAACCAAGGCGGCCGAGCGGCGAATCCGCCGGCCGTGCCGTCGAACCAGGGCACGAAGCGTGGCGAGATTGTGGGCCGGCAGGCGTCGGCAGCAAGGCCCGCGGACCGGTTCGGCACTTTGTCCGACAAGTGCCGGGTCGCTGATGGACGGGTCGTCGATGCGACCCGCGCCCGCCATGCCAGGGCTTTGTTTCGGGCGTGCCGTTTGCTGTTTGGCGCGCGGCTCGTCCATCATCCGAACCATGACACCCCAGAACTCAGAACACGTGACCGTCACCGGCGCCGCCGGCTTCATCGGCAGCCACCTTTGCCAGCGTCTGATCGCCGAAGGCCACAGCGTGCTGGCGCTCGACAACCTCTCGAGCGGCGACCTGCAGCATCTCGGCGGCCTGCGCCAGGCGACGCGCTTTAGCTTCGTCGAGGCCGACATCGTCCAGCCTTTGCCCGAGGCGATCGACGCCGCGACCCGCGTCTTCAACCTCGCCTGCCCGGCGAGCCCGGCGCACTACCAGCGCGAGCCGGTGCAGGCCACGCTCGCCAGCAGCGTCGGCATCTGGCGCCTGCTCGAGGTAGCGCGGCGCTCCGGCGCGCGTTTGCTGCAGGCGTCGACCAGCGAGGTCTATGGCGATCCGCTCGAGCACCCGCAGTGTGAAACCTACTGGGGCCATGTGAACCCGACCGGCCCGCGCTCGTGTTACGACGAGGGCAAGCGTTGCGCCGAGGCCACCGTGTACGCGTACCAGCGTCAATATGGTGTCGACGTGCGCGTTGCCCGGCTCTTCAACTGCTACGGGCCGCGCCTGTCGCCGGCCGACGGTCGCGTCGTCAGCAACTTCATTGTCCAGGCGCTGCGCGGCGAGCCGCTGACGATCTACGGCGACGGCTCCCAAACCCGCAGCTTCTGCTATGTCGACGACACCGTCGAGGGCTTGCTGCGGCTGATGCGCTCGACTTATGACCAGCCGGTCAACCTCGGCAACCCGGTCGAGCGGAGCGTGCTCGATCTCGCCGAGAACGTGCTGCGCCTGACCGGCAGCCGGAGCGAACTGCACCGGCTGCCGCTGCCGCCCGACGACCCGCAACGGCGCCGTCCCGACATCACGCGAGCACGTGAACAGCTCGACTGGGAGCCGCGCGTCTCGCTGGAAGACGGTCTGCGGGCGACCATCGAGCACTTTCGAAGCACGCTGGGGATCGCGAGCCGGCACGTGTCGTTGGCGGCGCCAGCGGAAGTCAGCGGCTGAGCCTTTCGCGAGCTCGGGATCCGCCTTGCGGGACCGGGCGGCGAACGGGAAACGTCGGGCTCACCCGGCCAGTTCGCGCAGCACGCGCAGCCATGCGTCGACGAAGCGGTCGATCGAGAAGCGCTCGCGTGCGGTCGTGCGGCCGGCGGCGCCCCAGTCGCGCGCCAGGCCGGGATCTTTCAACAACGCCTGCATTGCATCGACGAGCGGGTCGAGCCGGGTGTCGACGTAGCCGTTGACGCCGTTCCGGATCACGGTGACGAGCTCGGTCGTCGCCAGGCCGACGACCGGCGTGCCGACCATCATCGCCTCAATCACCGCGAGCCCGAGACTGGTGTAGCGGATCGGGTTGAAGAAGAAGCGATGCTGCGCGACCCGCGCCGGAAGCGCGTGGTTCGGCACCTCGCCTTCGCCGCCCGAGCGCTCGGCGCCCATTCCGACCAGCACCAGCGGCACGCGCCGCGCGGCTTCGGCATAGATGTCAGCGCCGAGCCGACGGCCGCGAAGGTCGAGGTTGTTGACGACGACGATGCCGCTCGCGCGTTCGCCGCTGTGATAGGCCTCGGCCAGCAGCTTCACGCCGTGTTCGACGACCCGCACTGGCGAGGCGCCGCTGTCCCACATCAGCGCGTTGAACGGCGTGCAATGGACGAGCATCGTCTCGGGGCCGGCGGCCCAGTGGCGGGTGTCGGTCGGGTGCTGCTGGGGCGGGTCGTGCTCGAGGTAGATCGTCGGCAGGCGGCGCTGGGCTTCGGTCAACAGCTGCAGGCGGTCGATCTCCCAGGTGTCGCGCGACTGGTGGAGGACGAGGTCGAATTTCATCTCGGCGAGCCGCTCGGCCGGCGCTTCGTGGACGTTTTCGCCCCAGGGCAGCGTGCCGCTGCGGCCGGTGTGGTGCGTCGACCTGGCGGCGTCGGTCACGAGGTAGAAGTCGTGCGGCACCTGCGTCAGGTAGTAGAGGTAGTTGCCGTGGACGTGCCAGGTGAGGATGCGGAGCTTGGGCAGCATGGGTGCGGTCGGGTGGGCGCTTCGACAGGCTCAGCGCGAACGGGTGCGGGTTCGGGACGACCGGGGGGACTGGAGCCGGAGCCAGGGCGGGGGTCTGATCGGAGCGGTGGTCGGGGCGGGGTTCGGGATGGGCGTCGGGACGGGCGGTGCGGCTGGGTGCGCGGGCGGCTGGCAGTGCGGCCGGAAGGGCGCTTCGACAGGCTCAGCGCGAACGGTAAAGGGCCGGGGCTTCGGTCGGTGGGGAATGCGGGCGGGCGATGCGGGCGGTGCGCTCCGGAAGGGCGCTTCGACAAGCTCAGCGCGAACGGTAAGCGGCCGGGTTGGCGGTCGGTGCGAAGTGCGGGCGGCCGGTGCGGGCGGTGCGGTCAGAAGGGCGCTTCGACAGGCTCTGCGCGAACGGTAAGCGGAAGGGCGCTTCGACGGCTCTGTGCGAACGGTAAGCGGCCTGGGCGGCGTGTCTGGTGGGTCGGTGGTGGGGGCAGCCGGTGCGGTGCGGCCGGCGAGACAGGCGGCGCGTTGGGCCGGCTCACGCGAACGCGACGCGGAAGTGCCAGGCGCCGCGCAGGCGCCAGTAGACCGACAGGAACGGGATCAGCGCCGAGGTGGCGATCATTTCCCAGACGTGGGCGGGTGCGCGGCTCGTGCGCGCGAGCCGGCGCCAGGCGAAGCGCATTACGAGCGCGAGGGCGCAGCCGATCGCGATCGCGGCAGCGAACGGCCGTCCGGTGACGATGAAGCCGGCGCAGGCGAGCGTCAGGAGGACGACGCCGTAGTAGGCATACGGCGGCGACGGATCGATGCGTTCGCGGTAGAGCCGCGGGTGTTTTTTGTAGAGCAGCGCCTCGAAGAACGCGTTCTTCTGCTGGCGCAGGCACACGCCCCAGCGCTCGGGGCGGGCCGGGTGCAGCACCGTCGCGGTTGCGACCCGCTCCACCGGGCCGACCTCGCGCATCAGGCGGAACTGCAGGTCCGAGTCCTCGCGCCAGGCGCGCGTGAAGCGCTCGTCGAAGCCGCCGACCTGGTGCAGCGCCGCGCGCCGCACGAACGCGTTGGCGGTGACGAACTCGGCCGATTCGAGGCCCATCGTCATCAGCTCGTGGTCGGTCGGCCGGCGCGGCAGCGGCGGCGCGAGCGGCACGACGATGCGTCCGCACAGGGCCGAACTGCCCGGATGCGTGGCCATCGCGGCGAGCCCTTGCGCAAGCCAATCGAGTTCAGGTTGCGTGTCGTCGTCGGTGAAGGCGACCAGCGGCGCGGCCGCGGCGCGCCAGCCGGCATTGCGCGCGACCGCCGGACCGCGGCCGGCCGCTGGCCTCACATATCGCACGCCGAGCCCGTGCGGCGCCTCCGCACGCAAGGCGTCGACCCGGTCCCGCGTCGGGTCGTCGTGGCCGTCGTCGACGATCACGATCTCGTAGCGCTCGGGCGCGAGCGTCTGGGCGAGCAGCCGTTCGATGCAGCGCGCGAGCAGCTCGGGGCGCCGGAACGTCGGCACGACGACCGACACCTCCGGCAGCCGCACGGGCGGGGCCTCGGTCGTCACGCGCCGCGCCACTTTTCGAGGATGAACGAGCCGATCACCAGCGCGTCGAGCGGCGTGCTGAAGAAGGCCTCGATCGCGGCTTTCGGCGAGCAGACGATCGGCTCGCCGCGCACGTTGAACGAGGTGTTGACGAGCACCGGGACGCCGGTGCGCCGTCCGAAAGCCGTGAGCAGCGCGTGAAAGCGCGGGTTGGTCGCAGCGTCGACCGTCTGCACGCGCGCCGTGAGGTCGGCGTGGCAGGCCGACGGGATCTTCTTCGCCTGCTCGGGTTTGACGTCGTAGAGGAACAGCATGAACGCCGCCACGCCGCCGTTGGCCTCGGCCGGCGTGAACCACTCGTCGAGCCGCTCGACCGGCACGGCGGGCGCGACCGGGCGGAAATCCTCGCGGTCCTTCAGGTCGTTGAGGCGCTGCTGCATCGCCGGGTCGATCGGCGAGGCGATGATCGAGCGGGCGCCGAGCGCGCGCGGGCCGAACTCCATCCGGCCCTGGAACCAGCCGATCACGGCGTTCTTTTCGAGCAGCTCGGCCGTTGCTTCGGCGACATCGTCGACGCGCCGGTAGTCGAGCTTGGCCCACTGCAGCTGCTGCTCGATCTGGGCGTCGGTGTAGTCGGGGCCGAGGTAGGCGTCCTGCATCTGCCAGCGCCGCGGCGCCAGCGCGACGGCGCCGGTGGCCTCCGGATCGGCGCCCTGCGCGGCGACACCGCCGAGCCGCTGACGCGCGTCGGTCCAGAGCGCGGCGCCGAGCGCGGTGCCGGCGTCGCCGGCGGCCGGCTGGACCCACACCTGCTCGAAGATGCCGGCGTCGCGCAGCGCCGAGTTAAGCACGCAGTTCAACGCCACCCCGCCGGCCATCGCCAGCCGCGTTTCGCCGCTCGCTTCGCGCAGCCAGCGCGCGAGGCGCAGCACGGTCGTCTCCAGCACCTGCTGCAGCGAGGCGGTGATGTCGAAATGGCGCTGGCCGAGCGGCTCGCCGAGGCGCCGCGCCGGGCCGAACAGCGCGGCGAGGTCGAAATCGGCGACCTCGTAGTGGCCGTCGTCGAGCACGCGGACCTGTTCCTGCAGCGCGTCGGCGTGGATCGGCGTGCCGAGCGCGGCGAGCGCCATCACCTTGTACTCATCGCTCG
>CAXSGM010000017.1:0-2850 GCA_964236915.1 uncultured Rhizobacter sp.
CGCGAGATGCTGGTGAAGGAAGTGCACCACCGCATCAAGAACAACCTCCAGGGCGTCGCCGGCCTGTTGCAGCAGATCGGCCAGAAGAAGCCCGAGGTCGCCGGCCCGATCGCCGAGGTGGTGGGCCAGGTGCAGGCGATCGCCCAGGTCTACGGCTTGCAGGTCGGCGCGGAGGGGCCGCTCGGGCTGGTCGGCGTCGTGCAGGCGATCGCGGCGTCGGTGCAGCGCACGTTCGGGCGCGCCATCGAGGTGACGGTCGAGGGCACGACGGCCGCCGAGTGGTCGCTGCCGGAGGCCGAATCGATCCCGATCGCGTTGAGCCTGAACGAGCTGCTGACGAATGCGCTCAAGCACAGCCCGACGGCCGCTGGCGACGGCCCGGCAGGAGGTGACGCGGTTCAGTGCCAGCTTGTTTGTGCTGCCGGAGAGGCGGAGATCCGCATCCGCAACCGCGGCCGGCTGGCCCCCGGCTTCGATTTGGCGAGGATTCCGGGCGGCGTGTCGGGGCTCGGTCTGGTGCGCGCGCTGCTGCCGCGGCGGAGCGCCGTGCTGACGCTCGCGCCGACCGCCGAGGGCGTCGAAGCGTGCGTCGTTTTGCGGCCCCCGGGCATACAGCGCACGTCGGCCGCGGCGGCCGATTCACCGACAATCCGCGCATGACGCTCGCTTCGAAGGGCAGGATCCTGGTGGTCGACGACGATCGCCTCGTCCTGGCGACGCTGTCGCACGGCCTGGCGCAGGCCGGCTACGAGGTGATCGACGCCGACAACGGCGACGACGCGATCCTTCTGGCGCGCGCGCACCGGCCCGATCTGGCGTTGCTCGACATCCGGATGCAGGGCCTGAGCGGCTTCGACGTCGCGGCCTATCTGCGCGAACACGAGCGCACGCCGTTCATGTTTCTCTCGGCGTTTTCCGACGAAGGAACGGCCCGGCAGGTGGCCGAGCTCGGCGCGGTCGACTGGCTCGTCAAGCCGCTCGACATCGGGCACATCCTGCCAGCGGTCGCCGCCGCGTTGGCGCGGCTCGGCGCGGCTGCGCCGCCCGCTCAGCCGGCATCCGCATCGCCCGCGGCACCGTCCACGGCTTTGTCTGCAGCGTCGTCCGCGGAAGCGACGGGCGAAGTGGCGATGGCCGTCGGCGTGCTGATGCACCGCTTCTCGCTCCGCCGCGCTGCCGCGCTCGATCGGCTCGGCCGCCTCGCCGCCGCCGCGAGCCGGTCGGTCGACGCGCAGGCGGCCCATGTGCTGAGTGCGATCGAATCGATGGCGCTGCCCGGCGACAGCTGACGGGCTCGGGCCTTCGCCAGGCTCAGGGCGCGGTCAAGCCGGTATCGAGAAGTGGAACCGGGCGCCGTGGTCGACCTCCGCTTCGCCCCAGATATCTCCGCCGTGGCGCCGCAGGATGCGTCGGACGGTGGCCAGGCCGATGCCGGTGCCGGGAAATTCGGCGCCGCCGTGCAGGCGCTGGAAGACGCCGAACAGCCGATCGGCAAATCGCATGTCGAAGCCGGCGCCGTTGTCCGCGATCGTGTAGGTATCCGGCGCCCCCGGCCGGCGCGCGAAGCTGATCCGCGCGGCCGTGCACTTGCCCGTGTACTTCCAGGCATTGCCCAGCAGGTTCTCGAGCACCACCCGCAGCAGCGTCGGATCGCCGCTCGCCAGCAGGTCGGCGTCGATCGCCACCTCGACCTCGCGTTCGGGCCACTGGCGGCGCAGGTCGTCGACCACGTACCGGGCGAGCTGCGAGAGGTTCACCGGCTGACGCGCGAGCGGCTGCGACGAGAGACGCGACAGCGCCATCAGCGCGTCGATCATGTTGTTCATTCGCGCCGCGGCGGCCAGCACGCGATCGAGGTGGTCGTTGCCGACCCGGTCGAGCAGCGAGCCGTAATCTTCCTTGACGATCTTGGTGAACCCCTCGACGACCCGGATCGGCGCACGCAGATCGTGCGAAACCGTGAAGCTCAACAATTCGTGCTCGCCCGCCGCGGGCGGCGGCTCGCCGGCCGCCGACGCGGTGGCGCCGGTCGGCGGCGCCTCGCGGGAACGGTCGTCGTCGAAGGTGCCGTGGTAACCCGCAAAACGACCGCCGGCATCGTTGTACGGGCGGCCCGACAGTCGGCCCGCCACGGGTTTCAGGCCCGGTCCGCCGATGTGTCCGCGCCAGCCGTCGAGCTCGGCGCCGGCATCGATCCGGGCCCGCAGTGCGGTCGGATCGTCGGCGGCGAAGCGCTCGCACAGCGACACGAGGGACACCGGTGCCACCGGCGACACCGGCGCTGCCAACGCCCAGGCCGACGCTGGGGCCTCGGCGGGAGGGCGCAGAACGCGCAGCCGATGTTCGGCATCGGTCTCCCAGATCCACTGGTCGAGCAAGGGTTCGAGGCAGCGCGATCGCGCCCGGGCCGCCTGCAGTTCGTCGAGCAGCCGCTGGCGTCCGCGCAGCACCACGACCGCACACCACGCGCCGGCCCCCGCGGCGAGCAGCGCCGATGCTGCGACCAGCCATGCGACCAGCGGCGAACCGCCCGGCGCGGCCGCCGCCAGATCGTCGGCACGGGCCTGCGACGCTATCGACGCAGCCACCGGCAGCGTCCAGAAAAAACGGCGCCATCTGGCCGGCAGCGCAGGCGGACGACCCGCGTCGTCGCCGGGCT
Source organism: uncultured Rhizobacter sp. (assembly GCA_964236915.1). Taxonomy (GTDB): domain Bacteria; phylum Pseudomonadota; class Gammaproteobacteria; order Burkholderiales; family Burkholderiaceae_C; genus LMDS01. Next base: position 2,660 of record CAXSGM010000017.1, read on the forward strand.
GAGAAGTCATTGCGGACGATTGTAGGAGCCGGTCAAGCGCGCTTCGGGCATCCGCCGGCACAGACGCCGCAGGACGTAGCGCGACCGCCGGAGGGCGCACCACGCGACTGTCGGTCAAGTCGTCGCCAAAGCGGCCGAAAACGCCGGGTGGAAGCACGCCGGCGGCCAGGGCGCGGGTCGGCGGGTCGGCG
>CAXSGM010000017.1:2950-54914 GCA_964236915.1 uncultured Rhizobacter sp.
GAAAACGCCGGGTGGAAGCACGCCGGCGGCCAGGGCGCGGGTCGGCGGGTCGGCGTGTCGGCGTGTCGGTGGCCGACGGTGGCCGGACGCGCTTCGACCGCGCCGTCCCTATTCGAGATCATGCACATCCAGCCTGCGCCCGTCCCCGGTGCGACACAATCGAACGATCATGGGAGCACGGCGCTGAACCCGGTCGCATCGTCGCTCGGCCCCGTGGCTGCTGCGGCGTCGCTCGATGCCGCGGTCCTCGCCGGAGCTGATGGCGCGATGGCGGCGTCGGCCCGCGGCCTGTTCGACCCGGCCGCGCTCGCCAAGCTCGCCGAGCTCGATCCGAGCGGCTCGGGGCGGTTGATCGAGCGGGTGTTCGCCACGTTCGTCAGAACGGCCGGTCGCATGCGGCCGGCGTTCGACGCCGGCTGGCGCGACGGCGATCTCCCGGCGGTCCAGTTCGTCGCTCACACGCTTAAATCGGCGGCCGCCTACATCGGCGCGCTGCGTCTGGTTCGGGCGTGCGAAGCCGTCGAAACCACGATCCGGGAAGCGCTGAAGCCGGTCGAGGCCTCGATCCGCAACGGCCATGTCGCGCGCCTGCCGCCGCTGGTCGGGGAGCTCGACCGCACCCTCGACGAGGCGCTCGCCGCGATCGCTGGAATGCCGGAGGATTCGCGATGACGCGGACGGTTCGCCGGACCGGCGTCCGCCACGCCGCCCGGTGGGCCGATGTGCGGCGCCACGGCTGGATCGGCGCGACGCAGGCATGGCGCACGGTCGGGCACCGCCCCGCCACCGTCGGCCCGACCACTCCCGCCACGGAGTTGAGCCGATGAGCAGCCGCCCGCCGGGTGCCGATGACGAGACGAGCGGACCGGCGCGCGTGCTGCTGGTCGACGACGACGAAATCAACCTGCTGCTCACCTCGATCGCGCTGCGCGACCGCGGCTTTTCGGTGACCGAGGCCGCGAGCGGCGAGACGGCGCTCGAGATTCTCGGCGACGCGTTGCCCGATGTCGTCGTGCTCGATGCGGTGATGCCGCGGCTCGACGGCTTCCAGACTTGCGCCCAGCTGCGCCTGCTGCCAGGCTGCGAATCGTTGCCGGTGCTGATGCTGACCGGTCTCGACGACGACGCCTCGATCACGCGGGCCTACGAAGCGGGCGCCACCGATTTCTTCGTCAAGGCGAACCAGTGGAGTCTGCTCGCGGGGCGGCTGCGCTATCTGCTGCGCGCCTCGCGCACCCGCACCGAGCTCGAACGCAGCAAGTCGCGCCTGGCCCGGGCGCAGGATCTGGCGCGCATGGGCAGCTTCGATTGGCGACGCGGCCGGGGCGGCCCGGAGTTCTCGGTCGAGGCGCTTCGCGTCTTCGGGCTCGGGCCGAAGGACACGCTGGGATTCAAGCCGCTGCTGCGCATGCTCGCGCGCGACGACCGCGGCGGCATCGTGCAGCTGCTCCGCGACGTGGTCCGGCATTTCACGGTGCTCGCGACCGACATCCCGGCGACGCTTTCCGACGGTCGGGTGCGCATCGTCCATGTCGAGGCCGAGCCCGAGTTCAACGAGCTCGGCGTCCTGACCGGCTACAGCGGCATCGTGCAGGACGTGACCGATCGGCGCCTCGCCGAGGACAAGATCCGGCAGCTGGCCAATTTCGACGTGCTCACCGGCCTGCCGAACCGGCGCCAGTTGCTCTGGCGCGCCGAGCGCGCGCTCGAACACGGCCGCCGGCTGAACCACCAGGTCGCCCTGCTCCTGATCGACCTCGACCGCTTCAAGGTGATCAACGACACGCTCGGGCACGGCGCCGGCGACGAGCTCCTGGTGGAAGTCGCCCGGCGCTTGCGCTCGTGCGTGCGCCACTCCGATCAGGTGACCGAAGCGGCGATCGAATCTCTCGGCGCCCGCTCGCACCGCTCGCTCGAGGCGGTAGGGCGGCTCGGCGGCGACGAATTCGTCGCGCTGCTGCCGGAGGTGGTCGACGAACGCGATGCCGAGCTCGTCGCGTCGCGCATCCTCGACCAGATGCGCCTGCCGATCTTCGTCGGCGGCCAGGAATGCTTCGTCACCGCGAGCGTCGGCATCGCGCTCTATCCGCGCGACGGCGCAACGGTCGTCGACCTGATGCGCAACTCCGACTACGCGATGTACTCGGTGAAGTCGGCCGGCCGCAATTCGGCGCTCGTCTACCGGCCGCAGCTCGCCGGGCAGGGACGCGAGAAGCTCGAGCTCGAGAGCGCCTTGCACAAGGCGATCGAGCGCCAGGAGCTGGTGCTGCACTACCAGCCAAAGATCGACGTGCGCAGCGCCAAGATGGTCGGCGCCGAGGCGCTCATGCGGTGGCAGCGCAACGGCGTGCTGATGCCGCCGGGTGACTTCATTCCGCTGGCCGAGGAAACGGGGCTGATCGTGCCGCTCAGCGAGTGGGCGATCGGCGAGGCGGCGCGCCAGGCGCGGATCTGGCAGGAGGCCTTCGGTTTCAGCGACTCGATCGCCGTCAATCTGCCGAATCGTCTGTTCGAGCGCACCGACCTGGTCGAGTGCATCCACAAGGCCGTGACGGCCTCCGGCGTGCCCCATCATGCGATCGAACTCGAAATCACCGAGACCGGCCTGATGAAGGATCTGCAGAACGTGATTCCGGCGCTGCACCGCTTGAACGAGATAGGCGTCGAGATTTCGATCGACGATTTCGGCACGGGCTACTCGTCGCTCGCCTACCTCACGACCTTGCCGATCAGCGAACTGAAGATCGACCGCAGCTTCGTCCGCGACCTCGGGATGACCCCGCAGAGCTCGGCGGTGGTCACCGCGATCATCGCGCTGGCGCGCTCGCTCGGCCTGCGCGTGATTGCGGAAGGCGTCGAGAGCTTGCGGCAGATGGAAGTGCTGCACCGGCTCGGCTGTGGCGTGATGCAGGGTTTTCTGTTCAGTCGGCCGCAACCGCCGGGCGACATCGAGGCGTGGCTGCAGCACACCGTGCTGCCCCGCAAGGCGCCCTGGATCGGGACGGCCGGCGACGACGACGGCGCGATGCTGCGGGTCGCCGACAAACGCGATCTGCGCCTGAAGCCGGCGCTTTAGCCCGGCCCGAACCGCCGCACGGGCGTCCGCGCGCAGCGCCCGGCCGGAGCCGCCTCAAGAAGTTTGGAAATCGGCCGATCTCCCGTCCGACCTGCATGCAAGCAACCCGACCCGCCGCCCTGAGTGGCATCGCCTCCGACACTGCCCAGCTCGCCAAAGCGGCGCTGCGTCGGCTCGCCCTCGACAAGCTCGAGCCGACGCCCGAGAACTACGCGCGTGCATGGCGCCAGGAAAGCGGCGAACCGCCCGAGGCGGCGAACGACGGCCCGGCGATTGCCGCATTGATCGAGCGGATCGTCCGGGGTCTCGAGCGCGGGAGCCGCGGCTGGAGCGCCGGTCGCAAGAAGGAAAGCCTGCAGCGTGTGCTCGACGGCAGCCGCAGCGACGTGCGGCGCTTGCAGCAGCGCCTCGCGCAACTCGTTGCGAGCTGGGACGGCGATGCCGCCGAGGGCGAGCCGACGGTGTCCGGCGAGGCCGACATCGTGCCTTCCGCCGCTGGCGACGCGCTTCCCGTTCTGCCTCGACCTTTGCCTCCGCCCTCCGGCGGCGCCGCTTCGGAGACCGAGGATGCGGCCGCGACGCCCGATGCCGAAGCTGGCGCGCGCTGGGGCAGGGCGGTCGGCGCGTTGGGCGACACGGTCGCGGCGGCGCTGCCGCTCGAGCGGAACGAAGCGGCGCACCGACTCGCTGCCGGCATCGAGACCCTCGTCCGCCAGATCGTCGCGGAAGGCGCCAGCGGTCCAAGGGTCGATGCGCTCGTCGCGCGTTGCAGCGAGGCGACGCCGGTGCTTCGGCATCGGCAGCTCTTGTTCGAGCAGCTGAACCTGTTGTGCATCGATCTCGCCGCCAGCCTCACCGACCTGGCGGAGGACGAGAGCTGGGCGCGTGGCCAGTGCGAGGCGATGCGGGTCAAACTCGACGAGGGCCTGAGCGTGCGCGGCATCCGCGCGGTTGGCGAGCTGCTGCGCGACACCCGCGAGCGGCAGGGCGCGCTGCGCGCCGAGCGCGAGCGAGCGCGTCAGTCCTTGAAGGGGCTGATCGCCCGAATGCTCGCCGAGCTCGGCGAACTCGGCTCGCGCACCGGGCAGTTCCACCACAGCGTCGGCCGCTACGCCGACGTGATCGAGCGCGCCGATTCGCTCGAGAGCCTGACCGGCGCGGTGCGCGAGATGGTCGAAGAGAGCCGGGCGGTCGAGGCGCTGGTGCAGCAGACCCAGGCACGGCTTTCGGCGGAGCACGGCAAGGCGCAGGGCCTCTCCCGCCGCGTCGTCGAGCTCGAGGGCGAGATGCAGCGGCTCTCGAACGAGGTGCTGACCGACCAGCTGACGCAGGTCGCGAACCGGCGCGGCTTCGAGCGCAGCTTCGAAGCCGAGCAGCAGCGCATCGTCGACGGCAGCGCCGCCGCGCTCGCCGTCGGCTTGCTCGACATCGACAATTTCAAACGCCTGAACGACGAGCTCGGTCACCTGGCTGGCGACGAGGCGCTGAAGGCGCTCGCAGCGCTGGTCGCCCGGACGCTGCGGCCGGGCGACCACGTCGCGCGCTACGGCGGCGAGGAATTCGTCGTGCTGCTGCCCGACACGGGCCTCGAGGAAGGCACGGCCATCATGAACCGGCTCCAGCGCTCGCTGACCGGCGGCCTCTTCCTGCACGAGGAAAAGCGCGTCTTCGTGACCTTCTCGGCCGGCCTCACCGCGTACCGGTCGCCGGAACGGATCGAGGACGCGCTGGAACGCGCCGATCAGGCCCTGTATGAGGCCAAGCGGAGTGGCAAGAACCGCACCTGCATCGCGCAGTCCGTTGAGCCGTTAAACCCTTGGCGACCCACGAGCCGGTAAGTCTGCAAGCCGTTGGACGTCGGTGTTTTCAGCAGGCTTTGAGGTTGTCGGCGCCGGCCGCGCGGGGATGGGTTTGTGCGAGCACCTCGAGCACCGCCTCGCGATCGCTCAGCCGGCGGTCGTAGGCGAGCCGGCTCGCATCGGTGGCACGGGCCTCGAAGGCGTCCTTGTCGGTCAGCCCGCTGCACGCGAGCAGGTAGACGATGTGGCGCGAGGTGCCGAGCGTGACGCCGGTGTTCGCGGCGATCCGCGGGCCCATCGCCATGAGCTCGTCGTAGCTCCAGCCGACGCGCGAGGCGACGCGGCCGAGCGGTTCGCCGCCGCCGCGGCCAGCGAAGAAGACGACGACGAAAGCGACCGCGAGCCCGAGTCCGACGAGCGTCGCGACGTATTTGCCCGCGCCCGCCGGGCGCGCACCGGCGCGACGGGATGCGATCCGCGCAGCACGCTGCTCTTTCGTCGGCGTCGAGGAAACGGGCGGGATGACAGGGCGCATGCTCGAAGATCCTTCGGCGCGGGCCGACGCGAAACGCTAACCGGGAGGAAAATTCCCTACCCGTACGACACCCGTGATTCTCCATGACGGAAGCAACGACAGTGCCCAGGATTCTGCTGCTGAACGGCCCGAACCTGAATCTCCTCGGCAGCCGCGAGCCGGCGGTCTACGGGCACGAGACGCTCGCCGACGTCGAAGCCCTCGCGCGGCGTAGTGTCGAGGCCGCCGGCGCCTCGATCGAGTGCTTCCAGAGCAACCACGAGGGGACCTTGATCGACCGCATCCATGCGGCCCGCATCGACGGCACCGGCTGGATCGTGATCAACCCGGGCGGGCTGACACACACGAGCGTCGCCTTGCGCGATGCGCTCGCCGCGGTCGCGATCCCCTTTTTCGAGGTGCATGTGTCGAACGTCCACCGCCGGGAGTCGTTTCGCCACCATTCGTTCCTGTCGGAAATCGCCACCGGCGTGCTGATCGGCTTCGGCGTCGCGGGCTACCGGATGGCCGTCGACGCGGCGCTGGAGCGCCTTGGCGCGACCGCCCGCAGCGACTGAAAAGTTGTGTAACGCCGGGAACACCCGGTCGGCGCGTTCCTGCCGGCGGCAGTTATTTCCCGGGAAACCGGCGCCTGCCGGACACGGAGATGAGCGATGCGTCGATGGATGATTCGGTGGGTGCCCTGGCTTGCCACGGCGCTGGTCGCCGGCTGCGTGGTGGTCCCGGCGCCACGGCCGGTGATGGTCCGGCCGGCGCCCGGGTACGACGAAGGGGTGATGGTCGATACGGCACCGCCGGCGCCGTACGCCGAGGTGGTGCCGCTGGCGCCGTTCGCCGGCGCGGTCTGGATCGGCGGCTATTGGGGCTGGTCGGGCGGCCGCCACCATTGGGTCGGCGGCCGCTGGGAGCAACCGCGTCCGGGTTACGGCTGGCGTGCGCACGCCTGGCATCAGGATGGCGGACGCTGGCGGCTGCATGAGGGCGGTTGGGTGCGGCGTTAAGCGCATCACGCCGGGAGCGCCGGCGCTGCGGCATCATCCCGGGTTGCGCGCCGGTCGCGCGTTGCCTAGCCATGCCACGGGTCCACAGCCATTACGAGAACCTGAAGGTCGCGCGCGACGCGTCGCCGGGAGCGGTCCGCGTCGCCTACCGCGCGCTGACCCGGCTGCACCACCCCGACCGGCATCCCGACGATGCGGATGCGGAACGGATCATGGCGATCGTCAACGTCGCCTACAGCGTGTTGTCGGATCCGACCCGACGGCGGGAGCACGACGCCTGGATCTCGACCGCGGAGAGCGAGCCCCGGCTCCTGCCGCGTTCGCCGGTGCGCCGGACGACGATGCACGTGCCGTCGCGCCCCCATCGGACGAACAGTGCGCCGGTCGTCGGACGCGGATCGTCGAGGTCGAAGGCGTCGCTGCGCGGGCGCTTTCTGCGCCACTTCGCGATCGCCAGCGCTTCAGTGGCCGTCGTCCTGATGCTTGGCCTGGTGGCGGTCGAGCAGTTCGGCACCGACCGCCCGGCAGCAGTCGCGTTCGCGGCGGGCGTGCGGCCGACGTCGCCATGGCCCGGCGCCGGGACCGGTGTCGTCCCCGACCCGGCGGCGGCACCGTCGGCTCGGTGGGTCGGGGGTTCGCTGGCGCCGAACGGCCGCCCCTGGCCGTCCGGCTCGGGCTATGTCGACGCCTACCCGCAACTGAACAAGTCGGGCTTGTCGGAGGTGACGGTCGACAACCGGGCGCGCCGCTCGCCGATGTTCGTCAAGTTGATGACGCTCGACGGATCGACGCCGCTCCCGGTGCGGAGTTTTCTCGTCGCCGCGGGCGGGCGCTTCACGCTGACGACCCTCACCAGCGGAACCTACGAGCTGCGCTACCGCGACATCGGCAGCGGAGCCTCGATGCGCAGCTCGCCGTTCATTCTCGAGGAGATATCGACGCCAGTCGGGTTGCAGCCCAGCTCGATCACGATCGCGCTCGACGCGCCAGGGCAGGGCGGCGCGCGGTCCTACAGCATGGGCGACGGCGAGTTCTAGCCCACCGACTCACTGAGATCGGAGCAGCGCGGGGCCAGCCGCTGCGGAACGGCGCGACCCGGTCAGACCACCGCGTCCTTCAGCTTCTTCAGCGCGCGGGTCTTGATCTTGGTCGACGACGGCTTGGCGGCGAACCAGCGCTCTTCTCCGGAGAACGGATCCTTGCCGAAGCGCCTTTTCTTCGCCGGAACGCTCGTCGTGCTGACCTTCAGGAGGCCGTGCAGCGTGAACTGACCGTGGCCCTTCTTGTGCAGCGACGCGAGCATCGTCGACTCGAGCGCCGCCATCACCGCCTTGACCGACTTCGCGTCGACGTTGGCCTGCTCGGCCAGGTGCGCGACCAACCCGGTCTTGTTCATCGCGGTCTTGATCGGCTTCAGGGCGGTCGCCGGCTTGGGCCCGGCGACCTTCTTGGTCGCCGCGACTGCGGTGCCGCTCGAACGGGTCTTCTTCGCGGCCGGCGCAGCCGGTTGCTTCGCAGTTGCCATAAGAATCGTCTTCGTGGAGTTGTGAGAAGGCGCAGCGAGGCCGCTCGGCCTGGCGCGGGGGGGCCGGATTCTAGGGGCTGGGGGCGCTCCTCTCCGGGATCGATGCCTGCTGCGCAGCCTGGCTGTCTCCTGTGCGCACGACATGTGATCTCGGGGCGGTCGCGCCGGCCGAGGCGGTCACCATCGCCGCGGCGCACCCGTCGCTGAGCGAGGATGTGGTCGCGGCCGTGGTTCTTCGGTCGGGCGCCTTACTGGACATCTGCGATTTCAAGCGCGAATAACGGCGCGTGGCCTGCGCTATCGTTCGGCCGATGGCAGATCCGGCGCTGCGAAGCTCAGGCGCGCCCCCAAGGGACGAGTGGTCGTTGAAGCAGGCGTCCGGGCAGTCATCGGTGCGGCCTATGGGTGCGGCCACGCGCTTCGACCGTGTCGACGCAATACGCGGAGTGGCCATTGTCTGGATGGCGTCCTACCACTTCGTATTCGATCTCGATCACTTCGGCTTCATTCGCCAGAATTTTTACGACGACCCGGTCTGGACGGTCCAGCGCAGCTGCATCGTCACCCTGTTCCTGTTCGTCGCCGGCGCTTCACAGGCGATCGCGCTGGCGGCCCGCCAGCCGTGGTCGCGTTTCTGGCGGCGTTGGGGCCAGGTCGCAGGATGCGCGCTCCTCGTGAGCCTCGGTTCACGCTGGATGTTCCCGCGGAGCTGGATCAGCTTCGGTGTGTTGCAGGCGATCGCGGTGGCGCTGGTCGTGCTGCGGCTGACCGCCGGCGCCGGTCGCGCACTGTGGCTGTTCGGCGCGGTCGCGATCCTGTTGCCGCAGCTCGTCCAGCATCCCTTCTTCGACACCCGCTGGGCCAACTGGACCGGTCTGGTTAGCCGAAAGCCCATCACCGAGGACTGGGTGCCGCTGCTTCCCTGGCTCGGCGTCGTCTGGTGGGGATGCGCTGCCGGGCAGTGGCTGCTGGTCCGGCGGCGGGCGCTGCTGGCGGGCGGCCTGCCGGCGCCGCTGGCGCCGCTCGCCACGCTGGGCCGCTGGAGCCTGTCGTTCTACATGCTGCACCAGCCGGTGTTGATCGCGGCCGTCGCGGTGGCGGCGGCATGGCGCTGAAGGCGCGTGACGGGCTGGCAGATCGGCGAGGCGTCGACTCGAGCTTCAGGCCGGGACGGCGGGCGATGTCACCCGCTCCGGCCGCACGCCGATGCCGACCAAACGCGCCGGCAGCCGCCGCAGCAGCGGCAGCCGCTGCAGCAGCGTGACCGCGAGCGGCGTATGGGCGGGCGCCGCGGACTGTCCGAGCAGCGGCGTCAGCACCGCGTTGTGCACCGCGACCTGCGCCAGCTGGGTAACGACCGCCGCCCATCGGCGCCGGCGTTGGACCGCGGCCAGATCGTCGCGGCTCAACCGCTTGTCGCGCAGCGGCACCGCCAGCCGGTTCGCCGCGGCCACCGCGTCCTGGATCGCAAGGTTGATGCCGACGCCGCCCACCGGCGACATTGCGTGGGCCGCGTCGCCGAGGCACAGAAAACCGTCGTCGTACCAGCGCGCCATCCGGCTGACCTGGACCGACAGCAGTTTCACGTCGTCCCAGCCGCTGAGCACGGCTATCGAGCCAGCGAGAAACGGTGCCAGGCCGGCGATCTGCGCGCGAAACGCCGCGATGCCGGCCGAGCGGACGGCGTCGAACGCGCCCTTCGGTATCACGAACGCGCACTGCCAGTAACTCGCCCGGTTGAGCGTGACCAGGAGCGCGCCGGGCGCGATCGTGCCGCCGGTGCGCTCCGGATCGGTCGCCGCGTCGCGCGGAAGACGGAACCACAGCACGTCGATGGGTGCACCGACATCTTCGCTCGGCAGTCCGGCGCTGCCACGCAGCGTGGTGTGGCGACCGTCGGCGGCAACGACCAGGTCAGCGGCGATCGCGAACCGGCGCGATGCTGCATCTTCGGCCTCGACCCCGACGACCCGGCCTTCGCGAGCGCCGCCCGCGCGGACGACTCCGAGCGCGCGGGTCGCCATCCGCAGGCTGAAGTTCGGGTACTTGCGCGCTGCGCCGGCGATGAAGTCGAGGAAGTCCCATTGCGGAATCAGCACCAGGCAGCGGCGGGCGGCGTGGACGTGCGAGAAGTCGGCGATCGTCACCGTCTCACCGTAGACCTCCGCCGTAAGTTGGGTGACTTCCTGGTGCGGAAGCTTCAGAAAAGCGTCGAGCAGGCCGAGATCGTCGAGGACCGTGAGCGTCGACGGGTGAATCGTGTCGCCGCGAAAGTCGCGCAGGAAATCGGCGTGCTTCTCGAGCACGACGACTTCGACACCGGCGCGCGCCAAGAGGAGGCCGAGCATCATGCCGGCGGGCCCGCCGCCGGCAATGCAGCAGGCAGTGCGGATCGTCTGCAGCGCGCTCATGCCGGCCATTCTGCCGAGCCAAAGCGCTGCTGACGAGCGTCGAAGCCCCGGATTCCCCTGCGGCCGGCCAGGCGCTTCGCCTAACATCGATCGCATGGCGCCACCGATGCAAACGCTGTTCGGCTTTCATGCGGTCACCATCCGCCTGAAGACCGCACCCGGCTCGGTGCGCGAGCTGCACGTCGATGCCGGCCGGCGCGATGCGCGGATGCGGCAGCTCGTCGAGCGCGCGCGCGGCGCGGGCGCCGCGATCGTCGAGAGCGACGCCGAGCGGCTGCACAAACTCGCCGGCTCGCCGCGTCATCAGGGTGTCGTGGCGCGGGCCGAAGCGGTGGTGCCCGGTCATTCGCTCGACGACACGCTGGATGCGGTGGAAGGCCCGCCGCTCGTCCTCGTGCTAGACGGCGTGACCGACCCGCACAACCTCGGCGCCTGCCTCCGCGTGGCCGACGGCGCCGGCGCGCATGCGGTCGTCGCGCCGAAGGACCATGCGGTCGGCATCAGCGCAGCGGTCGCCAAGGTCGCGAGCGGCGCCGCCGAGACGGTGCCGTACTTCATGGTGACGAATCTCGCCCGCACGCTGAACGAGCTGAAGGAACGGGAGATCACGGTTGTCGGCACCTCGGACGATGCGGAGCGCTCGCTCTACGACCTCGATTTGCGGGGACCGACGGCGTTCGTGCTCGGCGGCGAGGGCGGCGGCATGCGCCAGCTCACCGCACGAACCTGCGACGCGCTGGTCCGGCTACCGATGGCCGGCGTGGTCGAAAGCCTCAACGTGTCGGTCGCGAGCGGCGTCTGCCTGTACGAAGCGGTCCGGCAGCGCGGCGCTCGCTGAGCCCCGGACGCGAAAAGGAAGCCCCCATGCCCGTGATCGCCCTGCGCCATCCGCTGGTTCGCCACAAGGTCGGCCTGCTGCGCGAGAACGACATCTCGACCAAGAAGTTTCGTGAGCTGACGAACGAGCTGGCGCGCCTGCTTGCTTACGAGGCGACCGCCGATTTCCCGCTCGAGAAGACGACCATCCAGTGCTGGAGCGGGCCGACCGAGATCGAGCAGATCAGCGGCAAGAAGGTGACGGTCGTGCCGATCCTGCGCGCCGGCCTCGGCATGCTCGACGGCGTGCTCGACATGATCCCGAGCGCCAAAGTGAGCGTCGTCGGCCTGTCGCGCAATCACGAAACGTTGCAGCCCGAGAACTACTTCGAGAAGTTCGTCGGCAAGCTCGACGAGCGCACCGCGCTGATCATCGACCCGATGCTCGCGACCGCCGGATCGATGAACGCGACGATCGACCTCCTGAAGAAGCGCGGCTGCAAGGACATCCGCGCGCTGGTGCTCGTCGCCGCGCCCGAAGGCGTCGCGGCGCTCGGCGCGGCGCATCCCGACGTGCGCTGCTGGACCGCGTCGATCGACAGCCACTTGAACGAGATCGGCTACATCATCCCCGGCCTCGGCGACGCGGGCGACAAGATCTTCGGCACCAAGTGAACGGCAACTCGGAACGGGACGCCGGCGGCGGATCCGAAGCAGCTTCACGGGCGTTCACCCTCTGTCTTCGGCCGGTCACACGGCCGCCCTAGGCTTTGCGCGATGAACTTGCCATCGACCGTTTTTTTGCCGCCACGCCGTCCGTCGCGGCGCCATGATCCGGTCGAGCCGCCCGAGGGAGGCGCACGGGTACCGCACCGTTGGTGGACGACCGGCAGCCTCGCGGTCGTGATGGCCGCCTTGTTGCCGCTTCGCGACCTCGCCGAGCGTCATGGCGACGATGGCCTGCACCTGCTCGGCAGCAGCCGGTTCGACACCGCCGAAACCGTCCGCCGGATCGAACGCGCCGCTGCCGGTCACGGCTTGTTCGTGCTCACGAAGCTGCGCGGGGAATGGCCGTTGATCGTGCTGGCCTCGTTCGCCGGCGAGACGCCGGTCGTGATGGAAACGGCCGATGCCGATCCGGCCCTGCCGCTCGGCCTGCTGCTGCGCCCGAGCCAGAGCGGCGCCGAGGTGCTGGTGCGGGCGGTGGTATCGCCGGTTTGGGAGCCGGGGCGCGCGGCGGACCGGCTTGCTTCGCTGCCGCGGGTGCTCGAACAGGCGTTGGGATGAGGGGCCCGGACCGGCGCAGAGCCGCCCGACGCCGTCGCGGAGGCGAGCCGCCGTTCACTCACACCAAGCCGAGTACGCCTGCGGCCGCGCCGATCGCCACCAGCCACATCGGACTGAGACGGGTGCGTGTCATCGCCAGCACGGTGAGCGCGATCAGGGTAACGGCGCCCCAGCGGTGCTCGGGCGGCGTGACATAGGGCAGCGCCAGCACCCAGCCGGTCGCGAGCAGCAGGCCGAGCGTCAGCGGCGTCATGCCGGTCGTGAACGCGCGAACGCCGATCGTTTCCTGCCGGCGCGTGCCCCAGCGGGTGGCGTAGAGCGAGATCAGGGTCGACGGCAGCAGGATCCCGAGCATGGTCGCGACGACGCCCGCGGCGCCCCCGACGTTCCAGCCCAGCACGGCGACGAACAGCAGGTTCGGCCCCGGGGCGGCCTGGGCGATCGCGATCGAGGCGCTGAAGCGGGTGTCGTTCAGCCAGTGATGTTCGACGACGAGGTAGCGGTGCATCTCCGGCACCGTGGCGATCGCGCCACCGATCGAGAGAAAGCTAAGCAGGATGAAGTGGGCGAAGAGGCCGAGGTAGTCACCGAGCGTCGTCATGACGGGGGTGCCTCGGGTGTCGATGTTTCGTCCGTCGATGATCGGGTCGCCGATGTTCCCGGTGCTGAGGCGGCCGCTGCGCTCGCGGCTGCCGAAGCCAGGCGCCACCACGCGATGCTGCAGGCTACGAGTCCGAGCCCGAGCAGCACCCAGACCAGCGGCCAGTGCAGCCAGCCGGTGGCCAGCGCCATCGCCACGGCAAGCGCGAGCGCCAGCGGCAGGCCGAGGGCGTGGCGGCGCAGCGTGCCGAGCAGCTTGACCGCGTTCGAGATTGCCAGCCCGGCGGCCACCGCGCCCATGCCACGGAGAGCGCCGCTGACCGCCGGCAGGCGCGCGAATTCGGCGTACAGGCCGGTCAGCCCGAGCACGATGATGAGCGGCACCAGCAGCATGCCCGCCATCGCGGCGAGCGCGCCGCGGGTGCCGAACGCGCGATCGCCGATCATCAGCGACAGGTTCACGACGTTCGGCCCGGGCAGCACCTGGCAGACACTCAGCATCTCGACGAACTGCTCGCGGCTGAGCCAGCGGCGGCGCTCGACGAGTTCGCGCTGCGCCACCGGCAGCACGCCGCCGAAGCCCTGCAACGACAGCACGGTGAAGGCGATGAACAGGTCGCGCGGCGACCGGGGACCCGGCCCGGGGGCGCTCATGTCCACCCCGGCACGCCTGGCTGCCGGACCAGTTGGCGCGCTGCCCAGACGCTGAGCCCGATCGCCGCGAGCATCGAGGCGCTGCCGGCCCAGCTCAGCGAGCGATAGCCGGCATGGGCGATCAGCCAGCCGCCGGACGACGCGCCGACCGCCTGACCGAGGTAGATCGCCGAGGTGTTGAGTGCCATCAACGCGGGCGCGAGCGCCGGCACGACGATGCCGAAACGCGCTTGCTGAGTCGAATTGGACGAGAAACAGCCGAGTCCCCAGGGCAGCAGCACCGCCGCCATACCGACGACCGTGGTGGCCAGCGGCCAGAGCAGCAGCGCGACCGCCATCAGCCCGAGCGATGCGGCGATGGCGGTGTGCACGCCGACCCGGTCGACCATCCGCGAAACCACCATGTTGCCGACCAGCCCGGCGACGCCGAACCCCATCAGCAGCCCGGCGGTCTGGTCGCGCGTCGCGCCGAGCACGTCTCGGAAGTAGGGCGTGACGTAGGAGAACAGCACGAACTGGCCAGCACCCGAGAGCGCGGTGACGGCGACCATCGCCATCAGCACCGGATGCGTCAGCACCTCGCCCCAGGCTCGCAGCGAGAGCGTCGCCGGCCGCACGCCGTTCGGCATCGTCATGCCGACCGCGGCGGCGGCGATCAGGGCGAGCCCGCCGACGGTCGAGAATGCCGCCGACCAGCCGTGCGTTTCGCCGATCCACGCGGCGAGCGGCAACCCGAGTACCGAGGCCATCGACCAGCCGAGAAAAATGAAGGTGATCGCCCGCGCGCGCGCGGCGGGTGGCGCCATCGCCCCGATCGCCGCCGCGGCCTGCGGCGTGAAGACCGCAGCCCCCAGCATCGTCAGCGCGCGCACCGGCCAAAGCGCCGCATAACTCGGCATGGCTGCCGACACCAGGTGGCCGACGCCGTACCAGACCAGGGCCAGGGTGAGCAGCCGGCGCCGGTCGAAGCCGGCGACCCAGCCCGCCAGCAGCGGGGCGCCGAGGCCGACCATTGCCGCGCCGATGGCGATGAGTTGGCCGGCGAGCGCGATCGAGACGTCGAGCGCGCGTGCGATGTCGGTCAGCGTGCCGGCGGCTGCCATCACGCCGAAGCCGATCACGAAATTGCCCGCCATCAGCGACCACCGCACCCCCGGATGCAACGGGTCGGATGGCGGCGGCACGGCGGCGGTCAACGGGCAGGCGTGCGCAGAACCGCCGGTTCGCTCAACGCAGCACGCGGAGCGCGTCTGGGTTCACGATGTGGGTCGGATTGCCGTCGATGAAATTGACGACGTTCTCGAACGCGGCCTGGAAATAGAACTCGTAGCTGTCCTGCTCGACGTAGCCGATGTGCGGCGTGCACACGGCGTTCTCGAGCCGCAGCAGCGGGTGGCCCTGCAGGATCGGCTCGCTCTCGAAGACGTCGACCGCGGCCATGCCGGGCCGGCCGCGGTTCAGGGCCGACACCAACGCCCCTTCCTCGATCAACTCGGCGCGCGAGGTGTTCACGATGAGCGCAGTCGGTTTCATCCGGGCGAGCGCCTCGGGCCTGACGATGCCGCGGGTCGCGTCGTTGAGGCGCAGGTGGAGCGACAAGACGTCGCAGGTCTCGAAGAACGCTTCGGCCGTGGCCGCGACGGCGTGGCCGTCCTGCGCGGCCCGGCCGCGCGAAGCTTCGCTGCCCCAGACGACGATCTGCATGCCGAACGCCGTGCCGAAGCCGGCGACCAGTTCGCCGATCCGGCCGTAGCCCCAGATGCCGAGGGTGCGGCCGCGAAGCACCAGCCCGAGCCCGAAGTTGGGCGGCATGGAGGCGGCCTTGAGGCCCGACTGCTGCCATGCGCCGTGCTTCAGGTTGCCGATGTATTGCGGCAGGCGGCGCATCGCCGCCATGATCAGCGCCCAGGTGAGCTCGGCCGGCGCGATCGGCGAACCGACACCCTCGGCCACCGCGATGCCCATGCGGGTGCAGGTCGCGATGTCGATGTGCGCGCCGGCCTTGCCGGTTTGCGAAATGAGTTTCAACTTCGGCAGCTTCTCGAGAAGTTGCCTCGGAAATTGCGTGCGCTCGCGGATCGGCACGAGCACTTCCGCATCGCGCAGCCGGACCGAAAGCTGACCAATGCCCTTCACGGTGTTGGTGAAGACCTTGGCATTCAATGCTTCCATGACGTGGGCGCATTTGAGCTTGCGCACCGCGTCCTGGTAGTCGTCGAGGATGATGATGTTCAAGGCGATCGGCCGGCCCGGCATCGAGCCAAGCCCGAGTTCGATTGTGCACGCGCCACCGCTCGAATCCGAAGCTCGCCGGGGCCTCCGGCCACAGCGAGCGCCATGGCTGTTGGGCCCGAAAAGTGGGCGCTGGCAGGGCGCGCGTCCGAGCCCGATGCCGGCAACTAGCCGCCGCTGCGCCCCGGCATCGGCCGCGCCGAGGGTATCGACGGGTCGACGCCGCCGGCGCACCGAGCCCATCGCATGACGGCTCCGGCGCTTCTATCAAAGAATCCCGAAGAGCGCCTTGCGCCGCGGCGTGTAGTGCCACCAGGGGCGCGCCGGTGCGCCTTCCATGAAGTCGATCGCCGCCATGAACGTGTCGAGCACGCAAGGATCTTGGCGCAGCGCCGTCACCGCGCACAGGCGTCGATAGAGCGCATGGGCGTCGCAGCTTTGCAGCTCGACCGGTGCGAGGATCCCGATCGACCGGAGCGATGCCGCGAGAGACGGCCCGATGTTCGGCAACTGCTCTAGCGCCAGGCACTGATCGGCGCGCGCCGCTTTCGGCGCCTTGATGCGCCGCCGCGGCGCATGCGGGATGCCGGCAGCGTTGGCGCGAGCGTCCGCGGCCGACGTGGAGGCGGTCGGCGAGGCAGGGGTAGGCGAGGCAGGGGCAGACATCAAAAGGGTTGGCGCAAGGGCCGCCTTCCGGTTCGGTTGTCAAGTCAACATCGTGTTGCGAACCAGACCGACCGCCAGACCTTCGATCTCAAAGGTGCGGTCGGCGCTTTCGGCCGCGTCGCCGAGCGGAACGACGATGGTCTGGAAGTCGGGGTTTTCGGGCATCAGCTCGATGCTGTGGCGTGTACGCCGGTAGCGCTTGACGGTCACCTCGTCATCGAGACGGGCGACGATGATCTGCCCGTTCTTCGCTTCGGTGGCACGCTTCACCGCGAGCAGGTCGCCATCGAGAATGCCCGCATCGCGCATGCTCATGCCGCGCACCTTCAGCAAGTAATCGGGCTGCTGGGCGAACAAGCCGGCTCCGAATGTGTAGGTCTGGTCGAGATGTTCCTGCGCGAGGATCGGGCTGCCGGCCGCGACCCGCCCGACGAGCGGCAGGGTGAGTTGGGCCAGGCTCGGCAATGGCAGGTTGAATTGCTTGCCGCGCTGCAGGTGGAGCTGTCGGAGCTTGTCCGGGTTGAGTCGGATGCCGCGCGAAGTACCGCCGATCAGTTCGATGACGCCCTTTCGCGCGAGCGCCTGCAGATGCTCCTCGGCTGCGTTCGCCGAACGAAAACCCAGTTCGGCGGCAATTTCGGCACGCGTGGGCGGGGCGCCGGTGCGCTCGATCGCGCTTTGCACGAGCTCGAGGATCTGCTGCTGGCGATCGGTGAGTTTCGGGGCTTCGGACAAGGTCGATACCTCGGTGATGGATGATCGCGATGCTGTCTTCGGGCCGCGCCGATCGAACTATCGAACCGTGCGCCGGCCGCCGGGGCCGAGCCGCCAGGCCGCAGGCTATCTAATGCGACCGGTGCGACGGCCTTCACCACTGTATTTTCATCCAGTTTATCGCAACGTGCAAGGCTTCCAACAAATCGTCGTCGTGCTCGGCATGGGCGGAACGATCGCCGCGCAGGGAGACGACCTTGCTTATCTTCCCGGGGCGCTGACGACGGCGCAGTTGCTCGCGGGTGTCGCGGGCGGTTCGGAGGCGGTCGAACCGGAAGAGGTCGCCCGTATCGACAGCAAGGACCTCGACTTCCTTCATTGGCGGCAGCTGCTCGACGCGGTCGCCCGGCATCTGGCGCGTCCGGCGGTGTGTGGCATCGTCGTGACGCACGGCACCGACACGCTCGAGGAAACCGCGTACCTGTTGCAGCGCCTGCTGGCACCTGCGAAGCCGGTGGTGCTGGTCGGCGCCATGCGGCCGGCCACCGCGGTCCAGAGCGATGGTCCGCAGAACCTGGCCGATGCCCTGCGCGTCGCGAGGGAGCCGGGCGCGCATGGCGTTGTCGTCGTGGTCGCGGGGCAGTTGTTCAGCGCGCTCGATGTGCGCAAGGTGCACCCCTTCCGGCTGCAGGCGTTCTCGGCCGGCGAGGCGGGCTTGCTCGGGGTGATCGAGGCCGGTCGCCTGCGGCGGTTTCGCGACTGGCCGCCGGGCGACGCCATGGGTGCGGACCTGCTGCCACGCGATCCTGCCGACTGGCCGTGGGTCGAGATCGTCACCAGCGTCACGGGCGCGCGTGGCGCTGTCGTCGATGCACTGGTGAGCAGCGGGGTGCACGGGCTGGTGATCGCAAGCACCGGCAACGGCACGGTTCACATGGCGCTCGCGCCGGCGCTCGACCGTGCGCAGCAGCGCGGCGTGCAGGTGCTGCGCGCGACACGCTGCCTGGACGGCACGGTGCTGGATGCGGAACAGGGAACGGGCCACGGGAGCCCGCTGCCGTCGGCCGGCGCTCTCACGCCGGTTCAGGCGCGCATCGAGCTGATGCTCCGCCTGGCGGCGCCCGGAGATGGCAGGGAAAGGCTTTCGGCTGACCGATGAACCTTTCGACCCACGCATGGACAGCCGAAATGGCCATTCACCGGCCTCATGCCGAACGGATGACCGCGCCCCGCCGCTCAGACCACGTTCAGGGTGACGTCGATGTTGCCGCGGGTGGCGTTTGAATACGGGCAGACACGGTGAGCGGCCTGCACGAGCTTTTCGGCGGCGTCGCGGTCGAGCCCCGGGATGCTGACGTTCACCGCCACTTGAATGCCGAAACCGGCCGGGATCGGGCCGATGCCGACATCGGCGGCGACCGTGGTCGAGGCCGGTAGCGGCGTCTTCTGCTGCATCGCGACGTACTTCATGGCGCCCAAAAAACAGGCCGAATAGCCGGCCGCGAACAGCTGCTCCGGGTTCGTGCCGTCGCCGCCGGCGCCGCCCATTTCCTTGGGCGTCGTCAGTTTGAGATTGAGCACGCCGTCGGACGATTGGGAGCTGCCTTCGCGGCCTCCGGTCGAGGTGGCGTGGGCGGTGTAGAGCACCTTGTCGAGACTCATGATGCGGTCCTTTCTGGGACGGGTTGATGAAAGGGAACGGCCGGTGTGGCCGAACCGGCCGGATCGGGGGTGCTGACAAGGCGTTCGCGCAGCGACTGCAGTTGCGCGGTCAGCGCCGCCAGTTCGTCGTGACGGCAGCCGGTGGCCGCGGCGACGAGCGAGGGGACCGTTTCGGCGCGCCGGCGCAGCCCACGGCCGGCGGCGGTCAGGGACACGATGACGCGGCGTTCGTCGTCGACATCGCGCAGGCGCGCCAACCAGCCGGCCGCCTCGAGGCGCTTCAACAGCGGCGTCAGCGTGCCGCTGTCGAGGAACAGGCGTGCGCCGAGCTGATTGACGCCGATCGAACCGGCCTCCCAGAGCGTCAACAGCACCAGGTACTGCGGGTACGTCAACCCGAGCGCCTGCAAATACGGCTTGTAGAGCTTGGTCATCGAGAGCGACGCGGAATACAGAGCAAAACACAGCTGGCGGTCGAGCGACTGGGCCTGGCGGGCCGTGGAGCGGCGCAGGGCGGCAGCAGTGATCGATGGGCCAGGATTCGACCCGGCGCCCGGCTCGACGCCCGCGTGACCGGCCGCCACGGCCGGCATGCCGGATCCTCGAGGCTCGCGTGCGGCTTTCACCATGGCAGAAGTTTAGATGATCGCGCGCAAGTGAATTGCGCGCAATCGAAATGATGCGCGAGGCGCCGCCGCGAGCCCACCCGGGCCGCATGCGTTCCTCGGCGATCAGCGCAACACGTCGGCCGCGACGCTGTCGAGCAGCGCGCCCAGGTCGAGCCAGCGCGCTTCGAGCCGATCGATCTCCTCGACCAGGGCTTTGAGCCGGCGTCCCTGGTCGGCTCTGGCCGATGCGCCGGCGCCCCCATCGGCCAGGGCCGCCTCGGCGGCGCCGCGCTCCGTCGTGGCTTCGGCGAGGCGTCGGTCGATCGCCGCCAGCTCCTGACGCAGCTGTTTGGCGTTTACGGTCGCGCTCGATGGGCGGCGCGGCCCGTCCGCGGGCTTGAGCGGGGGGGCAAGAGGCGCGGGCGCGACTGCAGCGGCCGGGGCCTTGTCTTTCTGCCGTAACCCCTTGCCGGCTTTCGCCTGCTCGCGCGCCGCGTCGCGCGAGCGCTCGAGCAGCCAGCGCTGGTAATCGTCCAGGTCGCCGTCGAAGGGTTTGACCGCCCCGTCGGCGACCAGCCAGAACTCGTCGCAGACTTCGCGGAGCAGGGCGCGGTCGTGGCTGACGAGCATCACCGTGCCTTCGAACTCGTTCAGCGCCATCGAGAGCGCCTCGCGGGTGGTCAGGTCGAGGTGGTTGGTCGGCTCGTCGAGCAGAAGGAGGTTGGGGCGCTGCCACACCAGCATCGCCAGCACCAGCCGCGCCTTCTCACCGCCCGAAAGCGTCGCGACTGGCTGCGTGACCATCGTCCCGGTGAAGCGGAACGAGCCGAGAAAATCGCGCAGCTCTTGCTCGCGGCCGGCCGGTCCCTTGTCGCGGGCAATGCGCGCGAGGTGCAGCAGCGCGCCGTCGTCCGGCGAAAGCACGTCGAGTTCCTGCTGCGCGAAGTAGCCGATCGACAGGCCCTTGCCTTCGGTGAGTTCGCCCCCGAGTCGCGGCAGCTCGCCGACCATCGTCTTCACCAGGGTCGACTTGCCCTGGCCGTTCGCCCCGAGGATGCCGATCCGCTGGCCGGCGAGCACCGAGCGGTTGATGTCGCGGACAATCACGATCTCGTTCGATCCGACATCGCCCGGCGCCGCCGCGGCGCGCGCTTCGTCCGGCGGCGCCGTGCGATAGCCGCAGGCGACGCCCGAGAACGCCAGCATCGGATTCGGGAGATTGAGCGGTTCGCGGAACTCGAACTGGAAGTCGGAACTCGTCAACACCGGCCCGAGCCTCTCCATGCGGGCCAGCGCCTTGACGCGGCTCTGCGCCTGCTTCGCCTTGGTTGCCTTGGCCTTGAAGCGGTCGATGAACTTCTGCAAGTGGGCGATCCGTTCCTGCTGCTTCGCGAAGTTGGAGGCGGCCTGCGAGAGCCGTTCGGCGCGCATCTCCTCGAACGCGGTGTAGTTGCCCCCGTAACGCGTGAGCTTGGCGTCGTCCAGATGCAGCGTCACGTCGGTGATCGCATCGAGGAACTCGCGGTCGTGGCTGATGACGATCAGCGTGCCGGTATAGCGTTTTAGCCAGGCCTCGAGCCAGACCAGTGCGTCGAGGTCGAGGTGGTTGGTCGGCTCGTCGAGCAGCATCAGGTCGGCTGGGCACATCAACGCACGCGCCAGCTGCAGCCGCATGCGCCAACCGCCCGAGAAGCTCGAGACCGGCGCGTCGAGCTCGTGCGAACGAAAGCCCAGCCCGAGCAGCATCGCCTGCGCGCGTGGCCGCGCCTCGAAGCCGCCGGCGTCGCTGATCGCCTGATGGGCCTCGGCCATCGCATGGCCGTCGTCGGCAGCTTCGGCCGCCGCGAGCAGCGCTTCGGCCTCGGCGAGCGCGGTGTCGCCGGCGAGCACGAAATCGGTCGCGCCCTGGTCGGTTTCGGGCATGTCCTGGGCGACTTCGCCGATCCGCCAGCGCGGCGGCATCTGGACCTCGCCGGCGTCGGCCGCGAGGCGGCCGGTGAGCAGGGAGAAGAGCGACGATTTGCCGGCGCCGTTGCGGCCGACGAGGCCCACTTTCTCGCCCGGCTGGAGCACGACGCTCGCCCGATCGAGAACGAGTTTGGCGCCACGCCGGAGTGCAACGTTCTGGAGGGTCAGCATGGGTACGGAATCCGGACGGTCAGCGGCGGCGCGTGCCGCACCGCTCGCTTCGAGCCGTCGAAGAAGGGAAGGAAAAAGCCGGCAGGGCAGCGCTCGGACGCAGCCACCGGCCACCAGTGTCTGCCGAAGGCGGCACGCAAGGTCAGCGCGGAACGCTCACATCGGACGGTCGCTGGCCCATCGGTAGGGCGTCATTGCACGCATCATGCCGACCTGAGCCGGACGAGCGCGTCGCGCGTCGCGAGCAGCACCTGGTCGTCGCCGGCGCTGACCCCGAGCCAGGCCACCTCGAGCCGCCCGAAGGTGCGCTCGAAATTGGCGCGCTCGTTGCCGATCTCGAGCACCAGGACGGCGTCGGTCGTCATGTGATCCGGCGCGGCGTGGAGGATGCGGCGAACGAGGTCCATGCCGTCTGCGCCCCCGGCCAGCGCGAGCGCCGGTTCGGCCCGGTATTCAGGCGGCAGCGCCTGCATGCCGGCGGTGTTGACGTAGGGCGGATTGCAGATGATCAAGTCGTAGGGGCCCTGCACCGCGTCGAACAGGTCGGAGCGGATGAGCGCGATGCGCCGCCCGAGCGCGTGACGTTCCACATTGATCCGGGCGACGGCGAGCGCCGGCGCCGAAATGTCGGCCGCATCGATGCTCAGCTCGGGGTACGCCATCGCCGCGATCACCGCGAGACTGCCGTTGCCGGTGCAGAGATCGAGCGCGCGCTGCGTCCGCTCGGTCAGCCAGGCGTCGAGGATGCCGTTCTCCTCGCCGTCGGCGAGCAGTTCGGCAATGAACGAACGCGGCACGATCGTCCGCTCGTCGACGTAGAAGGGCACGTTCTGCAGCCACGCTTCGCGGGTCAGGTAGGCGGCCGGGACGCGGGTGTCGATCCGCTGCGTCACCAGGGCGCCGGCGCGCGCCGCGTCGGCCGGCTCAAGGGCGTCGCTGGCATGCGCTTCGAGCGTGTCGAAGCCCATGCCGAGCGACCAGAGCACGAGCCAGGCGGCCTCGTCGAAAGCGTTGCCGGTGCCGTGGCCGAAGGACACGCCGGCCTCGCGCAGCCGCTCCGCTTCGGCGGTGATCAGTTCGATCAGCGTCATCGGGCTGTGAACCTTTCAACACGTTGTTAGGGGCGGTCACCCGGAAGTCGTCAAAACCCAAGCCTCCAGGAGCTCGGCCGAATGAACAGCCGGGAGGATGCCCGACTCACGCACGTCCGTCGAATCGGAATGGTCAATGGCATGCTGCCAGAGGACTGAATACCATTGCGGCGCTTTCTGGCCGGCGGCGCGCTATGGCACCGCACCCGGCCACGTGCCCTCTCGGCCATGCATCCCGAGGTGCCTATCGGCGGCAAACCAATGCCAAGGCGAACGCTTCATCCGTTCGGCGCCGCGCTGCTGCATGGCTTGACGTATCGACTCGATCGACCGCACCGACTCCCTGTCCGACTGGCAGCACCACTGCAAGCGGCACCGTCCGCATCGGCACCGGCGGTTTGGCACCAATGTCGCGATGACTTTCCGGATCGAGAAAAGAAAACTTTGGAAGTTCTATTCAGACGTTTGCGGCTCGTCCGAACGTCGCCCAACCGACCGGCAGTCGAAGGTTGCGCAATGCACGCCGCATCGGCGTCTCGAACGCGTAGAAAGACAACGCGGCGATCGCCAACGCCGCTGCGAGGCCGACCAGCGGCGACAGATGTTCGAGCACGATACGGTAATAAAAAGGTTGTTGCCAGACATAAAGCGAGAACGATGCCAATCCCAGCCAACGCAACCAACGCATCGATAACCCTTTGAGAATCAAAGCCGGCGCCGCGTGCAGGGTGTTGACCATCAGTGCCATGCATAGCGGCTTGGCCGCGTACTCAAGCAGCGGCGACCCGCCCGCCAGCCGGTTGGCCAACATGGAGCCGACCAGCGCCATGGTACCGAACGCCAGCCAGGAACGCGCGTGCCGGGTGTCGCGGAGAGCGAGTCGAAGCACTGCCGACGCGAGCACCGCGAACGCCGCGCATTCGGTTCGACGCGTGCCGTTGATGCCCAGTTGCGCGTAAACGAGGTACATGGCGCAGCAGGCGAGTGCGGCAATAGTGAGCACCGTCAGCACGGTCCGCCGTTTGCGGGTGCAAAGCGCCACGAGCGATAGGAACACATAGCTGTGCTCTTCGACGTTCAGGGACCAGAGATGGGTGATCGGCAACCAGGCAACTTGAAGGCTTTCGGGCGTATAAGCCTGCACCATGAGCAAGGTGTACAGCAAGGCCTTTGCCGGAAATACCGGGTGGAAGACCAGCGCGTCGATAACCACAAAAAGGAAATACAGCACGAACACCGGCAGGATACGGGCGATCCGCCGCTGATAGAAGGTGCCGATGCCGATGTTCGTCTCGAACAGGATCCGGCTCATCAAAAGGCCGGACAGCACGAAAAAAACTTCGACGCCGGTGCGCCCGGAAAGGATGCCGAAGAAGTGATTGGCCAGGACGATCGAGATGGCGATGCCGCGCCAGCCGTCCAGGTAATCGAGGTGGCCGGGCCGAAGCGAGGCGGTTCCGAAACTCACGTCAACAGCCTTTCGATCACACCGCGGTAAACGTTCTTCAACGGCTCGAGGTTCGCGACCTCGATCCGCTCGTCGACCTGATGGATCGTCGTGTTCACCGGCCCGAACTCGATCACCTGCGGGCAGATTTTTGCAATGAAACGCCCATCGGAGGTGCCGCCGGTGGTCGAGAGCTGGGGGGTGATCGCGGCATGTTCACGGATCGACGCGGCAAGCGCGTCGCTCAGCGCTCCGACCGGCGTCAGAAAAGGTTCGCCGCCGAGCGTCCAGGCGAGCTCGCACTGAACCTCGTGACGGGCGAGGATCGCCTGCACGCGCGCCTGCAGGCCGGCGGCCGTCGATTCGGTGGAGAAACGAAAGTTGAAATCGACGCCGCACTCGCCGGGGATGACATTCCCGGCGCCAGTGCCGGCGTGGATGTTCGAGACCTGCCAGCTGGTCGGCGGGAAGTGGGCGTTGCCGCCATCCCAATGCGTTGCGACCAGTTCGGCGAGCGCCGGCGCGAGTCGGTGGATGGGATTGGCCGCCAGATGCGGATAGGCGATGTGCCCCTGTTTGCCGATCACGCGCAGCTTGCCGGAAAGCGTGCCGCGCCGGCCGTTCTTGAACGTGTCGCCGAGGCGCTCGACCGAGGTCGGCTCGCCGACGATGCAGAAGTCGAGCCGCTCGCCGCGCGCCGCGAGCCAGTCGCAGACCCGTACGGTGCCGTCGAGTGCCGGGCCTTCCTCGTCGCTCGTCAAGAGGAACGCGACCGAGCCGCGGTGGTCGGGTCGCGCCGCGACGAACGCCTCGGCGGCGACGACCATCGCCGCGACCGAGCTCTTCATGTCGGCGGCGCCGCGGCCGAACAGGTGGCCATCGCGATGGCTCGGAACGAAGGGGTCGCTCGACCAAGCCGCGAGCGGGCCGGTCGGCACCACGTCGGTGTGACCGGCAAAGGCGAGCAGCGGGCCCGTGCGGCCTGCCGTGCCGCGCCGCACCGCCCAGAGGTTCGCGACCCGGGCACCTTCCGGCCCGAATGGCAACGCATGGCACTCGAAACCGAGCGGTTCGAGTCGCGAGCGGATCAGCGCCTGGCACCCGCCATCGTCCGGCGTCACGGAGGGCCGGGCGATCAGCGCTTCGGCGAGGCGGAGGGTGGCGAGCATCGGCAGCCGGTGGAAATCAGAACCGGCGCAGGCTGGCCGCGAGGGTGCTCGCCGGCACCTCGGGCAGCACGTCGAGCGTCAGCTCGGTGAAGATGCCGCGATCGTCCGGATCTTCGCGTTTCGCCGGAGAAGTGCGCACCGCCGGCGCGGTGTCGTTCTGCAGCCGCCACATCAGGTTGGTCGGCGAATCGGCCTGGCCAAGGCCTTCGTCGCGCGTCACCTTGCCGGCATTGATCAGGCGCCCGATGTCCTGCTCGAAGGTCTGCGAGCCTTCGGCGAGCGACTTTTCCATCGCTTCCTTGACGCCCGAGAAGTCGCCTTTTTCGATCAGCTCCGAGATGAGCTTGGTGTTCAGCATGACCTCGACCGCCGGCATGCGGCCGCCAGCGGTCGCGCGCAGCAGGCGCTGGGAGACGATGGCCTTCAACCCGGCGCCGAGGTCGGCGAGCAGCGCAGGCCGCGCCTCGGGCGCGTAAAAAGAGAGGATCCGGCCGAGCGCGTGGTAGCTGTTGTTCGCATGCAGGGTCGAAAGCACGAGGTGGCCGGAAAGCGAATACGAGATCGCGGCGGTCATCGTCTCGCGATCGCGGATCTCGCCGATCAGGATGCAATCGGGCGCCTGGCGCAAGGCGTTCTTGAGGCCGATGTTGAGCGACTCGGTGTCGCGCCCGACCTCACGCTGGTTGACGACCGATTTCTTGTTGTTGAACAGGAACTCGATCGGGTCCTCGATCGTCAGGATGTGGCCGGCCATTTGCTGATTGCGCTGTTCGAGCATTGCCGCGAGCGTCGTGCTCTTGCCCGCGCCGGTCGATCCGACCATCAGGATCAGGCCGCGCTTTTCGAGCACGAGCGAGCTGAGCACGGTCGGCACGTTGAGGCTCTCGAGCGTCGGAATCACGAACGGAATGCAGCGAAACACCGCGGCGATCGAGCCGCGCTGCTTGAACGCCGAAAGCCGGTAGCTGCCGACGCCCGAAATGCCGACACCGACGTTCAGCTCGCCGGTGTCGTCGAGCTCCTCGAGCTGGCGCGGCGACAGCAGTTCGGCGAGCAGCTGGCGCGGCTGCAAGTGCGTGAGCGGCTGGTCCGAGAGGGGCAACAGCTGGCCGTTGATCTTGATGAGCACCGGCGAGCTGGCGGAGAGGAACACGTCCGAGGCGTTCTTCTCGGACATCAGCCGCAGCACACGTTCCAGGTTTCCGGCGGCCATCGCGTTCCCTTGTCGATCGATCAGCCCGGCATCGTTCCACGCTCGGCCGGGCGGCGATGCGTGGAAAAGCGGAACGATTCGGCGCGTGCGGTCAACTGCGCAGCAATTCGTTGATGCTGGTCTTGGCGCGGGTCGCGGCGGTCACCTGCTTGACGATCACGGCGCAGTAGAGGCTGTGGCTGGCATCGGCGGCCGGCAGCGAACCGCTGACGACGACCGAGCCGGCCGGCACCCGGCCGTAACCGACCTCGCCGGTCGCGCGGTCGTAGATTTTCGTGCTCTGGCCGATGTAGACGCCCATCGAGATCACCGAGTTCTCTTCGACGATCACGCCCTCGACGATCTCGCTTCTGGCGCCGATGAAGCAGTTGTCCTCGATGATGGTCGGATTGGCCTGGAGCGGCTCCAGCACGCCGCCGATGCCGACCCCGCCCGAGAGGTGGACGTTTCGGCCGATCTGCGCACACGAGCCGACCGTGGCCCAGGTGTCGACCATCGTGCCCTCGTCGACATAGGCGCCGATATTGACGTAGCTCGGCATCAGGACCACGTCCTTGCCGATGAAGGCGCCGTGCCGGGCGACTGCCGGCGGCACGACACGCACGCCGGTCGCCCGCATCTCGGCTTCGCTGAGGTGCGAAAACTTGGTCTGCACCTTGTCGAAAAAGCCCAGCTCGCCGGCGCGGATCGACTTGTTCTCGTTCAGCCGGAAACTCAGCAGCACCGCCTTCTTGACCCACTGATTGACGCTCCACTCGCCGACGCCGCGCCGTTCGGCCACGCGCACGCGCCCGGCATTCAGCGCGCCGATGACCTGCTCGACCGCGTGGTAGATCTCGGGGCTGTTGGTCGCATTGATCGAGGCGCGGCTTTCCCACGCCATCTCGACGATGCTCTGCAGTTCGGGCAACGGGCGGTTGTCGGTCATGTCGAGCGACCCTGGTTGGATTGGACGAAGGAGACGATGCGGCGTGCCGCCTCCAAGCATTCGTCGAGCTCGGCGACCAGCGCCAGTCGGATGCGCCCGCGACCGGGGTCGGTGCCATCGACCTCGCGCGCCAGAAAGCTGCCCGGCAGGACCGCGACATTGTATTGAGCGAGAAGTCGCAGCGCGAAGTCGATGTCGGGGCTCGTCGACGACGGCGTGCCGCCCGGATCCGCTGGATATGGCACATCCGCCGCATCCGTCGTCAGGCCGGAAACCGCCGGCCAGAGGTAGAAGCCGGCATCGGGCAGCGCCACCGGCATCACCGTCGCGAACAGCGGTGTGACGGCATCGAATTTCGCCCGGTACCTGGCGCGGTTCTCGATCACATGCGCCTCGTCGGACCAGGCGGCGATCGAGGCCCGCTGCACCAGCGGCGACATCGCGCTGCCGTGGTAGGTCCGGTAGAGAAGGAACGCCTTCAGAAGGGCCGCATCGCCGGCCACGAAGCCCGAGCGCAGGCCCGGCAGGTTCGAGCGCTTGGAGAGGCTGGTCAGCACCACGAGCCGGTCGAAACCGCGGCCGAGCGCGCGGGCTGCTTCGAGCCCGCCGAGCGGCGGCTCGTCCCGAAAATAGATCTCCGAGTAGCACTCGTCCGAGGCGATGACGAAGCCATGGCGCTCGCTCAGCTCGAACAGCAGCGCCCAGTCGGCGAGCGGCATCACCGCGCCGGTCGGGTTGCCCGGCGAGCAGACGTAGACCAGCTGGGTGCGGGCCCACACGGGCTCCGGCACCCCAGCCCAGTCGACCGCGAAATTGCGTTCGGCGAGGCTCGGCACGTACGCCACTTCGGCGCCCGCCAGCAGCGCCGCGCCTTCGTAGATCTGGTAGAACGGGTTCGGGCAGACCACGGTCGGCCGCGTTCGCGTCGGATCGATCAGCGTCTGTGCAAGCGCGAACAGGGCCTCGCGCGAGCCGTTGACGGGGAGCACCTCGGTGGCAGGGTTCAGGTCGACCGCATAGCGCCGGTGCACCCATGCCGCGATCGCCTCGCGCAAGCCGGCCTCGCCGACGGTGGCCGGGTAACGCGACAAGCCGCCCAGCCCGCCGACGATCGCCTGCTCGACGAGCGCTGGTGCCGGGTGCCGGGGTTCGCCCATGCCGAGACCGATCGGCGCGAGGTCGGGGTTTGGAACGATGCCACGGGTCAGCGCCCGCAACCGTTCGAACGGGTAAGGATGGAGTCGGTCGAGCAAAGGATTCATCGGCAAATTATCCAGCGCCGGCCAGGCGCAGAACCGCTGGCCCGGTTCATGCTCGATGGCTGCCTGCCCTCGCCGGCGGGCCGTTGTATCGGGCGAACGGGCCGGTGCTTTTCGGGAATGCACATGTTCATCAAGATCGGCTTCGATATCGAACTCCAGGTCAACTCGCCGATGGCATTGATCTACCTGCTCCATGTGCACCCCTCGCGGCGCGACGATCTGGTGGCGCCCGAAATCGTCAACGTCGCGCCGAACCTGCTGGTCGACGAGTACCTCGACGGCTTCGGCAACCAGTGCGGACGCGTCAACGTGCCTTTCGGCACCGGCAACGTGCGCTTCCAGAGCGAATCGGTGATCAAGGACTCCGGCCTGCCCGACCCGGCCGACTGGAACGCCTACCAGCACGACCCGGTCGACCTGCCGCCGGCAACTTTGCAGTTCCTGTTGCCGAGCCGCTATTGCGAAGTCGACAGCGAGCTGCTGCAGTTCGCCTGGAACCAGTTCGGCAACACGCCGAAGGGCTGGCCGCGCGTGCAGGCGATCGTCGAGTTCGTCCACAACCACCTGCGCTTCGACTACCAACTCGCGCGCAACACGCGCACCGCGGTGCAGGGCTTCCAGGAGCGCGTCGGCGTGTGCCGCGATTTCACCCACCTGGCGCTGACGCTCTGCCGCTGCATGAACATCCCGGCGCGCTACTGCACCGGCTATCTGGGCGACATCGGCGTGCCGCAGGTGCCGTATCCGATGGACTTCAGCGCCTGGTTCGAGGTGTTTCTGGGCGACCGCTGGCACACTTTCGACGCCCGCCACAACCGCGCGCGCATCGGCCGCATCGTGATGGCGCGCGGCCGCGACGCCGGCGACGTGCCGATCACGATGTGCTTCGGCTGGCACGCGCTGGCACGCTTCGACGTGACGACCCACGAAGTCGATCAGCACGGCAACCGGCTGGCGTTGGATGCGAACGGGTTCGCGCTGGCGTGAGGGCGGCGCTCGCGGACGAGCCCTTCGACAGGCTCAGGGCGAAACGGCCTCAGGGCTCGGGGCTCGGGGCTCGGGTTCAGGGTTCAGGGTTCAGGGTTCAGGGTTCGGGGTTCGGGGTTCGGGGCTCGGGGCTCGGGGCGAACGGGCGAACGGGTGAACGGGTGAAAGGGCGGACGGGTGACCGCACCGAGGTTGGCCCTTCCCCCGTTCGGGCTGAGCCCCTCGCTCCAGGTCAGCCTGAACCCTCCGGGCCCCACACCAGCGGCGGCAACTCGCGGAACACCCGACGCGTGCCGGCGATCCATTGCCGTTTCAGCGCTTCGAAGTAAGCATCCCCGCGCTCGAAACCGCGTTTCAGCGTCACCCTCAGGCTGTCGGGCTCGTAGCAGAGCAGGTCGATGGGCATGCCGACCGAGAGGTTCGAGAGCATCGTCGAGTCGAACGAGACCAGCACGCACTTGGTCGCGTCGTCCATCGTCGCGTCGTGCGTCACCGCGAGGTCGAGGATCGGCTTGCCGTATTTGGCCTCGCCGGTCTGCAGGAAGCAGGTTTCGCGGCTCGCCTCGATGAAGTTGCCTTCGGCGTAGAGCCGGAACAGCCGCATCGGCTCGCCCGCGATCTGACCGCCGAGGATGAACGAGGCGTTGAACTTGAGGCCGCTCGCGCCGAGATGCGGGCCATCGCGTTTCTCGATGTCGCGGAGCGCATCGCCGACCAGGTTGGCGACGTCGAACATCGAGCCGGCCGCCCAGATTCCGGCGTTTTCTTCGGGTGCGGCACGTTTCTTCAACAGGCCCACCACCGCCTGGGTGGCCGCGAGGCCGCCGGAACTGAGCAGCACGAGCACCCGGTCGCCCACGCGCTCGAAGACCGTCATCTTGCAGAAGGTCGCGAAGTTGTCGACCCCGGCATGGGTGCGCGAATCGCTCGCGAAGATCAGCCCCCGCTCGAGCTTGACGCCAACACAGTAGGTCATCGCCGGAGAGCCGCCGTCGGCCTCACGCCATCATCCCGGTCGCCGCCGCGTGCTTCGGCATCTCGACCGGCGGCGCCGGCGTCCAGCCGGGCTTCCGGTGCTCGGCGACGAGGTTCGTGTAGATGCCGCCGCGCACGTACCACCTGGCCGTGATGCGGGCAAAGCGCGGGTCGGTCGCGCGGACAATGGCGTCGAGGATGTCGTTCGTCACCTTTTCGTGGAAGGCGCCCTCGTTCCGGTAGCTCCACAAATACATCTTGAGGCTCTTCAACTCGATGCAGAGCCGGTCGGCGACCATGTCGATCGTGAAATGGGCGAAGTCGGGCTGGCCGGTCAGCGGGCAGTGGCAGGTGAACTCGGGGATCTGGAACTGGATGGCGTAATCGCGTCCGGCCGCCGGGTTGGGAAACACCTGCAGTTCCCGCGTCGGGGCGCTCGGCGGTTCGAGCGGCGGCTGTCGCTCGCCGGGCGAAAGTGCGGTAAAGGCGGTGACGGCGAGGTCGTTCATGGGCAGAAGGGAGGCGAGCCGGCCGGTCCGGCGGTCGGAAGTCGAATGCTATTATCGACCTCGACCACCAAGGCCCGGCAGGGCCTTTTTCATTGCTGCATCAAGCACTTATCGCCCGGCGGCGATAAGTGCCTTCACGGGTCGTGACGGCCTCGTCCCGACCGCGCCGCCCACGCGGCCCCATGCGCCATGCGCCTCGATTCGATCAAGCTCTCGGGCTTCAAGTCCTTCGCCGAGCCGACGCAGTTCCGGTTGCCGGGGCAACTGGTCGGCGTCGTCGGGCCGAACGGCTGCGGCAAGTCGAACATCATGGACGCGGTGCGCTGGGTGCTCGGCGAAAGCAAGGCAAGCGAGTTGCGCGGCGAGTCGATGCAGGACGTGATCTTCAGCGGCTCGGGGCAGCGCAAACCGGCGTCGCGGGCGAGTGTCGAGCTGGTCTTCGGCAACGAGGACGGCCGCGCCGGCGGCCCGTGGAGCCGCTTCGCCGAGATTGCGGTCAAGCGCGTTCTGACGCGCGACGGCAGCAGCACCTATTCCATTAACGGCCAGCCGGTGCGGCGCCGCGACGTGCAGGACGTGTTCCTCGGCACCGGACTCGGGCCGCGCGCCTACGCGATCATCGGCCAGGGCACGATCAGCCGGATCATCGAATCCCGGCCCGAGGAACTGCGCCTGTTCCTCGAGGAGGCCGCCGGCGTCTCGAAGTACAAGGAACGGCGCCGCGAGACCGAGAACCGACTGAAGGACACGCGCGAGAACCTGACGCGGGTCGACGACATCCTGCGCGAACTCGGCGCCGGGCTCGCCAGGCTCGAGCAGCAGGCCGAAGTCGCGGGCCGCTACCGTGCGCTGCAGGCCGCGGGCGAAGAAAAGCGCCATCAGCTCTGGTGGTTGAAGCACCGCGAGGCGGCGGCCGACGAGGCGCGCGTGCAGCAGGCCGTCGAAAAGGCCGGGCTCGCGCTCGAAGCCAAAGCCGCCGGGTTGCGTGGCGCGGAAGCTGAACTCGAGGCGATTCGGCAGGCGCATTACGCCGCCAACGATGCGCTGCACGCGCGCCAGGGCGCGTTGGCCGAAGCGGCGCTCGAGGTGAGCCGGCTCGAGGAGCGCATCCGCCACGTGCTCGAGGGCAGGGCGCGGGTAGAGCGCCGGCGCGCCGAGCTCGACGCGCAGACCGCCCTCTGGGCCGATCGGCGCCAGGCCGCCGAGGCCGAGCTCGACGCGCTGGCCGGGCAGATCACCGGGGCCGAAGACGAGGGCGCACGGCTGGGCGCCGAGGTCGAGGCGCAGGCCGCCCGCGTGCCCGCGCTCGAGGAGAGCGCGGGTGCCGCGCGCCAAGCGAGCCTGGCCCAGCGCGGACGCGCCGGCAGCGTGCAGCAGCAGATCCAGGTGCTGGCGGCCGAGCAGCGCGCGCTCGACGAGCAGCGCCGCCAGCTCGAGGTGCGGCGCGAGCGCCTCGGCGCCGAACAGCGCCGGCTCGCACCGCCCGACATCGGGCGGCTCGCCGCGCTCGAGGCCGGGCGGACGGGCGCTGAAAGCGCCGCTGCGGGCGCCGCCGACCGGTTGAAGGCGCTCGCCGACCAGGTGCCCGCGCTCGACGCCGCGCGGCGCGCCGAGCAGGCCGCGTCGACCGCCGCGAGCGCGCGCCGCACCGAGCTCGTCGCCCGGCTCGATGCGCTGCGTGCGTTGCAGGAGAAGGTGCAGGTCGAGGGCAAGCTCCAGCCGTGGCTGATGAAGCACGGGCTCGAGGCGCTGCACGGCCTATGGCAGCGGCTCAGGGTCGAGCCGGGCTGGGAGACGGCGCTCGAGGCAGCGCTGCGCGAACGCATCGGCGCGCTCGAGGTCGGCCGGCTCGAGACGGTCAAGGCGTTCGCCCTCGACCCGCCGCCGGCGAAGCTGGTTTTCTACACGTCGAGCGAGATCGCTTCGCGCGGCGAGTTGCGCCCCGCGCCCGCCGGGTTGCAGCGGCTGGTCGACGCCTTGCGACTCGGCGATGCAGGGCTGGCCGCCGTTCTCGGCGACTGGCTCGCCGAGGTCTACACCGCGCCCGACCTCGATGCGGCACTCGCCGCCCGGGCCCAGCTCGGCCCGGGCGCGCTGATCGTGACGCCGGCCGGGCACGCGGTCGGCCGCCACGCGGTCGGCTTCCATGCGCCCGATTCGGCGCAGGCGGGGCTTCTGGCGCGCGCCAAGGAGATCGAGAACCTCGAGCGCGAGACGCGCGCGCAGGGCCTGATTGCCGATACAGCGCGCCTTGCCTCGAACCGGGCTGAAGCGGCGCATGCCGATGCCTCGCAACGTCTCGCCGGCGCGCGGCGCGAAGCCGGCGAACTGCAGACCCGGGCGCACCAGTTGCAGGTGGAGTGGGTGCGGCTGTCGCAGCTTGCCGAGGCCGCCGGTGCCCGGCATGCGCAGCTCGACGGCGAACTCGTCGAAATCGACGCCCAGCTGACGGCGCTGGCGGAGCGCGCGGCGCTCGAGGAGGTCCGCTTCGAGGCGCTGGACCGGCAGCTTGGCGTCGAGCAGCAGCGCCAGAGCGGATGCGACGACACGGTCGCCGTTGCCGAACAGGCGGTCGCTGAGGCGCGCGAGCGCCTGCGCGGCCTCGAACGCCGAGCGCAGGAAGCCCGGTTCGAAGCGCGCGCGCTGGCCGCCCGCCATGCCGAGCTCGAGCGGGAGCGGGCGACCGCCGCGCAGCAACTGGCCCAGAGCGCCGCCCAGCGGACGCGCCTCGACGAGGAATGGGCCGGCCTGGCCGACGCGACGGCGGAATCCGGCCTGCAAGCGGCGCTGGCGACCCGCCTCGAACGCGAGGCGGCGCTCGGCGCCGAGCGCAGCGCCTACGACGATCTGACGTTGCGCCTGCGCCGTGCCGACGAGCAGCGCCTGCAGCACGCGCAGGCGCTGCCGCCGCTGCAGGAGCGGATCACCGCGCTGCAGCTCGAGGCGCAGGCGGCCCGGCTCGGCGGCGCGCAGTACCTCGAGCAGCTCCTCGCCGCCCAGGTCGATCAAGAGGCGGTCGGCGCCGGCATCGCGGCGGCCGGCGTGCGCCTCGGCGGCCTGGCGGGCGAGATCGACCGCATCGAGCGCGAAGTTCAGGCGCTGGGCGCGGTCAACCTCGCCGCGCTCGACGAGCTGAGCGCCTCGCGCGAGCGGAAGGGCTTTCTCGACGCCCAGACGGCGGACCTGCAGGAAGCGATGGCGACGCTCGAGGGCGCGATCCAAAAAATCGATCTCGAGACGCGCGACCTGCTCGCCAGCACCTTCGAGCAGGTCAACGGCCACTTCGGCCGGATGTTCCCGAGCCTCTTCGGCGGCGGCACCGCGCGGCTCGTGATGACCGGTGACGAGATCCTCGACGCCGGTGTTCAGGTCATGGCGCAGCCGCCGGGCAAGAAGAACGCGACGATCCACCTGCTCTCGGGCGGCGAAAAGGCGCTGACCGCGATCGCGCTGGTGTTCGCGATCTTTCAGCTGAACCCGGCGCCGTTCTGCCTGTTGGACGAGGTCGACGCGCCGCTCGACGATGCCAACACCGAGCGCTACGCCAAGCTCGTGAAGGAGATGGCCGAGGCGACGCAATTCCTTTTCATCAGCCACAACCGGATCGCAATGGGCATGGCCGGGCAGTTGATCGGCGTGACCATGCAGGAGCAGGGCGTGTCGCGGATCGTCACGGTCGACATCGAAGCCGCGGTCGGACTCGCGGAGGCGGCGTGAGCAACACACTCAGCTTCGCGCTGGCTTCCCTGGGCGGCGTCGTCCTCGCTGGCGTGATCGCGCACGGTGCCTGGAGCGCGCGCCGCGCCGCGCCGAGGCGCGCGGCAAGGACTGCCACCTCGGCGGGCCGGGATCGCGCCGACCCGGTGAGCGGCGAGGCGCGCGGCGCTCCGGCGTCCGACTTCAGCGATGCCGCCGGGACGGGGTCGGCCGCCGGCGAGCGGCGGCCGAACCGCCGCGTCGCATTGCGGCTCGATGCGCTGATCGACGCGATCGCGACGCTGCGGCTCGAGGCGCCGATCGCCGGCGCCCAGGTCGTCGCGCAGCTGCCGTCGACGCGGCGCGCCGGCAGCAAGCCGTACCTTATCGAGGGCCTGAACACCGCGAGCGGCGAATGGGAGCCGCCGTCGAGCGCGCACAGCTACGGCGAACTGCAGGCCGGTATCCAGCTCGCCAACCGCAGCGGCGCGTTGAATGAGATCGAATATTCGGAATTCGTGCAGAAGGTGCAGGCCTTTGCCGAAGCGGTCGGCGCGCTGGCCGACTTTCCCGACATGCTGGAGGCGGTCGCGGCCGGCCGCGAGCTCGACCAATTCGCCGACGCCCACGACGCGCAGCTGGCGGTGCAGTTGCAGGCCCACGGCATCGCCTGGAGTGTGGGCTACGTGCAGCAGCAGGCGGCGCGCCACGGCTTCCTGCCCGGTGTGGTGCCTGGAAGGCTCGTGATGCCGAACGACGAAGAGGGCGCGCCGCCGATGCTGACGCTTCTCTACGACTCGCGAGCCGCGCTCGCCGACGATCCGAACCTCGCCGCGCTGCGCGAGCTGACGCTGGCCTTCGACGTGCCGCAGACGCCGGCCGGCGCCCGGCCGTTCGA
Organism: uncultured Rhizobacter sp.; assembly: GCA_964236915.1. Taxonomy (GTDB): domain Bacteria; phylum Pseudomonadota; class Gammaproteobacteria; order Burkholderiales; family Burkholderiaceae_C; genus LMDS01. The sequence continues at coordinate 38,851 of CAXSGM010000017.1, forward strand.
GGCGTGGCGAGCCAGCGCCCAGGCGCTGGCCGCCGAACTCGAGGCGAACCTGGTCGACGATCTCGGCCGGCCGCTCGCGGCGGAGGGCTTCGACGCGATCGGCAACGAGCTGGTACTGCTTTACACGGCGCTCGAAGCGCGTGACCTGGCGGCGGGCTCGCCGGCCGCGCGGCGCTTGTTCGGATGAGGCTCGCTTCAGGCTGAAAAGGTTCGTCGAGTGGACGCGGCCCCGATCGCTTCGGCGGCCGCGTTTCAGGCAAAGCCGTTGGATGCCACACGTGCTTCGACGGGAGCGCTGATTGCCCAAAGGCCTTCACTGCTGCGCCCGTCGGTTCGCCCGTCCGGGCCGCATCGCAGCTGGCAAATTCCAGGTGCTGCCGATGTCCAACACCCCGCCGGGCAGTGCGCTGCTCATCATCGACATGCTGAGCCGCTGGGACTTTCCGGATGCCGAGCGGCTGCTGCCCGCGGCTGCCGGCATCGCGCCCCGCATCGCCACGCTGGCGCAGCGCTGCCGCAGCGGCGGCGTCCCGGTGATCTACGCCAACGACAACCACGGCCGCTGGCGGTCCGACGTGCGCCGCCTCGTCACGGCGGCCAAGGCCGGGGAGGGGCAGGGCGCGGCCATTGCCCGCCAACTGGAACCGGAGGACACCGACTACATCGTGCTCAAGCCCAAGCACTCCGGCTTCCATGCGACCCCGCTCGACCTGCTGTTGCGGCATTTGAAAGTCAAGCGCCTGATCCTGACCGGCGTGGCCAGCGATCAGTGCGTGCTCTACACCGCCGCCGACGCGCACATGCACGACTACGAGGTCGTGGTCCCGGCGGACTGCATCGGGACCCAGTCGGACGAGCGCAATACCAGGGCCCTGCAGCATTTCGAGCAGGCGCTGTGCCTCGGCACGCCGAAGTCCGAAGAGGTCGAGCTGCCGCCAACACAATAGGGCGGCGCTAGATTGCGCCGGGAGACCAGCCTTGCAGCCGCAGATGCCGGACTACTTCAACCCCTACACGCACGGCTTCGCGCGCCTCGCGGTCGCCGTGCCACGCCTGCGGGTCGCCGATCCGGCGTTCAATGCCGCCGAATCGGTGGCGATGCTGCGGCAGGCGGCGGCGCAGGGCGCGGTCCTGGTGGCGTTCCCCGAACTGGGCCTCTCGGCTTACACCTGCGACGACCTGTTTCACCAAAGCGCGCTGCTCGATGCCTGCGTGGCCGCGCTCGGCGTCGTCGCCGCGGCCACCCGCGATACGGGCACGGTGGCCGTCGTCGGGCTGCCGCTGCGCGTGGATGACCGGCTCTTCAACTGCGCCGCGGTCTGCGCCAATGGGCGCGTCATCGGCGTCGTGCCGAAAACCTACCTGCCGAACTATGGCGAGTTCTACGAAGCCCGCCAGTTCCAGGCCGCCGACACCGCGGTGTCCGACCACGTGCGCCTGCTCGACGACGACGTGCCGTTCGGCGCCGAGCTCATCTTCGAGGCGGCCGGTCTGCCGCTCCTGAAGTTCGCCTGCGAGATCTGCGAAGACGTCTGGGTGCCGATCCCGCCGTCGAGCTATGCCGCGCTGGCCGGCGCCACCGTGCTGGTGAACCTCTCGGCGTCGAACATCACCGTCGGCAAGGCCGACTACCGGCATCGCCTGGTCGGGCTGCAGTCGTCGCGCTGCCTGGCGGCGTATCTCTACAGCTCGGCGGGCATCGGCGAGTCGACCACCGACCTCGGCTGGGACGGGCAGGCACTGATCTACGAGAGCGGCGAACTGCTGGCCGAATCGGCGCGTTTCGTCGTCGGCTCGCACATGATCAGCGCCGACCTCGACCTCGAGCGCGTCGCGCGCGAGCGCATGCGCCAGAACTCGTTCGGCACCTCGGTCGCACGCTACGCGGCGCAGTTGAAGGCGTTTCGACGGGTGACCTTCGAGCTGAAGCTGCCGCAGCACTTCCCGCTGGAATTGCGGCGACCGCTCGAGCGTTTTCCGTACGTGCCCAACGACCCTGGGCGGCGCGACGAGCGCTGCCGCGAGATCTACAACATCCAGGTCAACGCGCTGCTGCAGCGCATGACGGCGACCGAGGCCAAGAAGCTGGTCATCGGCATCTCCGGCGGGCTGGATTCGACCCATGCCCTGTTGGTGTGCGCCGAGGCGATGGACCGGGCCGGCCTGCCGCGCACCCACATCCAGGCCTACACGATGCCGGGCTTCGCCACCAGCACGCGCACCCTCGACCAGGCGCGACGCCTCATGAAGGCGGTCGGCTGCAGCGGGCGCGAGATCGACATCCGGCCGAGCTGCGAGCGCATGCTGGCCGACATCGGCCACCCCTACGCACGCGGCGAGCCGGTGTACGACATCACCTTCGAGAACGTGCAAGCCGGCGAGCGCACGAGCCATCTGTTTCGCGCCGCCAACCTGCATGGCGGCTTCGTCGTCGGCACCGGCGACCTGAGCGAGCTGGCGCTCGGCTGGTGCACCTACGGCGTGGGCGATCACATGTCGCACTACAACGTGAACGCGAGTGTGCCGAAGACGCTGATCAAGCACCTCGTGCGCTGGGTCGCGGGCAGCGGGGCGGTCGCCGACGCCGCCGTGCTCGACGAGATCGTCGCCACGCAGATCAGCCCGGAGCTGGTTCCCGGCGCCGCGAACGACGCGCCGGCGCAAGGCTCGGAGGCGGCAGTCGGCCCGTACGAGTTGCAGGATTTTCATCTCTACCAGATCCTGCGCTACGGCTACGCGCCGACCAAGGTGGCTTTTCTGGCCTGGACCGCCTGGCACGACGCCGAGCGGGGCGGCTGGCCCGACGGGCCGGAAGTCGCACGCAACGCCTACACGCTGGCCGATATCAAGCGCCACCTCCGCACGTTCTGCTGGCGCTTCTTCAAGACCAGCCAGTTCAAGCGTTCGTGCGTGCCGAACGCGCCGAAGCTGGGATCGGGCGGGTCGCTCTCGCCGCGAGGCGACTGGCGCGCACCGTCCGACTCGGAGGCGACGGTGTGGATGGACGATGTCGAGCGCATCCCGGACGGGGAGCCGGCTGTCTCTGACTAAGAACCCGATTTCAGCGTGTACAGATAGGCCGCGATGTCGCGTGTGTCCGTTTCCGAGATGGACGAATCGGGCATGCCGTTGCCGGGATCGACCTCTTGCGGATGCCGGATCCAGCGGATGAGGTTGGCGGGCTGGTTGCTCAGACGTCCGGCGATCTCGGCCCGAATGGCGATGCCGTTCAGCGACGGGCCGACCTGCCCGTCGGCGCCGTCGATGCCGCGGATCTGATGGCAGCCGCCACAGCCATCGCGGCGAATCGCCTGTGCGCCGGCCTCGACCCTGCCGCCCGTGAGCTGCTCGGCCGCCACCCGCGTCCCGTTGCGCTCCTGCCGCTCGAGGACCGCGAGCGAGGCCGCGGCGCAAAGCGTCGCCGTGCCGGCCAGCGCCGCCAGGAAGCGCAGGCTAGGCCGCATCGGCCTCTCGCCCGCCCAGCCCACCGGCCGTGAACAGCGCGCGGACCAGCACCAGCGCGACCAGCGCGTGAACCAGCCCGCCGGGAATCCACATCAACAGGCCGGCGAGCTGCTGGTCCTCCGCCGGCGTGAGGCCGAACGGCGCCATCGGCAACGCCGCATAGCCCCGATACCACGGGCTTTGCGACATCGCCATCAGCGCGCCCAGAGCGCCCGAAACGAGCGAGGTCGCGAACAGGCAAAGCGCGGCGACACCTGGATTCGCAGCGGTGCCGCGCCGCAGCATCGCGGTCCAGAACAGCAGCGCGGTGGCGAGGAAGGTGAAGTGCTGGGCGGCGTGCCAGCCGGCGTGGGCGAGCGCGAGGTCGAACAGGGCCGGCGCATGCCAGAGCCAGAGCGCCGCGGCCTGGAGCGCGGTCGCCGTGAAAGCTTCGGTGGCATGCGCCCAGAGGCCGGTAGCGGCGCGGCTCGTGACGACCGCGCCGATGCCGCGCCGCAACCCCGACGGCAGGGCCCACAGCAGGACCACCAGCGGCTCCGCCAGCACCAGCAACGGCGCGCCGAGCAGCATCAGCGACTCGTGTTCGACCATGTGCGCCGCGAAGGATCGCTCGCCGGCCGCGTGCAGCGGCGAAACCAGCGCGACCGCGACGACACCCCAACCGGCGACGAACCACAGCGCCCGCCGACGCCAGCCCTCGGCGTGGTGGCGCGAACGTGCCCGCAGGCGCAACCAGCCGATGCCGAACAGCACCGCCGCGACGAGGAGCGGCACGACGATCCACAAGTCGAAGGTCGGGCCCGGCACCACATCGACCGCGGCGTCGAGCCCATGCGCCGCTGCGTCGCGGAAGGCGGCGATCGCAAGCCACGCGAGCGGGGGCACGAACTTCTTCAACGAGCGCATGACGGCACGATCAGGGTTCCGATCGTCTGGAAAGCGATCGCGAGCGCGTAGACCCCCGCACCCAGCAGCGCGACCCGGGCGAGCCACGGCCGCGACGGCGTCTGATCGCCTGCCGGCTTCGCGAGCGGCCACGCGAGTCCGGCTGCCAACGCGCACGCCGCGAGGCTCGCGCATCCCCAAGCAACGCCGAGTCCGGCGCCGACCGCCGTGCACGACAGACGCAGCGCGCCGGCGAGACCGACCTCGAACCCGAACCAGGCCAGCGGCGGCAGCAGCAGCGCGACCCAGGGCCGCGTGCCCGCCGAAGCTTCGCGCGCCGTGGGCCTCTTGCTCATGTCAGGCGCGGCGCCCAGTACACGATCGCGTAGACCGGCAGCCAGGCGAACACCACGAAGCTCCAGTAATTGGCGTTGTCCTGAACATCGGCGAACTGGTCGTCGCCGACCTCGTGGGTGTAGAGCCACAGCGACAACACGGCGGTGTCGAGCAGATCGGTGATGACGTGCGTCGTGTGCAGGACCATCAGCATCCACACGACCGAGCCGTAGGCGTCGCGGTCCCAGCGGATGTTCAGGTGCGACAGCTCGAAGCCGCGCGCGACCAGCAGCGCCGCGCCGACGGCCGTCATGGCCAGGACGCCGATTCGCACCGTCTTCCGGTCTTTCGCCTTCGCCTTTCTCAAGACCCACAGGTTCGGCCACTGGCTGAGCAGGAGGCCCGCCGTGAAGACGCTGCTCCAGACCAGTCCCGGCGGCCGGTCGCCCGCCGGCGGCCACGCCGGGCTCTGACTCTGCAGGTACAGGTAGGCGCCGGCGGCGAGGGCGAACGCCGTCCCTTCGATCAGCATGAAGCCGAGGTTGCCCCACCACGCCAGGCTCGCGGGACCGTCGGCGCTATCGGGCAGGGTCGACAGGTCGCCGACGACGCGGGTGGCTCCGGGCGTCATGGTGCGCGCTTGCGCAGCGGTCCGGTCGTCGCGCGCGGGCGGGTCGGCCAGAACCAGGCGGTCAACGCGAGCGCGACCGGGATCGAACCCCAGACCAGCGCCCAGGGCGTGAAGATGCTGCCGATGAAAAGCGCGGAAAGCGCGAGCGCCGCGAGCAGCGGCCAGAGGGACGGCGCCGCGCTCTTCTGCCGGTAGAGCGGTACCGCGTCGATGACCGACGTGACGAGAATCTCGCGGCGGTCCATCGCCAGGCCGCGCATGACGGGATGCCCGCCGTCGGTCCACAGCGGCGTCAGGCTTCGGACGACCGGCGTGTCGCCGAAGTTGTGCGGCGGCGGCGGCGAGGCGGTCGACCACTCGAGCGAAGCGCCGCCCCACGGGTCGGACCCGGCGCTCCGGCCGCGGTAGAGGCTGACGATGGCGTTGTAGACGAAGACGAGGCCACCGGCGATCGCGATGGCCGAGCCGATCGTCGCGATCAGGTTCGGGGTGCCCCAACCGAGGTCCGGACCATAGGTGTAGATGCGGCGCGGCATGCCGGCGAGACCCAGGAGGTGCATCGGAAAAAACCCTAGATTGAAGCCGCCGACGATCAGCGCGAAGCTCCAGCGGCCGAGTCGCTCCGAGAGCATCCGGCCGGTCGCCTTCGGGTACCAGTAGCAGAACGCGCCGAACAGCGGGAACAGCGCGCCGCCGATCAGCACGTAATGCAGATGCGCGACGACGAAGTAGGTGTCGGTCAGTTGCAGATCGAGGGGTGCCGACGCCGTCATCACGCCCGACAGGCCACCGATCACGAAGGTCGCGATGAAGCCGACGACCCACAGCAGCGGCGTGTCGAAACGCGGCCGGCCGCTCCACAGCGTGGCGACCCAGCAATAGATCTGGAGCCCGGCTGGCAACGCGACCGCCATGCTGGCGGCGGTGTAGAACGAATTGCCGAGCCGTGGCAGGCCGACCGCGAACATGTGGTGCACCCACAGGCCGAACGCCAGCGTCGCGATCGCCAGCATCGACAGCACCATCGGCACGTGGCCGAACAGCGGCCGCCGCGAGAACGTCTCGACGATCGCCGAGACGAAGCCGACCGCGGGCACGAAGATGATGTAGACCTCCGGATGCCCGAAGAACCAGAACAGATGCTGGAACAGCAGCGCGTCGCCGCCGGCCGCCGGCGCGAAGAACTGCGTCGAGACCAGCCGGTCGGAGATGAGCATGCTGGTCACGAGCATCACCGACGGCAGGGCGACGATCGTCATCAGCGAGGCGATCAGCATCGCCCACAGGAACGGCGAGATCCGCGCGAGCGTCATGCCGGGCGGCCGCATCTTCAGAATCGTCGCCACCACGTTGACCGACGCGGCCAAGGCCGCCACCTCGGTGAACGTGATCATCTGCGCCCAGATGTCGGCGCGGTGGCCGGGCGAATACGTGGGGCCCGCAAGCGGCGGGTACTCGAACCATCCGAGATCCGGCGTGATGTCGAGCGCGTGCGCGATCCAGAGCGTCAGCACGCCGCCGAGGTAGAGCCAGTAGCTGAACGCGGCGAGGCGCGGGAACGCCAGGTTGCGCTGTCCGAGCATCAGCGGAACCAGCCACAGGGCCATCGCCTCCATCACCGGCACCGAGACCAGGAAAAGCATGGTCGAGCCGTGCAGCGCGAACGCCTCGTTGTAGAGCTGCGGCGTCATCCGGTGCAGATCGGGCTGGCTGAGCTGCAGCCGCATGTCGAGCGCGAGCACGCCGGCGAGAAACAGCAGCAGCAGGGCGGTGATCACGTAGCGCGCAGCGATCCGCTTGTGGTCCACGGTCGTCAGGAAGCCGCGCAGGCCCGGGGCGTCGTCCCAGGCGTGGGGCGGGCGAGCTGCGGCTGCGGCTGCCGCAGCGCCGCCGTCGATGGGCACGGGCACGGGCACGGCGGTCATTGCAGCGACTCCAGGTAGCGCGCGGCCGCATCGGCGTCGGCGGGCTCGAGCGCGACCGGCGGCATCAGCGTTCCCGGCTTCAACGCCTGCGGCTGGAGGATCCATCCCTGCAGCGCATTGCGGCTCAGCGGCACGGTGCCGGCAGCCAGCGACCGGTGCGAGCCGACGTGGGTCAAATCGGGCCCGGGCCGGCCGCCGGCCGCGGTGCCGCGCACCACATGGCACTGCGCGCAGGCGCCTTCGGTGACGACCTGTCGGCCGCGAACCAGCAGCGGGTCGGTCGGCGGCGTCGCGTCACGCGCCTGCCTGTCGAACCAGACCCGGAATTCGTCGGCGCTTTCGACCTTGACGTCGAACGCCATGTGCGCATGCTGCGTGCCGCAGAACTCGGCGCACTGCCCGCGAAACCAGCCGAGGCGATGCGGCGTCAGGCGGATGACGTTGGCGCGCCCCGGGATGACATCCATCTTGCCGGCGACGTTGGGAACCCAGAAGCTGTGGATCACATCAGCCGACCCGAGCGCGACGCGGGCGGTGCGGCCGGCCGGCAGATGGAGTTCGTTGGCGGTCTCGACCCAGGCGCCGGTCGAGGGATCCCGGTACTCGATCCGCCACCACCATTGATGCGCCGTGACGCGCACCTCGAGCGCGTCATGGTCGCTCACGGCGGCGAGCGCGCGGTCGGCGAGGAAACTGGCGACGGTCAGCACGCTGAGTCCGGCGACGATCACGCCGGCCCAGACCGCCAGCGTGCGATCGAGCCGAGCGTCGCCGGCAGCCGCCACCGCCGAAGCCCGCAGCGGTCGGCGGGCGCGCCACAGGGCCCAGCCGAGCGACACCAGCACCAGCAGGTACATCGAGCCGCACACCCAGGTCATCAGCTGCAACAGCGAGAAGACCCGCTCCGACTGCTCGCCCGCCGGGTTCACCGACGACTGCCCGCCACCGCAGCCGGCCAGCGCCAGCGCCAGCAGCCGCGCCGCGTGAGCGTGGTTGCGAAGACCGGTGCTCATCGCAGCGGCGCCGGCGCTTTGCGGCCCTGCGGCTCGGCCACCGCGTCGTGGTCCTGGCGCCGGCGCTTCGCGGGGTCGAGCGTCGGCAGATCGCGGACGTACGCGGTCATCTGCCAGAGCTGCTCGACCGGAATGCGGGTTTCGTACTTGGCCTCGTCGCCCGCGTGCCCGTGCGCGATGGACGCGTAAACGGCATCGAAACCGTCGCCGTGCCGCCAACGCCCCAGGCCGAGGTCGGGGCCGCCGGCGCCGTTCGTGTGACAACCGCCGCAGCCGTACCAGGTGTAGTACCGGCTGCCCTGCGAAATCTGGAAGGCGTTTTTTTGGTAGCGATCGATGCGGGGGTCGTCGGCGCGGGTCGGCGGCGTCTGCGGCAGGTCGGGGCCCACCGGCCGGGCCTCGTTGCTGCAGGCCACGATCGTCGCCACGACGAGGTACAGCGCCGCAGCCGAGCGGCTGAGCGGCCTTGCGACGCCGCGCGTTCCGTTGAATGACGGCGCCGCCCCCCGGCTCACCCTCGAGGGCCGATGTCTTCGAGCGAGAGCGTGGTGCCACAGCGGGACCAGGGGATTCATCTCCGGAGAATGGGCAACGCTGCCCTTTGCCGACTTTCTCTCGCGCACTTGCCGGGCGTCCGAGAGGCAACCCGCGTTCCCGCCTTTGGGCGATCGACGAAACCGGGCGCCCTGCAGCCGGTCGGCGCGATCGATGCCTTGAAAGCCGCGCCTCGCGCCTGCATATCGAGCGATGGACGCCACCGACCGCCTGCACCTCGCCTGCCCGCACTGCCATGCGCTGAATCGCGTGCCGGTCGCGCGCCTCGGCGAAGATCCGGTGTGCGGCCGTTGCGGCCGGCCGCTGCTCGACGGCGCTCCGCTCACGCTCGGCGAGGCGGATTTCGACGCGGTCGTCGGCCGCACCGAGCTGCCGGTGCTGGTCGACTTCTGGGCCCCCTGGTGCGGGCCGTGCCGGCAAATGGCGCCGGCGTTCGAGCAGGCGGCGCACCAGTTGAAGGGCAGGGTCCTGCTCGCCAAAGTCGACACCGAAGCCAACCCGAGCCTGTCGCAACGCTACGCGATTCGCAGCATTCCGACCCTGATCCGCTTCGACCAGGGACGTGAGTCGCGGCGCCAGGCCGGAGCGGTGCCGGCGTCCCGGATCGTCGCTTTCGCGAGCTGATCCGCGGCCGACGGGGCAGCGGGGCGATGCCAGAATCGCCCGGATGCCGCCGCCTCGCACCGCAACGCCTCGGGACCGCGTCGGCGCGTTGCGCATCGAGCTCGAGCGCCACGCGCATCGGTACTACGTGCTCGACGATCCGGAGATTCCCGATGCCGAGTACGACCGGCTGTTCCGCGAATTGCAGGCGCTCGAGGCGGAGCACCCGGAACTGCTGAGCCCCGATTCGCCGACCCAGCGGGTCATCGGCGCCGTGATCGAGGGGCTGTTGCCGGTCGCGCACCGCGTGCCGATGCTTTCGATCCACACCGAAACCGACACCACCGCGGCCGGCGCCGAAAAGTTCGACGCCCGCGTTCGCAGGGCATTGGGTCTTGCCGACGACGCGCCGCCGATCGCTTACTGCGCCGAGCTGAAATTCGACGGTCTGGCGATCGGCCTCCGCTACGAGGACGGCACGCTGACCCAGGCGGCGACGCGCGGCGACGGCGAGACCGGCGAAGACGTGACCCACACGGTGCGGATGATCGCGACGCTGCCGAAGCGGCTCCGCGGTACGCGACCGCCGGTGCTCGAAGTGCGCGGCGAGGTCTTCATGCGGCGCGACGACTTCGAGGCGCTGAACGAACGCCAGCGCGCGCTGATCGCCGCCGGTGCGAAGAATGAACGAACGTTCGTCAATCCGCGCAACGCCGCGGCCGGCATCGTGCGCCAGCTCGATGCAGCGAAGGCGGCGAAGCGGCCGCTCGACTTCTCCGCCTACGGGCTCGGCGAGGTCGTGGGCTGGGAGGTGCCGCCGACGCAGGGCGAGCTGCTCGCGGCGTTGAGGAAGTTGGGCTTTCCGGTCGACGACCACAGCCAGGTCGTCGGCGCCGCCGCGGGCCTGGTGCGCTACCACGATGCCATCGCCGCCCGGCGGGACGCGCTGCCGTTCGACATCGACGGCGTCGTCTACAAGGTCGACGATCGGGCGTTGCAGGCGACGCTCGGCTTCAAGTCGCGCGAGCCGCGCTGGGCCTGCGCCCACAAGTACCCGGCGAGCGAGCAGGTTACCAGCGTGCGCGGCATCGAGATCCAGGTCGGCCGCACCGGCAAGCTGACGCCGGTCGCGAAGCTCGAGCCGGTGTTCGTCGGCGGCACCACGGTCAGCAACGCGACGCTGCACAACGAGGACGAGGTGCGGCGCAAGGACGTGCGCGTCGGCGACCGGGTGATCGTGCGGCGCGCCGGGGATGTGATTCCGGAGGTGGTGGGGGTGGTGGATCCTCCGGTGGCCGAGGGCCTTCGACAGGCCTGTCCTGAGCCACGTCGAAGGGCTCAGGGTGAACGAGAAGGGTTCGACGAGCGCGGGGCGGCCCTTCGACAGGCTCAGGGCGAACGGAGCGCGACAGGCGTCCTCGCGTCCGCGCGACCGGAACCGGTCGTCGAACGCGGTGCGCCCTTTGATCTCTACCGGCAGCTGCGCGGGCTATGCCCGGTCTGCGGCAGCGCGATCGTCAGGGAGGAGGGCGAGGTCGACTGGCGCTGTTCGGGCGGGCTCTTCTGCCCGGCGCAGCGCAAGCAGGCCATGCTGCACTTTGCGGGCCGGCGCGCGCTCGACATCGAAGGATTGGGCGACAAACTCGTCGATCAGCTTGTCGACGCGGGCCGCGTAGAGGCGCTGCCCGATCTCTACCGGCTCGATGTCACCGGCCTGACCGCGCTCGACCGGATGGGCGAGAAAAGCGCCGTCAACCTTGTCGCCGCGCTCGAAGCAAGCAAGCGGACCACACTGGCACGCTTCCTCTACGGCCTCGGGATCCGGCACGTCGGTGAGACGACCGCGAAGGATCTGGCGCGGCATTTCGGCGGCCTCGACCGGCTGATGGCGGCGAGCGTCGAGCAGTTGCTCGAAGTGGGCGACGTCGGGCCGATCGTCGCCGCAAGCGTGCATACCTTCTTCGCCCAGGCGCACAACCGCGAGGTGGTCGAGCAGTTGCGCGCAGCGGGCGTGCACTGGGACGAACACGCCGGCGTCGCGGCCGGGACGCCGCCCGGGCGCTTGGGCGGCCGGACTTTCGTGCTGACCGGAACGTTGCCCACCCTCTCGCGGGAAGACGCCAAGACGCGCATCGAGGCTGCCGGCGGCAAGGTCGCGGGCGCGGTGTCGAAGAAGACGAACTGCGTCGTGGCCGGTGCCGAGGCCGGCAGCAAGCTCGACAAGGCGGCGACGCTCGGCATCGCCGTCATCGACGAAGCCGGGCTGCTGGCGCTGCTCGAAGACCGCTCGGCCGCGAAGCCGGCGTGAACGGATCCGAAATGTCGGCGACGCCGGGTCCGGCCCTGCCTTCGGAGGGTTGCGGGATCGATTGCGACTGGCGAAGGCGTTGTGCGGCGGCGGTCGAGGCAGCGCCCGGGCGTCCGCGGCGGCCGCTGCTTTGGGCCGCTGGCGGCGCCTCGCGACCGCGAACGATCGGCTCGATCGAACCGGATGTCGCGCTCGCCCTGGCCGGTGCCGGCGTGCCGGTTCGCGCTGCCGGCGACACGTGGCAGATCGAGCCGGCCGCCTCCGAAGCGCCGGACGCCGTCTTTCGCCGGATCGCTCTCGCGCTCCGTGCAGCGAGCCTCGCGGGCGCATGGCGCGACGAGCTCCTTCGGGTCGGCGACGACACCGGCGTCGCGCTCGGGGCGATCGAACGCGCGGCCGTGCGCCCGCTCGGCATCGCCACCGACGCCTTGCACCTGATCGTGCACCGGCCCGATGGCCGCGTCTGGGTCCAGCTGCGTGCGCTCGACAAGGCGACCGATCCCGGGTGCTGGGACACGACGATGGGTGGCCTGGTCTCGGCCGGCGAGTCGCCGGCCGAGGCGCTCGAACGCGAGACCTGGGAAGAAGCCGGCCTGCGGCTCGCCGCGATGCGCGAGGTCCGTTGGTTCGGCCGCTTCACCGCGCGCCGGCCGGTGCCGCACGGCTACATGGTCGAGCGCACCGAGTTGTTCGAGGCGTCGGTCGATGCGGACGCGCGCCCGCTGAACCAGGACGGCGAGGTCGAGCGCTTCGAATGCCTCGACCGGCAGGAACTCGTCGCGCGGCTCCATGCCGGTGCGTTCACGCTCGAAGCGGCGTTGGCTGTGGCAATGTGGCTAGAACACCGCGAGGGACCGCGTGGGCCGTAGGCGGGCGTCGAATCCGAGGCTGCAAGCCGACGGCTTGTTCCTCGACCCGCTCGTCGCGGTCGATGCCGAAGCGATGTTCCCGATCCTCTCGGACTCGACGCTCTATCGTTACCTCGACGAATCGCCGCCCGCCAGTGTCGAAGCGTTGCGGCAGACCTACGCTCGGCGCGAACGAGGCGGTTCACCGGACCGTCGCGAAACCTGGCTGAACTGGGTGGTGCGCGATGCTGCCGGACAGGCGCTCGGCTACATGCAGGCCACCTTGCTCGTTCCCACGGAGGCGTGGATCGGCTACGTTTTCGCAACCCCGGCGCAGGGTCGGGGCAATGCGACCCGAGCGGCCGCCGCCATGGTCGAGCACCTGCTGGGCGCCTTTGCGATCGATCGCGTGCTGGCTTCGGTCGATGCCGGCAATCTGCGCTCGATCGCGCTGCTCGATCGGCTGGGCTTTCGCGAGGGCAGCGCTGCCGAACGAGCAGACGCTGGAGTCGAAGCCCATGAGCGGCTGTTCGTGCTGCCGCGGCGCCGCCGTTGATTGCCGCGAGCGAGCTATCGCTGCGGCTCGGCACCGGTGATCACTCGCAAGCCTGAGAGTCCGGAAAAGTCGCGGTCGTGCGTGACGAGCGCCGCCGCGCCTATCTCGAGCGCGGTCGCGGCCTGGATCGCCTCCGGCAGGCGCAGCCGGGAGCCGGCCCGCAGCCGCGCCGCGGTCACGGCGATCTCGTGCGATACGCCGATCACGTCGAACGACGCGAGTGCCTTCTCGTAGCACTTGGCGAGTGCGTCTTGCCCATGCCGGAACGGACCGACCAGCACTTCGGCGAGCGCGATCGTCGAGACCGCGATGCGGACCGCGCCGCGTGCCTCGGCGTCGAACAGGCCCTCGAACGCCGGCGCGAACACGGGATGGCCGTCGAGCAGGTAGATCAGCGGGGCCGAATCGACGACGACCCGGTCACCCTCGGCCAAACCGCCCCAGAGCGGCGCTGTGGACGCGGTTTCTGGCCGCTTCGCCGAGGCCTTGCGCGCAACCGGCTTCGTCAAGCCCACTCGTCGCGCAGGCGGGCGACGACCCGGGCCGGCGCGGCACTCCACAGTCCTTTCCCGGAGCCGCGCAACGCCAGGAAGCTGATGCGGGGCCGGACCTTGAGCAGCATCTCCGGCGAGACGATCGCCGCATAGGGTTTGCCGTGGCGTGTCAACAGGCTCGGCTCGCCGGCGTGCGCACGCGAGGCCAGCGTCGGCAGGGTGCTGCGGCCCTCCTCGAGGCCGACGGTGTGGAGCGGCATGGTGCGGCCTCTCGATGCGTTTCGTACAGTCCGTACTGCAGCAGGCCCGGTGCGGGTTGCCGGCGCCGTCGTCCTCAGATCACCGGGTCCTCGGGCGGCCCGAGCAGCCCGTGCTGTGAACTCCGGATTCGCGTCTTGGTCAGCGCCCCGGCGGATTCGAGAATCGGGTAGGCGATCGAGCAGATATGCGAGTTGATGCGTTTCAGATCGCTGATGAGGTCGATATGGAGCGCGCTGGTTTCGATGCTCTGCGCGGTGTTCTGCTGCAGCCGCGCGATGTGGCTGGCGGCGTACTCGTGTTCGAGGTCGCGAAAGCGCGCCTTCTCCTCGAGCAGCCGTTTGGCGTCGCGCAGATGGCCGTCGAGGAACACGCTCATGCCGAGCCGCAGGTTCTGGGTCAGCCGCTGGTGCAGGTCGACGATCTCGGCCGTTCCGGCGTCGGAAAAGCGGCGGTTCTTGCGGATCTTCTTGTCCTCGATGTCCTGCAGCACGCGCTCGATGATGTCGCCGATCTGCTCCATGTTGATCGTGAACGAGACGATGTCGGTCCAGCGCCGGCCTTCGTCCTCGGACAGCGCCTCGCGCGAGATCTGCGTCAGGTAGAACTTGATCGCCGAGTAAAGCTCGTCGACCGTGTCGTCCATCTTGCGGAGCTGTTCGGCGAGCAGCAGGTCGTTCTTCATCAGCACCGGCAGGATGCCGTTCAGCATCGTCTCGACCACGTCGGCCTGGTGCAGGGCTTCGCGCGCCGCACAGCTGATGGCGAGCGACGGGGTCTGCAGCGCCGACAGGTCGAGATGACGTGGGCGGGTCGAGCCGACCGGTGCGGCCGGTGCAGGCAGCAGCCGTTCCACGAGCCGCGCCATCGGCGCCGTCGCGCCGATGAAGAGCAGCGCCCGGACGAGGTTGAACGCGAGGTGGAAGGCGATCACCTGGGCATGCGGCCCCGCGACATGGGCCCGCAGCAGCGCGTGGATCTGCGGCAGCAGCGGGATCGCGATCAGGCAGCCCGCCAGCTTGAACAACAGGCTGCCGAGCGGAAGGCGGAGGCGGATGGTCGGCGGCCCCGAACTCGTCAGCAGCGCCAGCACGCCGCTGCCGACGTTGGCGCCGAGCACCAGCCCGAAGGCGATCTCGATCGGCACGATGCCGGAGGCCGCGAGCGCCGCGGTCAGCAGCACGAAGGCCAGGCTCGAATAGCAGGCCATCGTCAGCAGCGCGCCGACCACCAGATCGAGCGCCACCTCGTTCGGCAGTGCGACGATCAACCCGCGGATGGCCGGCGCCGCGATCAGCGGCTGGGTCGCGCCGACGATCAGCTGCAGCGCCAGCGTGATCACGCCGAAGCCGATCGCGATCTGGCCGATCCGCCCGGCGGTCGACTTCTCGCGCGCGACGAACGCGACCACGCCGCCGAAGATCAGCAGCGGCGAGAGCCACGACAGATCGAACGAGAACACGACCGTCATCAGGCTGGTGCCGACCTCGGCACCGAGCATCACCGCGAGCCCAGCCACCAGACCGACCAGCCCGCTGCCGACGAAAGACGAGATGATCACCGCGGTGGCGGTGCTCGACTGCACCAGGCCGGTCACCACCAGCCCCGCGCCGAAGGCCTTGAACCGGTTGCCGAGGCTCGAGGCGAGCACCTTGCGCAGGTCTTCGCCGAAGATCCGGATGACGCCGGTCCGCACGATGGTCGTGCCCCAGACGAGGAGCGCGATGGCGGCGAGCAGGTTCAGCAGGTGCGTCATCGAATCCGGGTGACCGAACGCCCATTGTCGGGCACGGTACCGGTCGCCGGATAATCGCAGCGCCCGAAAGCGCCGATCCCGGCCGACCGGTGCGGTACGGAGATACGAACCATGGAGACGGACCGCGTCGGGGACGGGATGGAGGCCGCCGCAGCCCGCGGCGGATGGCCGAATGGCCTGCCCAGTCGCTGCAAGGCCTGATGTCGGCGCCGCGCTCGCGCTCGCCGGCATGCTCGCACGCGCGTGCCCGGCGGGCCGCCGCGGCGCTCGTGGTCCTAGCCTGCGCAGGCGCAGACGCCGGCGCGCAAGCGCGCGAACCGGCGACGCCTTTTCTCGAGGAGCTGACCTGGACCGAGCTCCGCGATCGCCTCGCCGCGGGCACGACGATCGCGCTCGTGCCGATCGGCGGCACCGAACAGAGCGGCCCGTAT
>CAXSGM010000018.1:0-2298 GCA_964236915.1 uncultured Rhizobacter sp.
CGAACCCGAACCCGAACCCGAACCCGAAGGCCCGGTCCGCGGCCGCAGCGGACCCTGTGTTGCCGGCTTTCGCCGCCGAAACCGACCCGCGCCTTCGCAAGCTGAACTGCGGCCCTTACGACGTGGCGACCAGCGCGCCGCGCATCATCGAGAACTTCCTCGACATGGCGCACTTCGGCTTCGTGCACGAAGGGCTGCTCGGCGCGCGCGACAGTGCGGTGATCGCGCCGTACCGCGTCGAAGCGACGCCGACCGGGCTCCTCGCCACCGAATGCCGCGCCTTTCAGCCGCGCTCGAGCCTGCACGCCACGGGTGGCGCGATGGTCGAGTACACCTACGAGGTCGTCGCGCCCTACGCCTGCGTGCTGACCAAGGTGCCGGATGCCGCCGCCGTGGCGATCGACGGTTTTCGGGAGGCGATCGCGATGTTCGTCTGCCCGCTGACGCCCGAGACCAGCCGCGTCTGGATGCGGCTCGCGGTCGCCGATTTCGACGCGCCGGAGGCGCAGCTGCAGGCCTTCCAGCACACGATCTTCACGCAGGATCAGCCGATCCTCGAATCGCAGCGCCCACGCCGGCTGCCGATCACGCCCAAAGCTTCGGTGGTCGAGCTTCATTCGGCGGCCGATAGCGCCTCGACGGCCTACCGCCGCTACCTGCGCGACAGGGGCGTGACCTTCGGCGTGTGCTGAGAAGATGATCGGCGCCCTACCGGAGCTTCGCCATGCCCACCACGCTAGTCCCCTTTCCCGACTCGATCGACTTCGACGCGATCCCGCGGGAGCGCCTGCCGGCGCTGCTCCGCGCGATGCCGAAGGCCGAGCTTCACATCCACATCGAAGGCTCGCTCGAGCCGGAGCTGATCTTCGCGCTCGCCGCGCGCAACGGCGTCGCTTTGCCGTATCGGAACGTCGAGGCGCTGCGCGCCGCCTACGCCTTCAAGGACCTGCAAAGCTTTCTCGACATTTACTACGCGGGTGCCAGCGTGCTGCTCACCGAGGCCGATTTCTTCGACATGGCAATGGCGTACTTCCGCCGGGCCGCCGAGGACCACGTCGTACGCGCCGAGCTGTTCTTCGATCCGCAGACCCATACCGAGCGCGGCGTGCCGATCGCCAGCGTGATCGCCGGCCTGGCGCGCGCCTGCGCGGAGGCGCGCGCGACGCTCGGCGTCGATGGCGCGCTGATCCTCTGTTTCGTGCGTCACCTGAGCGAGGAGGCCGCGTTCGCGACGCTCGCGGACGCGCTGCCGCATCGTGGGCACTTCATCGGCATCGGCCTCGACAGCAGCGAGCGCGGCAACCCGCCCGAGAAGTTCGCCCGCGTCTACGCCCGATGCCGCGAGCACGGCCTGCACCTCGTCGCCCACGCCGGCGAGGAGGGGCCGCCGGCCTACATCCGCAGCGCGCTCGACCTGCTGCATGTCGAGCGGATCGACCACGGCGTGGCCTGCGTCGACGATCCGGCGCTGGTCGCGCGGCTCGCCGCCGAGCGGGTGCCGCTGACCGTCTGTCCGCTCTCCAACGTCAAGCTCTGCGTGTACCCGACGCTCGACCGGCACAGCCTCGTGAACCTGCTCGACGCGGGTCTTTGCGTCACCGTCAACTCCGACGACCCGGCGTATTTCGGCGGCTACATCAACGAGAACTTCGTTGCGGTGTTCGCGGCGCTGCCGCAGCTGAGCACGCGCCACGCCTGGCGCCTGGCCGCGAATAGCTTCGAGGCGAGCTTCGTCGACAAAGCGCAAAAGGACCGGTGGCTGACCGAGCTCACGAGTGTTTTCGCGAGCGCCGCCAAGCAATCGGTCAGCGTGCCCTGAAGTCGTAGCCCGAGTACTGCGCATGGCTCCATCGGACGACGGCCTTCAATGTGACCGGCTGTCCGGTCCTCGGCGCGACCGGGAACGCGCAGCTGAGGGTGATATCGCCATCCTCGGCGAAGGCGCGGGTCTTGCTGCCGGGCTCGCAGGTGAGCGGCGCCTCGTCGAGCCCGAGTTCGATGCGGACCAGGGTGTCGTCGTGCCCACCCGCGAACCGGGCGCGGAATTCATACCGGCGCGGCGTTGCGGATGCAGGGATCGCGCAACTTACCTCACTGCTGTCGAAGGAGGGCGAGCTGGCTTCGCACACCGGTCGCGCCTCGGGCTCGTTGTCGGCGCTCGTTGCGCGGCCGCAAGGCGCGAGCGCCAACAGCGCCGGCAGAAAGAGGTGACGCCATTGGATTGCCACGATGCTGAGCTCCTGACAGCGAAAAGCTGCGCATGATGCCGTCGCTTTGTGACAGCCGCGGTTTGCCGGT
>CAXSGM010000018.1:2398-54119 GCA_964236915.1 uncultured Rhizobacter sp.
ACAGCGAAAAGCTGCGCATGATGCCGTCGCTTTGTGACAGCCGCGGTTTGCCGGTTTAGGGCGATGCTGAATAAGTCCCCGCGAGGTCGCGCGCCTTGCGTTGGGACGGGCTGCAAGGCGCAAACCGCAGCCATGGCCGTCGCCATGGCGGGGATTTGCAACGCGGCAGACCGCCCAAGGCAAGGATGCGCGACCCGCGAGGGACTTGTTCAGCATTGCCTTAGGCATAAAGAAGACCCGTCGCGAAGCCTTCAGCGCCGGCGTGATCACGTTGCTCGGCGCTCGGGCTGTACGTCGCGGTTGCCTTGGATGTGGCTGGTACCGGGATCGGCGCATCGAACGCGACAGGGCGGAGCCGCCGCACGAATAACGCGCTGCGGCTCGTCCCCAAGCGCTTCGTTCCTGGACAATCGGTGCATGTGCACGTCCCGCTTTTCCCTTCGAAACCCGGATTCGACGTTGCCCGATGCTGCCGCCCGCTGAGGGCACCGTGGGGCTGGCACCGGCGGAACTGCCGAGGCGCCGCATTTGGCGCCGACTTCCCGATTGGTCGACGCTGCCGCCGCCCGATTCGCGGCTCGAAGCCACCGTCATCGTGCCGGTGCGCAACGAAGCCACCGGCCTTCGCGCGACCCTCGTCGCGCTGTTCGGCCAGCGCGAGCGCGACGGCCGGCGCCTCGACCCGCGCCGCTTCGAGGTGATCGTGCTGGCCAACAACTGCACGGATGCGAGCGCCGAGGTCGTGCGCCGGTTCTCGGCGGCCCACCGGTCGTTCCGGCTGCACGTGGTCGAAGTGACGTTCCCGCGGCCGCTGGCGCACGTCGGCCATGCGCGGCGGGTGCTGATGGAGGCGGCGTGTCAGCGCCTCGAGCAGGCCGCCGGCGAGCGGCGCGTGATCGCGAGCACCGACGGCGACACGCGCGTCGCCCCCGACTGGCTGGCGCAGACGCTGGTCGAGATCGACGCCGGCGCCGACGCGGTCGGTGGTGCGATCGAACTCGACGGGGCGGATCGCGAGAGCGCCGCCATGGCGCGGCTCGCGGGGCGCGATGCGACCTACCGCCGCCTGCTCGTGCGGCTCGAACACGCGCTCGACCCGGACCCGGGCGATCCGTGGCCGCGCCATCACCAGCATTTCGGCGCCAGCCTGGCCTTGACGGCGGGGGCTTATCGACAGGTCGGCGGCCTGCCGCTCGCGCGCTTTCTCGAAGACGAGGCGCTGTACCGGGCGCTTCGCCAGCACGATCTCGTCGTACGGCACAGCAGGCGTGTTCGCGTCGTCACCTCGAGCCGGCGCGAGGGGCGGGTCGAGGTCGGGCTTTCGTGCCAAATGCGCGCCTGGGCCGAGCTTGCCGAAGGCGGCGGGCCCGACGACACGGACGTCGGCGACCCGCGCCGATACGCCGAGGAGCTCGCGCTCCGCCGGCGTTGCCGCGCGTACTGGGCGGCGCATCGCGTCGGGCCGAACGGCAACGGCCAGGCGCATGCCGCGCTGAACGGTTCGGGGCGCGACACGGCAGCGGCCGAACACGAACTCCAGGCGCTCGGCAGCGCGCTGAACACGCGCCCGCGCTGGCTGGCGGCGCGGATGCGCGCCTCTGCGACCTTCGGTACGTTCTGGGGCGAGATCGTCGGCCGCCGGATGCGCGTGCGTCCGCGTCCGCCGGCGTCGCCGGCCGTCACGATGCCGCAGGCGATCCTGCTGCTGCGCGGGCTGCTGGCGGATCCAGGACGGACGATGTCGCGCCCGGTCCAGGATCGAGTCGACCCGGGCGGCTGGCCCGAACCGGCGACGCGCGCCGACTAAGCGGGCCCGGCCGGCCGATCACTTCGGCAGCAGCACCTTGTCGACGACGTGGATGACGCCGTTCGACTGCATCACGTCGGCGATCGTCACGTGGCCCATGCCGCCCATCTCGTCGGTCAGCATCAGCATGCCGCCGCCCATCGAGGTAGCGGTCAGCGTGCCGCCCGACACTGTCTTCAGCAGCGCCTTGCCGCCGCCCGCGCTGATCGCGCGCGAGATCGCCGCCGTGTCCATGCGGCCGGCGAGCACGTGGTAGGTGAGCACCTTGGTGAGCGCCGGCTTGTTCTCGGGTTTCAGGAGGGTGTCGACCGTGCCGGGCGGCAGCGCGGCGAACGCGGCGTTGGTCGGGGCGAACACGGTGAATGGGCCGGGGCCCTTCAAAGTATCGACCAGACCCGCGGCCTTGACCGCGGCGACCAGCGTCGTGTGATCCCTGGAGTTGACCGCGTTGTCGATGATGTCGCGCGTCGGGTACATCGGTGCGCCGCCGACCATCGGAACGGTGCCGCTCGACGCCGTGCCGATCGAACCGCTGCCGGTCGTCGAACTGTTGTTCGCCATCATCGGCGCGCAGGCGGAGAGCGTCGCGACCGAAGCGATGAGCGCGACGGTCATCATCGAAAGGTGAATGCGTTTCATAGGAGGCCTCGAGCGGGGTTTGGGGCAGGTGACGCAACGGTGCTGCGTGCTGCGATCTACGCCCGCTCGGGCGAGGTGGATGCGCCCGACGGCGGTCCCTCGGCGCAGCCCTTTGTAGGAAGGAGCGCCTGGGCGCTCGGTGGGCAAGCGGTGCGCGAGGTCGCCGCCGGTCCCCGGTCAGACCTTCTTGTCGACGTTGTCGCCGATCACCGGCGCCGACTGGAAAGCCGGTTTGCTTCGGGCCGCCGACTCGAGTTGCTGCGAGAGCCGGCTGAGCCATGGGAAGCGCGGCACCTTGGGGGACGCCATGGCGCTGTCATGGGTGCCGGCCGCGGCATCGCCGGCGCCGCGCCCGGCGTTCGCGCCGAACGTCGCGGCGGCGCTAGCACTCGCACTGGCGCTGGCCGTCGCGCTCGCGCCGCCGCGGCGGCCGGTCGCGGTGCTGGCGCTCGCGCTGGATGCAGCACGTGCGGTCGCGGTCGACCCGTCGGCGGCCGAGGGGTGGGTCAGGTTGCCCGTGCGCTGGATGCTGAAGCTCATTACCGAGACTCCTTCCCTCCACCGATCGGCGGGATGGTGTTCTGTTATCGGCGGCCTGGCGCTGGGCTTTAACCCGAGCTTCAGCGTTAGTCGTCCAGCGCCAACAGCCGGCTGCGTTGTTGCGCCTGGTCGATGAAACGCTGCAGCGCACGCAGCGCCATGGCATCGGCGCGCACGAACTCGCAACCGAGGCGCACGCCGCCGCTCTCGGCGTTGAGCGAGGTGGCGTGCTGCAGCCGCAGGTCGACGCTGAACTGCGTCTCGTCGTCTATTTCCATCCGCACCTGGTTCATCACGCCGCCGATCTGCATCGCCGGCACGTCGTCGGGCAGAAAGAGGGCGCAGCCGCCGCTCGAAATATCGACGATGCGCAGCGCGAGTTGCATGTCGGCGATGTCGGTATGTCGCACCCGGGCGATCGGCGTCGAGCGCAGTGGCGGCCGCACGCGGTAGGCATTGCGGCGCTGAAAGCGGAACAGCTCGTGCGGGAACGAGGCGTTCAAGATGCTCGTGCGCTCGCCCCGCACCAGCACCAGGTCGTGCACGTCGAACTGGATCTTGACGCTGTCGAAATAGCCGACGACCGCGACAGTGCGCGACTCGAGCAGATGCGGCAGGGCCGCGTCGTCGACATCGATCGCGAATCCGAGCGTGGCGCGTTGGGCGTCGGCGGTCCAGAGCGTGGCGGCGATCGACTCGCCACCGGCCATCGCGTGCAACTGCAGCGGGACGTCGCCCTCGCAGAGCTGCCGCAGCATCGCGGTCACGGCACGCGGATTGTCGAGGCGGAAATCGTCGAGCCCGTCGGCGAATCCGGCGAGCGGCATCGGCAGCGTTTCCATCGCGGCGCCCTTTTTTATCGTTCGCAGCCGAGCGGTGCGGCTTTTTCAGTGGAAGGTCGGGGTGCGGCCGGCGAGCAGGTCGTCGAGGTCGTCGAGCCAGGGTTCCGCGAGCTGGCGGATCTCGGCGTCGTTGACGAGGATGCGCTGCATGATTCGCGACTTGAGCTGCGCCTCCTCGTTCGCGAGCGGCGCCTCGCTGGCCGCCGCCTGCTTCAATTGCGAGATCAGCACCGCGCAGGCGCCTTCGAGCTTCAGCACCTGGTCCCAGTTGCCGGTGCGGGCGGCCTCGAGCATGTCCTGACTCGCTTTCTCGACGGCCTGGTAGTAGTTCAACAACGCGTGGGTCATGGCGTTTTCCAGCTTCTTTCTGGCGTCTATCGGGTTCGCGCAGCTTGGCGACGAACGGCCATCGATCGGTATTTGCGAACGGCACGGCTTCACGGCGCTCAGCCCGACGGTGCCGCGCCGGCGATCTGCGACCAGGCACTTCGGAGCGGCTCGACCAATTGCACGCACTCGTCGAGCGCCGCCTCGTCGTTGTGAAGGTTGGCCTGGGTCAGACGCAGCGCCAGGTAGCCGTAGAGGCGGCGCAGATCGGCGGCGAGGGCGCCCCCTTCGGCGAGGTTCAACGCGGCCGAAAGGCCTTCGTCGACGATGCGCACCGCGCGTCCGATCGCCCGGCCCTTGACCGGAATATTCCTCGCCCGCATTGCGCCGCGGGCCTCGGCGATCGCGCCGATCAGCCCGTCGAACAGCATGCCGATGAGGCCGTGCGGCGACGCGCTGTTGACCCCGGTCGAGACGCCCATCTGGCGGTAGGCCGCGGCGTGTCGGTCGGTGAAGGCAGAGCCCGTGGCGGAAGCGAACATGAAGCGGTCTTTCGGTGCGCGTCTGGGATGCCTTCTTTATCGGTGCCCCGCGACGCGAGCTTGAGCCTGGAGCGGCCTACGAGGGGTTCTTGTTCCAGTTGGCGATCTGCTGCGAGATGTAGGTGCCGAGCGTCGAGATGGAGGCCATCTTGGTGTCGAGCGCGTTGTATTGCGCCCGCATCCGCGCCTCGGTCTGGGCCAGGCGATCTTGCATCTTCGACTGGTCGGAGGTGTTGCGCGTCAGGCTGCTGTTCAGCCCGGCGACGCGGCTCGTCAGCGTGCCGGTGGCGCCGATCGCGGCATCGGCGAGCTTCCTGAATTGCTGTGCGAAGCCCGAATTGGCGTCGATCGCGCCGTTGGAGAGCGCGGCGAATGCTTTCTTCAGCTCGCCGCTGTTGCCGAGCGCGTTCGTCAAGGTGGCATCGTTGACCTTGAGCGTGCCGTCGGTCTGCACTTGCAGGCCGATCGACGAGAGCGTCGCAAAGGTCGGCGACGCGCCCGACGACGATCCGAGGATGTTGCGCAACTGCCGCTGCAGCGTCACTGCCGCGCTGTCGGCCTGGAGTGGGCCGGCGGTCTTGGTCTCGGCGTCGTATTTGACGTCGGTCGCGAGCAGCGTCGCCAGGCTGTTGTACGCGTCCGCGAAGCCCTTGATCGTGGTCTTCAGCGCCGCCGCGTCCTGCGCGACGCCGACCTGCACGGGGCTCGAGGTCTGCTTCAGGAGGTTGATCGTGAGCCCGGGGACGACGTTCTGCAGCGTGTTGCTCGCCGAGGTCAGCGTCAGGCCGTTGATGGTCGCGTGGGCGTCGGCGGCGGCCTGGGTCAGCGTCGTCGCGCCGCTCGAAGGGGCGCTCGGGTCGAACGACAGGTCGGCGAGACCGCCGCTGCCGGCGACGCGAAAGCGGTTTTCTACGCCGGTTTTCGAGGCGGTGAGCACGAGCCGGGCGCCGGTCGTGTCGGTGACGACCGCGGCGCTGATGCCGCCGCTCGCGGCATTGATCTTTTCCGCGAGCGATTGCAGCGTGTCGGTGGCGGTCGTCGTCACGTCGACGCCGCCGCCCGGGGCGCCGCCGAAGCCGCTGGTGCCGGCGATGTCGATGTGCAGGCTGCCCGCGCCGACCAGCGCGCTGCCGGAGGCGTAGGTGCTGCTGACGGTCGATTGCGCGGCCGCCAGGTTGGTGACACCGACGGCGTAGTTGGCGGCGACCGCGCCGGTCGCCGTCGACACACTGATCGCGCTCGTGTCGCCGGAGGTCGCCGTCATCTGCGACCAGGCGCCAGGGCCGGTGAGCGAACGCGCCGCGTCGCGAAAGTTCGAGAGCGTCGACTGGACCGAGCCGAACGCCGAGATCGTCGTCTGGATCGAGCTCGCCTTCGCCTTGAGCAGGTTCAGCGGCGCCTGCTCGACCGCCATCAGCTTGGTGACGATGGTCTCGACGTCGAGCCCGCTGCCGATGCCCGCCGAGCTGATGCGCCCGGTGCCGGTGCCGGTCGTGCGGCTGGTACTCGTGCCGGTCGTCGCGACCGGAAGCGGGGCGGGTGTTGCGACCGGGGTGCCGGTGCTGCCGGTGACGGAAGTGGCCATGGCGGATGTCCTGCGGGCGGTTCGGGGAACGCGCGCCACGCGTCGGCGCGACGTCACCTCCCGTCATCGACAGAGGGTGCCGCAACTTGAGCACGGGGCTGTTGAAACCCGCTCCCGAGCGCTGGCCAAAAGCCCGCTCGCGAGTGCTACCGGGAAACCCGTTCGGAAGTGCCGGCCGGTTAATCCGTTCGCGAGCGCTGGCCGGAAAACCCGTTCACCCTGAGCCCTCCGACTTCGCTCAGGACAGGCCTGTCGAAGGGCCCGCCCGGTACCGCGCCGCGCCCGCCCACCATCCGCTCAGCCCTGCAGCAGCTTCAGGACCTGCTGCGGCACCTGATTCGCCTGCGCCACCATCGCGGTGCCGGCCTGCTGCAGGATCTGGGCGCGCGACATGGCCGCGGTTTCGGCGGCGAAGTCGGCGTCCATGATGCGGCTGCGCGCGGCCGACTGGTTCTCGACCGAGGTCTGCAGGTTGGTGATCACCGCCGAGAAGCGGTTCTGCGAGGCGCCGTACACCGCGCGCTGGGCGTTGATGTCGTCGAGCGCGGCGTCGATGTCCTGGATCACCGTCGCGATCGCGCCGGCGTTCGAGGCGCTGCCGATCGAAGCCGAAGTGACCGTCGTGATTTTGACGTCGGTGGTCAGGTTCGAGGTCGAGATGTCGATCGAATCGTCGCTGGTGACGTTGGCCCCGACCTGGAAGGTCAGCGTCCCGGCCTGCGAACCGAGGATCGCCTTGCCGTTGAAGGTGGTGCCGCCAAGCACGCGCTGGATTTCGTCGCTAAGCTGCGTGAACTCGAGGTTGAGCGATTCCTTGTCCGAATCGCTGTTGGTCGAGTTACGGGACTGCACCGCGAGTTCGCGCATTCGCTGAAGCGAATCGCCGATCGAGGCGAGCGCGCCGTCGGCGGTCTGCGCGAGCGAGATGCCGTCGTTGGCGTTGCGCACCGCGACGTTCATGCCGCGCACCTGGGCGTTCATGCGCTCGGCGATCGCCAGGCCGGCCGCGTCGTCCTTGGCCGAATTGACGCGCAGGCCGGACGAGAGGCGCTGCATCGAGGTCGAGAGCGACGACTGCGAGCCGTTCAGGTTGCGCTGAGCGTTCAGCGAGATCAGGTTGGTGTTGATCGTCATCGGCATGGGGCATTCCTTCGATTCGAGATTCGTGCGGCGGCCGAGGGCAATGCGGAGGCCGTCCGGTGCACTGCCGACGAGGGGTCAGCGCGTGAGTCGAATTCTTTCGATGCCGTGGATGTCGCGATGCCCGGAAATGCGGCGCCCGGACCGCCCAATTCGGGTCCGTCTGAACGAACGAAAGCCCCGCATCGGCGAACCGATGCGGGGCTTTCGGGAAACGAGCCGGCGCCCGGAGGCGCCGCCCGCCGAAGGGCTTTACTGCAGGAGCTTCAGCACCGATTGCGGCAGCTGATTGGCCTGCGCGACCATCGCCGTGCCGGCCGATTGCAGGATCTGCGCACGCGAGAGGTTCGCGGTTTCGCTCGCGAAATCGGCGTCGGTGATCCGGCTTGCCGCGGCCGACTGGTTTTCGACCGAAGTCTGCAGGTTCGCGACCACCGACATGAAGCGGTTCTGCGAGGCACCGAACTTGGCGCGTTCGTTGTTGACCGTGTCCATCGCGCTATCGATGTCGGTGATCACGGTCGCGAGGGCGGTCGAATCGGAGGCACTGCCGATCGAGGCGCCCGTCACCGTGGTGATGCTCGCATCTGTCGTCAGGTCCGTCGTCGAGATCGAGATCGTGTCGTCGGCCGTGACGTTGGCGCCGACCTGGAAGGTCAGCGAGCCGGCGCCGGTGCCGATGATCGCCTTGCCATTGAAGGTCGTGCCGCCGAGCACGCGGCCGATTTCGGACGAGAGCTGGGAGAACTCGAGGTTGAGCGATTCCTTGTCCGAATCACTGTTGGTCGAGTTGCGGGACTGCACCGCGAGTTCGCGCATCCGCTGCAGCGAGCTGCCGACCGAGGCGAGGGCGCCGTCGGCGGTCTGCGCCAGGGAGATGCCGTCGTTGGCGTTGCGCACGGCGACGTTCATGCCGCGAACCTGCGCATTCATGCGCTGGGAGATCGCCAGACCGGCGGCGTCGTCGGCCGCGGAATTGATCCGCAAGCCCGACGAGAGCCGCTGCATCGAGGTCGAAAGCGACGACTGCGAGCCGGCGAGGTTGCGCTGGGCATTCAGCGAGAACAGGTTGGTGTTGACGGACATGGACATGGGGAAATCTCCAATCGGTTGCTAGAAATCCGGCTTGGACGCCGTGCTGCCTGTTGGGGCCCGCGGGCTCGAAACTCGTCGCCGTTGAATGCTTATCGGGTCGTTCCGTTTTCGACTTGAGCGCTTTGTCAAGTTGAAAGTACCGGGTCTTCCCGCGTTTTCTGACCGGATCGAGAACTGCTTCGACCCGTCAGAAGGTTTTTCGGGCGCGGCGGTCGCCGCTTGAGTCCGGCCATTCATACAGGCCGACGTGCCATGAACAGCCGCACGGAAGCGCAGCCGCCGCGAGCCGCCAAAGCGCGAAAAACGCACGGCGATCGCCGCGCTGATCCACCGATCGCCGTGGTACCTGCCTTCTAGACTGAATCGACGCCCGCCTTTCGGTGCGGGTGCCCGGGTTCGCCGCATGCCGACTCACGCCACTGCCCTTCCGCCGTCACGCCGGTTGGTCTCCACGCGCCCCGCGCGTGGGCCGCTGCAGCCGGCCGGCCATGCCGTCTGGGCCCGCGGGGTCGAATTGGCGCGGCTCGGCCGGTTCGACGACGCGGCGCGTGCGCTGCTCGAAGCGACCCGCCGCTCGCCCGCCGAATCGCTCTATTGGTTGAACCTGGCGAGCGTGCGGCGCCGCCAGCACCGGCTCGACGAGGCGCTGCGCTGCGCCGAGCGCGCTTTCGAGCTCGACCGGACGAGCCGGCTTGCCTGCGACCTCGCGGCCGAGCTGCTGCGTGGCCGGAAGCGCTTCGTCCGGGCGCTCGAGCTTTTGAAGCTGCTCGACCCGGGCGTCGAGCGCGACCGCACGCACCTCGTGATGCAGGCGAGCACCGAAACCACGCTCGGCCGTTGGCAGGACGCGGCGCAGACCTGTCTGCAGCTCCTCGCCAAGGTGCCGGACGATGTCGAAGGCCACCAGCAGCTCGGCTTCGCGTTGGCGAGCCTGCAGCAATACGCCGAAGCTGCCGAATGCTTTCGCACCGCCAGCCTGCTCGAACCGCAGCTCGGCTCGGCGATCTATTCGGCGCACTACAGCGCCTGGGCCTGCGACTGGGACGCGGTCGTGGGCGATGCGCCGCGCGTGGCCGAGGCGTTGGCTCGCATCCACGAAAGTGGCCGCCCCGGCTTCAGCCCGTTCTGCCTGCTTTCGCTGACCGACGACGCTGCCGCGCACCGCGCCGCGGCCGCGGTGGCAGCCGCGCACATGGCACGCGAGGCGCAGAGCGCCTGGACCGACAAGCACGGCGCGCCGCACGAATTGCCAGCCGCGGGGCCGGGCGGCTTCCCGGCGGTGGCCGCCAGCCCGCGCATCCGCATCGGTTTCGTCTCGGCCGATTTCCGCACGCATGCGACCAGCCTCCTGCTCGTGCGCACGCTCGAACGGCTCGACCGCAGCCGCTTCGAGGTGCTGCTTTATTCGCACGGGCCGGACGAAACCAGCAAGATGCGCGAGCGCTTGGTCGCCGCGGTCGACGGCTTCGTCGCGTGCCGCGAGATGTCGCTGGTCGAGCAGGCCGAGCGCATCCGCGCCGACGGCATCGCGATCCTGGTCGACATGAGCGGCTTCACCGCCAACACGCGGCTGCCGGTGTTCGCGCTCCGGCCGGCGCCGGTGCAGGCTCTCTGGCTCGCCTACCCGAGCACGACCGGCGCCGACTTCATCGATTACCTGATCGGCGACCCGGTGCTGACGCCGCTCGAACACGCCGCCGATTTCACCGAGAAGATCGCCCAGCTGCCGGTCTGCTACGAGCCGACCGACGAGCTGCGCGACCATCCCGAGCGCTCGACCCGCGCCGAAGCCGGGCTGCCGGAGGACGCCTTCGTCTTCGCCTGCTTCAACCAGAGCTACAAGATCACCGCCGAGGTGTTCGACGCCTGGTGCCGGATCCTGCGCCGCGTGCCCGGCAGCGTCCTCTGGCTGCTGGTGCCGGAGAAGCCGATCCAGGCGGCGCTCGCGGCGCAGGCGGCGGCGCGCGGCATCGGCGCCGAGCGGCTGGTGTTCGCGCCCTTCGTCGCGCCGCAGCAGCACCTGGCGCGGCTGCCGCTTGCCGATCTGTTCGTCGACACCTTTCCCTACGGCGCCCACACCACCTGCAGCGATGCGCTCTGGATGGGGCTGCCGGTCGTGACGCGCATCGGGCGGAGCTTTTCGGCGCGTGTCGCCGCGAGCCTGCTGCATGCCGTCGGCCTGCCCGAACTGGCGGTGGCCGACGCCGCCGATTACGAAAACCTAGCGGTGCTGCTCGCGAACGACGCCGACGCGCTCGCGGCGATCCGCGTCCACCTCGACGATCACCGCCTCGGCCTGCCGCTGTTCGACAACGCCCGCTTCACGCGCGAGCTCGAGGCGCTGTTCGAGCGGATGGTGGGACGTTGGCGGGAGGGGCTGGCGCCGGAGCACCTGCTGGCGGCGGACCACTCGTCGGCTGAGCATGTGCTCGCGGCGCGTGCGGCGGCCGAGCAGGTGCCCGCGGCCCCGCATGCGGCGCATTCGAGCGTCGTTCAGGCGGCTGCCGCGGCGGTCATCGCCGCATGAACGCGCGCACCCAAACCGCGCCGGTCTGGCGCTTCCTGCGCGACGATGGATCCGTGATCGCCCCCGCCTTGCGCCTCCTGCCGGGCGGCAGCATCGAAGGCCACGACGATCCGAACGAAGCCGGCTGGACGGTCGACGAAGGGCGCCTGCATCTGCGCGACCGCCAAGGCCGCAGCAGCGTCGTTTTTGACTCCGCCGAGCCCACTGCGCCGTCTGGCCGGCTGCGCCTGCGCGGACGGGTGCTGCGCCCCGGCCTCCAGGGCGTCTCGCAATTGCTCGAGGAAGCCCTGCCGATCGCGAGCTTCGCCATCGGCATCTCAGAGCTGGTCGACATCGACACCAAAGGCGTCTACCTCCGCGCGAGCGCCCGGGTGCGCAGCCTCCTCGAGCAACGCCTGATCTTCTTCGGCCGCCAACGGCCGCCGCGCGATGCCGACGTGCTGCATGTCGGAACGGCTGCGCGGATCGAACCCTACGCGACCTTTTGCGCCGGCTCGACGCTTTGCACGCTGGGCGCCTTTTCTTATTCGGAAGCGCCGCTTCCCACGGATCTCTCGATCGGGCGCTACTGTTCGATCGCGACCGGCCTCGAAGTGCTGCGCGAGCGCCATCCGATGGAATGGGCGACGACCTCGTCGATCACCTACGACGCCGATCCGCTGCACGGCTACCGGGCCTTCGCCGCAGCGCACCGCGACTTCTACCCGGCGGCGGCGGCGCCGGTCGCGCCGCCCGGGTTGTTGGCGCCGGCGCCGCACATCGGTCACGACGTATGGATCGGCCAGCACGTGCAACTCGCGCGCGGCATCTCGATCGGCGATGGCGCGGTGATCGCCGCCGGCGCGGTCGTCACCCGCGACGTGCCGCCGTACGCGGTCGTTGCCGGGGTGCCGGCGCGCGTCGTGAAGATGCGCTTCGAGCCGCCGGTCGTCGATGCCTTGACGCATTCCCGCTGGTGGGAGTTCGACGCCTCCGTGCTGCGGCGCTGCGACTTTCGCGAGCCGCTCCGCTTCGCCGCGCAGGTCGAAGCTTTGCCGCCGTCGGACCGCTGGACGCCCGAAGCGACGACGCTCGAGGCGCTGCTGCAGGCGCTGCGCGGCTGAAACGCTCGTTCGGCGCGCCGACTGCTTCGACGGCAGCCGACGCCGTTCCTCAACCCGCCTCCTTCAGGAGCTTCGACTTGTCTCTCACCCTCGAATCGTCAACCACCGCTTTGGCGCATCCGCCCCTCGCGCACGAGCGGCTTCGTGCACAAGGAATGGCCGCAGCCGCCCGAGGCGACCACGACATGGCGCGGGCCGCGCTCGAATCGGCGCTGGCCCTGAGCGATGCGCCGAAGCTCGAGCTGCTGAGCGATCTCGCGGCGGTTGCCCTTGCCGAGGGCGATCTGGTGCGATCGACCCGGATCGCACGCGAAGTCATCGCTTCGATGCCGGAGCATGGTGCGGCGAGGTTCACGCTGGCAATCAGCCTCACGGCCATCGGGGCGAACGTTGAGGCGCTCGCGCATTTCGAAGCACTGAATGCCAGTGAAGGCTTCCCTGCCGAGATGCCGGACTTGTCCGAGATCGTGTCCGCCGAACTGCGACGGTTGCGCGTTTTGCAGCCCGCTCCCGCCAAGCCGGCCGCACAACCGGTCTCCTCCGTTCTCGCCCCCGGCGAATCCTCGACGCTGCGCGAGCTCGTGTGGGGCGGCTGTGACCCATACGTCACCTTTGCGAACAAAGTAACGCCTGGCGGCCCGAACGGTTGGTACAGCGACCATCCGGTATTCGAAGAGGTGATCAGCGCTCGCAGGCCGCGCCGCATCCTGGAAGTCGGATCGATGCTGGGTGCTTCGGCGATCCACATGGCACGGCTTCTCCAGCGCCATGGGATCGAAGGCGAGATCCATTGCATCGACACCTTTCTCGGCAGCCTCGAGTTCGGCGCATTCCGCCGCGCGATGCTCGCGGAAGGGCGTTTCAACTTCTTCGACGAGTTCCTCGGGAACGTTTCAGACGCCGGTGTTGCTCACTGCATCAATCCTTTCCCACAAACCTCATTGGTCGCCTCTCGCATCTGCGCACAGGCGAAACTTCAGTTCGACCTGATTTACCTCGACGCCTCGCACGAATATGCCGATGTGGTGAGCGATCTGCGCGCTTGGTGGCCATTGGTGGCGGAGGGCGGCATTCTTCTCGGCGATGACTTCGAGCACCCCTGGTTCAGTGTGATCCGCGCGGCGACCGAGTTCGCAGACGAGATCGACAAGCCCTTGGGCGTCCACCGGGCCTGGGCATCCTCGCCGCTCGGCGGCCGCGAGAACACGAAGTTTTCGTTCAGCCGCTGAACGATGGACGGGCGGGCAGCGCTCGCCCATCAAAGGAGTCGGCTCAGGCCACGGGCACGGCGTAGCGCTCCGACTCGTCGACGATCCCCCCCATCTCGGCGAAGCTGGTCGGCTTCAGCTCGATGCCGGCCTTGCGCAGGGTGTCGCCCACGGCGCGGTCTTCGTAGAGGTGGCCGGAGAACTCGCCGGGATAGAAGACCCACTCGGTGACCAGGTGTTCGACCGCTCGCGGGCCCAGGAGGTACATCGGGCCGTAGGCGAAAGGCCCGTGGTGGCGCCGCCCGAAGATGGGCATCGGTACGGAGGTCTTGCCGACATGCCAGCACCGATCGGGCGCGTGATAACCGATCGGATGACCGGCGTATTGCAGCAGGCGCGCCGTGTCGACGAGCCGGGCGAGGTCGAGCTCGCGACGAAAGCGCATGTCGTCGTCCACCTTGACAACGCTGAGCGGGCCATGGCGCTGGCGCAGAAAGCTCAGGCCTTCGAGCACCTTGGCGCAGAGCGCTTCGTAGGTGTCGGCCACCGGCAGTCGGATGTGCGTGTCGTCTACGGCCGCCGTGGCGGCGAGCATGGGGTCGCCCGTCACGATGCAGGCCCGGGCGCCGCGCGCCTGAAGATCGGCCAGCACCCGCTCGGCTTGGCCGAGGTAGCGCTCGCAACTGGTGATCATGAAGACAAGATCGGGCGGCGCGGACCCGGCCGCCTGCCGGTTCATCAGCATGTCGAACAGCACGCTCGCCTTGGCGTGCTCCGGCGCGAGCTGGATGAACTGGCGAACCAGCGAATCCATCTGCGCCGAAGTCGCCAGGCCGGTGGCCTTGCCGATCAGGTGCAGCCAGACTTCCGCCGCCAGATGGCTCGGCAGCCGTTTGCGCGACAGTTCGTTGATACCGGCCAGGCGGGCTTCGAAGGAGGTGACGCTGCACCAGCGCTGCAGCCAGCCCGTCTGCTCCGACGGCGCATCGACCGCGGCCTGGGGCAGCGCAGGCCGCAGCTCGGGCCGCGACTCGGGCGCAGACCCGGCGGCGTCCGCCATCGCGAACGGTACGGCGCCCAGCCCCGGCGCGTCGGCCAATGCGGCACGCTCGCCCCGCGTCCTCGCGAGGAGCCCGTTTGCGCGGGGGCCCAGTGCCCTCGGTCCGCTCCGGACCGGCGATCTGGTTTGAAGGTTCATGGTGACCCGATGCGATCGGTTGGGATGAGCGCGCGGCGGCTCGGCGCAGGCAGCTTCGGCGCCGCGCGGCGGCAAGGGTTTCGCCTGCCGCATTTTTCAGTTCACGCGTGCCGCCATCGGGCGGGGCGCCTGCGCGGCCGGTTCGGGCTGGGGGGCGTGAAAGGCGATGCCGGCATGCGCCAGGCCCTGGTTCAGCACTTCGCGCAGCAGCTCCGGCGAGCAGTTCGACCGCCCGGCGTTCTCGATCGCGCCCATCCAGTGGTTCAGGTGATTGCCGAGGTAGCGGGTCAACGTCAGCGACGAGCTCTTGAGCCCGTTGCACGACATGATCAGCGCCTTCAGCATGCGGTCGATCTCCATGGTCGTCGGGCCCATGCAGATCGGGTCGCCGCTTTGCAGCAAGCCGGCGTAATTGACGTGGTAATCGGCCGGCGTGTCGATGCCGTGACGGGTCATCGTCAACAGCGCTTCCCGCGCCGGCGACACGCCCGACTTCTGACTGAAGGCGTAGTTCGGACCGCCGACCGGGCGCGTGTGCCGCACCGGCGTCTCGTCGATGATCGCCACCCGGCCCACGCTGCTGAGCCGCGGCCAGAGGCTGTCGAGCCCCCACCCGCTGACGCTGCCGGAGAGGGTCGGGAAGATCCGCGCCAGCATGTCGCCGGAAAAGATCGGCGCCATCACCTCGACGAAGTTCGTGAAGCGCAGCTGGAACTCGGTGTGCTGCATCGTCACGAGGTGCGAGAAGTAGGAGTCGCGCGTCAAGGCCGGCTGCGCGAGATCGAGCTGCAAGTCGCTGCAGATGAGGAACATCCGCGACACGAGGCTCGGGTCGCACAGCAGGTCGTCGTCGGGCAGCCAGACGTACTCGTACTGCTGGATCGTGTCCCAGTGCTCGACGAGCGTGCGCTCGAGCCCCGGCCACTTGGCGCCGCTTTGCGAATGCACGAAGACGGCGCCTTCGGAGAGAGCGCGCGGCGGCGGCTCGGCGCCGAACCACGACAGCGCGACGTCGTAGTTCTGGGATGCGAGGCCGATGGTCGCGGCGTCGTGCAGCGAATTCGGGCCGGCGCGGAACAGCGCGAGATAGGGTTTCATCGTCGTCAGACCTTCGCCGGGGAACTCCCCCAGCGGTGAGTGCGGTCGCACCGCGTTGGCCGGAAAGTCTAGGAAGCCGCCGGCCTGAGCGGTGCGTCGAACTGGGCGAGAAGAAGCTGCCATCTCGCGCCCCGATCGGCCGAGGTGAACGGAGGCGGTGCGCTGCCCATGTAGGAATTTGCCTTACAAGCGGCCCGAAAAACCTGGACTTCCGGCGCAGAAGCGACCTGATGTCGAACGGGGGAAACGATTCGCACAATGAATTCACGTTGGGACGCAGATCGATGCGCCGACAGACCTCAATCCCCCGCCGCCAGGAGCCGAGCCATGAACGCAGACCAGATCCTCACCGAAATCCGCGAAGCCAATCTCTCCTACCTCATGCTCGCCCAGAGCCTGATCCGCAGCGACAAGGAGCAGGCGCTGTTTCGGCTCGGCATCGGCGAAGAGACCGCCTCGATGATCGGCCTTCTGACGCCGGCTCAAATGATGAAGATCGCCTCGGGGAACACGCTTCTTTGCAAGTTCCGCATGGACGACGACCTGGTGTGGGGCCTCTTGACGAACCACGGCAAGGGCGCGGCGAACGACACGACTTCGCGCCTCCACGCCTCGATCCTGATGGCCGGCCGGCATCAGGAAGCCGCCTAAGGATCGGCGCCCCCGGCGCGGGGTACCGCACCACCCCCGAGGGGGCGGGTCCGGCTTGGGGCGGCCCGGCGCTCGGCCCGCAGCATCTGAGATCCATCGAGTCACAACATCATGCGCAATAAATCGATCGTCACCGAAGCCAAGCAGATCAGCCGCGCGATCACGCTGATCCACCTCGGGGCGCGCCTGCAGGTGCTCGAATCGGAGACCGACCTGTCGTACGAGCGGCTGCTGCGGCTCTACAAGGAGGTCGCGGGCAAGTCGCCGAGCAAGGGCCAGTTGCCGTTCTCGACCGACTGGTTCATGACCTGGCAACCGAACATCCACGCGTCGCTGTTCCTGAACATCCATGAATACCTGAACAAGGTCGCCGAGATCGACGAGATCGACACCGTGATCAAGGCCTACCAGCTCTATCAGGAGCAGACGCAGGCCCAGGGCCTCGAGGCGCTGCTCTCGGTGACTCGCGCCTGGCGGCTCGTCAAATTCGTCGACAACGGCATGCTGACGA
Organism: uncultured Rhizobacter sp.; assembly: GCA_964236915.1. Classification (GTDB taxonomy): domain Bacteria; phylum Pseudomonadota; class Gammaproteobacteria; order Burkholderiales; family Burkholderiaceae_C; genus LMDS01. The sequence continues at coordinate 19,212 of CAXSGM010000018.1, forward strand.
TGACGAAGTGCTCGCGCTGCGGCGGCCATTTCGTGAGCCATCCGCACGAGATCGCGAAGCATTACGTCTGCGGCCTGTGCTCGCCGCCGGCCCGCGCCGGCAAGGGCAACGCGGCCGGCTCGATCAAGGTCGCGTCCAAGAAAAGCGCCGTTCACTGACCCGTTTGCTGTCTCCTCCTGGCACAGTCCGCTGTGTCTTCGACGGGTCCTTCGGGGCCCGTTTTTTTTGAGCGGCCGCACATCCCGGCATAGGGTCGCGATGCCAAGCACGCGACTGGTCGGCGAAAGCCGCCTTGTTGCGGGCATCGCGCCTCGTCGGGCCGCTCAAACTCAAGCCGAACCGTCGCTCGTCGATAACGACGGCAGCGCGCGCCACCCGGCGACCTGCTGCGTGACACCCAATCAGGGCCTTTCACACCATGTTCGTTCTCGTCGGCTGGGGCCTGGCCCTGGCCTGCATTTTCGGCGTCTACATCGCCCACGGCGGCAACATCGGCGTGATCCTGCACGCCTTGCCGTTCGAGATGATCACGATCTTCGGCGCGGCGATGGGTGCGTTCCTGGCGAACAACCAGATGAAGGTCGTGAAAGCCTCGATCGCCGGCCTCGGCAAGTGCTTCAAGGGGTCGAAGTACAGCAAGGCGCGTTACATGGAGACGATGGCGCTGCTCTACGACATCCTGCAGAAGGCCCGCAAGGAGGGCCTGATGTCGATCGAGAAGGACGTCGAGGATCCGCACAGCTCGCCGGTGTTTCAGAAATACGCGACGGTGGGCAACGACCATCACGTCGTCGAGTTCATCACCGACTACCTGCGGATGATGGTCTCGGGCAACCTCAACGCGCACGAGATCGAGTCGCTGATGGACTCGGAGATCGAGACGCACCACCACGAGGAGCATGCGGCGGTGGCGGCGATCGCGCGGCTCGCGGGCGGCTTGCCGGCGTTCGGCATCGTCGCGGCGGTGCTCGGCGTGGTCAATACCATGGGCTCGGTCGGCCAGCCGCCGGCAGTGCTCGGCGGCATGATCGGCTCGGCGCTGGTCGGCACCTTTCTCGGGATCCTGCTGGCCTACGGCTTCGTCGAGCCGCTCGGCGGATTGCTCGAGCAGAAGGTCGACGAAAGTTCGAAGGAGCTGCAGTGCATCAAGACCACGCTGCTCGCGAGCATGCAGGGCTATGCGCCACAGGTGGCGGTGGAGTTCGGGCGCAAGGTGCTCTATTCAGGCGACCGCCCGACCTTCGCCGAGCTCGAGGGGCATGTGAAAGGGAAGAAGTGACGTTGGCGGCCTGCGGCGACCCTCACCCCAGCCCTCTCCCGCGCGCGGGAGAGGGGGCAAGAGAGCAGAGACTTCCGCTTGCTGTGTTACTCCCTCTCCCGCTTGCGGGAGCGGGTCGGGGTGAGGGTCTGACCCATGGCCGGTGACGCCAAGAAGCTTCAGCCGATCATCATCAAGCGGGTGAAGAAGGGCGGCCATGCGGCGCACGGCGGCGCATGGAAGATCGCATATGCCGATTTCGTGACCGCGATGATGGCGTTCTTCCTTTTGATGTGGCTGCTCGGCTCGACGACCGAAGGCGACAAGAAAGGCATCGCCGATTACTTCGCCTCGCCGATGAAGGCCGCTTTGGGCGGCGGCAGCGGCTCGGGCGACGCGACCAGCATCATCAAGGGCGGCGGCACCGACGTGACGCGCATCGGCGGCCAGGTTCGCAATGGCGAGATCGAGAAGCAGCGCAAATCGCTGCAACAACGCGCGCTGCGCTCGGAGCAGCGCCGTGCCGAGGCGGCGCGTCTCGAACAGCTGAAGCAGAAGGTCGAGGAGATGATCGAGGCGAACCAGAAGCTCGCGCCGTTCAAATCGCAGATCCGGCTCGAGATGACGCGCGACGGCCTGCGCATCCAGATCGTCGACGAGCAGAACCGGCCGATGTTCGACAGCGGCAGCGCCGTCGTGAAACCGTACATGCGCGACCTGCTGCGCGAGATCGGCGGGGTGCTCGCCGAGGTGCCGAACCGGCTGACGCTCGAGGGCCATACCGACGCCCAGCCCTTCGTCGGCGGCGAGCGCGGCTACAGCAATTGGGAGCTCTCGAGCGAGCGCGCCAACGCCTCGCGCCGCGAACTCGCCTCGGGCCGTCTGCCCGAGGATCGCGTGTTGCTTGTGCAGGGCCTGGCCTCGAGCGTGCCCTTCGATCGGCGCGATCCGAAAGGCCCGTCGAACCGGCGGATCAGCATCATCGTGATGAACCGCGACGCCGAGGACCGGCTGCTGCGCTCGCACGTGGACGCCGATGTCGACGAAGACGCGACGGCAGCGGCGCCGACTGCCTCGGCGGCCGGCGCCGCAGCCTCTTCGGCGCCGGGCGCCGCAGCCTCCGCGTCGGCCGGCGTCGAGGCGGCTGTGCCCTCAAGCGCCGCCGGCCACGCCCGATAACCACCCAGTGCCGGTGCCCGAGCCGGCGGCTTTCCTTCATAGCGCCATGAGCAATCCCACCGACCTCAAGTTCCTGATCGTCGACGACTTCTCGACCATGCGGCGCATCGTTCGCGGCCTTCTTAAGGAGATGGGCTGCAACAGTGCCGACGAGGCCGAGGACGGTTCGGTCGCCCTCAACATGCTGAGGGCCTCGAAGTACGACTTCGTGGTGAGCGACATCAACATGCCGGTGATGAACGGCTTCGAGCTGCTCTCCGCGATCAAGGCCGACGCCAGCTTGAAGCACCTGCCGGTGCTGATGGTGACCGCCGAGGCGCGCAAGGAGGACATCATTCGCGCCGCCAAGGACGGAGCCGCCGGCTACATCGTCAAGCCCTTCACGAAGGCGACGCTCGAGGAGAAGCTGCAAAAGATCATGCAGAAGCTCGCCACGCCGGCCTGAGCACCCTCCCAAGCCCACCTTTCGAAAGCGCCCGATGAAGATGGACGACTTAGCCGCGTTCGCGCCCGAGATGCCCGCCGGCGCCTCGCCCGACGTGTTCCAGCAGCTCGGGCAGATCACGCGCCAGCTGCACGACGCGCTGAGCCAGCTCGGCGTGATGCCACGCCTGCAGGATGCCGCCAACGGCCTGCCCGATGCCCGCAGCCGCCTGACCTACATCGCCAAGAAGACGGGCGAAGCCGCCGACAAGGTGCTCAATTCTGTCGATCAGGCGAAGACCGAGCACCAGACGGTCATCGCCGAAACCCGCCGGATCGCCGCGGCGATCCTCGAGGATCCGGTGAAGGCGGTGGCGACCGGTGCGGTGATGAATTTCGTCAACGACGTCGAGCAGGCGACCGCGCGCATCGACGCCCACCTGACCGACATCATGCTCGCGCAAGACTTCCACGACCTCACCGGCCAGGTGGTCGCGAAGGTCGTGGCGCTCGCCAGCGACATCGAGGACAGCCTCGTGAAGCTGCTGGTGCAGGCGGCGCCGCACGAGCAGGCCGCCAAGGTCGAGGCCGCGATCCTGCAGGGGCCCTGCATCGATCCCGAAGGTCGGACCGACGTGGTGGCCGACCAGGGCGAGGTCGACGACCTGCTCGCGAGCCTCGGCTTCTAGAGCAGACGCCGGGTGCCGGCAAGGCCGGGCACTGTCACGGCCGGGCCGGGGCTGCACACGCCGAACTGCCAGCCCCGGACGAGGCGCGCAGCGGCGGCTCGAAGTGCTGGCGCGGGTCGACGTGTTGACCGGCCTGCCGAACCGCCGCCAGCTCGACGAGCGGATCGAGGAGCCGATGCTGCGCACGCGCCGCAGCAGCCGGGCGCTGGCGGTGCATCAACGACACGGTCGGCTACGCCGGCGGCGATGCGGTGCTGCGCGAGTTTCGCGCAGCGACTGCAGGGTCGCGTGCGTGCGGCCGCCACGTGGCGTGCGTCGCCGGCGACGAGTTCGTCGTGCTCGCCGAGGGCGCGGACGAGGCCCGGGACGTCGCCACGTTCGCTCAGAAGATCGTCGACTGCATGCGCGTGCCGTTCCCGCTGGCGGACCGCTCGCTGCGGGTCACGACCAGCGTCGGCATCTCGATCTCGCGCAGCGACGAAAGCCCGGCGCCCCGACTCCTGGCCAGCGCCGACACCGCGCTGAACGCTGCGAAGCGCAACCGCCGCGATGGCTTCACGATCGTCGGGATCTGAGCGCCGTTCAGGGCTTTGATCCGGCGAGCCGCGCGGGCTCGCGCCGCAAGAATCGCGGCACGTCGCTGAACGGTATCGCGCCGAACGACGGCGCCCGCAATGGCCGATTCGAACGCTCAAGACCGCACCCTTCCGGCCTCGCCGAAGAAGATCAGCAAGGCGCGCGCCGAAGGGCAGGTGCCGCGCTCGCGCGATTGGGGGCATTTTGTCTCGATCGCGGTCGGCGGCGTGCTGCTGACGACGCTCGCGCCGGCGCTGGTCGACTGGCTGCAGCAGACGCTGATCCAGGGCCTCAGCTTCGACGCCCGCTCGTTGCACGACGCGGCCTTCATGGGCCGCCGGCTCGAATCACAGACCGTGCGGATGCTCTGGGTCGTGCTGCCCGCGGGCGGCGCGATGCTCGTGACCGGCGTCGCCGCGTCGATCCTGATCGGCGGCTGGAACTGGACCTTCACGCCGCTCGCGCCGAATTTCGCCAAGTTGAACCCGCTCGCCGGGCTGGCCAACCTGATCTCGAAGGAACGGCTCGTCGACCTGCTCCGTGCGATCGCGATCGCCGCAGTGCTTGGCGCCATCGGCGCGTTGTATTTCAAGGCGCACGTCGACACCTTTGCCGGGCTCGTCACCATGCCGCTGCCAGCGGCGATCCACGACGGCGCCGCCATGCTGGTGCAGGGGCTCGTGCCGCTGGTGATCGCGCTCGGCGCGCTCGCCGCATTCGATGTCTTTTGGCAGCGCCGGCAGTACGCCGAGCGCCTGAAGATGAGCCATCAGGAGCGGAAGCAGGAGGCCAAGGAGGCCGATGGCAACCAGGAGGTGAAGGCCAAGGTCAAGCAGCGCATGCGCGAGCTCACCAGGAAGCGCATGCTGGCGGCGATTCCCAATGCCGACCTGATCGTGATGAATCCGACCCACTACGCCGTGGCGCTGAAGTACGACGACGGCTCGATGAGCGCGCCGAAGGTGGTCGCCAAGGGCGCGGATCTGCTCGCGCTGAAGATCCGCGAGCTGGCGAACGACGCCAAGGTGCCGGTTTTGGAAGCGCCTGTGCTCGCGCGGGCGCTGTATGCCCACGCCGAGCTCGACCGCGAGATCCCGGCGGCCCTGTTCGGTGCCGTGGCGCAGGTTTTGGCCTATGTGTACCAGCTCCGCGCGGCGCTGGCCGGCCAGGGCAGGGCGCCGGGCGCGCTGCCCGAGCTGAACGTGCCGGCGGAGCTCGATCCGCACGTCGGCAAGCCGTCAGCCCGTTAGCCGGGTCGGCCGGTTTCAGCATTTTTTCTCGGCAGTGACAAAAAAAGCCGCCCGGGTACGGCCCCGCGGCCGCACTGTGCTTGCTGATCTCGATGCCCGGCACATGCCACCAGTCCCGCGCGGCAACCGCAAATGCACCATGGCAATGCGGTCCTTGTGAGTGCGGCTCGATCGCGTCTCACTGCGCGCCGAGCCTGGAATCGGGGGTCAGGTGGCGCCGGTGCCGCGCATCGTCGGTGATGCAGCGGCCGCGGCTGCCCCCACGCCGAAAGTCGCAGGGCGCCATCCGGGGCTGACTGTTCGTCCGAAGGTGACGAGCACTCAGAGCGGCCGCACCAGCGCCAGCACCCGCGCTGGCGGCGGGCTGCGGTCGGCGGCTACCCAGCCGACCAGCTCAGGCGCCGGTACGCCGAACAGCACCATGACCTGGCCGTCGCGCGCGGGCGCTCGGGCGCCGTTCGCGGTCCAGCCAGCGGCGCCGCCGGGAACGAGCGCCGCGCTAGGGGCCATCAGCGCGGTGGCGCCAGCAGCGCGCAGGCGCCTGGCCTCGGCCCGGCATGCGGGATAGCTGTCGAGCCCGCCGCGCAGGGTCGTCGCGGCTATGCCGACGGGTTCGGCATAGCCGTCTTCGGGCAGCGCCACGACCCAGATCGAGCGCGTGACGCCTTCGAGGTCGCTGACGCTCGCGAGGCCCTCGTGGCGCATGAATTCGGCCCAGGCGCCGACGGGCGTGTCGGCGAAGTAATTGGCCGGCCCTTCGCCCCCGGCGTGCCAGCGCCCGGCGGCCTGCGCGGCCGTCGACCAGAGGAAGGGAAAGCGCGAATCGCAGTGCCGGAAGCCGAGGCGCAAGGGTCGCCGCCGTGTCAGGACGCGCTGGACAGCGCCGGGACCGCCGCCGTGCGCGCGTCGGTATCGGTATCGGTATCGGTATCGGTATCCGCGAACAGCCGGGCGCCGCTCAGTGTCGCGGCCAGCCGCCTCACCTTCAGGACCACCAGGTCGTCGAGGGTCCAGGCGCCCGCAAGCGCGTCGCTCGGACGCCGGCCGTCGAGTTGCGCCCGCGGCCGGTCGAACCAGCGCCGGATGCCGAAGGGGTTGTACGCGCCGGCCAGATCCGACACCACCATCGCGAGGAAATGCAGGCGCTCGGCGGTCGATTGCGGTGTCGTGCGCTCGCCGGCCGCGTAACGCCGGAGCGACACCGGCGAGATGCCGGTCAGCCGGCCGAGCAACTCGTCGCCGAGCAGGCTGCGCAGGGCCGGCCACTCGGTGGCGGGCGAGGGCGAATGCTCGATCGTCCCGAGCAGGAGGTCGAGCAGCCGGAGCGTCGGCTCCCGGTGCCGGCTGCCGCTCGACGCCGCGCCCGCGAGCAGGGCGTCCGGCAGGTCGAGAGGTGTGCCGAGGAGGCCCTGTTCGCGAAACGCGCCGATAAGACGCCGCAGCGTCGGCGCGTCGAGCCGCGTGATGACCTCGCCCGGCAGAAGGCCCATCGCCGCGGCGCGAACCGCGAGTTCGCCGATCCGCTGGACGAACGCGATGTCGACCTGCGGCGATGCGTTGGTATCGATTCGGATTTCAAGCATGCGCCGATTTTAGTCCAGGAAAGATCCGCGGCCGACGTCCAACGGCCGCGGCCATCGCGGCAGCGCGGTGGTGTGCGCCAGCGCCGGAAACCTCAGAGCCGGAACAGGCCGCTCTTTCCGCGGTTTATGCGGCTCAAGTCTGCGGCCCGACTCGCAAGAATTCCCTTCAATGAATGCGCTGCTGATCCGGCTCCAGGCGATCCTCGGTCCCAAGGCCAAGGTGGTGCGCGGCATCGCGGCGCCGCTGGTCGTGGTGATGATCCTGGCGATGATGGTGCTGCCGCTGCCGCCGCTCGCGCTCGATCTGGCGTTCACCTTCAACATCGCGACCGCGCTGATGGTGATGATGGTCGCGGCCTACATGGTCAAGCCGCTCGACTTCGCGGCGTTCCCGACCGTCATCCTGCTGACGACCCTGCTGCGGCTCTCGCTGAACGTCGCCTCGACGCGGGTCGTGCTCCTCGAAGGCCATGCCGGTGCCGGCGCGGCCGGGGCGGTGATCGAGTCCTTCGGCCATTTCCTGATCGGCGGCAACTTCGCGGTCGGGTTGATCGTGTTCGCGATCCTCGTCGTCATCAATTTCATCGTCGTCACCAAGGGCGCCGAGCGCATCGCCGAGGTCGGCGCGCGCTTCACCCTCGACGCGATGCCCGGCAAGCAGATGGCGATCGACGCCGATCTCAACGCCGGCCTGATCGACGACAAGGAGGCCAAGCGCCGCCGGCTCGAGGTCGGCGAGGAGGCGGAGTTCTTCGGCTCGATGGACGGCGCCTCGAAATACGTGCGCGGCGATGCGATGGCCGGGCTGCTGATCCTCTTCATCAACATCGTCGGCGGCTTCGTCATCGGCGTGGCGCAGCACGGCCTCTCGGCCTCGCAGGCCGCCGACAGCTACATCCTGCTCGCGGTCGGCGACGCTTTGGTCGCGCAGATCCCGGCGCTGCTGATCTCGGTGGCTGCGGCGATGGTCGTCTCGCGCGTCGGCAAGGGCGAGGACGTCGGCAGCCAGATCGCCCGGCAGGTCTTCAACTCGCCGAAAGCCTTCGGGATCACCGCCGGCGTGATCGGCGCGCTCGGCGTGATCCCCGGGATGCCGAATCTCGTGTTCCTGTCGCTCGCCGCGGCGCTCGGCTATGCCGCCTGGTGGATGAACCGCCGCGACAAACGCGCGGCCGCCGCCCCGCCGCCGCGCCCGGCCGAAGCTGCGCAGCTCAACCCCGAGGCCACCTGGGACGACCTGATCCCGGTCGACACGCTCGGCCTCGAAGTCGGCTACCGGTTGATCGCGCTGGTCGACAAGAGCCGCGCCGCGAGCGCCGGCGCCGACCTGCTCGGCCGCATCAAGGGCGTGCGCAAGAAGTTCGCCCAGGACGTGGGCTTCCTTCCGCCGCCGGTCCACATCCGCGACAACCTCGAGCTAAAGCCGAGCGCCTACCGCCTGACGCTGCGCGGCGCGGTGGTGGGTGAGGGCGAGGCCTACCCGGGAATGCTGCTGGCGATCAACCCGGGCGGCGCGACGCTGCAACTCGCCGGTACGGATACCACCGATCCGGCGTTCGGCCTGCCCGCCACCTGGATCGAGGAGCGCCAGCGGGAAACAGCCCAAATGAGCGGGTTCACGGTGGTTGATTGCTCGACCGTCATCGCGACCCACCTTTCACACTTGATGCAGCTCCATGCGGCCAAGCTGCTTGGCCGCGTCGAGACCCAGCAGCTCGTCGAGCACGTGACAAAGCTGGCCCCCAAGCTCATCGAAGACGTCGTCCCCAAGATGGTTGGCATCGCCGCACTGCAAAAGATTCTGCAGCTCCTGCTCGAAGAAGGCGTGCACATCCGCGACATGCGCTCGATCGTCGAGAGCCTCGCCGAAGCCGCCACGACGATCACCGACCCGGCCGAGCTGGCGCGCCGGATTCGCATCCACCTCGCGCCCTCGATCGTCCAGCAGATCTACGGCCCGGTGCGTGAGCTGCAGGTGATCGCACTCGAGCCCGAGCTCGAGCGGCTGGTGACGCAGGCGCTGAATTCGCCGCACGGCGCCGCGCTCGACCCGGGCGTGGCCGACACGCTCACCCGGAGTGCCGCCGATTCGGCGCGCCGCCAGGAAGACCTCGGCCACCCGGCCTGTCTGCTCGTGCCCGATCTGATCCGCGCGCCGATCGCCCGGCTCCTCAAGCGGGCGGCGCCGCGGCTGCGCGTGCTGGCGCACAGCGAGATCCCCGAGACCCATTCGATCCGCATCGGCGCGGTGATCGGGGCGGCTGCGTGAAGCGGCCGCACACCGATCCGCCCGCGCCGCCGCCCGCCGCCTACCTTCTGGAGACCGCCGCATGAACATCCGCCGATTCACTGCCCGGACCTCGCGCGATGCGCTGGTGCTGGCGCGTCAGGCGCTCGGCGACGACGCGGTCGTGCTGTCCACCAAGCCCTCGCCCGAAGGCGTCGAGGTGCTGGCAATGGCGCCCGAGGGCATGCAGCAGATCGAGCGGATGACGGCACGTGCGCCGTTGGCATCGGCCGCACCGACGACCGGAGCCCGCGCTGAAGCGGCCTCGCCGATTGCAGCCACGGCACGCCAGGAGCCGGCTTTTCCGACGGCGCGCGACGACACCGCCGCCGACGTGGCGCGGCTCTCGATGAGCACGCTGTCGTTCCAGGACTACGTGCGCGAGCGCATGCTGCGGCGCCGGCAGGAGGCGATGAACGCGGAGGCGCCGGCTTCGTCTGCGGCCGGCCCTTCGACAGGCTCAGGGCGAACGGAGATGGGTGCGGGCTCAGGGCGGCCGGAGATGGGTGCGGCCTCAGGGCGGACGGAGATGGGTGCCGCTTCAGGGCGGACGGAGATCGCCGCCGCGTCAGGGCGAACCGGGATCGGCGCGACGCAGGGCCACGGGGCTGCGCGTTCTGCGCACGGGGAAGCGGAGCCTGATCACAGCCCGCGCGCTGCCGCCGCGACCGGCGCGCCCGTCGCATCCCACGCGCTGCCGGCCTCGCACCACGACCTGCCGCCGCGCGAGCCGCCGCTGCTGCGCGAGGCGCTCGCGCCGGCCCGCGACCTGCGCTTCCCAGGGCGCTCCGATCCGGCCGTTCAGGCCCCCCATCTGCATGCGCTGGAGCAAACCGCCCCCCGCGAGTCGAACGGCGACATGCTCGCCGAGCTGCGTGCCGTCAAAGGTCTGATCGAGGAGCGCTTCGGCGCGCTCGCCTACATCGAGAAGCTGAACCGCCAACCCGGCCAAGTGCGGCTGATCCAAAAGCTGCTCGGCTGCGGCTACTCGCCGGCGCTCATCAAGAAGATCGGCGACAGCCTGCCGATGGATGCCGGCGACGAGACCCTTTGGGCCGCGGGCGTGCTCGAGCGCAACCTCCTGACCGCCGAAGCCGAGCCGCCGCTCGAAGACCTGGGCGGCGTCTATGCGCTGGTCGGCGCCACCGGCGTCGGCAAGACCACCACCACCGCCAAGATCGCCGCCGCCTTCGCCACCAAGTACGGCGCCGCCAACCTCGGCCTGATCACGCTCGACGCCTACCGGCTCGGCGCCCACGAACAGCTGCGCGCCTACGGCCGGATCCTCGGCGTGCCGGTGCACACCGCGCACGACCGTGCCTCGCTCGAAGATCTGCTCGAGCTGCTGGCGGGCAAGAAGATGGTGCTGATCGACACCGCCGGCATGGCGCAGCGCGACACCCGCACCCGCGAGCTGCTCGAGATGATCTCGCACCGCGTGGTCAAGAAGCTGCTCGTCGTCAATGCCGCGTCGCAGGGCGAGACGATCGAGGACGTGATGATCGCGTACCACGCGCCGGCCTGCGCCGGGCTCGTGCTTTCGAAGATGGACGAGGCCGTCAAGCTCGGGCCCGCGCTCGATGCGGCGATCCGAATGAAGCTGAAGATCGTGGGCGTCGCCAACGGCCAGCGTGTGCCCGAAGACTGGCACCGGTTGTCGGGCAACGCGCTGGTGACGCGGTCGCTCCGCGCGGGCGGCTCCAGCGCCTATCGGCTCGACGCCGGCGACATCAGCCTCGTGTTCACCGCGCCGGCCGGCCCGCGCTTCGGCGGCGAGGCGCCGGCCGCGGCCCGCATGCCGCTGCCGGCCTGAAGCCGCCCGCCGCCCGGCCCGCATCGACCCCTTCCCCCGATGGCTTCTTCCGTCTCTCCCTCCACGTCCCGGCCGATGCCGCTCGATCAGGCCGACGGCCTGCGCCGCCTGTTCGCCCACGCCCGCCGCTGCGTGCTGCCGGTGGTCTCGAACCCGAACGTCGCGTTCGGCGGGGTGCTGCTCGAGCGGCTCTGCACCGCGTTCGGCGAGCACGGCCTGCACACGCTGGTCGTGGATGCCGGCGAGCGGGCTTCCTTGCACAGCGAGATGGCAGTCTGCGATCTGGCGGCCTGCATCGAGGTGCTGTCGCCGCAGGTCTCGTTCCTCGCGGCGCGCGGCCTGCCGCTGCGCTTCGTCGACGCGACCGGCTCGACCGCCGCCTTCGTGCGGGCGCTGCACGAGGCCGCGCCCGCGGCCGATGTGGTGATCGTCCATGCGCCCGCGACCGACCTGTGCCGGCTGTTCGCCCGCCAGGCCGAAGCCGGCATCCGCCCGCTGCTGCTCGCCGACGACCGTCCGGCGAGCGTGACCCACGCCTACGCCTCGATGAAGTTGCTTGCGCAGCGCGCCGAACTCGTGGTGTTCGATCTGCTGCTCGGCGCCGCCCGCCGCTCGCCGCGCACCGAGCGCATCGCCCAGCAGCTCGCGACCTGCGCCGACGGCTTCCTCGGCGCCGTGCTATGCGACTGGGTTCGCGTCGATCCGGCGTGCGATGCCTGCGAGCCGCCTTCGCCCGAGTTGCGCCGCCTCGTGCTGGCGCAGCTGCGCTCGGCCTACGGCGATCCGCCCGCGGCCATGCCGATGCCGGCCGCTGCGCACGCGCGCGGCCATGCCTGGGCCGTCCAATGATTTCCCTTTCGGAGCCTCCGATGTACACCGCCAAAGGCCAGCTGGACCTGAACTCGACCCTGAAGCAGTACAGCCCGCTGGTGCGCCGGCTCGCGCATCAGATGATCGCCAAGCTGCCGGCCAACGTCGAGGTCGACGACCTGATCCAGGTCGGCATGATCGGCCTGGCCGACGCGATGACCCGCTTCGATTCCGGCCAGGGCGTGCAGTTCGAGACCTTCGCGACCCAGCGCATCCGCGGCGCCATGCTCGACGAGCTGCGCGGCAACGATTACCTCTCGCGTGGCACGCGAAAGCAGCAGCGCACGATCGAATCCGCGGTGCACAAGCTCGAACAGACGTTCGGCCGTGCCCCGGCCGAAAGCGAGATCGCGCGCGAGTTGGGCATGTCGCTCGTCGAATACCAGGAGCTGCTCGGCAAGGTGCGCGGCACGCAGCTCGTCTACCTCGAGGACATGTCGGGCGACGAGGGCGACAACGATTTTCTCGACCGCCATGTCATCGACGACGACGTGAACCCGCTCGCGCAACTCCAGGACCACCGGATGCGCGAGGCTTTGGTCGAGGCGATCAAGGGTCTGCCCGAGCGCGAGCAGTACGTGATGAGCATGTACTACGAGCACGACATGAACCTGAAGGAAATCGCCGCAGTGCTGAAGGTGACCGAATCGCGTGTGTGCCAGCTTCACAGCCAGTCGATCGCGCGGCTCCGGGTGCGCCTGCGGGCCCACTGATTTCTCCGGAACACCTGACACGAAACCACCGGATACGCCATGCGCCTGTCGACCGTACTGCGCCGCCCGCCTCCCGCGGCGCCGCCCCCTGCCGAGCCGCTCGAGACGGCGACGCTCGATCTCGAAGCCGCAATCAGCTCGATGGCCCAGCAGGCGAGCCAGATCGGCCGCGGCGCCGCCGAGGTGCGCGGCGTGATCGAAGACAGCGGCAAGAACTCGGCGCGCAGCGCCCAGGCGGTCGCCTCGCTCGCGGCGCAGGTCGGCGAGATCGACCGCGCGCAGGGCGCAATCGGCGATGTCTCGAACGCCGGGCTGGCGGCGGTTGGGCGCGTGCGCGAGGCCGTCACCCACGTCGGCGCGGAAGTCGGCACGGTCGTCGCCACCCTGCGCGAAGTGGCCGAGGCCGCGGCGAGCATCGCCCAGATTGCGGTGCAGACGCGTCTGGTCGCGTTCAACGCTTCCGTCGAGGCGCATCGCGCCGGTGACGCGGGGCGGGGCTTCGGTGCGGTCGCCAATGCCGTGAAGGAACTCGCCGGCAAGGTCGAGAGTTCATCGAAGGAAATCATGCGGACGGTCGGCGTGCTCGATCGCCGCGTCGACGTGCTCGCGCGCGAACTGCGCTTCGACGACACCGTCGGAGGCACGCCGCAGGGCCGTTTCCAGCAGGCCCTCGCCGACATGCAGCGCTCGGTCTCGAGCATTCTCGAGGCGGCCGAGAAAAGCGCCGGCATTTGCGGCGGCCTCGACACGCAAATGACCACGATCGCCACCGAGATCGGCGGCACCACGCGCGCGCTCGATACCGCGATGAAGCGCAGCGAAACCTTTCTCGACGTTTCGGAGAAGCTGATCGAGCTGATCGCCGACTGCGGCATCGAGACCGAGGACACCCCGTACATCTGCGCCTCGATGGCATCGGCCGGCCGCATCGGCGCGCTGCTGGAGCAGGCGCTCGAGAGCGGCGCGATCTCGCTCGCGGACCTGTTCGACGCCAACTACCAGCCGATTCCGCACAGCCAGCCGGCGCAGCACACGACCCGCTTCGTCGGGCTCGCCGACCGGCTGTTCCCGGAGGTGCAGGAGGCCGCGCTGGCGCTCAGCCCGAAAGTCGTGTTTTGCATCGCCGTCGACCGCAACGGCTACGTCGCGACGCACAACCGCATCTACTGCCAGCCGCAGCGGGGCGACCCGGTCTGGGACGCCGCGAACAGCCGCTACCGCCGGATCTTCAACGACCGCACGGGGCTCGCCTCGGCCCGCAACCAGCGGCCTTTCCTGCTCCAGACGTACCGCCGCGACATGGGCGGCGGCCAGTTCATCGTGATGAAGGAAGCCAGCGCGCCGATCATGGTCGACGGGCGGCACTGGGGCGGCTTGCGGCTGGCGTTCAAGTTTTGAGGCTGGCGGGGTCCGGGCACCGGTTGCTCTGGCCGCTTCCGGCGCTCCTGAGCTGGGTCGCCACGTGGCTGTCGTTCGCGGTGCTGCGCCCGTTCGGTCTGGTCGCGCTTCTCGGCGCGGCGGCGTTCGGCGTCGGACTGGCGGCGCTCGCCGCCTCGACCCGCTGGCGGCGCCTGGTCACTGCGCTCGGCTTCCCTCTTTCGTTGGCCGCCTCCGGTCTCGCCGGCGCCTTGCCGGCCTGGGCCTGGCTGATTCCGCTGGCGCTGCTTTTCGCGCTCTACCCGCTGAACGCCTGGCGCGATGCGCCGCTCTTTCCGACCCCGGCCGGCGCGCTGCGCGGGCTCTCCGCGGCTGCGCCGCTGGCCACCGGCGCGAGCCTGCTCGATGCCGGCTGCGGCGTCGGCGACGGCCTGATCGAGCTGGCGCGCACCTATCCGGGGCGACGCATCGACGGGATCGAATGGAGCTGGCCGCTCGCGCAAGTCGCCCGGCTTCGTTGCCGGCGCGTCGCGCGGGTTCGTCGCGACGACATCTGGGCCACCGACTGGGCCGGCTACGACCTCGTGTACCTGTTCCAGCGCCCAGAGAGCATGCCGCGCGCGTGGCACAAAGCGGTCGGCCAGATGCGACCCGGCAGCTGGCTCGCGAGCCTCGAATTCGCGATTCCCGGTATCGCCCCGACCACCCGGCTCGACAGTGCCGCGGGACGGCCGGTGTGGCTGTACCGCGTGGCGCCGGAACTGTCACGGCAACAAAAAGTCGTTTGAAGAAGCCGACTGCGTACCGACCCACGCCAAGTCGACCGGACCCCGGGTCGCTCTGGGGCCCGGGTCCACTGAATCACTGAAATCGGAGCGGTGCTGGCCAGCCGCTGCGGGCGCGCTGCGGCGTTGCAAATGCTCGCGATACCTTCGGGTATCGCTGCGCCCTTCGGCGCGGCTCAGGACAGGCTTTGCGCCCCTTCGACGGAGCTCAGGACAGGCTTGCATCGCATCCAGCAGCGGCTGTCCCTCACCGTCCATTTCAATGATTCAGTGGACTAGAACTTCGGCTCCGGCACCGTGTCGTTGTTCTTCGGGTCGCAGCGCATCGCCAGCCGCGCCAGCTGCACGCCGGCGCCATCGCGCATCTCGCCTTCGAGCTTCGCGGTCTGGCGGTCGACCGAGAGGCGCACGCTCTGCAGCTTCAACAGGTCGGGGTTCCAGACGAACATCGTGCCGCGAATCCAGTCGTACCAGACCGTGCTGCTGCGCATCGGCGCGGCGTACACCATCGAGTAGAAGGCCGGGCTGATCTCGAGTTTCATCCGCTCGCCGACGGGCAACACGTCGGAACTCTGGATCAGCGCGAGCTGGCTGTTGCGCCGCAGCGCGAGGTCGAGGTGCGCCGGCATCGCACGCCGGCCGGCATGCACCTCGCCGGCGCAGGCGAGGTAGACGCCGAACTCCTGCGCGCGTGCCGGCACCCCGTCCATCGACGCAACGAGCGCCGCGAGCGCTGCCGCGGCGAGGCGCACCCCCGAGCTCACGGCTTGATCTTCCTCGAGGCTGCGGTGCTGCCGCCCTGCACGCCGAGGCCGCCGCCGTTGCCGAGGCCGCCCTCGACCGTCTGCGCCTTGTAGCTCCTCACCGCGATCACAAGCTTGTTGTAGCTGTCGACGAAGGCGGCGGTGATCATCTTGCCTTCGTCGGTGTTCGAGAACGCGCTGCCGCCGCCGACGCCGTAGCGCCCGAAGCCGAGGCCGGAGAAGTTGAAGTCCTTGTTCTCAGAGTGGCCCTGTGCCGCGACGAGCCGCACGGTGCTGCGGATGTCGACCAGCGTCATCACGGTGGCCGCCTCGTTCGAGCTGAAACCGATCCGGCCGGCGCCTGCGATGGCGCCGAGGGGACCGGGCAACATCCGGCCGATGCCGCCGAAATTGCCACCGCTGTCGCCCTTCTTGTTCATGACGATCTCGGGCTTCAGCAGATAGTCGGCGACGACCTGCTGACCCTTGCCGCGGGTGTCGCTCTCGCGCGCCTCGTCGCCGCGCGAGCGCTGCGTCTCGGCCGAGATGTCGCGTTCGCCGCTGCCGCGCTCGACGACGACGAAGCAGTTCGATTCCATCACCATTGCGCTGACGACCGGCGCGGTCGAGCCGAGCCGGCCGTAGTAGTAGCGGTACCACTCGGCGCCGGTGTCCTCCTGGATCCGGACGACGCCGAGCGTCTTGTCGCAACGCTCCATCGCGGGTGGGGCGTCCTCGGCGAATGCGGACGGGGATTCGAAGCCTGCGGTCAATGCCAGCAGGGCAAAACCGACCCGCCGGGTCGTGTTGGTCGTCATGGAAAATGCTCCTCGGAAGATGAAACACGCGGGCTCACGTGCGCTCGATTCAACGCTGTGTCGGCGGGGGCGTGAACCCCCTAGTTTGAAGTCAAGTTCCATGGGTCGCCCGGGCCGGATTACCGCTTGCCACCGAGCAGGCTTCCCAGCACCCCGCGCACGATCTCGCGACCGACGTTCGACCCGATCGTCCGCATCGCCGAGCGTGCCGCGGCTTCGGCCATACCCTCGTGGTGGGCGCCGCGCGGGCCGGTGCTGCCGAAGAGCACGTCCCTCAGGCCGCCGAGCAGGCCGCCGCCCTGATTGCTGTCGGCCGACGGGCCGCCGGGGAGCGCGGCGGAGCCGGTCGGCGGGAGCCGAGTCGGCGGCGGCTCGGTCAGGGTCGGGCCGGCACGCGGGCCGGTCGGAGGTGATCGAGCGCTGCCCGAAGCAACGCCGGCCGCCTCGCTCGACGCCACCGCACGCCCCTTCAGCATCTCGTACGCCGACGCCCGGTCGATCGACTTCTCGTACACGCCCGCGACCAGCGAGCCGGCGATCAGCGCCCTGCGCTCGTCCGGCGTGATCGGCCCGATCCGGCTGCCCGGCGGGACGACGAACACCCGCTCGGTGACGCTCGGGCGGCCCTTTTCGTCGAGCAGGCTGACGAGCGCCTCGCCGACCGCGAGCTCGGTGATCGCCGTCTGGATGTCGAGGCGCGGGTTCTGGCGCATCGTGCTCGCCGCGGCGGCCACCGCCTTCTGGTCGCGCGGCGTGAACGCGCGGAGCGCATGCTGCACGCGGTTGCCGAGCTGGGCGAGCACGCTGTCGGGCACGTCGAGCGGGTTCTGCGTCGCGAAGTAGACGCCGACGCCCTTCGAGCGCACCAGCCGCACGACCAGCTCGATCCGCTCGATCAGCGCCTTGGGCGCCTCGTCGAACAGCAGGTGCGCTTCGTCGAAGAAGAACACGAGCTTCGGTTTCTCGAGATCGCCGACTTCGGGCAGGCGCTCGAAGATCTCGCTCAGCAGCCAGAGCAGAAAGGTGGCGTAGAGCCGCGGGCTCGTCATCAGCCGGTCGGCGGCGAGGATGTTGACGACGCCGCGCACCTGCCCGTTCACGTCGACTGTCTGCAACAGGTCGGCGATGTCGAGCATCGGCTCGCCGAAGAAACGGTCGCCGCCCTGGGTCTCGATCTGCAGGAGGCCGCGCTGGATCGCCCCGATGCTCGCGGCGCTGACGTTGCCGTACTCGGTCGTGATGCTCGATGCGTTGTCGCCGACCCACTGCAGCATCGCCCGCAGATCCTTTAGATCGAGCAGCAGGAGGCCGCGATCGTCGGCGAGCTTGAAGACGAGCTGCAGCACGCCTTGCTGCGTCTCGTTCAACGCGAGCATCCGTGCGAGTAATAGCGGGCCCATGTCGCTGATCGTCGCCCGCACCGGGTGACCCTCGGCTGCGTTCGCGGAGGCGTAGACGTCCCAGAGCGTCGCCGGCGCGGCGGTCGGCGCCGGCGGATCGATCCCGCGTTCCTGCAGCAGCGCGGCCAGCTTGGCGCCGATCTGGCCGGTCTGCGTGATGCCGGTCAGGTCGCCCTTCACATCGGCCATGAACACCGGAACGCCGATGCGGCTGAAGTTCTCGGCGAGGGTTTGCAGCGTGATCGTCTTGCCGGTGCCGGTCGCCCCGGTGATGAGGCCGTGGCGGTTGGCGAGCGCCGGCAGCAGGTGGCAGGCAATGTCGCCGTGCCGGGCGAGGAGGATCGGATCGGCCATGGCGTCGCCCGCGGAAACTTGAAGAGCCAGTCTAACGGTTGCTCCCTTATTGACACCGAAGGCAGCACCCGTCAGCTTCGGCAGACGGCTTGGCGGGGGCCCGATGCCATGGCTCCGGCCAGCGAATTCGGCGTGGCCCGTGTCCGGGCTGGCGTTCACCTTTCGCGGTGCGGTCGACGCGGGTCGAGGTCATCGTCCGTGCCGTCGCGAGCGACATCCTCGGTCGGAGCATTCGACGCGACTTTCGCTTCAGCCGTGAGGTCGGCTGCCGGTCCCTCGATCGAGCGCACGGCGTCAGCAGAGCCGCGAACGCCCGCGGCATGGGGTTCGATTCGAGACGCCCGGTCCTCCCCTAAAATCAATTCCCTTTCAACGCGACGGCCGGTTCGAGGCCACGCCAATCGCCATGGCCGGTCATTCCAAGTGGGCCAACATCCAGCACAGGAAGGGTCGGCAGGACGAGAAACGCGGCAAGGTCTGGACGCGCGTGATCCGCGAGATCACCGTCGCGGCGCGCCAGGGTGGCGGCGATCTGGCGATGAACCCGCGGCTCCGGCTGGCGGTCGAGAAGGCCAAGGCCGCGAACATGCCGGCCGACACGGTCAAGAAGAACATCGACAAGGCGACCGGCCAGCTCGAGGGCGTGACGTACGAGGAAATCCGCTACGAAGGCTACGGCATCGGCGGGGTGGCGCTGATTGTCGACTGCATGACCGACAACCGCGTGCGCACCGTCGCCGAGGTGCGGCATGCGTTCAGCAAGTACGGCGGCAACATGGGGACCGAGGGCTCGGTCGCGTTCCAGTTCAAGCACGTCGGGCAGTTCGTGTTCGCACCCGGTGCCGATGAGGACCGGGTGATGGAGGTCGCGCTCGACGGCGGCGCCGACGATGTCGTCAACCACGACGATGGCGCGATCGAGGTGCTGAGCGCGCTGGGGTCGTTCGAGGCCGTCGGCGCGGCGCTGCAGGGCGCGGGGCTCGTGCCCGAACTGGCCGAGGTCACGATGCGCCCGGAAAGCACGGTCGCCCTCAGCGGCGAGGACGCGCAGCGCATGCAGAAGCTGCTCGACGTGATCGAGGATCTCGACGACGTGCAGAACGTGTTCCACAACGCCGAGATGGCCGAATGAGCTTGTTGCGGCCGCGGCGCGCCGGCGGCAGCGCTGGTTTCGGCGCATGAAGGTGCTCGTGATCGGCGGCGGCGGCCGCGAGCACGCGCTCGCCTGGAAGCTCGCGGCCTCGCCGAAAGTGCAGAGGGTGTTCGTCGCGCCGGGCAACGCCGGCACCGCGGCCGACCTGCGTCTGTCGAACCTGCCGCTGACCGATATCGCGGCGCTGGCCGAATTCGCGCGGGCCGAGAAAGTCGCCCTGACGGTGGTCGGGCCCGAGGGGCCGCTCGCCGCCGGCATCGTCGATGCGTTTCGCGCCCGCGGGCTGCGCATCTTCGGGCCGACGCGGGCGGCGGCGCGGCTCGAAAGCTCGAAGGCTTTCGCCAAGGCGTTCATGCAGCGTCACGGGATCCCGACCGCCGGTTTCGCCGCGTTCACGGAGCCGGCCGCGGCGCACGCGCACGTCGATGCCGAAGCGGCGTCGAACCGCGGGGCGCCGATCGTCGTCAAGGCCGACGGGCTGGCGGCCGGCAAGGGGGTGGTGGTCGCGATATCGGCCGCCGAGGCCCACGCGGCGATCGACGCGATGCTGCCGGCGGGCGGCGACAGCGACGCACGCGCAGGCGATGCCGGCGTCGTGATCGAGCAGTTCCTCGAAGGCGAGGAGGCGAGCTTCATCGTGCTGTGCGACGGCAAGTCGGTGCTGCCGCTCGCCACCAGCCAGGACCACAAGCGGCTCGAGGACGGCGACCGCGGGCCGAACACAGGCGGCATGGGCGCTTATTCGCCTGCACCGGTCGTGACGCCGAACGTGCACGCCAAGGTGATGCACGAGATCATCCAGCCGACCGTCGCCGGCATGGCCAAGGAAGGCGTGCCTTTCACCGGTTTCCTGTATGCCGGGCTGATGATCGACGCGCACGGCCAGCCGCGCACCGTCGAGTTCAACGCCCGCCTCGGCGACCCCGAGGCGCAGCCGCTCCTGATGCGGCTCAAAAGCGACCTGTTCGACGTGCTGGCGCGCGCGGCCGATGGCCAGCTCGAGGACGTCGAGCTGCAATGGGACCGGCGCGCCGCACTCGGCATCGTCGCCGCCGCGGCCGGCTACCCGGCCGCCCCGCGCCACGGCGATCCGATCATCGGCCTGCCCGCCGATGCACCTGACGCGATGGTGTTTCATGCCGGCACCGCCGCGAGCGACGCCGGCACGGTCAGCGCCGGCGGCCGCGTGCTCTGCGCCACCGCGCTCGGCGATTCCGTCAAGCTCGCTCGGCAGCGGGCGTATGCGCTGCTCGGCGCGATCCGCTTCGACGGGATGCAGTACCGGCGCGACATCGGTCATCGGGCGATCCGGCGGTGAGCGAGGAGGCATGCATGACACGTCTGGCCGAGAAGCGGGCGCGCCGCCCGGATCGCCGGCGTGGTGGGTGAGTCGGTTGTCAGGCCCAAGTGACGAACCTCGTCATTCGCAATGTCGATCCACTGGGCGCGGATGCTTTGGCTCTGCTGCAGGAGGCGGTGATCGACGCACGAGCTTTATATCCTGAGCTCTTTCTCGGCGTTACCAAGTCAGCGTCGAACGAACCCCTCTCGCCACGCGGAGCTTATGTCGTGGGCTACCTCGACGGTCGCCCGCTCGCGTGTGGAGCACTTCACTCGCTCAGCACGGCGGTCGCCGAAGTGCGTCGCATGTACGTCCATCGCGAACATCGGCGCCAAGGTTTAGCGCTCGCTGTACTTTTGCACCTTGAGAGCGAGGCTGTGCGGCTGGGCTACAGTCGTTTGGTCCTCGAAACTGGGAACAAGCAACTTCCCGCGATGCGGCTCTATGAAGCAGCGGGTTTCAGACGCATTCCGCCGTTCGGCAAGTACGCCAAGGATCCGACCAGTGTTTGCTTTGAGCGGCTAGTCGCGGTTGAAGCCTAATTTGCCATCGAGCGAACCTCCAAGAGCATGGTTTCGTTTCACTATGCCGTGCGCTTTCCGGCCGCTCATGTTGAACGTGGGGCACTATGAAGTTGCACCGTGCTTGCTTCTTCTCGCGATTGTTGCTGGCGGCCGTCATGGGGTTCACCGTCCCCTGGAACGTGCAAGCAGCAGGCGGAGGCATCGACCGCTTCGTGCTTCACTACAACGGTGACTTGTACAGCGGCGAGGTATTCAAACCGCCCGGAAACGGTCCTTTCCCAGCGGTCCTCTACAACCACGGCAGCGCTCGGGGGATGCTCAACAGCCAAGCGAGCAGCGCGATCGGGCCATTGTTCGCCCAGAGCGGCTTCGTTTTTTTCATGCCCTACCGGAGAGGCCAAGGGCTCAGCGAGAGCACGATGACGCGGCTCTTGCAACAAGGCCACTTTCAGGATCAGATGGCCGCTCTTCGATGGCTGCAATCGCAGATCTATGTGAGCACCGGTCAAGTCGCGGTAGCCGGGAATTCCTTTGGCGGAGTCGAAAGTCTGCTCGGCGCCGAAACCGGCTCCTACTGCGCGGCCATTGATGCATCCGGCGGAGCAGAAAGTTGGTCGCGATCTCCAAGCCTTCGGGCTCTACTTACTCAAACTGTCCGCGCCGCACAGTCGCCAGTTTTCTTCTTTCAAGCTGCCAACGACTTCGATACTGCGCCAACAGTGCAGCTGGCAGCCGAAATGCGCAGCGCGGGCAAAAGCGCTGAGGTTAAGGTGTATCCCGCGTTTGGCCAGTCTGCACGAGAGGGGCACAGCTTCGCTTACGCCGGCAGTGACGTGTGGTTTGCCGACGTACTCGCTTTTGTAAAAAAGCACTGCTTGCATTGAGCACACGGCACCTGACGCTGAACATGAACCTAGCTGTAGAGGCGCTTCGTTGTGCTTTGCGTGTAGCCAGGTTTAGGCAGCCCAAACCGGACCGCCCTTGACTATCCCGCCACGCATCCATACAATGTATGCATGCGGTTCGAATGGGACTCTTCCAAGGCGGCATCAAACGCCAGGAAGCATAAGGTCACCTTTGAGATGGCCAAGACAGTCTTTTACGACGAGTTCGCGGTGCAGTTCTTTGATGAGGAGCACTCCTTCGACGAGGACCGCTTTCTTTTGTTGGGCATGAGCTTAGACGCGAGGCTTCTCTTGGTGTGCCATTGCGAGAGAGAGAACGGGGACGCCGTACGCATCATCTCCGCTCGCAAGGCTACCGACGCTGAAGCACAGTACTACCGAGGTGAACGACATGAAGGCTGAATACGATCTGTCGAAGATGAAGTCGCGTGGGAACCCGTACGCGTCTAAGCTTAAAAAGTCCGTAACTATGCGCCTCTCTGAGGATGTCGTCGAATACTTCAAAGGCATGGCCGCGGAGGCGGGCGTACCGTACCAAAGCCTCATCAACCTTTATCTCAGAGACTGTCTTGCTCAGAATCGCAAGGTCGAGATCAAGTGGCCGAGTGCTGCATAATTAGACGTTACTCGTACGTCGCCAACCGGTCACACCGAGTGTCCGCCCTATGGAAGTAGCCAAGCCATATAGCAAGGCGTTTTTGAAGGTGCTTGGCCCTTGGCAGGTACGAAAAGTCGCTCCTGGGGCGTTTTAACGCGTCGCTCGTTCCCAGTGACGTCGCACCGGAAGCCATGACTTCGACCATCGAGACGCCGATCAATCCGACCGCCGTCCGCGCCTACCTGCTCGACCTGCAGAACCGGATCGTCGGCGCGCTCGAGGCCGAGGGCAGCGAGCCCTTTGCCAGCGACCATTGGACGCGCCCGTCGGGCGGTGCGCTCGAAGGCGAGGGCCGTTCGCGGCTGATCGAGGGTGGCCGGCTGCTCGAACGCGGCGGCTGCAATTTTTCGCAGGTGCATGGCGCGCGGCTCCCGCCCGCGGCCACGCAGCACCGGCCCGAGCTCGCCGGGGCGCCGTTCGAGGCGACCGGCGTGTCGTTGGTGTTGCACCCGCTGAACCCCTACGTGCCGACCGTGCACATGAACGTGCGGATGCTCGCGGCGCTGCCCGCAGGTGCCGCGCCGGTCGTGTGGTTCGGCGGCGGGATGGACTTGACGCCCTATTACGGCTTCGAGGAGGACGCCGTCCACTTCCACCGCACCTGCCGCGACGCGCTGGCCCCCTTTGGCGCCGATCTCTACCCGCGCTTCAAGCGCGGCTGCGACGCCTACTTCTACCTGAAGCACCGCGCCGAGCCGCGCGGCATCGGCGGCATCTTCTTCGACGACTTCGCCGAGCTCGGCTTTGCGCGCAGCTTCGCGCTGCTGCGGGCGGTGGGCGATGCGTTCCTGCCGGCCTACCTGCCGATCCTGCAACGCCGCCGCGGCCTGCCGTACGGCGCGCGCGAGCGTGACTTCCAGACCTATCGACGCGGCCGCTACGTCGAATTCAACCTCGTGTTCGATCGCGGCACCTTGTTCGGCCTGCAATCGGGCGGGCGCACCGAGAGCATCCTGATGTCGATGCCGCCGCTCGTGACGTGGCGCTACGACTGGCACCCGGCGCCCGGCACGCCCGAAGCGCGGCTCGCCACCGACTTCCTCCGCCCGCGCGACTGGGCCGCGGGCGCTCCGGCTGACGCTGCGGCATCCGGGCAGGAGCCGGCTTGACGCGCACCCCGCGCATCGGCCTTTTCGGCGGCAGCTTCGATCCGGTGCACGACGCCCACCTCGCGCTCGCGCGCCTGGCGCTCGACGCGCTGCAGCTCGACGAGCTGCGCTGGATCCCCGCCGGCCAGCCCTGGCAGAAGGCGCGCGCCATGGCCCCTGCGGCCGACCGCGCGGCGATGGTGCGGCTGGCAATCGAAGGCGAAGCGCGTTTCGCGCTGGCGCCGATCGAGCTCGAACGCGCCGGCCCGAGCTATACGATCGACACGGTGCGCGCCTTGCAAGCGGTGCAACCCGGTTGCACCTGGTTCCTGCTGATCGGCGAAGACCAGTACGCGCGCTTCGACACCTGGCATGCGTGGCGCGAGCTTCTCGGGCTCGTGACGCTCGCGGTCGCCGGCCGCCGGCCGCCAGGTGCAAGTGTCTGGCCGGGCGTCGCGGAGGAACTGCGCCGCGCGCCGCACGCCGTCGTCGCCCTGCCCGAGATGCCGGTGTCGTCGACCGACATCCGCGAGCGCCTCGCCCGAGGGATTCCGATCGACGATCTGGTGCCACCGAAGGTCGCGGACTATATTGCCGCCCACCACCTCTACGGGCCGACTTCGGCCCCCTCTGACCCACCTCGTGCCGAACGCGCGAACCGGAGCTGAATGGACATTCGAAAACTGCAACGCGCCATCGTCGACGGCCTGGAAGACGTCAAGGCGCAGAACATCTCGATCTTCAACACCGAGCACCTTTCGGCGCTGTTCGAGCGCGTGATCATCGCCTCGGGCACCAGCAACCGGCAGACCAAATCGCTCGCAAGCAGCGTGCGCGAAGCGGTCAAGGGTGCGGGCTATCCGGTGCCGCGCCTCGAGGGCGAAGCCAACGGCGAATGGATCATCATCGACTGCGGCGCCGCGGTGGTCCACGTGATGCAGCCGATGATCCGCGACTACTACCACCTCGAGGAAATCTGGGGTGAGAAGCCGGTCAACCTAAAGCTCGGCGCGGCGGCGAAGAAGCTCGTGAAAGCGGCGGAGCCGGTCGATGGCGACGGCGCACGCTCTCCCGCATGGACGGCGCGGAAGGCGCGCACGCCCCCCGCCGGCGCCGAGGCATTCATCGCGCCGGCGAAGAAGACGCGGTCCCGCGCGAGCGCGCCGGCCGACGCCGAAACCCCGGCACCGGCGTCGACCGCCGCGAAGCGGCCGCGACGGCCGCGCGCGGACGCAGGTGTCGCGACCGCCACGTCGGCCGCGTCTGCCTCGGCGAGGGCGTCGGAGGCCGCGCCGTCGCCACGCCGAGTCCCTGCCAAGAAGCGCATCGGCGCCGGTACGCCCGAGCCGATCGTTACCCGCGTCGTCGGCGTCAAGGGCGCCGCGCCGCGGCGAACGTCCGGTGCGGCGTCCGCTCCCGGCACCAGCGCGCTGGCGCGCAAGGCGCCGGCCAAACGCGCCGCGGCCCCGCGAAGCGCCGCGCGAGCGACGCGTGCCGAGGCGCCGGCAGGCGCTCCGGCCTCGGGCCGGGCTGCCGTCGGAAGGGCCCGCAAGACCGCCGCCAAGACGGCCACCGAGAGCGCAACAAAGCGCGCCGCCAAGACCGTCGCCAAAACCGCCATCAGGGCGGCGCCCCCACGCACCGCGGCCACGAAGGCCGCAGCCAAGCGCCCGGCCGCGAAAAAGACGAGCGTGCCGCGCGGATGACGCGCGCGGCGCGTTCGGCGCTCCGAGCGGCGTGAAGCCGGCATCCGGCCGGGCATTCGGTGTCGATGCCGAGCGCCCCACGCCCCCGGGGGTCGACCGCGCTGGCGACGCACGGCGGCCTCGATGAAGCTCCGCCTCGTCGCCGTCGGCCTGCGCCAGCCGGCCTGGGCGGATGCTGCCTACGCCGAGTTCGAGAAGCGTTTCCCGCCCGAGATGCGCCTCGAACTCCATGCCGTGAAGGCAGAGGCGCGCGCACAGAGGACCGTCGAACAGCTGCTGGCGGCCGAGGCGGCGCGCCTCGAGGCGGTGCTGCCGAAGGGCGCCCGCCGCGTCGTGCTCGACGAGCGCGGCGACCGCGTCACCACTCGACAACTCGCCGAGCGGCTCGCCGCCTGGCGCCAGGACGGGCGCGACGTCGCCTTCCTGATCGGCGGCCCCGACGGCCTCGCCGCGGCGCTCCGCGCGGGTGCCGACGAGACCCTGCGCCTCTCCGACCTGACGCTGCCCCACGCCTTCGCCCGCGTGTTGCTTGCCGAAGCGCTCTATCGCGCCTGGAGCGTCGGCGCGAATCATCCCTACCATCGGGAATGAGCCGCGAACGATCGTCCCACGGGCGCCCGGCATGAGCGATCCGACGACCGAAGCGCGTAGCCCCGCATCCGGCGGCGAGCCCGCCGCGCCCGGTTTCGTCTACCTCGCATCGCAAAGCCCGCGACGGCGCGCGCTGTTGACGCAAATCGGCATCGAAGCACGGCTCTTGCTGCCCGCCGCCGACGAGGACGCCGAAGCGCTCGAGACGCTGAGCGACGGCGAAAGCCCCGAGGCGTACGTGCAGCGCGTGACCCGCGCCAAGCTGGCCGCCGCGGGCATGCGCCTCGCGGCAAGCGGGCTGCCGCCGGCGCCGGTGCTCTGCGCCGACACGACCGTCGCGGTCGACGCACAAATCCTCGGCAAACCCGTCGACGCGGTTGACGCCGCGCGGATGCTGCGGCTGCTGTCGGGCCGACGCCATCGCGTGCTGACGGCCGTCGCGGTGGCGGCGAACGGCGCCTTCGACGCTGCCCTCAGCATCTCCGACGTACAGGTCGCCGCGCTCGACGCTGCGGCCATCGCCGCCTACATCGCGACCGGTGAGCCCTTCGGCAAGGCCGGCGCCTATGCGATCCAGGGCCGCTTTGCCGTCTGGGTCGAACGCATCGACGGCAGCCACTCGGGCATCATGGGGCTGCCGCTGTTCGAGACGGCGCGGCTGTTGCAAAACGCGGGCGTCTACGGCGCGGCTTCGCACCACCGGTCGGGCTGAGCCCGTCCCCGAGCTGCGTCGAGGTCGCGGCGTCGGTCCGAGCGGCGTCGAAGCCGCGGATCGGCCTTCGAGGAGGTGCGGGTGGCCCTGACGGTGTCGATCGCGATGCGGGTGGCGCGGTGGTGCGGTGACGGCAGAGCAGCGAATGCTTGCTGCACCGTTGGGCTGAGCTTGTCGAAGCCCTCGTCGAGTCCGGCCTGGAACACGGAAGTAGCGAACGATGCAAGACATCCTGATCAACTGGACGCCCCAGGAAACGCGCGTGGCGGTCGTCGAGAACGGCGCGGTGCAGGAGCTGCACGTCGAGCGGGCGCTCGAGCGCGGGCTGGTGGGCAACATCTACGCCGGCAAGGTCGTGCGGGTGTTGCCCGGCATGCAGTCGGCGTTCATCGACATCGGCCTCGAGCGCGCCGCTTTTCTGCATGTGGCCGACGTGCAGGTCAACGGCGTCACGCCGCGCGCCGCCGGCGCCGCGGCGCGCAGCGAATCCGGCCCGAACCTCACGCCGCCGACCCCGATCGAGCGGCTGGTGTTCGAGGGCCAGACGCTCACCGTCGAGGTGATCAAGGACCCGATCGGCACCAAGGGCGCGCGGCTCTCGACGCAAATTTCGATCGCCGGCCGGCTGCTCGTCTTCCTGCCGCAGGACCACCATATCGGCATCTCGCAGAAGATCGGCTCGCACGAGTTGCGCGAGCAACTGCGGGCCCGCATGAACACGCTCGTGCAGGTGCCCGAGGGCAGCGGCCCGGCCGGCGGCTTCATCCTGCGCACCAACGCCGAGGAGGCGAGCGATGCCGAGCTTTCCGACGATATCCGCTACCTCCGCGCCACCTGGGCCGCGGTGCGCGAGCGCGCGTTCCGCTCGCCGCCCGGCAATTTGCTGCACCAGGACCTGAGCCTCGCCGAGCGCGTGCTGCGCGACCTGACGCACGACGCCACGCAAGCCGTGCGCATCGATTCGAAGCTCCAGTTCGACCGCTTGCAGACCTTCGGCCGCGGCTTCACGCCGACCGCGGTCGCAAAGCTGGAGCACTACGCCGGCGAGCGGCCGATCTTCGACCTCTTCAACATCGACGAGGAAATCGCCCGCGCGCTGACCCGGCGTGTGGACCTGAAATCGGGCGGCTATCTCATCGTCGACCAGACCGAGGCGATGACGACGATCGACGTCAACACCGGCGGCTTCGTCGGTGCGCGCAGTTTCGACGACACGATCTTCAAGACCAACCTCGAAGCCGGCGCGGCGATCGCGCGGCAGCTGCGCCTGCGCAACCTCGGCGGCATCATCGTGATCGACTTCATCGACATGACGCGTGACGAGCACCGCCACGCCGTCCTGGCGGAACTCAAAAAACAGCTGGCGCGCGACCGGGTCAAGGTCACGGTCAGCGGCTTCACCCAGCTCGGGCTGGTCGAGATGACGCGCAAACGCACCCGCGAATCGCTCGCGCACGTGCTCTGCGAGACCTGCCCGACCTGTCAGGGCCGGGGCGAGGTCAAGACGCCGCGCAGCGTCTGCTACGAGATCCTGCGCGAGATCATGCGCGAGGCGCGCCAGTTCGATCCGAAGGAATTCCGCATCGTCGCCTCGGCGGCGGTCGTCGAGATGCTGCTCGACGAGGAAAGCCAGCACCTCGCCGGCCTCTCGGATTTCATCGGCAAGCCGATCTCGCTGCGCGCCGAGCCGTTCGGGTCGCCAGAGCAATACGACATCGTGTTGCTGTGATGCGGAATCGCGAACGCATCGTCGAGGTCCTGCGCGCGGAGTGGGCAAATCTGCTCGCCGTCTACGCCTTCGGCAGCCGGGTCGAAGGGACCGAGGGGCCGGAAAGCGACCTGGACCTGGCCGTGCTGGTCGAAGGCTACGCCGACCCGTTGCAGTTGTGGCGCGTGGCCGGCGAGCTCGCCGATCTTGCCGGCTGCCCGGTCGATCTGCTCGACCTGCGCGCGGCGTCGACGGTGATGCAGTACCGCATCCTCACGACGGGCGAGCGCTGGTGGCATCGCGATCTGCTCGAGGTCGGTCTTTACGAGGCGGCGGTGCTGAGCGAAAAGCTCGAACTCGACGCCACGCGTGCGGGACTGATCGCCGACA
The DNA here is from genome assembly GCA_964236915.1 of uncultured Rhizobacter sp. Classification (GTDB taxonomy): domain Bacteria; phylum Pseudomonadota; class Gammaproteobacteria; order Burkholderiales; family Burkholderiaceae_C; genus LMDS01. The sequence continues at coordinate 48,107 of CAXSGM010000018.1, forward strand.
TCCGGCAGCGAGGCAGCGTGCATGGTCGATGACGTCGTAATCAACAAGGTGGCGACGATCGAGCGCTGCGTGCGGCGCGCGCGCGAAGAATACGTTGCCAGTGCGGGCAGCTTCGGCACGGAACCCACGCGTCAGGACGCGGCGATCCTGAACATCCAGCGCGCTTGCGAGGCCGCGCTCGACATGGGCCAGCATCTGATCCGCCGCGAGCGCGTCGGCGTTCCGCAAAGCGCCCGCGACGTATTCAGGCTGCTGGCCGAGGGCGGGTGGATCGGCGCGCCGCTCGCCGAGGCGCTGAAGCGGATGGTGGGATTCCGGAACATCGCGGTCGACGATTACCGCCAGCTGCAGGTTCCGATCACGGTCGCCATCATTGAGCGGCATCTCGACGAGTTCCTCGTCTACACGCGGGCGGTGTTGACGCGTGATGCTTCGCTGCCATGAGCGTTGCCATCGCGTTCGCGCGGATGGGTGTGCCCTTCTGCGCATCCCGGCCCGATCGCGAGCCGGTGTCGGTCGAAACGCTCGAGGCGCTTTCGAGCCGCTTGGCCTTGACCGCGTACGACGGCGCCTACCTGGAGTTGGCGCTGCGCCGCGGGATTCCGTTGCTCACCCGGGATGTGGCGTTGATCAAGGCCATGTCGGTGGCCGGCGTGGCGGTGGCCGACTGCTGAGCGCGCCGTTGCGTTCACGCCCGAGTCCAAAATGACGGTCGACGTAATGAAAGGCGACGCCCACGCCTTGCCCGAAGCCGCCACCGCCGCCGAAATCCGCAGCTGGATCGACGCCGCCGAGCGCATCGTGGTGCTGACCGGCGCGGGCATCTCGACCGACTCCGGCATCCCTGACTTTCGTGGCCCGCAGGGCGTCTGGACGCGCGACCCGGCCGCCGAAAAGCAGTCGACGTTGCAGCACTACCTGGCCGATCCGGCGGTTCGGCGTGCCGCCTGGCAGAGCCGGATGAACTACCCGGCGTGGCACGCGCAGCCGAACGCAGCGCATCGGACTCTCGTCGACCTCGAGCGGCGCGGCAAGCTGCACCGGCTCGTCACGCAGAACATCGACGAGCTGCACCGCATCGCCGGCAACAGCGCCGAGCGAATCGTCGAGGTGCACGGCTCGATGCGTCGGGTCATGTGCTGGAAATGCAGCGCACGTCAGTCGATGGAGCGGGTGCTGGAGCGGGTACGAGCCGGCGAGGCCGACCCGGCGTGCCGCACCTGCGGCGGCATCCTGAAGAGCGACACGATCTCGTTCGGCCAGGCGCTCGTGCCCGAGGTGATCGAGCGGGCGCTCACGGCGGCCGCCGAGGCCGATTTGCTGCTCGCCGTCGGCAGCACCTTGCAGGTGTACCCGGTCGCCGGCATGGTGCCGGCGGCACGCGATGCCGGTGCCCGGATCGCGATCCTGAACGATCAGCCGACCGCCATGGACGCGCTCGCCGATCGGGTGCTCCGCGGGTCGATCGGCGTCTGGCTGCCGGTGATCTGCGGTCGATGATCGGTGCGGGCCGCCGATCGAACGATCGGCCGCGCGACCGGGGTCGAAAGCGTCGGGCCTGGAGCGCCGTCGGTGCCCGGCACGCGCCGGGCCCCCTGGCGGCGCCGACCGACCTCGCCGGCGGGCCGCCATGAACCTCCTCGATCGCCTCGCCTCGCCGCTCTACCGCCTGCCGTTCGAAGCGCCGATCGCCAACGCCCTGCGGGCCGACTTCGCGGCGCTGCCGCCGTCGCGCCGTCGCCAGGCGGTGAGAAAGCTGTGGCAGCGCGAGGGCCTTTTGCGGTGGACCGGCCAGTCGAAGCTGCTCGAACCCGAAGCCGCGGCTGGCGGCGTTCGGCGCGTGCTCTGGATCACGACCTGGACGACGGTCGGCGACGCGATCCTCGACCTTGCCGCCCGGTCCCTCGTGCCGCCCTCGATCGAGCTCGAGTTGTGCATTGCTCCCGCGTTGGCGCCGCTTTTCGCGCACGACGCCCGTTTCGCGAGGGTGCACCTGGATCCCGCGGCCTGCGGCGCCGGCTTCGATCTCGTGCTGCTCGACGTGCTGAGCACCGCGTCGATCCGGCTCAAGGCGCGCCACTTCTCCGGGGTGCCGTTCGCGACCTTGCGTGGACACCTGCTCGGCGAGAGCTTCGACCGGGCGGCCTTCGCCGACCGGCGGGTGCGCCAGCTGTTCGGTCTGGGGCTCGGCGCGGTCGTCGCACCGTGGTTGACGCTCGGGTCCGACGGTCGCGTCGACGTTCGTCCCGCCGAACCCGCATCGTTTCGCCTCGGCGTGCCGCTCGGCGCGCGGGTCGCCGAGAAACGGTATCCGCACTGGCCGGCGGCGCTCGCTCGCATCGCTGCGGGCTGGCCCCGACCCGAGCGGCCGCCGCGCTTCGTGTTGCTCGGTCATGGCCCGGACGCGGAGGCGGATGTCGCTGCGTTCGACGCCGGCTTTCTCGCCCGGCACGCGACCCTCGCGATCGACCGCCACGGCAGCCTTGCGGATGCGGCGCGCGCGCTCGCCGGCTGCGACGCGTTTCTCGGCGTCGACGGCGGCCTGATGCACGTTGCGGTCGCGCTCGGCGTGCCGGGTCTCGCGGTATTCGCGCGCCAGGTCGATCCCGCCTGGTTCCTGCGGCCAGGCAGCGGGATGACGGCGCTTCGGGTCGACGGCGCCCCAGCCGGCCTGACGCCTGAGAACCTCGCCCGGCGTTGGTTCGAACGGCTGGCGACCCTGGGCGTTTGACGCGCCCTCTGTCGGCGCCGGTGGCGGGCAACGCCGCAACGCCGCGGCGACGGGCAACAGGCAACAGGCAACAGGCAACAGGCAACAGGCAACAGGCAACAGGCAACAGGCGACGGGCGACGGGCGACGGGCGACGGCCCACGGCCCACGGGCGCCTTCCCGCGCACTTGCCACCATCCACGTAGGCCGGCCGTGCAGACGCCTAATCCGGCCGTGCCCGCAGCGCCGCGCCCACCGCGTCGGCGACACGTTCGGGTGGGATACCGTCGACGTCGGTCGAGTGGGAGCGGAGCGCGACGCCGTCGAAATCGGGGGGAAGGCGCCAGGCCGGATCGATCGTCGAGGTGAAGAGGGCGACGATCGGCACGGCGGTGGTCAGGCCGAGGTGCAGGAGGCCGCCGTCGGCGCAGACGAGCAGGTCGCAGTGCCCGATCGCCGCGCGCGCTGCGTGCAGGTCGCCCTGGCCAACCCGATCGTCCAGCACCGCGGCCGGGGGCAGAACTCCAGCGATCGCGTCCGCGGCCCGGCGGCCGTTGGCGCTGCCCACGGCGACGAACGAGCGGATCCCGGTCGCCGCGAGGCTCGCGACGACGTCGGGCCAGCGCCGGTAGGTGCGCGCGTCGCGCACGCCGCCGCAGGCGATGGCGACGCGCGGCTCGCCGACGTGCCGCTCCGAGCGGTCGAGGCGCGCGCGCGTCGATTCGACTCCCGTCCCGCGTTCAGGGTCGTCTGCCTGCGCCGGCGGATAACGGCCGGTCCGATCCAGCTTCTGGCGCGCATGCCAGCACATCTCGGCCACGCTCAGCCGGTGGTCGAGCAGGTCGGCGAAACGTTGGGCACCGAACATCGCCCGCTGGTAATCGGGTGCGTTGTAAGCGCCAGCGATCGAGATCCACGGCACCGCGGGAGCGCAGCTGCGTTTGGTCGCGAGCGCGCGGTGGCCGTCGCTCGAGGCGATCACGGCGTCGTAACGCGCCGGGTCGATCGATTCGGGTGCGGAGAAGCAGTGCCTTAGCCAGCGATCACCGTCGAACAGCGCGGCGATCGTGGGCGGCGCGAGCAGGTCGGCCGCAATGCCGCGCTCCGCGAGCAGGCTGCGGGGCGCCAGGTCCATCAGCGCGTCCCCAATCTGCGGCGCCTCCTCGTGGATCCAGAGCACGCGCCGCCAGACCGGATCGAAGCGCTCGCGGCGGAGCGCTGCCTGGCCGCTCGTCCGCAACTGCAGCGCGCGGCGCCAGGCGCGCACGGCAAGCCGCAGGTCGCCCTTGCGGCGCCGGTAGGCCGCGTCGTCCGCGGGCACCGGGCGGCTCAGCGGCTGGGTGACCAGCGGTGCGACCCAGCGCTCGAGCGGTGCGGCGCCCAACGGCGGCGTCAGGCGATCTGCCTGGGCCCGCGTCCGAGCAGGTAGAACTCGTCGTTCGGCCGCAGCGAGATCACGTTCGCCATCCGGTTCGAGAGGGCGAACAGGCCGGTGATGGCGGCGATGTCCCAGGCGTCCTCGTCACTGAAGCCGTGGGCGCGGAGGCGGCCGAAATCCTCGTCGTCGATGGCCTCGGAGGCGCGGCAGACTTTCATCGCGAAATCAAGCATCGCTTGCTGGCGCGGCGTGATGTCGGCTTTTTTGTAGTTCACGGCGATCTGGTCGGCGAGCGTCGGGCTCTTCTCATAGACCCGCAGGATGGCGCCGTGCGCGACCACGCAGTAGAGGCAGCCGTTCGCGCCGCTGGTCGCGACGATGATCATCTCCTTCTCGCCCTTGGTCAGGCCGGATTCGCGCAGCAGCAGCGCGTCGTGGTAGGCGAAGAAGGCGCGGAATTCCTCGGGCCGGCGCGCGAACGCGAGGAACACGTTCGGCACGAAACCGGCGCGGTGCTGCACTTCGAGGATCGTGGCGCGGATGTCGTCGGGAAGCGCATCGAGCGGCGGATACGGGTAGCGGGCCAGGGTCATGGTGTGGTTTCGGGTTCGCGCCGGAGCGGCGTCGAGTGCAGGCGAGCATAGAGGCCGCCGCGGGCGAGGAGCGCGGCGTGGCTGCCCTGTTCGACGATCCGGCCGCCTTCGAGGACGACGATGCGATCGGCGTGCTCGACGGTCGAGAGCCGGTGGGCGATGACGATCGAGGTGCGGCCGCGCATCAGCGCCTCGAGGGCCTGCTGCACCAGCCGCTCGGATTCCGAATCGAGCGCCGAGGTCGCTTCGTCGAGGATCAGCACTGGCGCATCTTTGTAGATCGCCCGTGCGATCGCCAGGCGCTGACGCTGGCCACCCGAGAGCTGCATGCCGTTGTGACCGACGAGCGTGTCCTGGCCCTGCGGCAGCGTGTCGACGAAGCTCCGCAGGCTCGCGGCGGCGAGCGCCGTGCGCACGCGGGCCGCGTCGTCGGCGGCGCCGAATGAAACGTTGGCGCCGATCGTGTCGTTCAACAGCACCACGTCCTGACTGACGAACGCGAACTGGCGGCGCAGCGCCGCGAGGTCCCAATCGGCGAGCGCGACGCCATCGAGCGCGATCCGGCCGGCGCTCGGGTCGAGAAAGCGCGGCAGGAGGTTGACGAGTGTCGTCTTGCCGGCGCCCGACGGGCCGACCAGCGCGACGGTCTCGCCGGCGTGAATGCGGAGGTCGAGGGCGTTCAGCACCGTCACGCCCGCGGCCGGGTTGCTGGCGCCGCGCTCGCCGGGGTAGCGCAGCGTGATGCCATGCAGCTCGATTTCACCGCGCGCCCGCCCGCCCTCCGGCAGGTAGCGGCCGCCGGCCTCGCGCGGCGCGTGGTGGATCAATTCGAGCGCCCGTTCGACCGACGCCAGCCCGCGCGAGATCGGCGCCGAAAGGTCGGTCAGCCGGCGCAGCGGGGTCGCGACGGCAATTCCGGCGGTGATGAACATGATGAACGGCCCCATGCCGGCGCCCGGCGTCGCCTGCCAGAGCGCGAACGCGATGACGGCGGCGATCGCCGATACCGTCAGCAGCTGCGTGATCGGCGTGACGGTCGCCGAGGCCACGGTCGACTTCATCAGGAGGCTGCGCAGCGCCGCGCTCGAGCGCTCGAAACGCGCCCGCTGCACCGGTTGCACGCCGTGCAGCCGCACCATGCGCCAGGCCAGCACGTTCTCCTCGACGACGTAGCCGAGCCGGTCGGTCGCGAGTTGCGATTCGCGCGTGATGCGGCGCATGCGGCGGCCGAACACGCGCATCGTGTAGCCGAGCGCGGGCGCGATCGCCGCGATGAAAAGCGTCAGCTTCCAGTTCAGGATCAGCAAGGTGCCGAGCAGCGCGAGCACGGTG
>CAXSGM010000019.1:0-53870 GCA_964236915.1 uncultured Rhizobacter sp.
GATGCCCGCCGATCATCGCCGCCCCGCCGATCATCACGTGGCGACCGATCACCGCACTGCCGGCGATGCCGACGCAGCCGGCCAACGCGGTGTGCGCGCCGATCCGCGTGTTGTGGCCGATCTGCACCAGGTTGTCGATTTTCACGCCGTCCTCGATCACAGTGTCGCCCAGCGCCCCGCGGTCGATGCAGGTGTTGGCGCCGATCTCGACGTCGTCGCCGATGCGCACGCCGCCGAGTTGCTCGATCTTCTCCCAGCGGCCCTCGGTCGGCGCAAAACCGAAGCCGTCGGCACCGATCACCACGCCGCTGTGGACGAGGCCGCGCCGGCCGATGCTGCAACCCTCCAGCACGGTGACGCGCGGGGCGAGGCGCGTGGCGGCGCCGACGCGGGCGTCACGGCCGATGTACCCGTGGGCGCCGATCGTCGCGCCCTCCCCGATCACGGCGCCGGCCTCGATCACTGTGAAAGCGCCGACCGACGCGCTCGGTGCGACGTGGGCGGCGGGATCGATCAGCGCGCTCGGGTGGATGCCGGACGATGCCGTGGACCGCGTGCGGGCGGCCCACCACTGCGAAAGCCGCGCGTGGTAGAGGTAGGGATCGATCGCGACGATCGCCGGCCCGCGCGCCGCCGCCGCATCCTTGAGCGCCGGCGCGACGATCACGCAGCCGGCCCGGCTCCCGGCTAGCAACGGCTCGAGCCTCGGGTTGGCGAGGAATGTCAGCGTCGAAGGGGTCGCGTCGCCGATTCCACCGAGGTGATCGATGCGGACCGCGCCGACCGCCTCGGGCGTGCCGACCAACTCGCCCCCGAGCGCCGCAACGATCTCATTCAGACCGACGCCGGCCGCACCACTCACTTTCCGGCCGGGGCGCCCTGGCCGCCCTGGGCGTTGAGCGCCTTGACGACCTTGTCGGTAATATCGATCCGGTTGCTCGCGAAAATTACGACGTCGCCTTGCAGAATCAAATCGTACTTCTCGGTTTCGTAGATCTGCTTCACGACGCGATTGGCGCGCTCGACGACCGAGGCCAGTTCTTCGTTGCGGCGCTGGTTGAGGTCTTCCTGGAATTCGCGGCGCTTGCGTTGCAGCTCGCGATCCTGCTCCACCAGATCGCGCTGACGGCGGTTGCGTTCGCTTTCGCTCAGGGTCGGAGCGTCCTTGTCGAGCTTGTCGGCGGCGGTCTTGAGACGCGTCGCGGCGTCCTCGCCTTCCTTTTGGCGCTTCGAGAATTCGGCTTCGAGACGGGTCTGCGCCGCCTTGGCGACATTGGCCTCCCGAAGCACCCGGTCGCTATTGACGAAGCCGACCTTCATCTCCTCGGCGTGCACGCCGGAAGCTGCGGAAAGCGCCAATGAGGCGACGGCAGCCCACTTCGCCATGCGCGCGTTGAGCGAAGTTGCTTTCATCTAGAACGCAGTCCCGATCTGAAATTGAAGACGCTGGATTCTATCCGTTGGCTTCTTGCGCACCGGGGTGCCGTAGCTGAGCTTCAGCGGACCGACCGGCGAGACCCAGGTCACGCCGAGGCCCGCGGACGCACGCAGGTTGGAGACGGAGAAGTTATCGCCTTCGCCCCAGACGTTGCCGGCGTCGAGGTAGCCGAACCAGCGCAAGGTGCGGTCGTTGCCCGTGCCGGGGATCGGCAGGTACAGCTCGGCATTGGCGTTGAACTTGCGGTTTCCGCCGATGTAGGCGCCGGTCACGTCGACCGGTCCGAGCGAGTTCTGGTCGAAGCCGCGCACGCTGCCTAGACCGCCGCCGTAGAAATTCTTGAAGATCGGATACGGGTGACCGCCAAGGCCCTTGCCGTAAGACAAATCGGCGTTGAAGCCGAACGTGAAGCGGCGCGAGAGCGGCACGTACTGCGTGAATTTTGCGTTGGTGCGCAGGTACTGGGCCGTGCCGGTGGCGCCCCAATCGGCGTTCAGGCTGGTGAGCCGGCCGGCGGTGGGAACGAGCGCGCTGTCGCGGCTGTCGCGCGACCAGCCGATCGTGAGCGGAACCGTCGTGCTGCTGTTGCCGAATTCGGCGACGTAGATCCGGTAGTTGACCGGCAGGTTCGAGCCCTCTATGCGCGTCTGCTCGACGCCGGCCCCGAAGAAGACCGTGTCGTACTCACTGAACGGCACGCCGAAGCGAATCGAGCCGCCCGGCGAGATCAGCTTGTATTCCTCGCCCTGGCTGTTGATCGGGCGCTGCGTGCGGTAGTAGATGTCGAGGTAGCGCGAGATGCCGTCGACGGTGAAATACGGGTCGACGGTGCTGACCACGAGCGTGCGGCTGTACTTGCTCGTGTTGACCTCGAGGCCGAGGTAGTTGCCCGAGCCGAACACGTTTTCCTGCTTGATCGACGCCGACAACGAAAGCCGGTCGGCGGACGAGAAACCGGCGCCGATCTGCAGGTTGCCAGTCGCCTTTTCCTTCACCGTGATCGTCAGATCGACCTGGTCGGCCGCGCCGGGCACCTCGTTGGTGTCGATGTTGACATCGCTGAAATAGCCGAGCCGGTCGACCCGGTCGCGCGAGAGCTTGATCTTCTGACCGTCGTACCAGCTCGATTCGAACTGCCGGAATTCGCGTCGCACGACCTCGTCGCGCGTCTTGTTGTTGCCCGCGACGTTGATCCGCCGCACGTAAACGCGACGCCCGGGCTCGGCGGCGATCGTCAAGGCGACCGTGCCGCGCTCGCGGTCGATGTCCTGGCGCGAATCGACCCGCGCGAACGCATAGCCGAAGGTCGCGAAGCGGTCGCTCATCGCCCGGGTCGTCTGCGTCACCGTCTCGGCGCGATACGGCTCGCCGGGTTTGATGGCGACGAGCGTCTTGAAATCGTCTTCCTTGCCGAGGAAGTCGCCCTCGAGCCGGATGCCCGAGACCGTGAACGGCTGACCTTCGTTGACCGCGATGGTGATCCCGATGTTCTGCTTGTCGGGCGAGATCGCGACCTGCGTCGAGAGAATGTTGAACTCGAGGTAGCCGCGGTTCAGGTAGAAGGCCCGCAAGGTCTCGAGGTCGGCGTCGAGCTTCGAGCGGGCGTAGCGATCGGCCTTGGTGTAGAAGTTGAACCAGCCACCGGCGTTCAGGTCGAAAAGCCCGAGCAGCGCGCTCTCTGAAAACGCCTTGTTGCCGGTGACGTGGATCTCGCCGATCTTGGCAGCCGCGCCCTCGGTGACCGCGAAGCTCAGGTTCACGCGATTGCGTTCCTGCGGGGTCACGGTGGTGACAATCTCCGCACCGTAGAGGCTGCGCGTCAGGTACTGGCGCTTCAATTCCTGCTCGGCTCGATCCGCGAGGGCGCGGTCGAAGGGCTGGCCCTCGCTGATGCCGAAGTCGCGCAGCGCCTTCACGAGTTGGTCCTTGTCGAACTCCTTCAGGCCGACGAAATCGATGTTCGCGATCACCGGCCGTTCTTCGACGATGACGATCACGACGTCGCCGTCGATGTCGATCCGCACGTCTTTGTAGAGCCCGGTCGCGAACAGCGCGCGCAGGGCGGCGGCGCCTTTCTCATCGGTGTAGGTGTCGCCGATCCGGAACGGCACCGAGGCGAACACGGTGCCCGCATCGCTGCGCTGCAGGCCTTCGACGCGGATGTCCTTGATGTCGAACGGCGTGACGGCCCAGGCGGCCGCCGATGCAAAACCCGCGGCGAACGCCACGCAGATCGCCGGCACGGGTGCGAGGGCCGAACGAGAAAGAAAGCGCATGCGATGGATCACTGCGGGCCTAGGAAGCGCGACACGTCGTTGAAAAGGGCCAGCGACATCACCAGGATGACGACCGCCAACCCGGCATTCTGCAGTCGGCCGAGCCAGGCTTCGGAGACGGGGCGCCCGGTCACGGCCTCGAACAGGTAGTAGGCGAGGTGGCCGCCGTCGAGAATCGGTAACGGCAGAAGATTCAGCACGCCGAGGCCGATGCTGACGACCGCGAGGAAGCCGAGGTAGTACGCGAGACCCATCCGCGCCGACTGACCGGCGTAATCGGCGATCGTCAGCGGCCCGCTCAGGTTCTTGACCGAGGCTTCGCCGATCAGCATCTTGCCGAGCATCTTCAGGTTCAGCACCGCCATGTCCCAGGTCTGGACCGCGGCCTCGCCGAGCCCATCGAAGAGGCCGTAGCGCACCTCGACCATCTCGGGCGGGGTTCCCGGCCGTACGCCGATCCGGCCGATCTTCTGGCCGGCCTCATCGACGACTTGCGGCACGACGCTCAGGTCGAGTACGCCACTGCCGCGCCGCACCTGCCACTGCATCGGCACGGCCCGGCCGCTGCGGCCGCTCGCACGGATCAACTGGTACACGGCCGAGGCATCGGCGACGCGGGTTCCGTCGATCGCGAGCACGCGATCGCCGCTCCGCAAGCCGGCGCGGTCGGCCGCCTCGCCGGGACGCACCTCGCCGAGCACCGGCTCGCTGTACGCGCCGCCGAGCCCGACGCGCTGCATCAGATGCGCATCGATTTCGGCACCGGCGAGCGTCTCGAGCGGCAACGTAACTTGCCGACGTGAATGGCCGTCGCGGTCGGACACTGTGAGGCGGAGGGGGTCGGCGCGCACGATCGCCTGGTTGACCTGCCAGCGCAGTTCGTTGAGCGAGCGCAGTTCGTGCCACTCAGCGCCGTCCTTGGACCATGTTTGCGCCCAGTCGCCCGCGCGCAGGCCCGCCTGCTCGGCGAGGCTCGCCGCCGCTGGCGGCCCCATCACCGCCTTCGGCTCGGCGACGCCCATCCAGTGGACCGTGGCGAACAACACCACCGCGAGCAGGAAGTTGGCGGCCGGCCCGGCGGCAATGATGGCGGCGCGCTGCCAGAGCGGCTTGGCTTCGAAGCTCATCCCGACTTCGGCGGGGGGCACCGGCATGCCGCGGCCGAGCATCGTCACGTAGCCGCCGAAGGGCAGCGCCGAGAGCACGAACTCGGTGCTGTCGGGCGTGCGCTGGTGGCGCCAGAGCACGCGTCCCATGCCGAGCGAAAAGCGCATCACCTTGACCCCAAAAGCCCGGGCGACGCGGTAGTGGCCGTACTCATGGAAGACGATCAGCACGCTGATCGTCACGAAAAAGGCGAGAACGGTGGAGATCGCGGTCATCGCGCGAGGCCTTTCACGAAATGGGATGCGGCGGCGCGGGCCGCCTGGTCGATCTCGAGCAAGGCATCGAGCGAGTCGTGGCCGAGTGCCCGCATATCGATCCGGCCGAGCACCTCGGTGTTGACACTGTGAATCTGGTCGAAGCGGATGGTTCCGCCAAGGAATGCAGCCACCGCCGTCTCGTTGGCCGCGTTCAGCACCGCGGTGCTGCCCTCGGCGGCGGCCAGCGTCTGCCATGAAAGCGCGAGGCCCGGGTAGCGCGCGAAGTCGGGCGCCTCGAACGTGAGCGCCGTGAGCGCGGTGAAATCGAGCGCCGCAGCGCCGGATTCGATCCGCTCGGGGAACGCAAGCCCGTAGGCGATCGGCACGCGCATGTCAGGCGTGCCGAGCTGTGCGAGCACCGAGTTGTCCCGGCATACGACCATCGAGTGGACGATCTGCTGTGGGTGGATGACGACGCGAATCTTGTCGGGCGCCAGATCGAAAAGCCAGCGCGCCTCGATCACCTCGAGCGCCTTGTTCATCATGGTCGCCGAGTCGACCGAGATCTTCCGCCCCATTGCGAAGTTGGGATGCGCACAGGCCTCGTCGGGCGTGATCGTGCCCAGCGTCGCCGGATCGCGCTGCCGGAACGGGCCGCCCGAAGATGTCAGGAGGATGTGGTCGATGCGCGCCGCCCAGCCGGACCGGTCCTCTGGCAAGCACTGGAAAATCGCCGAATGCTCGCTGTCGATCGGCACCAGCGTGGCGCCGCCCTCTCGCACCGCGCGCATGAAGAGGGCGCCGCCGACGACGATCGCCTCCTTGTTCGCGAGCAGCAGCCGCTTGCCGGCCGCCGCTGCCGCGAGGCAGGGCGCGAGGCCTGCGGCGCCGACGATCGCCGCCATCACCGTGTCGACGTCCGGCTGCGCGGCGAGTTCACACAAGGCCGCCGCACCCGCGAGCACCGCGGTCTTCGATCCCGCCCCGGCAAGTCGCGCCTGCAGGGCGCGCGCCTCGGCCGGGCCGGGCAGCGCGGCAAAACGCGGCGCAAAACGCAGGCACTGCTCGAACAGCAGATCGACGCGGCTGTGCGCAGTCAACGCGATCACCTCGAAGCGATCGGGGTGGCGCGCGATCACGTCAAGCGTGTTGGCGCCGATCGAGCCGGTCGCGCCGAGGATGCAGACACGCTGCCGCGCCGCGGCGCGTTCGCGAGGAATCATGTCAAAAGTTCGCCAGGGCCAAGGCGATGGGAAACGCCGGCAACAGCGCATCGATGCGATCGAGCACGCCGCCATGGCCGGGCAGCAGCTGGCTGCTGTCCTTGGCGCCGGCCGCACGCTTGACGAGCGACTCGAACAGGTCGCCGACCACGCTCATCGCGACCAGAAACACGACGGCGATGACGAGGCCAATGACGCCGAAACGATCGTCGAGCCGCCGCGGCAGGCTCGCCGAATCCATCGCGAACCGGGCATCGAGCGCGAGCCACAACGCTGCGACGAGCAATGCACCCGTCATGCCGCTCCAGACGCCGGCCCAACTTTTCCCAGGGCTGATCGACGGCGCCAGCTTGGCGTAGCCGAAGGCGCGACCGCCGAAGTAGGCCGCGATGTCGGCCGCCCAGACCAGTCCGCACACGGACAACACGAAGTTCACGCCGATCGTCTTGGCCGACGCGAAGCCGAGCCAGGCGGTCCAAAGCAGCGCGATGCCGAGCACGCAGCGCAGCGCGACCGGGATCGCGGGCCACGCTGCCGGACCGCCGCGCAACACGAGCGCGCCGCCGACCACCCACACCAGCGTCGCCAAGGCCCACACCGCACGCGGCGGCGTCAGATGCCAACCGGCCCACATGGCACCGCCGCAGAGGATGGCCAGCGCTGCGCCGATGGCGAATGCACCGCTGTTCAGGCCGTTCAGGCGCCCCCACTCCCAACCGGCGACCGCGATCATCACGAGCGACAGCAGCGCGAACGGCCAGGAAACCGGTGCCGCCAGGGCTGGCAGCAACAGCGCCACGAGCACCGCCGCGGTGATGATCCGCTGCTTCAGCACGACGCCGGCATCCGGTGAAACCGACGAATGCCAGGCTCGACGCGACGAGATGACACGCTGAGCCCGACAAGCCCGACACGCGCGCTATCGAGCGTGACAGGCATGCAACCCAACGACGACGCCGTCATGCCGGATCGCCGGCGGGCGCAGCGACCCGTGGCACGGCGTCTCCCGGCAGCATGCCGAAGCGCCGGTCCCGGTGGGCGTACGCCGCGAAGGCCGCATCGAGCTCGGCGTCGCCGAACTCGGGCCAGAGGCAATCGCTAAAGTAGAGCTCCGAGTAGGCGACTTGCCACAGCAGGAAGTTGCTGATCCGCACCTCGCCGCCGGTGCGGATGAACAGATCGGGGTCGGGCGCGTCGCCGAGCGCCATCAACCGGTTGAGCGCCGCCTCGTCGAGCGCCTCGGGCGGGATGCCGGCGGCGATCGCACGTCGGCAGGCCTGGACGATGTCCCAGCGGCCGCCGTAGTTGAAGGCCACCGACAGCGTGATTCGCGTGTTGTGGGCGGTGCTCGTCTCGGCCTGCGCCCAGGCCTCGCGGAGCTTTTCGGAGACGTGCTCGCGGTCGCCGACGATCCGGATGCGCACGCCTTTGTCGGCGAGCTTGCCGAGGTACTTGGCCACCGCGACCAGCACCAGACCCATCAGACCGGAGACTTCGTCGCTCGGGCGCTTCCAGTTCTCGGACGAGAACGCGAACACCGTCAGGTACTCGACGCCGCGGTCCGCGCAACTCAGCACTGTGCGCACCAAGGCATCGACACCCTGCTTGTGACCAAAGAAACGCGGCATGAAGCGCTTCTTGGCCCAGCGGCCGTTGCCGTCCATCACGATGGCGACGTGGCGCGGTACCACTATCGACCGCGCCTCGTTGGCCGAAACGATGCTGTTCAACGGTCAGACCGCCATGATCTCGGCTTCCTTGGCCGCGACCAGGCGATCGATCTCGGCGATCGTGCGATCGGTGAGCTTCTGCACCTCGTCGAGCGAGCGGCGTTCGTCGTCCTCGCCGATCGTCTTCTCCTTCGAGAGCTTCTTCGCCTGGTCGTTGGCATCGCGCCGGAGGTTGCGCACTGCGACCTTCGCGTCCTCGCCGGCGTTGCGAACGACCTTCGTCAGGTCGCGGCGCCGCTCCTCGGTCAACGCGGGCATCGGCACGCGCAGCAAATCGCCCTGCGTCGACGGATTGAGGCCGAGGTCGGATTCACGAATCGCCCGCTCGATTTTCGGCCCCATCCCCTTCTCCCACGGCTGGACGCTGAGCGTGCGCGCATCGAGCAGGCTGACGTTGGCAACCTGACCGATCGGCACCATCGAGCCGTAATAGTCGACCTGGACCTGGTCGAGGATGCCGGGGTGCGGGCGGCCGGTGCGGATCTTCTGCAGATCGGCCTTCAACGCGTCGAGCGAGCGGCCCATCTTCTGTTCGGCCGTCTTCCTGATATCGGCGATGCTCATGGCAGTGACGTGATGCGTGCGGAGGATCGGGGGGCGGGGGGCGGGGATCAGACGCGGACCAGCGTGCCTTCGTCTTCGCCGAGCACCACGCGCTTCAGGGCTCCGGCTTTGAAGATGCTGAACACCCGGATCGGCAGTTTCTGGTCGCGGCAGAGCGCGAACGCGGTGGCGTCGAGCACCTGGAGGTTGCGGGTGATCGCCTCGTCGAAAGTGAGCTCCGCATAGCGCGTGGCCGAGGGATCGGTTTTCGGGTCGGCGGTGTAGACGCCGTCGACCTTGGTCGCCTTCAGCACGATCTGCGCACCGATCTCGGCGCCGCGCAGTGCGGCAGCCGTGTCGGTGGTGAAAAAGGGATTGCCCGTGCCGGCTGCGAACACGACCACCTTGCCTTCCTCGAGGTACTGCAGCGCCTTGGGGCGCACGTAGGGTTCGACGATCTGCTCGATTGCGATCGCCGACATGACGCGGGCGGTCATCCCCTCCTGGCGCATCGTGTCGGCGAGGGCCAGCGCGTTCATCACCGTCGCAAGCATGCCCATGTAGTCGGCGGTGGCGCGGTCCATGCCGACCGATCCCCCGGCCACGCCGCGGAAGATATTGCCGCCGCCGATCACGACGGCGACCTCGCACCCCAGGTGGGTCACTTCCTGGATCTCGCGGACCATCCGCACGATCGTCGCCCGGTTGATACCGAAGGCGTCGTTGCCCATCAAAGCTTCGCCGGATAGTTTCAAGAGGATGCGCTTGTACGCGGCCATGGTGCTTCGCACTCCCTGTCTCGTCGGCCGCCCGGGCCGGTCGCCACGGTTTGCCTCCGCGCGCCCCGGTGGCATCGGGCGCGCCGGGGATTTTGTCCGAGGAGCCGCAGTCTACGGCGTGGCCGGAGCCGACCCGCGGACGCTCTCGTCGGGTAGCGGCTTACTCGCCCTTGGCAGCGGCGACCTGTGCCGCCACCTCGGCCGCGAAGTCGTCGACCCTCTTCTCGATCCCCTCGCCGACGACATACAAGGTGAAGCCCTTCACCGTCGTCGAGCGTTCCTTCAGCATCTGCTCGACCGTCTGCTTGTCGTTCTTGACGAAGGCCTGGTTGAAGAGGCTCACCTCGCGCAGGAATTTTGCGACCGCACCCTCGACCCGCTTGGTGACGATGTCGGGCGGTTGCGGCGTCTTGCCCTCGGCCTTCGCCTTTTCGGCATCTTCGGCGGCCTTCTGGCTCGCGACCGAGCGTTCCGTCGCGATCAGCGCGGCGGGAACGTCGGCGGACTGCAACGACACCGGCTTCATCGCCGCGACGTGCATCGCGACGTCCTTGGCGGCGACATCGTCACCCTCGAACTCGACCAGCACGCCGATCCGGGTGCCATGCAGGTAACTCGCGAGCTTGGCATCGGCGTAGCGCCTGAAGCGACGAATCGAGACGTTCTCGCCGATCTTGCCGATCAACCCCTTGCGAACATCCTCGACCGTCGGGCCGAAGTTGTCCTGGCTGTGCGCGAGCGCTGCGAGCGCAACCACGTCGGCCGGATTCTCGGTCGCCGCCAGCCGCGCGCACGCGTTCGCGAAGTTCAGAAACGATTCGTTCTTGCTGACGAAATCGGTCTCGCAGTTGATCTCGATCAACGCGCCAAGCCGGTCGCTGACGTATGCCGCGACGACGCCCTCCGCGGTCACGCGGGAAGCGGCCTTGCCGGCCTTGCTGCCGAGCTTTACCCGAAGCAGCTCTTCGGCCCGCGACATGTCGCCGTCGGCCTCCGTCAGGGCCTTCTTGCACTCCATCATGGGCGCATCGGTCTTCGCGCGCAGTTCAGCCACCCGGCTTGCGGTGATAGCAGCCATCTACTTTGTCCTTCTGATGGGATAGTGTTGGAGAAAAGGGGCCATCGGCCCCTTGATTCCCGAACCCGGCGCGCGGGGCTGATCGGCCTCAGCCTGTCAGGCGCCTTCGCTGACCTCGACGAATTCGTCGCTGCCCGAAGTCGATTGCACGAGTTCGTTGTTCGCGTTGGCCCGGCCCTCGATCACCGCATCGGCCACGGCCTTGGCATAGAGCGCCACGGCCTTCGACGAATCGTCGTTGCCCGGAATCACGTAGTCGATGCCTTCGGGTGAATGGTTCGAGTCGACGATGGCGATGATTGGAATGCCGAGCTTTTTCGCCTCTAATACGGCGATCTTGTGGTAGCCCACATCGATCACGAACATCGCATCCGGCAGCGCGTTCATGTCCTGAATGCCGCCGATGTCCTTTTCGAGCTTCTCGAGCTCGCGCTGAAACATCAGCGCTTCCTTCTTGATCCGGATTTCGGTGCCGGCCTCGATCTGCGCCTTCATTTCCTTCAGGCGCTTCAGCGAGCCTTTGACGGTCTTGAAGTTGGTCAGCATGCCGCCGAGCCAGCGCTGGTCGACGAAGGGCATGCCGGCGCGGCGGGCTTCCAGCGCGATCACCTCGCGCGCCTGGCGCTTGGTGCCGATCAAGAGGATCGAGCCACGCTTGGCGGCGATCTGGCGAATAAACCTCATCGCATCCTCGAAGAGCGGCTGCGTCTTCTCGAGGTTGATGATGTGGATCTTGTTGCGATGGCCGTAGATGTAGGGTGCCATCTTCGGGTTCCAGAAGCGGGTCTGGTGCCCGAAGTGGACACCCGCTTCCAGCATATCGCGCATGCTGACGCTCATATCGAGAACTCCAAAAAGGTTGGGTCTGAAACGCGGCTCGAATCGGCGAGGCGCCCCTCCGCGGGGAACCCTCGCACGACACCTCTGGAGAGCCGGTTCGTGAATGTGCTCCGCGGGACGTGCGTGTCCAGCGAAGCCGATCGATTGTAGCATCGCCGATGGCCCACTTGCCGCGCCGCGTCCTGCCGATCCGGGGCACCGCCCTTCCCCTGCTCGACTCAGCAGGCACCGAGTCGCTCGAACGCCGAAGCACTGCCGGGCTC
Organism: uncultured Rhizobacter sp.; assembly: GCA_964236915.1. GTDB lineage: Bacteria > Pseudomonadota > Gammaproteobacteria > Burkholderiales > Burkholderiaceae_C > LMDS01. The sequence goes on from CAXSGM010000019.1 coordinate 11,535, forward strand.
CCGGCGCATGCGTTGATGGAGCGCGCGGGCGCCTCGGTGGCGCGCCTCGCGCTCGCCGTGGCGCCGCACGCCGAGCGGATCTGGATCGTTGCGGGGCCAGGCAACAACGGCGGCGACGCACTTGAGGCGGCGCTGCAACTGGCATCCGCGGGGCGGGAGGTCGAACTCGCACTGATGGCCGACCCCGACGCCCTGCCGGCCGACGCGGCGCATGCACTCCATCGCGCCCGCAAAGCCGGCATCGCCATCGGCCGCGCACCGGTGCCGTCGCGCCCGCCGGCGCTCGCCATCGATGGCTTGCTGGGCGTCGGCGTGAACCGAGCGCCGACCGGCGAGCTCGCGGCGGCGATCCGGGCGCTTCTGGGCATCGTGCGGACCGGTGTCCCGGTGCTGGCGATCGATCTGCCGTCCGGCCTGCACGCCAGCACCGGCCGCCGGCTCGGCGACGACTGCGTGCGCGCCACGCACACGCTGGCGCTGCTGACCCTGAAACCGGGGCTCGTGACCGGAGAGGGCCGCGACCTGTGCGGCGAGATCTGGCTCGACGAGCTGGGCGTCGAGGTCGATCGCGGGGTTGCCGGCGCCGCGCCGACCGCCTGGCTCTCGGGCGTCGATCCGGCGCGCCGGCCTGAGCGTCGGCATGCGCAAAACAAGGGGAGTTTCGGCGACGTTGCGGTGGTCGGCGGGGCGACCGGCATGGTCGGCGCCGCGCTGCTCACGGCACGGGCCGCCGCTGCGGCCGGCGCCGGGCGCGTGTATGTCGAGTGGCTCGACCGTTCCCCGGCGCTCGCGCGGCTCGATCCGGTCCACCCCGAACTGATGTTTCGCGACGACTGGACCGCCACCGCGGCCGATGCGCTCGAGCGTGCCACGGTGGTCTGCGGTTGCGGCGGCGGCGCGGCGGTGGAAGCGCCGCTCCGTCGGCTTTTGGTGGAAGCGCGCCGGCTGGTGCTCGACGCCGACGCGCTGAACGCGATCGCCGCCGACGGGAGCCTTGCTGAGTCGCTGCGCGGGCGGGCCGGGCGACGCCAGGCGAGCGTCCTGACGCCACATCCGCTCGAAGCCGCGCGCCTGCTCGGCAGCACCGTCGCCATGGTCGAAGCGGATCGGCTCACGAGCGCCGCCGAATTGACTCGGCGATTCGACTGCTGCGTGGTGCTGAAAGGCTCGGGCAGCATCGTCGCCACGCCCGGCGAGGTACCGCGCATCAACGCGACCGGCAACGCGGCCCTGGCGACCGCCGGCACCGGCGACGTGCTGGCCGGCTGGCTCGGCGGCCGATGGACACAACGCCGTGAAAGGGGGGCCGACGCCGCCCGCCTCGCGTTCGAATCGGCCTGCCAGGCGGTCGCCGAGCACGGCGCGGCGGCCGAGCCGGCTCCAGCGGGAGCGCTGAGCGCCAGCGATTTGATCGAGCGGCTGCGAGCGGCTTGAAAGCGCCGGTCCCCACCGCGCGCTGATCGTTTTCGCGCCGGCCGAATGTACGGCCGCCTTAGCCGGTGGCGCGCATCGCTTTGCCGATCTCGAGCGTGCTTCCTGCGCCGTGCCGCTCGCCGGAACGGTCTCGCCGTCGCGATCCGGAAGGGCCGCGAAGCTGGCGACGACCTGCTCCGCGGCGTCGCCGGATTCGAGTGGCCGCGGTCGGCGCCACGCAATTGACGCGGATGTCGTGCTTCGCGCCTCCCACGGAAGCGTCTGCATCACGCCGACCATCGTGATCTTCGCCGCGCCGTAGTTCGACTGCCCGAAATTGCCGTCGAGCCCGCTCGACGAAGCGGTGAACATGATGCGGCCGTAGTTCCTGGTTCGCATCGCTTCCCATACGGCTTCTGTGCAATGCACCGCCCCATCAGGTGAACGTCGATCACCAGCCGGAAGTCGTCGAGCGACATCCTTGCGAAGCTCTTGTCGCGCAGGATGCCGGCGTTGTTGACCAGGATGTCGACGCGGTCCCAGATTTGCAGCGCGCCGTCGACCATTGCCTGGACGGCAGCGGGGTCGATCACCGAAGCGCCGTTCGCGATCGCGGTGCCGCCGGCGGCACGGATCTGCTCGACCACGGCCTGCGCGGCCTGCTGCGTGGCACCGCTGCCGTCTAGCGTGCCACAGAGATCGTTGACGACGACCTGGCGCCGCGCGCGGCCAGGGCCAGGGCGAGGGCGTGCCGGCGGCCGAGGCCGGCACCGGCACCGGCACCGGCACCGGTCACGATCGCGACCCGCTCATCGAAGCGCAGCGTCATGCGATTTCCCTTTCGTTCGATCGCCGCATCGTTTCAGCGACGCGGCGATGCTTTGGTGCCGCCTGGCGCGGCGGCGCGCCCACCGCCTCGCCGGGCGGCCGCCTTCGCCGCCTGCACCGGCGCGGCGGCGCTGCGGCTCTTCGGTGCTTTCTCGGCCTTCTTGCGGCCGGCCGCCTTGACGGCGCGATCGGCGTCCCGGGTCGCGGCCAGTTCGCCGACAACGCCCGGCCCTTTCTCGCGACGCGTGCGCAGCAGGTTCGCGTCCTCCTCCGCGTCGCGGACGAGGCGGAAGTCGATCTTGCGGCCGTCGAGGTCGACCCGGCTGACCTGGACGCGAACCCGCGTGCCGACGACGTAGCGAATGCCGCTGCGTTCGCCGCGCAATTCCTGCCGCACCTCGTCGAAGCGAAAGTACTCGCCACCGAGTTCGGTGATGTGCACCAGCCCCTCGACGTACAACCCGTCGAGCTGAACGAACAGACCGAAGCTCGTCACCGCGCTGACCGCGCCGCCGTATTCCTCGCCGAGGTGCTCGCGCATGTAGCGGCACTTCAGCCACGCCTCGACGTCGCGCGAGGCTTCGTCGGCACGCCGCTCGTTGACGCTGCAGTGCACGCCGGCGACTTCCCACTTTTCCTCGTCGGCGTTCGCCGGTTTGGCGTCGCGCGTCGACTTGCGGTTGCTCGGGCGCGGGTTGCTCGGGCCGGTGACCAGCTGGTAGCGCTTGCCGGTGAGGAGCGCCTTGATCACGCGATGCACCAGCAGGTCGGGATAGCGACGGATCGGGCTCGTGAAGTGCGTGTAGGCCTCGTAAGCCAGGCCGAAGTGGCCGCTGTTGATGCCGGTGTAGATCGCCTGCTGCATCGAGCGCAGCAGCATCGAGTGGATCTGCGCGGCATCCGGGCGGTCGCGCGTGGCGAGGGCGACGGCCTGGTACTCGGCCGGCTTCGGGTCGTCGCCGATCGAGAGACCGAGACCGAGCGCGCGCAGGTAGTTCTGCAGCAGCACCTTCTTTTCGGGCGTCGGGCCCTCGTGCACGCGAAACAGCGCCGGGTGCTTCGATTGCTCGATGAAATCCGCAGAGCAGACGTTGGCCGCGAGCATGGCCTCCTCGATCAGCCGATGCGCCTCGGTACGGATGCGCGGCACGATCTTCTCGATCCGGCCGTTCTCGTCGCTGACGATTTGCGTCTCGGTGGTCTCGAAGTCGACCGCACCGCGATGAGCCCGTTCCTTCAACAGCGCGCGATAGACCTCGTGCAGGTTCAACAGATGCGGCACGAGCTCGCCGCGCCTGGCGGCTTCCGGCCCGCGCGTGTTCGCGAGAATTGCCGCGACCTCGGTGTAGGTGAAGCGCGCCTGCGAGCAGATCACCGCCGGGAAGAACTGGTAAGCATGGACCTCGCCGCCGGCCGTGACCAACATGTCGCAGACCATCGCCAGCCGGTCCTCGTTGGGATTCAGCGAGCACAGGCCGTTGCTGAGCTTCTCCGGCAGCATCGGAATCACCCGGCGCGGGAAGTAGACCGAGGTGGCCCGCTCGTAGGCATCGCCGTCGAGCGGATCGCCGGGCTTGACGTAATGGCTCACATCGGCAATGGCGACCACGAGTCGCCAGCCGTTGGCGGCCTTGCCGCGCCCGCTGCGCGGGCCGATCTGCGCCGGTTCGCAGTAAACCGCGTCGTCGAAGTCGCGCGCGTCCTCGCCGTCGATCGTGACGAGCGGAACATCGGTCAGGTCGATCCGGCCTTTGCGGTCGAGCGGGCGGATCTTGTCCGGCAGCGCTTCGGCCTGCGCCAGGGTCTCGGGCGAGAACAGGTGCGGCACTTCGTACTTGCGCACCGCGATCTCGATCTCCATGCCCGGATCGTCGATCTCGCCGAGCACCTCGGTGACGCGGCCGACCGGCTGCGAGTACATCGAGGGCGGCTCGGTCAGCTCGATCGCGACCACCTGGCCCGCGGTCGCATCGGCGGTCGCGTTCTTCGGGATCAGGATGTCCTGGCCGAAGCGCTTGTCCTCCGGCGCGACCAGCCAGACACCGCTTTCCTGCAGCAGCCGGCCGATGATCGGGGCACGACGCCGCTCGAGGATTTCGAGCACGCGGGCTTCGGGACGGCCTTTGCGGTCGTGGCGAACGATGCACGCCTTGACGCGGTCGCGGTGCAGGACCGCGCGCATTTCCTGCGGCGAAAGGTAAAGGTCCGCCTGCCCGTCGTCGCGGACGATGAAACCATGGCCATCGCGATGGCCCTGCACGGTGCCGATGATTTCGGCCGTCGTGTCGACGCCAGGGCCCGTGCTGTTCTTTGTAATAAGGGTGTTGATGATATAGTCCCGGTCTTCCTGAAATGCCCAGGTGGCGGAATTGGTAGACGCACTAGTTTCAGGTACTAGCGGGTAACTCCGTGGGGGTTCGAGTCCCTTCCTGGGCACCAGATGAATGCAATGAATGCCATGGAATGAAGCCGCCACGTGCGGCTTTTTTCATGGCGCGGTGGGTTCGGCGGCGTGTAGTCGACGGCGTGGTTTCAAAGGCCCGCGTCGCCGTCGTCATCGAGGCGGCCGCCGCCCCGTTGTGCGCAGAGGTGCTCAGATGACGAACTTCTTCGCCAACGCGTCGGGCCGCATCTCGTCATAGGCCTCGAACGGCTGGTGGATCCATGGGCTCGTCGGCAGCATCTCGACGTGGTAATCGGGCATGTAGCTCGAGGCGCCTTTGGTCCAGATGACCGCCGAGCGCAGCTCGCTGATCGACGGCATCGCGCGCAACCGCTCGACGACGACCCGCAAGGTCACGCCCGAATCGGCCAGATCGTCAACCAGCAGCACCCGCCCGGCGAGCTCGCCCTTCGGCATGGTGATGTATTTGGCGACGTCGAGCCGGCCCTGGATCGTGCCCGCCTCGGCTCGGTACGAGCTCGTCGCCATGATCGCGAGCGGTTTGTCGAACACCCGCGAGATGACGTCGCCCGGCCGCATGCCGCCGCGTGCAAGACAGAGGATTTGGTCGAACATCCAACCCGAGGCGGCGATCTTCAGCGCCAGACGTTCGATCAGGCGGTGGTACTCGTCCCAGCTCACGTACAGGTGTTTGCCGTCGTCGGTCAGCATCGAATAAGGGTCCTGGAAACGAGGGGACTGCGGGCCGAGCGAACGCTCACGCGGCCGGGTCGGTCGCGCGAACGGGGCGGATGTCGCTCGCGTCGAACGGATGGCGTAACACGATCGTATGAACCCGGTCCGGACCGGTCGAGACCATGTCGATCGGCGCACCGATCAGCGCCTCGACACGCTCGAGGTAACGGCGGGCGTTGCGCGGCAGCGCGTCCCAGTGCGTGACGCCGAACGTGCTCTCGCTCCAGCCTTCGAAGCTTTCGTAGATCGGCCGGCAGGCGATGATGTCGTCGGCGTCGAGCGGGAGGATGTCGATGCGCTCGCCGCGCAGCTCGTAGCCGACGCAAACGCGAATCTCCGGCAAGCCGTCGAGCACGTCGAGCTTGGTGATGCAAAGCCCCGAAAGGCCGTTGATGATCACCGAGCGCTTCAGCAGCGCGGCGTCGAGCCAGCCGCAACGGCGCGGCCGACCGGTCACGGTGCCGCGCTCCTGGCCGACGCTCGAGAGGTGGTGCCCGACGCTGCCCGGTTCGTTCATCGGCAGCTCGGTCGGGAACGGCCCACTTCCAACCCGTGTGGTGTAGGCCTTGGTGATGCCGAGGATGTAGTGCAGCAGGTCGGGCCCGACCCCGGCCCCGGCCGCGGCGTTGCCGGCGACGCAATTGCTCGAGGTGACGTACGGATAGGTGCCGTGGTCGATGTCGAGCAGCGTGCCCTGCGCGCCTTCGAAGAGCAGATTGGCGCCGCCCCGGCTGGCCGTGTGCAGGCGGTAGCCCACGTCGGCCATCAGCGGCTTCAGCGACTCGGCGACCCGCATTGCATGGTCGTAGATGGGCGTGAATTCGGCGGGTGTCGCCTTCAAATAGCCGCCGAGCGCGTAGTTGTGCAGATCGATCAGTTCACGCAGCCGGCTCGCGAAGCGCTCGGGGTGCTTCAGGTCTTGCACGCGCAGTGCGCGCCGCGCCACCTTGTCTTCGTAGGCCGGGCCGATGCCCTTCCCGGTCGTGCCGATCTTGCCGGCGCCGCTCGTCTCGCGCAAAGCCTCGCGCGCCCTGTCGACCTCGACGTGGAACGGCAGGATCAGCGGGCAGGACTCGCTGACATGCAGCCGCGATCGCACCTCGACGCCGATCGACTCCAGCCGCTCGATCTCGCCCAGCAGGTGCGACGGATCGACGACCACGCCGTTGCCGATGTAGCAGGCGACCCCATCGCGCATGATCCCCGACGGAATCAGCTGCAGCGCGGTCTTCACGCCCCTGATGACCAGCGTGTGGCCGGCGTTGTGGCCGCCCTGGAAGCGGACCACGCCCTGCGCGTGGTCGGTGAGCCAGTCGACCACCTTGCCCTTGCCCTCGTCGCCCCACTGGGTGCCGACGACGACGACGTTTCTTCCGGCACCGGCAGGGCCGCGGTCGTGATTCGGTGGTGCCATGGGGGATCCGGTGCCAGCGCGCGTGACGGTGTCAGGCATGCGCCACGTCGAGCGGACGAACGTGCCAGCGGCCGCCGTCGAGAGCGAGTTCACGGTCGCACGCGAACGCGTCGGCCTCGCTCTCGTGGCCCGGCAGCACCTGCAGCACGGTCTGGCCGGCGGCCCGCAGCGCCCGCACTTCGTCGCGCAGCGGCGCGTCTTCGGTCCACGGGGCGCGGATGGCCGCGGGCAGCGGCAGCGGCGGCGCGGTCGCCGCGAGCGACTTCACGTCGAGGCTGAAGCCGACGGCCGCGCGGTTTCTGCCGAACGCCGCGCCGACCTCGTCGTAACGCCCGCCGCGCGCCAGGGCATCCGGCGAGGCGGGCGCGTAGGCCGCGAAACGCGGACCGCTGTAGTAGCCGTTCGTGCCGATGTCGGCCAGATCGAAGCTGACCGCGACCTCGGGATGGGCGCGGCGAACGCGCCGCGCGAGCCACTCGAGCGCGTCGAGCGCCGCGCCGATCGCGGCGCGCTGCGGCAGCACCCGCCGGGCGCGCACCAGCACGTCGGCGTCGCCGTAGAGCGTCACCAGTTGCTGCAAAGCGCCCTGCGTGTCGGCCGGGAAGCCGGACGCCAGTCCGCGCAGCGCAGCGGCATCCTTCGCGGCCAGCGCCGCATACACCTCGCCGAGGTGCTCGCCGCTCGCGACCACACCCGCCAGGGCCGCTCGCACGATGCGCGCGTCGCCCAGGTCGAGCACGACGCCGGCGACGCCGGCGACGCCGGCGCGGCGCAGGCAATCGAGCACGAGATCCTGCACCTCGAGATCGGCCTCGAGACCGGCGTGCCCGTACAGCTCGGCCCCAAACTGCAGCGGCTCACGGCTGGCGTGCAGACCCTCGGGAAGCGTCTGCAGCACCGGGCCGCAATAGCAGAGCCGCACGACGCCGGCACGGTTCAGCAGATGCGCATCGATGCGGGCGACCTGCATGGTGCTGTCGGACCGAAGCCCGAGCGTACGGCCGCTCATCTGGTCGACGAGCGTGAAGCTGCGTCGCTGGAGCGCTTCGTTGGCGCCGGCGAGGAGCGATTCCACATGTTCGAGCAGCGGCGGAATCACCAATTCGTAGCCGTAAGCGCGGGCGACCTCGAGCAACGCACGCCGCACGTATTCGACCTGCCGGGCCTGTGCGGGCAGCACATCGGCGATGTGCTCGGGCAGCAGCCAGGCGGATGACATCGGCAAATCGGTATTCGGCTTCAGCAGCGATTGTAAACGGGCATGCCGGCGGCTCGCGTCGGCGCGGCGTGCTTCAGGAAAGGAAGAACGCGAGCATTGCGATCCCGGCCAGCATGCTGGCGAGCGCGAGAAAGCGGATCTGGCCGTCGCTCAAGCGCATGGCGCGTTCGAAGACACTGCGCCATCGCGCCGGGCTCAAGAACGGGACCAGCCCCTCGATCACCAGCATCAGCGCCAACGCGCCGAACAGCAGTTCGCCGAAGCCGGGGCGCGCGTCCACGCCGCTACTTCTTGGCCGGAGGCGGTTGCGGCGCGGCCGACGCGCCGCCGCGCAACGCCTGGAAAAACTCGCTGTTCGGGTCGGCCACGATCAGGTCCGACTTGCTGCGGAAGCTCGCCCGGTACGCTTCCAGGCTGCGATAGAACTTCGCGAATGCCGGATCCCGGCCGAAGGCGTCGGAAAAGATGGCGGCGGCGCGCGCATCGCCTTCGCCCTTCAACTTCTGTGCCTGCGCGAACGCATCGGCGACGATCACCTGGCGCTGGCGGTCGGCATCGGCACGGATTTGCTCGCCCTCGGCGGCGCCGGTCGCGCGCAGCTGGTTGGCCACCTGCTTGCGTTCGGCCGCCATCCGGTTGTAGATCGAGTCGGTGATGTTGGCGACAAAATCGACCCGCTTGATCCGCACGTCGAGGATGTCGATGCCGAAGGCCTTGGCCTCGTCGGTCAGCCGCCCGCGCACGTCCTGCATCACCTTGTCGCGGCCGGTCGACAGGACCTCGCCGACGGTTCGCTTGGTTACTTCCTCGTTGAACGCCGCGTGCACGATCGGGCTGAGACGCGTCTCGAGGCTGTGCATGTCGGCGCCGTTGTTGAGGATGAACTGGCGCGGGTCGGTGATCCGCCACTTCACCAGCCAGTCGATCACGAGGCTTTTCTTTTCGGCGGTGAAGATCGGCCGGGTCTCCGGGCTGTCCATCGTCTGGATGCGCCGATCGAGAAACACGACGTTCTGGAACGGGGGCGGCAGCTTCCAGTGCAGACCCGGTTGCTGGATCACTTCCTTGATCTCGCCGAGCGCATAGACCACGGCCACCTGCCGCTGATCGACCACGAACAAGGTCGATGCGAGCAGCACCAGTGCCACCAGAACGGCGCCGGCAAACAACACGATCCGGTTCATCTTGTTCTCGCTTCCTCGCAAAGGCGTCGGCACTCAGCGGCCTTCGCGATCGCGGCCGCGCTGGTTGTCACGCGACCGCGCATCGACGCTCGCCGGCAATGTCGGGCTCGGGGTGGTGTCCGACGGCGCGGGCGTGACCGCCACGGGAGGCGCAGGGGCGGCCGCGGCCTGCTGGATCAAGCGATCCACGGGCAGCGAAAGCAGATTGGTACCCGATCTGGGATCGATCAGGACCTTGCTCACAGTCGAATAGATCTGCTGCATGGTGTCGAGGTAGAGCCGGTCACGGGTGACCCCCGGAGCTTTCAGGTATTCGGCGAGCACGCTCTCGAAACGCTGCGCGTTACCTTGCGCTTCGGCGACGACGCTCGCCTTGTACCCCTCCGCCTGCTCGTGCATGGCGGCTGCCGTGCCCTTGGCTTTCGGGATCAGATCGCTCGCGTAGGCCAGCGCTTCCTTCTTCACCCGGTCGCCGTCCTGTCCGGCCTTCAGCGTGTCCTCGAACGCCGCCTGGACCTGCTCGGGCGGTTGCACGCTCTGCACATTGACATTGACGATCAGGATGCCGGCCTTCAACCGGTCGAGCTGCTCCTGCACCGACTTCGACAACTGCGCGGCGATCGCGTCGCGCTGTTCGTAAAGCACCGAGTCGATCCGGCTCTTTCCGACGATCTCGCGCACCGCCGATTCAGCGGCCAGCGTGACCGCGGCTTCGGGCTGGTAGTTCTCGAACAGGAACTCGCGCGCATCCTTCAAGCGGTATTGCACCGTGAAGCGGATGTCGACGATGTTCTCGTCCTGCGTCAGCATCGACGAATCGCGCAGGCCGGTGGTCGGTATCACCGCATTGCGGCCGACCTCTACCGTGCGCAACTGGGTGAAATTGACCGTCTCGTGCGCCTGGAAGGGATACGGAAGTCGCCACTGCAACCCGGCATTCACCGTCTTCGTGTACTTGCCGAACGAGGTGACGACCGCTTGCTGCCCGGCCTGGACGATAAAGATGCCGCTGCCGAGCCAGATCAGGGCGACCACCCCCGCGATCAGGCTCAGGCCGATACCGGCACTGCGCAGATCGGGCGCGAAGTTCGGCCCGTCGCCCCCGCTCGACGGACCCTTCGGCGTGCCGTTCTTGGCGCCGAACAGGCCGCTCAGCTTGCGGTTGAAATCGCGCCAGAGTTCGTCGAGATCGGGCGGGCCATCGCCGCGCCCGCTGTTCAACAGCCAGCCGATCGGAAGCGCACTGCGGCGCCGCGCCGTGCGGCGCTCGGAAAACGAATCGCTCATCTTGTTGCGGATTGTGGGTCAGCGGCTCGCTGTGCCAGGGCCGCCTCGGCGGCGGCGTCGGCCGACGCGACGCCCGGTTCGATCGGCGTCGTCCGGGCTTCGGACGCCACCTCGTCAAGCGCCACAAGTGGGGTCGCGGCCGTTGCGTTCAAGGCGTCCTCGCGGGCCGTGGCTGCTTCGGCGAGGATTGCCCGCAGCACCTCGAGCCCTTCGCCGGTCAACGCGCTGACGAACACCCGCTGCTCGCGGACGCCGGCGTCGCCCTCCACCGAGTCGCGGACCGCGCGCGGTCGCTGGTCCGCCTCCAGTCGATCGAGCTTGTTGTAGACCAGCACCTGCGGAATCGACGCCGCGCCGATCTCGGCGAGCACGCGCCGCACTTCGCGCATCTGCTCATCGAGATGCGGGCTGGCGGCATCGACGACGTGCAGCAGCAGGTCGGCATCGTTGGCTTCCTGCAGCGTCGCCTCGAAGGCCTCGACCAGTTTGTGCGGCAGATCCCGGATGAAGCCGACCGTGTCCGACAACGACACCGAGCGCCGCGCCTGCTCCAGGTAGAGCTGCCGGGTGGTGGTGTCCAGCGTCGCGAACAGCTGGTCGGCGGCATAGGCCTTGGCGTTGACCAGCGCGTTGAAGAGCGTCGACTTGCCGGCGTTGGTGTAGCCGACGAGCGAGACGCGGAAAGTCTGGTTGCGTTCGCGCGCACGGCGCTGGGTCTGGCGTTGCTTTTTGACGCGCTCGAGCTGCTTCTGCACGTTCTTGATGCGCTCGCCGATCATGCGACGGTCGAGCTCGATCTGCGCCTCGCCCGGGCCGCCCCGCGTGCCGATGCCGCCGCGCTGTCGTTCCAGGTGGCTCCAGCGCCGCACCAGACGGGTCGACAAGTACTGCAGGCGCGCCAACTCGACCTGCAGCTTGCCCTCGTGGCTCTGCGCCCGTTCGCCGAAGATTTCGAGAATCAGCATCGTGCGGTCAGCCACCGCGACGCCGAGATGGCGCTCGAGATTGCGCTGCTGCGCGGGCGACAATGCCTGATCGAACAGAACGGCCTCGGCGCGATGCCCTTCGACCAACGCCTTGATTTCGTCAGCCTTGCCCGAGCCGACGAAGAGCGCGGGGTCGGGGGCCTTGCGGCGTGCGATGACACGGGCGACCGGTTCGTCGCCCGCCGATTCGGCCAGCAAGGCCAGTTCATCGAGCGTCGCGTCGAAAGGCTTGCCGCGGCCGAAATCGACCCCCACCAAGATCGCGCGCGGCGGCGCGTCCGGCCCGCCCGCGGCGGGAGCTGCCGGCGAGTTCAAAGCACCGGGCGATGCAAAGGAACGATCGAGCGAAAGCAGCTCAAGCGCTCGGCTCGGCGGGCTCCGCCGGCTGGAAGTTGACCGCACGCCCCGGCACCACGGTCGAGATGGCGTGCTTGTAGACCATCTGCGTGACGGTATTGCGAAGCAGCACCACGTACTGGTCGAAGGATTCGATATGCCCCTGCAGTTTGATGCCGTTCACGAGGTAGATCGAGACCGGAACGTGCTCCTTGCGCAGCACGTTCAAGAACGGGTCTTGTAGCAATTGCCCTTTGTTGCTCACGATATGCTCCGTGATGACGATGGTGAAGCGGGGACATTACCACAGCGATGTCGCAGCGCAGCAATGGGGACATTCGGTCAGTCGCGGTCCGCGAACGGGTTCTTCGACGACCGCATCTCGATGCGCATCGGTGTCCCGACGAGTTTGAAATGCGCACGAAAGCGGCCCTCGAGAAAGCGCTTGTACACATCCGTCACATGCTCGAGCGAATTGCCGTGAATCACCACGAGCGGCGGGTTGGAGCCGCCCTGATGCGCATAACGTAGCTTCGGCCGGAACGCGCCGGCCCGCTTCGGCGCCTGGTGCTCGACGGCCTCCTGCAACAGGCGCGTCAGAATCGGCGTCGGCATCTTCTTCGACGCCGAAGCGTGGGCATCGCCGATCGCTTTCCAGACCGGTCCGAGGCCCTGACGTTTGATCGCCGAGATCTGCAGCACGCTGGCGAATTTCAAGAACGCGAGCCGCTGCTCGATCGAGCGCTGCACCGTCTCGCGCTGGTACGCGTCCGCCGCGTCCCATTTGTTGATCGCGATCACCACCGCGCGCCCGCTCTCGAGGACATAGCCGGCGATGTGCGCGTCCTGGTCGGTGACGCCCTGGGTCGCGTCGAGCAGCAGCAGCACGACGCTCGCCTCGGCGATGGCCTGCAGCGTCTTTACGACCGAGAACTTCTCGACCGCCTCGAACACCTTGCCCCTGCGGCGCAGGCCGGCGGTGTCGATCAGATCGAAGCGCTGGCCGTTGCGCTCGAACGGCACGGTGATCGCATCCCGCGTCGTGCCGGGTTGGTCGAAGGCGACCAGGCGCTCCTCGCCGAGCCAAGTGTTGATGAGGGTCGATTTGCCGACGTTCGGCCGCCCCGCCACCGCCAGGCGGATCGGTCCGGCACCATCCTCGCCTTCGGCCGGAGGCTCATCGGGCTCCGGGTCCAGGTCCGCGAGGGCCCGCTCGATCAGGTTCCGGATGCCCTGCCCGTGCGCCGCCGAGACGGGCTCCGGCACGCCGAGCCCGAGCTCGAAGAACTCGCCGAGCAGCGGCGATTCCTGCATGCCCTCGGCCTTGTTGACCGCCAGCACGACCGGCTTGCCGGAGGTGCGCAGAAAGCGGGCGATGTCCTGGTCCTGCCCCGAAACGCCGGTGCGCAGGTCGACGACGAACACGACGACATCGGCCTCGGCCACGGCCTGCCGGGTCTGCTTGGCCATCTCGCGAACGATGCCGGTCGTGCTGTCGGGTTCGAAGCCGCCGGTGTCGACGACGATGAACTCGCGCTCGCCGACGCGACCGTCACCGTAGTGGCGGTCCCGCGTCAGCCCGGAAAAGTCGGCGACGATCGCGTCGCGCGTCTTCGTCAGCCGGTTGAACAGCGTCGACTTGCCGACGTTCGGCCGCCCGACCACGGCGATCACCGGCTTCATGACGGACGTCGCCCGGCGGCGGCCTGCTTCAACGCCGGAAGGCGTAGAGGCCGCCCTTGCGCGTCACGACCAACAAGGTCGTGCCGGACGCGACCGGCGCCACGGCGATCGCGCTGCCGTCGGTCGGCGTGCGCAACTGCGCCTCGCCGCTCGCGCGCGCGAACCAGTGCAAGGTGCCCTCCTCGTCGCCGAACACGACCGAATCGCCGAACACAGCCGGCGGGCCGAGCGAGCGGTACTGCAGCTTGTCGTTCGACCAGACGCCATCGCCGCTGCCGGTTTTCCACGCGGCGAGGCGGTCGGTGGCGTCGCCGCCGAACAGCAGCTCGGCGTCGCCAGCGAGCGCATCGGTGCCGCCGACGTTCTTGCTCCAGACGAGCGTGCCGCGCTCGGCATCGACGCAGCCGACCGCCGCCTGGTAGGAGCGGGCGCAGATCACGTCGCCCACCCGCACCACCGGTCCCACCATGTCGGCCAGGCGCTCGATCTCGTTGGCGCCGCGCGGCGCACCCACCGCAACCTCCCACTTGACGCTGCCTTGCAGCGGATCGACGCCCAGAAGACGCGGCCCCTGCCCGATGACCAGCGTGTTCTTGAACGCCGCGACGACCCCGGACTGGGCGAGCGTCAGCGGATCGCCCGACCGCTGCAGCGCCCAGAGCTTGCGCCCGTCGAGCGCGTCGAAGGCCTGCACCACGCGGTCGACGCCGAGGGTGAAGACCCGCTCACCAGCCACCAGCGGTGCGGTGACGCTGCGCGAGCCGATCGACTTGCGCCAGCGGACCTGACCTTTCTCGATAAGGACGAGCTCGTTGTCGCGCGTTACCACCGCGGCGAAGCGGCCATCGCTGCCGACCCCGGCGGACAGCTTCGCGCCGGCGTTCATGCGCCAGACCTCCTGCCCGGTGGCCGCGGCGAGGGCGACGACCGTGCCGTCATCGCCGGCGAGGGTGAAGACCTCGCCCACGGTCGACACCGAGAGCGGGAAGCGGATCGACTCGATGCGCTGGGTCCAGGCGAGGCTGGGGGTGATTTTCGGCGTCAAGGGTTCGAGCGGCTGCGGCTTCGGCCTGCCGCCACCCGCACAGGCCACGAGCAGCGCGACGAGCGCGAGCGCGAGCGCCAGACCGTGCCGTGCACGGTGGAGCACCGGCCGCCGGGTCACTTCGCCGGCCCCGTGGCCGGCGCCGCCGCGGACGGCGGGGCGCCGAGCGCGGTCAACTTGGCCTCGATCAAGCGCCGGTACTCGACCTTCGCGTCCATGGCCTGCCAGGCCTGCGCATAGGCCGTTTTGGCAGCGTCGAGCTTGCCCTGGGCCTTCAGCACATCCCCGCGGCGGTCGGCGAAGAGCGCCGAGAATTCGGACCCCACTGACCCGGGTGCCGCATTCAGGCGTTGCAGCGCCGCGTCGAACTTCTTCTGATCGAGCAGCAGACCAGCGGCGCGCAACTGCGCGATCGCCCGGTACTCGTCTTCCCGAGCATGGGCGCCGACCCAGTCGAGCGCGGCGAGCGCGTCGTCGGTTTTGCCCTTCTCGAATGCGACCTTCGCCGCCGCCAGGCCACCCTGTTCGGCGAACGCGGTGCGCGGGTAACGATCGCGGAGATCGGCGAACACGCGTCCGGCCTGCGCTGCGTCACCGGCCTGCGCGGCGCGCTCGAGCTGGTCGAACATCGACCCCGCCTTGCCGGCCTGCTCGCGCTGCCACCAGTTCCAGCCGTTCCAGAGGGCCAGGCCGGCCAGCACCAGAATCGCGACCCAGGTCAACGCGTTGCCGTACCGCTTCCAGAAAGCCTTGAGCTGATCGAGTTGTTCTTGTTCTTCGAGAGCGAGATGCGTGGCCATGGACGGGGCAGGCGGTGGAGGCGGGATTATGCGGCGCGAGATGTGCCGTCCCGCGGCGGCAACCAAAGGCTCGCGGCCCAGGCGCCGGCTTCGGCGATCAGCACTTCGACCTGTGCCGCTGCGGGGTCGCGCAGCGGCTTGACGGCGAACTCGCCGCGCGCTGACTCGTCGCTGCCGAAGATCAGCGCGAGGCGGGCGCCGCTCGCATCGGCGCGCTTGAATTGCGACTTGAGGCTGCCCCAGCCGGTCGCGCCCGCCGCGTGCATCCGGACGTTCATGCCGGCGCGCCGCAATTCCTCGCACACCGCGACCGCGACGACCGACTGCGCCGCGCCCGGCACGATCGCGTAGGCATCGAGCGCCGGCTCCGCCGGCACGCTGCCGACCGCCTCGAGCAGCAGCAGCATCCGCTCGATGCCCATGCCCCAGCCGACCGCCGGCGTCGGCTTGCCGCCGAGCTGCTCGAAGAGCCCGTCGTAACGGCCGCCGCCGCAGACCGTGCCCTGCGCGCCGAGTCGGTCGGTCACCCATTCGAAGACCGTCAGGTTGTAATAGTCGAGGCCCCGCACCAGGCGCGGATTGATGCGGTAGGGCTGGCCGACGGCATCGAGCGCCGCGCGCACCCCATCGAAATGCGCGAGCGACTCGGGGCCCAGAAAGTCCATCAACTTCGGCGCGGCCTCGACCAGCGCCTGCATCGCCGGGTTCTTGGTGTCGAGGATGCGGAGCGGGTTGGTCGACAGACGGCGCCGCGCATCGTCGTCGAGCCGATCGGCATGCGCGTCGAAATGGCGGACCAGCGCCTCACGGTGCGCGAGCCGCTCGGCCGCCTGGCCGAGGCTGTTCAATTCAAGCCGCACGTCGGCGATCGGGACGCCGAGATCGACGAGCAGCGCCCGGCACATCAGGATCTGCTCGGCATCGACGTCGGGGCCGACGAAGCCGAGCGCTTCGACATCGATCTGGTGGAACTGCCGGTAGCGGCCCTTCTGCGGCCGCTCGTGGCGGAACACCGAAACTTCGGACCAGACCCGCTGCGGCCCCTGGTAGAGCGCGTCGTGCTCGATCATCGCCCGGACGATGCCGGCGGTGGCCTCGGGCCGCAGCGTCAAGGCGTCGCCGTTCATCGCATCGACGAACGAGTACATCTCTTTCTCGACGATGTCGGTCACCGCGCCGATGCCGCGCACGAACAGTGCGGTCGGCTCGACGACCGGCGTGCGAACGTTGGCGTAACCGTAGCGTCCCATCAGCGCACGCACCTTGGCTTCGAACCACTCCCAGCGCGCCGATTCCGGCGCCAGGATGTCGTTCATGCCCTTGACGGCCTGGAGCACAGCGGGTCGAGGGTTCAAAGGCGTCGACATCGAGGGAGCTGAAGGCTGGCGGGAGGAAGCTGCGGTCACGATCTTGCCGCCGCGACGCGTCGCCGGCGCCCTGTTCAAGGGCCGGCGGTAACCGCGCCGAAGCGCTGCTCGATGTAACGCTCGACCAGCGCGTGGAACTCGGCGGCGATGTTCTCGCCGCGCAGCGTCAGCGCTTTCTGGCCGTCGATGAACACCGGCGCGGCCGGCGCCTCCCCGGTGCCGGGAAGGCTGATGCCGATGTCGGCGTGCTTGCTCTCGCCCGGACCGTTGACGATGCAGCCCATCACCGCCACTTTCATGGCCTCGACGCCGGGGTAGCGCGCCTTCCAGACGGGCATTTGCGCCCGCAGGAAATCGTCGATCTGCTTGGCGAGCACCTGGAACGTGGTGCTGGTGGTGCGGCCGCAGCCGGGGCAGGCCGTGACGCTCGGGTTGAAATGCCGCAGACCGAGCGCCTGCAGGATCTCGAGCGCGACCACCACCTCCTGCGTGCGCGCCTCGCCGGGCTGCGGCGTCAACGAGACGCGGATCGTGTCGCCGATGCCCTCCTGCAACAGCACCGCGAGCGCCGCCGTCGACGCGACCGTGCCCTTGGTGCCCATGCCCGCTTCGGTCAGCCCGAGGTGCAGCGCGTAGTCGCAGCGCCTGGCGAGCGCCCGGTAAACCGCGATCAGGTCCTGCACGCCGCTCATCTTGGCGGAGAGAATGATCCGGTCGGCGGGGAGACCGAGCGACTCGGCGCGCCGCCCCGACTGGATCGCCGAGATGAGGATCGCCCTGTACATCACCTGTTGCAACGGCTCGGGCGAGGCGAGCCGGCCGTTCGCGTCCATCAGGTCGGCGAGCAGTTCCTGATCGAGGCTGCCCCAGTTCACGCCGATCCGCACCGGCTTGGCGAAACGCGCCGCGACCTCGACCATCTGCGCGAACTGCTTGTCGTGCTTGTCGCCCTTGCCGACATTGCCGGGGTTGATCCGGTACTTCGACAAGGCCTCGGCACACGCGGGAAAGTCGTTCAGCAGCCGATGACCGTTGTAGTGGAAGTCGCCGATCAGGGGCACATCGATTCCCATCCGGTCGAGCTGCTCGCGGATGTACGGCACCTGGGCGGCGGCCTCGGGTGTGTTGACCGTGATCCGCACCATCTCCGCGCCGGCGATGGCGAGCTCCTTGACCTGGATCGCGGTGCCGATCGCGTCGACGGTGTCGGTGTTGGTCATCGCCTGCACGCGCACCGGCGCGCCACCGCCGACGCTGACGACGCGGGCGCCCCAGCGCACCTCCGTCTGGCGGGTGAGGTGCCGGTGGGGGACGACGGGCTCGACGAGGTCGTCGAGGGCGGCGGTCGGCAGGATCATGTCGCTCATGGGGGGCCTACTTGACATCCAGGCGGGCGATGTTGCCGGTGGTCGATGGAGCGATGTCGAGCGGCACGCCGCGCACCGTCAGCCGGGTCGCGAAAGCATTGCCGATCGTCACCCGCAACGGCGGATCGCCGTCGAGCGCGACCCGCTCGTCGGCCTGAAGGGTTCGCGCCAGCAGCATGCGGCTATGGCCGTCCGTGACACCTACCCATGAGGGCGCGCCCGTCTCGATCCGCAGCCAGCCGGCGCCGGCTGCGCTCGCCGCAGCGGCAGCCGGTGTGGCGCCGACCGCCGCGGGCGGCATCATGAGGGCGGCCGATGCGCGCGCCGCCTCGGCCGCGCCCGAGCCGCCCGCCGCGGGCGCGAGCGAGGCCGCGTCCACGCCGATCGTCGGCCCCGACAGGGTTACCGATCCCGGCTCGCCCGCAGAGCCCATGGCTGCGAGGGTGGAGGGCGACAGCGCCCCGGCCGCCGCCGAACCGGCGCGGACCGCCGGCGCCCGGCTCGACACACGGCCGGTCGCGGCGTCGAACAACGGCCGCCAGTGCGTCGGGAACAGGTACACGGCGAGCGTCGCGAGGACGATCAGCAAGGCCAGCCAGAGCGCCGGCCTCGTCACCCGGGCCCATTCGCGCGGCACCAGCCGCCCGGACGCTTCGTGAAACGGCGTGTTCAGCCCTTCAGCGACCTGCTCGAGCCGCCGCGGCCCGCTCAGGGGCGGCAGCAAGGCGAGCACCGGCGCCGGATCGATCTTCAGGAAACGGCAAACCGCCTGGGCCAGCGCCCGCGCGAAGGTCGCGTCGGGCAGCTCCTCGAGCCGATCGGCTTCGAGCGCCTCGAGCTTCTTCGGCACGACCTTGATCGCCGAAGCGAGCGCGGCGATGTGCAGGCCCTGCGCCTGCCGCGCATGACGCAACAAGGCGCCGGCGCTCGTTCCCCGCTCGGGGCTGGCGGCGTGGCCCGCAGCGGCGGCATCACTCATCGAAGCGGCCGCGTTCGAACGAGGCGGCCTCGCGCGACTCGGGAAAGCGTTGGCGCAACTGCTCGCCGTACTCGCGAACGCCGGCGGGGTTGCCGAGCCGCTGCTCGATCCGCGCGGCCAGCCAGAGGGTCTGCGAGCCGGTCAGCGCCGGCACGGCGTTCATGCGGCGGATGTAGAACCGCGCGCGGTCGTAATCGCCGCGCCGGTACAGCACCTCGGCCAGGTTCACGGTGGTCGAGGGGTTGTTCGGATCGAGCTGGAAAGCCTGTTGCAGGCTCGCCTCGGCATCGCCCAGCTGCCCGGCGAAGGCCTCGCAAACACCCTTGGTGAGCAGCGTTCGCGCCGGATCGCGGCGCGGCAGCGCGATCGCACGGTCGAACATCACGTCGGCTTCGGGGTAACGCTTTTTCTGGCACAGGTAGTAGCCGAAGTTCTGAAGCGTATCGACATCGCGCGGCGCCAGCTGCAGCGCCCGGCGGAAGCTTTCCTCGGCGAGCGGCTCGTCGTTCAGGTTGGCGTAGATCAGCCCGCGCAGGTTGTAGGCCTCGGCCGAGGCCGGCTGGTTCAGCAGCGCGATCTTCACCTCATCGAGCGCGGTTGTCATCTGGCCGCGCGTGAAGTAGCCGGACGCCAGCTCCAGGTGCAGGCGCGCGCGCCGGCTCGGCTGGGATTCGTCGGACGCCGTGACGATGTCGCCGCCCGGTGTCGCCGCCGGCGTGCCGGGCCGGTTGGCGCAGCCGGCGAGCGAACCGAACACGAGCGCCGTGGCAAGCGCGAGCGCCGACGCGGACCGCCGGGCGGCGCCGATTCCACCCCTGCGCGAACGGCTCACGACCCCGCCCCGCCGGCCGGCGAAGCTGCTTCGACCAGCTCGAGCGACGGCCGGCGCGGCAGGCGCACCGGCATGCTCACCACCCTGCGTTCGTGCACGCGGGTCCGGTCCTGCACCTCGCCGGCGAGCTGGCCGCAGGCCGCATCGATGTCGTCGCCACGGGTCTTGCGAACGGTCGCAACCAGACCGCCCTGCTGCAAGACGCGCGCGAACGCGGCGACCCGCTCGGGAGACGAACGAAGCAGGCCCGACGCCGGAAATGGATTGAACGGAATCAGGTTCAGCTTGCAGCGTACGCCGGTGCTCGGCTGCTGCACCAGCGCGAGCAGCTCGCGGGCGTGGGCGTCGCTGTCGTTGACGCCGTCGAGCATGCAATATTCGAAGGTCACAAAGTCGCGCGGCGCCTTGTCGAGGTAGCGGCGGCAGGCCGCGAGCAGCTCCGCAAGCGGGTACTTGCGGTTGAGCGGCACCAACTCGTCGCGCAACGCGTCGTTCGGCGCGTGCAGGGACACCGCCAGCGCGACCGGCGCGTCGACGCCGAGCCGGTCGATCATCGGCACGACCCCCGAGGTCGACACGGTCACCCGGCGCCGCGAGAGGCCGTAGCCGTGGTCGTCGAGCATCGTCCGCAGCGCGGGAACCAGCGCCGCGTAGTTCTGCAGCGGCTCGCCCATGCCCATCATCACGACGTTCGTGATGGCGCGTTCGCCATCGGCCAGACCGAGACGGCGCCGCAGGTGGTGTTCGGCGAACCAGAGCTGACCAACGATCTCGGCAGTCGTCAGGTTGCGGCTGAAGCCCTGGTGTCCGGTCGAACAGAAGCGACAGCCGATCGCGCAGCCAACCTGCGATGAGATGCAGAGCGTGCCGCGGTCGTCTTCCGGGATGAAAACGGTTTCGATGGCGTCGCCGCCGCCGGCGTCGAACAACCACTTGATCGTGCCGTCGGTCGAGGCCTGCTCGCTGAGAACGGGCATCGCTTCGACCCGTGCGCGGCCGGCGAGCCGTTCACGCATCGATTTGGCGAGATCCGACATCGCCGCGAAATCGCCGGCGCCGCGCTGATGAATCCAGCGAAAAAGCTGCGTCGCGCGAAACCGCTTCTCGCCAAATTGCTC
This sequence comes from uncultured Rhizobacter sp., assembly GCA_964236915.1. Taxonomy (GTDB): domain Bacteria; phylum Pseudomonadota; class Gammaproteobacteria; order Burkholderiales; family Burkholderiaceae_C; genus LMDS01. The sequence goes on from CAXSGM010000019.1 coordinate 32,532, forward strand.
GCAGAAACCTGCCAGCGCATCGCGATCCAGTCCGAGGAGGTTGGCGGCGTCTGTCATCGGAGGCCTCGCAGCGAGGCGCGGCGCGCCCTCAGCGGCTGAACACGTTCATGGCCGCGAAGAAGAAAGCAATCTCGACCGCGGCGGTTTCGGCAGCATCGGAGCCATGAACCGCGTTGGCGTCGATGCTGTCGGCGAAATCGGCGCGGATCGTGCCCTTCTCGGCCTTCTTCGGGTCCGTGGCGCCCATCAGATCGCGGTTCTTCAGAATCGCGCCCTCACCTTCGAGCACCTGGATCATCACCGGGCCGGAAATCATGAACCCGACAAGATCCTTGAAAAACGGCCGTGCCTTGTGGACGGCGTAGAACGCTTCGGCTTCGGCGCGCGAGAGCTGCGCCATGCGCGAGGCGATGACCTTCAGCCCGGCGCTCTCGAAACGCGCATAGATCTGCCCGATCACGTTCTTCGCAACCGCGTCCGGCTTGATGATCGATAGCGTGCGTTCGACGGCCATGTCGTTTTCTCCGTTATGAGGCGCTGAGCAAAGCCTCGAATTCTAGCAAGCCGGACCTCTGAAACCCGAGCGCGCCGGAGTGCCGAACTCAGCGTCCGCGCTTTCCGCCGCCGAAGCCGCCGCCCTGCCCACCCTGCCCGCCTCGGTTGCCGCCTTGACCGCCACCGCCACCGCCACCGCGGTTCTTGCGATGGAACGCTTCGGCACCGAACACGCCGAGCGACGTCTGGAGCGGATCGGGCTGGTTCGGCGCGCCCGCCGGTCCGCGCTTCGGGCCCGGCGCAGGTGCACTGCCGCCGGCACCGAAACCGCCGCCGCCCTGGCGAAAACCACGCCCGCCGATCGAGCTGCGCGGGTTCGAAACGAAGCGCTTGTCGAAAGTCTGTTCGAGCGGGTTCGGGATCGACGCCGGATCGAAGTCCATCTCGGGTTCATCATCGCGCAACCCTTCGGACGGCCTCTGCACCGGCGGCTCGGTGCGAAAGCCGCCCGGCATCTCGTTGCGCTCGGCAGGGCGCCGATCGCTCGGCGGCCGCGCCGGCCCGCGGTCGCCGCGGGCGTTCGGCGGTGACTGACGCGCCTCGTTCGGCCGCATGCCGCCGCGCGGCTCCGAGCGCGAATCCTGGCGCGGCCCCGGCCGGTCGGTTCCCGGACCGCCTTGCGGCATCGCCAGACGCCGGATCGAGCGAACATCGCCCTCCTCGAGGTCGACCCAGACGCCGCGTTTCAAACCGAAGGGCAACACCACAGTGCCGTAACGGATGCGAATCAGCCGGCTCACCGTGAGCCCGACCGCGTCGAACAGCTTTCGCACCTCGCGGTTGCGGCCTTCGGTGATCACGACCCGATACCAGTGGTTCGCCCCGTCGCCGCCGCCATCGACGATCGAGGCGAATCCGGCGGTTTGACCTTCGATCTCGACGCCCGACTGCAACTTGATCTTCTGCTCCTCGGTGAGCGTACCGAGCAACCGCACCGCGTATTCGCGTTCGACGCCGAAGCGCGGGTGCATCAGCTGGTTTGCCAACTCGCCCGAGTTGGTGAACAGCAGCAGGCCTTCGGTGTTGATATCGAGCCGACCGACCGATTGCCATTTGCCTTGCTGCAGACGTGGCAACCGGCGGAACACCGTCGGGCGATTCTGCGGGTCGTCGTGCGTCACGATCTCGCCGACCGGCTTGTGGTACGCGATGATGCGCGGCGGCGGCGGCACGATCCGGAGCTTGACCGGCTTGCCGTTCACCTGGACGCGGTCGCCGAACGACACCCGCTGGCCGACATGGGCCGGCTCACCGTTGACGGCGACCTTGCCGTCGGCGATCAGATCTTCCATGTCGCGGCGCGACCCGATGCCGGACTGCGCGAGAACCTTGTGCAGTTTCGGCGCTTCAAGCTCCGGCAACAGCACGCGCTTGCTCGTCGCCGCGGCCTCCTCGGCCGGCGCTTCGCTATCGGCGGGCGGCTCGCCGGCAACATCGAACTGCCCGGAGACGACCTGCTCGAACAAGGCACCCGCGAGGGGCGCGGCGGGTGCGGGCGGCCCCGGCATCGCCGAGGCCGACGCGCCCGTCCCGCCCTCGCGCGGCTCGTGGCGTTTGCGGTCGCGGCGGTTCCGGGTGCGGTTGCCGCGGCTGCGATCGCCGTTCGCGGCGCCGGGGTCGTCGTTCTCGGGCGCAGCGCCGCTGTCCGTCACGCCGGCGGCTTCGTCAGCCGCCGCGACCGGAGCGACGCCGCCGAGCGGTTCGGTGGCGGCCGCAACTCCGCCGACCGCATCGCCGCTGAGGCGCGTGGCCGGAACGGCCAGCGGCTCGCTCGCCACCCGCGCCGCCTCGACCGCCGTACGCTCGGCAGCGGCGTTTGGCGGCGCGTCCGCGTCCGGCGCTGCTGCCGCTTCGGTCGTCCCGGAATCGAGATCGCGCGGAACCGTCGCGGCGCGGCGCCGGCGCGGCTTCGACGGTATTTCCGGCGCGTTGGCCGCCGACTCGGCTGCCTGCGTCGGACCTTCGTCGATCGAGTCACCGGCCGTGTCGGCGTCGGCCGCTGCTCCGGCCTGGGCGGCGTCGGCGGCAGCTTTCGGCTTCACGGCACGGCGCCGGCGCGTCGGCTCGAGCGGCGCATCGGCCGCGGTCGGTGCGGCCGCATCGTCGGTCACGGGCTCGAGGGACTCGGGGGTGGCGTTCATTCAGTGGCTTCCATCGGTGCAGGGGGCGTCGGGCGAGGAGCGGACAACGAGCGAGGGTCGGGTGCGACATCGGAGGGCGTCGCGAACGCCTCGCCGGATACAAGCTCGGCGAGTGGCGGCAGTTGCGCCAGACCCGCGAGCCCGAGGTCGTCGAGGAACTGACGGGTCGTCGCGAGCAGGGCCGGACGGCCGGGCGATTCGCGGTGACCGATCGCCTCGACCCAGCCGCGGTCTTCGAGCTGCTTGAGGATCTGCGTCGCCACCGTCACGCCACGGATCTCCTCGATCTCACCGCGCGTGACCGGTTGCCGGTACGCGACGATGGCCAGCGTCTCCATCACGGCACGGGAATAGCGCGGCGGCTTTTCCGGGTTCAGGCGATCGAGGTATTCACGCATCTCGGGACGGCTCTGCAGACGCCAGCCGTCGGCGAGCGGCACGAGCTCGACGCCACGGTCGCGCCAGTCGGCGGCGAGCTCGTCGAGCAGCGCCTCGAGCGTGTCGGCCTCGATCCGGTCGGCGAACATGCCGCGCATGTCGCGCAACGGCAAAGGTCGACCGGCGCAGATCAGCGCGGTTTCGAGGACGCGCTTCGCATCCTGGGTGTTCATCGGCTTCGTTGGTTCGCGGTCGGATCGATCGCGGCTCGTGCGGACAATTCGGAACAGGGCGGCAAGCGCTCGGTGCACGGCACCGCTTGCGACGAGCGGCCGGAAGACACTTCCGGGCCGGCATGAAACGCGCCTTGTGGCGCGCAGGAGGGAAGCGGATCGAACCGCCGCCGCAATGATCGGCGACCCTGACGCCGCGCGGTGGTCACCGGCTGCAGTCGCGTCCCACCGGCACTCGCCTGCTGTCGCCAGCGGGTCGGCACGTCGACGGCGCACCTTCGATTAGCGAATTGTAGCGGACCCAGCGCCGGGTCTGCACACATCACGGCCGTCGAGCTCCGCGCCTCGTGCATTTCCGCCTTCGGATGCGGCGACGACCTCGTCCCAGGCCGCGGCGAAATCCTGGGGCGGCGGCGCCTCGAAGACCATCGCCTCCCCGTACACCGGGTGGCGGAAGCCCAGGCGCGCGGCGTGCAGCGCCTGCCGCAGCATGCCGAACCGCGGGCGGCCGCCGTACAGCGCATCGCCCACCAGCGGGTGACCGCGCCACGCCATGTGCACCCGGATCTGATGCGTGCGCCCGGTGTGCAGACGGCAGCGCAGGGCACTCGCTTCCGCATGCCGGGCCGCCACCTCGACCTCGGTGCGTGCCGGCTTGCCCGAGCCGACGACCGCCATGCGCACCCGCACCCGGGGGTCCCGACCGATCGCAGCATCCACGGCGAACGACCCCGGCGTGACCCGGCCGTGGACGACGGCCAGGTACTCGCGCCGCACTTCCCGCGCCGCGATCTCGCGGACCAGCGCCGTGACCACCGGCAGCGTCTTGCCGACGACCATCAGACCGGTGGTGTCCTTGTCGAGCCGGTGGACGATGCCGGCCCGGGGCAGCGCCGCAGCACCGGGGTGGTGGGCCAGCAGCGCATTCAGCAAGGTGCCCGACCAGTTGCCGGCCGCGGGATGCACCACCATCCCAGCCGCCTTGTCGACCACCAGAAGGTGCTCGTCCTCGAACACCACCGCAATCGGCAAGGCCTGCGGCCGGAACGCGCGGCTCTCGGCGGTCGGCACCAGTTCGAGCGTGACGGTCTGTTCGGCACGCAGTTTCTTGGCCGGGGTCGTGACGATGCGCCCCTCGACCTGGACGTGGCCGTCTTCGATCAGACCCTGAAGGTGCCGGCGCGAGAACTCGCCGGCCATCTCGACCAGCACATGGTCGAGCCGCTCGCCGTGGAAGCGTTCGGGCACCTTCGCTTCCCGGCGCTCGACCTCGCCATCGATGCCGGACGGAAGCTTCGGCTCGGGCTTCTCGATGCCGTCGTCCGGCAGCGCCTCGATCCGACCGTCGCGATTCGGAGCCGAAAAGGTCGCCACCTATAATCGCTCCGCTCCATGCCACAGCCGACCCGACACCGTTGCGACCGCATCGCAGCCGTCATTTTCATGGCGGCGGCCGTTGCGGGTTGCGGCACATCGCCACGCGACCCGGAGTCGCAATGGAGTGCGGAACGATTGTATGCAGAGGCCAAGGAAGAAGCCTCGCAGGCGAACTTTGAACGCGCCGCCAAGCTCTACGAGCGACTCGAGGGGCGAGCGTCCGGCACCGCTTTGGCGCAACAGGCGCAGATCGAACGGGCCTACGCGCTCTACAAGAGTGGCGACAAGCCTCAGGCGCTCGCGGCCCTTGAGCGCTTCATCAAGCTGCACCCGACGAGCCCGGGCGTCGATTACGCGTTCTATCTTCAGGGCCTGATCAATTTCAACGACAACCTCGGCTTGCTCGGCAGCCTGACCGGTCAGGACCTTTCCGAACGCGATCAGCAGGCGGCGCGCGACTCCTACCAGTCCTACAAGCAACTCGTCGAGCAGTTCCCGCAGTCGCTCTACGCCGACGATGCGCGCGCGCGCATGAATTACATCGTCAACGCGCTGGCGGCGTACGACCTGCACGTCGCTCGTTACTACTACCGCCGCGGGGCATTCGTCGCCGCGGCGAATCGCGCGCAGGCGGTGGTGTCGGAATTCCAGCAGTCGCCGTCGGCCGAAGAAGCGCTGGGGATCATGGCGCAAAGCTACGACCGGCTCGGTCTGACCGATCTGCGCGACGACGCCCAACGGGTGCTGGCAAGCAGCTTCCCGTCACGCGGCGCCGCCAACGGCTCGCCGTCTTTCGGCGGCAAGAAACGCTGGTGGCAGATCTGGTGACGATCGGTTGAGATCGTCCCGGCCGGCCGCGGACGCCAGCAGGCCCAGCCACGCCACCGCTTCCGCCTCGTTCGTCACGGGGGTCATCGGCGGCAGCGCCTCGCGCAACCGTTTGCCGTAATTCATGCCTGCCATTCGCGGGTCACAGACCACCAGCAGCCCGCGGTCGGTTTCGCTGCGGATCAGTCGGCCGGCACCCTGCTTCAGGGACACCGCGGTCTCGGCGACGAAATAGTCGGCGAAGGGATCGCGCCCTTCCTGTTCGAGCCGCCGGACCCGCGCTTCGACGAGCGGATCGTTGGGCGGCGGAAACGGCAGCTTGTCGATCAGCACGCATTGGAGTGCGTCGCCGGGCACGTCGATCCCTTCCCAGAAGCTCTGTGAACCGACCAGCACGGCACGCGGGTCGCTCACGAACTGCTGGATCAGCTGGCGTTTCGGGATCTGTCCCTGGACCAGCACGCGGAGCCGATCGCCGGCGGCATCGAACTCCGCCCTGAGCCGGTCGCCGATGGTCTGGAGGGCCCGCAGCGTCGTCGTCAAGACGAACGTACGGCCGCCCAGCGTGCGCGCGAGGCGGGCGGTGAGGATCGCGACCGAGGCCGAATGGGCGGCATCGTTCGGCTTTGGAAAACCGCGCGGAACGTAGAGCCGGGCATGGCTGGCGTAATCGAACGGGCTGCCGAGCCGGAGTTTCGTCGCGCCGGCGAGACCCGCCGGCTCGGTGAACCAGCTGAGCGCCGCGTCGTCGCCGAGCGTCGCCGAAGTGAACACCCAGCCCTTCGCCGAAGCGTCGATCTGTTGGTGGAGCGCTTCGCGGATGTCCAGCGGCGACTCGACGAGCCGCGCCTGGTTCGGCGAAACGTCGATCCAGCGCACGTTGCCAGCGCCCGCCGGCGCGGCGAATCGTTCGGCAAGCGCAGCCAAATCGGCCGCGCGCTCGGCCAGCCGGGCGAGGTCGGGCGAGCTCTCGGCGACGGTCTGCAGCGCCGCCCTGGCCGACTTGCCAGCCGCCTCGAGGCTGGCAAGCGCAGCGCTGAAGTCCTCGGCCTCACCACGCTCGCTCCAGCGCAGCTTCAGCGTGCCGCGCAACTCGCGCAGCTGGCCGTGGGCCGCCAGGCGCAGGTCGTGTGCGGCTTGTTGACACCCGGCCGCGAGTTCCTGCCAGGGCTGCAGACCGCGCGCCTGCTGCAGACCGAGCGCGAGCAGGTCGCGCGCGAAATCGATCGCCTGTGACGTGCCGAGCACGGTGCCGAGGAATTGCACGCCGGCTTCGGTGAGCTGATGCGCCTCGTCGAATACCGCGACCTCTACGCTCGGCAGCAACTCGGCGACCCCGGTGTCGCGCAGGCTCATGTCGGCGAAGAAAAGGTGGTGGTTCACGACGACCACGTCGGCGAGCAGCGCCTCGCGCCGCGCCTTCACCACATGGCACTGGCGGAACTGCGGGCATTCCTGACCGAGACAGTTCTCCCGCGTCGAGGTCACGAGCGGAATCACGCTGCTGCGTTCGTCCAGGCCCTCGAGCTCGGCCAGATCGCCGCCGGTCGTCACCCGCGCCCATTGCTCGATCTTCGCGAGCGTGCGCACCGCCCAGCGGTCGGGCAGCGAATCGGCCTGGCGGGCCTGTTGGAGGCGGTGCAGGCACAAATAGCTCGCACGCCCTTTCAACAAGGCCACCGTCACCGGAATGCGCAGGGCGTCGCGCAGGCGCGGGATGTCGCGCAGGAAGAGCTGGTCCTGCAAGCTCTTGGTGGCGGTGCTGACGAGCGCGCGGGCGCCGCTGAGGAGCGTCGGCACGAGGTAGGCGAAGGTCTTGCCGACACCCGTTCCGGCTTCCGCCACCAGGACGCTGCGGTCCTCGATGGCACGCGCGACGCCGAGCGCCATCTCGAGTTGCACGGCGCGCTCGACATGACGTTCGTCGGCGCGCCCGAGGGCGCCGCCGCGGCCGAAGGCATCGGTGACCGCCTGTTCGAGCGGCGTCATCGCCGGGCCGCCGTTCGAGCGCCCGAGCAAACGTTCACGCCGGCTCGCGCGGCAGCAGATCTGCCTCGAGCCGGGCGATCTGATCGCGAAGGCGCAAGCGGCGCTTCTTCAGGCGGCGCAAGCCGAGCTCGTCCGCCGGGGGGCGTTCGATCGCGCGGTCGATGAGGCTGTCGAGATCGGAATGCTCTATTCGCAGCTCGATCAGAAGGCGCGGCGGCGAATGCAGGTCGAAGTCCATGAGGGAGCGTGCAGCCGCTTCGTGCGGAATGAACGCGCTCGAAACGCGGTCGACGATTATAGTTTTCGACCATGAGTACAGTCACCCGCGTCGGCCACCGCCTGGTCGGCGCCACCGGAATCCACCGCGGTGATCGCGCCTATCAGCAAGACCAGGTCGAGATCCTGGCGCACGGGCAGACGCCCGGTTGCCTGTTGGCGGTGCTCGCGGACGGAATGGGCGGCAAGAGCGGCGGCCGCAAGGCTGCGGACCAGGTGCTGCTGACGGCCAGTCAGCTCTTCGAACGCTATGTCGCATCGAGCGACGACCCGGGCGATTCGCTGAAGCAGCTGGTGCTCGAAGCGCACCTGATGATCAAACTCACCGCGATCACCGCCGAGGAAGAGCCGCACAGCACGGTCGCCGCCTTCCTGATCGGCCCCGATCGCGAATGCGACGTGGTGCATGCCGGCGACTCCCGCATCTACCACTTCCGCGGCGCCGAACTGCAGCAACGCACGCGCGACCACTCGTACGTCCAGCGCCTGATCGACGAAGGCCAGATCGACGAAGACGAGGCCAACTCGCACCCACAGGCGAACCTCCTGACCGGCTGCCTTGGAACGAGCGCCGAGCCGCCGGTCGAGCATCAAACGCTCGGGCCGCTCGAGGTCGGCGACTCGGTGCTGGCCTGCAGCGACGGGCTCTGGCACTACTTCACGGCGCGCGAACTCGGGGCAATCGTCCATACCCTCTTGCCGCGCGAGGCGAGCGAGATGCTGATCACGAAAGCGCGGCAGCGCGCGCGGGGCGGCGGTGACAACCTGTCGATGGCGCTGGTTCGGGTCGAGACGCTCGACTGATTCGCGGGCTCGGCAGGCACGCCGCGTCGGGCGGCGGGCGGTCCGGACGCCGAGCCGCTCGGTCAGCGCCCTGGCGTCGCGAGGTCCGGCGCCAGGGCCGGTGTGGGCAGAGGCGCGGCCTGCCGCCCGGCGGCGGCGCGCTCGGCGTTGCGTTGCAGCACCTGCGCGCGGTGCGCTTCGGCCTCCCGGGTCCGCGCCTCGAAACGCGCCGTGTTGGCGCGCTCCTGCTCGATGCGCGCAGCACCGGTCGGCCCTCTCGCGTGTGGCAGCGCCGACGGCCGAGGAAACAGGCGCTCCGGGGGCGATGGTTCGTTTCGGGGTGCGGCCGGCGGCGCTGACACGGGCCGGTCGCTCACGTCGCCGGCCGCGGATTTGGCCGCGAGCGCCGCCCGTTTCGCTGCCGCGGCGCGGTGCCGGGCGGCATCCTGCAACTCCAGTTCCTGCGCGCGCACGCGAGCCAGCGCATCGCGATGCTCGATGCGCGCCGCGTCGAGACAGGAAGCTGCCATGAAGCGCCGCACGCAGTCGCCTCGGCGCACCTCGAAACGCGCGTCGACCGCCGCACGCTCGGCTTCGAGGCCGTCATGCGTCGGATCCGCGCGAAGCCCCAGCGATGCCATTGAACATGCGCCGAGAACGAACGCAGCCAACCTCCGGCCGGACCGGCTCATGTCAACGACGTGTCGACCTCGCGCCGGGCGAGCGACAGGTACTCGGCCGACTGCATCTCGCGCAGACGCGAGACCGTCCGCGGAAATTCATACGCCAGCGGGCCCTCGGTGTAGAGCGCTTCGGGCTCGACTGCGGCCGACAGGATCAGCTTCACCCGCCGGTCGTACAGCACATCGATGAGCCAGGTGAAGCGCCGGGCTTCGGAGGCCATTCGCGGCGCCATCGACGGCACGTCCGACAACAGCAGGGTGTGGAACTGCGTCGCGAGCTCGAGGTAGTCGTTCTGCGAACGCGGGCCGCCGCAGAGAGCCTTGAAATCGAACCAGACGACGCCTCCGGCGCGGCGCCGCGCCACGATCTCGCGGTGCTCGATCCGCAGCACCGGGGATTCGTCGCGCGCCTCGGCGAGCCGCTCGAAGGCCTCGGTCATCGCCGCTTCGGCACGTTCGTCGAGCGGTGTCTGGTAGAGACCGACCTGCGAAAGCACGAGCTGGCGATAGTCGCGCCCGTTGTCGACGTCGACCACCTCGAGCTTTTCCTTCAGCAACGCGATCGCCGGCAGGATGCGATCGCGATGGAGCCCGTTCGGATAGAGGTCATCGGGGCGAAAGTTGGAGGTCGTGACGATGCTGACGCGGTTCTCGAACATGGCTGCGAGCAGCCGGTGCAGGATCATCGCGTCGGTCACGTCCGCGACGTGGAATTCGTCGAAGCAGATCAACCGGTGGCGCCGCCCGATGCGCGCGCCGAGTTCGTCGAGGGGGTTCACCGTGCCCTGCAGTTCGGCGAGTTCGCGGTGCACCTCGCGCATGAACTCGTGGAAGTGCAGTCGCGTCTTGCGCGTCAATGGCACGGCGTTGAAGAAGCAGTCCATCAGGAAGCTCTTACCGCGCCCGACACCACCCACCATGTAGACGCCGCGCGGGATCGGTGGGCGCGCGATCAGCCGCGTGAGCGCATTGCCGCGCCGCGCCTTGTACGCCGCCCACTCGTTTTCACAGCGCTCCAGCGCATCGATCGCCCGCAACTGAGCCGGATCGGCCGCATAGCCGCGCTCGGCCAGCGTCTTGTAGTAGAGCTCCCGAACGCCGCCCAAGCGTGCCGCCTCAGAAGTTCAGCGTGCGCTTGTCCACCGCGAGCGCGGCTTCCTTGGTCGCCTCGCTCAGAGACGGGTGCGCGTGGCAGATGCGCGCCAGGTCTTCAGACGCCGCCTTGAATTCCATCGCGACCACCGCTTCCGAGATCAGCTCGGACACCATCGGCCCGACCATGTGGACCCCGAGAATCTCGTCGGTCTCGGCATCGGCCAGCATCTTCACGAGGCCGGTCGTGTCGCCCAGCGCGCGCGCCCGGCCGTTGGCCATGAAGGGAAAGCTGCCTGCCTTGTAAGCCCGGCCGGCGGCCTTCAGTTGCTGCTCGGTCTGGCCGACCCAGGCGATTTCGGGCGAGGTGTAGATCACCCAGGGCACGGTGTTGAAATCGACGTGCGGATGCTGGCCGGCGATGCGCTCGGCCACCGCGACGCCCTCCTCCTCGGCTTTGTGAGCCAGCATCGGACCCCGCACCACGTCGCCGATCGCCCAGACGTTCGGCAGGTTGGTCCGGCACTCGGCGTCGACCGCGATGAAGCCGCGCTCGTCGAGCTGCAGGCCGACGACCTCGGCATTCAGCCCGATCGTGTTCGGCACGCGGCCGATCGAGACGATCAGCCGCTCGCAGGCGAGCGTCTGCGCGTTTCCGGCCGCATCGGTGTAGGCGACGCTGACCTCGTCTGCGCCGCGGGTCACTGCCCCGATCTTGACGCCGAGCTGGATCTTCAACCCCTGTTTCGTCAGCGCCTTGTGCGCTTCCTTCGCCACCTGCTCGTCGACGGCGCCGAGAAAGGTCGGCAAGGCCTCGAGCACCGTGACGTCGGCGCCCAACCTGCGCCACACAGATCCCATCTCCAGGCCGATCACCCCCGAGCCGATGACGCCGAGCGTCTTCGGCACCGAGGGAAACCGCAACGCGCCGTCGTTCGAAAGGATCTTGTCCTCATCGAAAGGCGCGCCCGGCAGCGATCGGGCGTTCGAGCCCGTGGCGACGATCACGTGGGTCGCCGAAAGTTGCGCCGGCTTGGCGCCTGCCACATCGATCATGTGACCCGAAGCGCCCTCGGCGCCCTTCGCGAACGAAGCCCGTCCGTGGAAGAACGTGACCTTGTTCTTCTTGAACAGGTACAGGATGCCGTCGTTGTTCTGCTTGACGACGGTGGCCTTCCTCCCGTGCATTTTCGCGATGTCGATCGACAGGCTGCCGACGCCAATGCCGTGGTCGGCGAAATGGTGACCCGCCTGTTCGAAATGCTCGCTCGATTGCAGCAGCGCCTTCGACGGAATGCAGCCGACGTTGGTGCAGGTGCCACCCGGCGCCGGCCCACCCGTCTCGTTCTTCCACTCGTCGACGCAAGCGGTGTTGAAGCCGAGCTGCGCGGCGCGGATCGCCGCGATGTAGCCGCCCGGGCCGCCGCCGATCACGACGACGTCGAATGCAGTGCTCATGGATGAAGGCATGGGTGAGGGAGTCGCCGCCGGGCAGCGGCACGGCCGCCGGGGTCCAAATATCGAGAGGTTGGGCGGTCGCGGATTGGCGCTGGCGGCGGGTTCAGATCTCGAAAAGCAGCCGGGCCGGATCCTCGAGGGCTTCCTTCATCGCGACCAGACCGAGCACCGCCTCGCGGCCATCGATGATCCGGTGGTCGTACGACATGGCCAGGTAGTTCATCGGGCGGACGACGATTTGCCCGTTCTCGACGACCGCGCGGTCCTTGGTCGCATGCACACCGAGGATGGCCGACTGCGGCGGGTTGATGATCGGCGTCGAGAGCATCGAGCCGAACGTGCCGCCGTTGCTGATCGAGAAGGTGCCGCCGGTCAGATCGTCGAGCGAGAGCTTGCCGTCGCGCGCTTTGGTGCCGAATTCGGCGATCTTCTTTTCGATGTCGGCAAAGCTCATCTGGTCGGCATTGCGGAGGATCGGCACGACCAGGCCGCGCGGCGAACCGACCGCGATGCCGATGTCGAAGTAGCCGTGGTAGACGATGTCGTTGCCGTCGACCGAGGCGTTGATGACCGGGTACTTCTTCAACGCCGCGACCGCGGCCTTCACGAAGAAACTCATGAAGCCGATCTTGACGCCGTGCTCCTTCTCGAAGCGCTCCTGGAAGCGCTTGCGCATCTCCATCACCGGCGCCATGTTGACCTCGTTGAAGGTCGTCAGGATGGCGTTGGTCGACTGCGATTGCACCAGCCGCTCGGCGATGCGGGCCCGCAGGCGGCTCATCGGCACGCGTTGCTCCGGGCGGTCGCCGAGGGGCGGCGGCGGCGGGGCGGCCACGGCCTGCAGCGCGGGTTTCGCCGCCGCCGCGGCGGGGGCGAGCGGCGGCGCAGGGGGCGCCATTGGTGCCGGGCCTTGCGGCCGGGCGCCGGCGGCCAGGGTCGACAACACGTCGCCCTTCGTGACGCGGCCGTCGCGGCCGCTGCCGGGCACCGAGCCGGCCGCGAGCTGGTGATCCGCCATCAGCTTGGCCGCCGACGGCATCGCCGGCGCGGCGTCGGCCGGTGACGACGAGGCCGCGGCCGGCGCCGAGGCCGACGTCACCGTCGACGCGGTCGCGGACGCCGCTGCGGGAGCACCCGGCGCGGAGGCCGGAGACGCCGCCCCGACCGTCGCCTCGGTGTCGATCTTGGCGATCACCTCTTCGGCGACGCACTGCTCGCCATCGTTCTTGACAATCAGCGACATCACGCCGGCGGCCGGTGCCGGAACTTCGAGCACTACCTTGTCGGTCTCGATTTCCACCAGGATCTCGTCCAGCTCTACCGACTCGCCTGGCTTCTTCTTCCACTGCAAGAGGGTCGCCTCGGCGACCGACTCCGACAGTTGCGGGCATTTCACTTCGACGATGGCCATGTTCTCGTGTACAAGTTCTTCTGGCGGGCGCACCCGCGGCGGCGAGGCGGAGCCCCGTCTACTTGGTCAGGACGAAACCGCGCAGCTTGCCGAACGCCTGGTCGAGCAACGCCTTCTGCTGCTCCTGGTGCAGGTGCGCGTAGCCCACCGCAGGCGAGGCCGACGCCGGGCGACCGGCGTAACCGAGGCGTTGGCCGTCGCCCATGTTTTCGTGGATGTAGTGCTGCACGAAGAACCACGCGCCCTGGTTCTGTGGCTCATCCTGGCACCACACGACCTCGGCGAGGTTCGGGTACTTGCGCATTTCCGCGGCGAAGGCCTTGTGCGGGAACGGATAGAGCTGCTCGACACGCGCGATCGCGACGTCGCCACCCTTGCGTTCGGCACGCGCCCGAACCAGGTCGTAGTAAACCTTGCCCGAGCAGGCGACCAGCCGCTTGACCTTCTCCGGCTGCAGCTCGGCGCCGACTTCGCCGATCACGGTCTTGAACTCGCCCTTCGTGAAGTCGGAAAGCGGCGAAGTGGCGTCCTTCGCCCGCAGCAGCGACTTGGGCGTCATGATGATCAGCGGCTTCCTGAACATCCGCACCATCTGGCGGCGCAGGACGTGGAAGATCTGGCTCGCTGAGGTCGGCTGCACCACCTGCATGTTGTTGTCGGCAGAAAGCTGCATGAAGCGCTCCAGCCGCGCCGACGAGTGCTCCGGGCCTTGGCCCTCGTAGCCATGCGGCAGGAGCAGCGTCAGGCCGTTCGCGCGGCCCCACTTCACTTCGCCAGCCGCCATGAACTGGTCGATCACGACCTGCGCGCCGTTGACGAAGTCGCCGAACTGGGCCTCCCAGACCACCAGCGTGTTGGGGTCGGCCGATGCGTAGCCGTACTCGAAGCCGAGCACCGCCTCTTCCGAGAGCAGCGAATCGATGACGACGAACGGCGCCTGGCCGTCGGCCGCGTGCTCGAGCGGCGTGTAGGTGCCTTCGTTCCAGCGTTCCCGGTTCTGGTCGTGCAGCACCGCATGCCGGTGGGTGAAGGTGCCCCGCCCACTGTCCTCGCCGGAGAGGCGCACGGGATAGCCGCTGGCGACCAGCGAGGCGAACGCCAAGTGCTCGCCCATGCCCCAGTCGACGTTGATCTCGCCCCGACCCATCGCCGCCCGGTCGGCGATCACCTTCTCGACGAGGGCGTGGATCTTGAAGTTCGGCGGAATCGTCGTGATCCGCTCGGCGAGCCGCTTGACCTCGGAGAGCGGCAGCGCCGTGTCGGCGGCATCGGTCCACTTCTTGCCGAGGAAGGGCGCCCAGTCGACCGCGTACTTGCTCTTGTAATTGGTGAGCACCGGGTCGTAGCTGCTCTTTCCCGCGTCCATCGCCGCGCGCGTCGACTTGACCAGCGCATCCGGGCCGTCGGCGGGCAGAATGCCCTGGGCCACGAGCTTTTCGCCGTAGAGCTTGCGCGTGCCCGGGTGCTGACCGATCTTCTTGTACATCAGCGGCTGGGTCAGCGCCGGGGTGTCCTGCTCGTTGTGGCCGAGCTTTCGGAAACAAACGATGTCGACCACCACGTCCTTGTTGAATTCCTGCCGGTAGTCGAGCGCGAGCTGCGTGCAGAGCACCACGGCCTCGGGGTCGTCGCCGTTGACGTGCATCACCGGCGCCTCGATCATCTTGACGACATCGGTGCAGTAGAGCGTCGAGCGGGTGTCGCGCGGATCGCTCGTCGTGAAGCCGATCTGGTTGTTGATGACGACGTGCACCGTGCCGCCGGTGTAGTAGCCGCGCGTCTGCGCCAGCGCCAGCGTCTCCATCACTACGCCCTGACCGGCGAACGCGGCGTCGCCGTGCACCAGTATCGGCAACACCGAATCGCCTTCGCGGTCACCGCGGCGATCGAGTCGCGCCTTGACCGAGCCCTCGACGACCGGGTTCACGATTTCCAGGTGGGAAGGATTGAACGCCAGGCTCAGGTGCACCGGACCGCCGGGGGTCGTGATGTCGCTCGAGAACCCTTGGTGGTACTTCACGTCGCCCGACGGCAGGTTCTCGGGCGCCGTGTGATCGAACTCGGCGAAAAGATCTTTCGGCATTTTGCCGAGCGTGTTCACCAGCACGTTCAGGCGCCCGCGATGCGCCATGCCGATCACAATTTCTTGCACGCCGCGCTCGCCGCCGCGCTGCACCAGTTCGTCCATCGAGGCAATGAAGCTCTCGCTTCCCTCGAGCGAAAATCGTTTCTGGCCGACATATTTCGTGTGCAGGTAGCGCTCAAGACCCTCGGCCGCGGTGAGCCGCTCCAGGATGTGCGTCTTGCGCTCGGCATCGAAGCTCGGCTTCGACCGAATCGACTCGAGCCGTTCCTGCCACCACCGCTTTTCGGCCGGTTCGGTGCAATGCATGTACTCGGCGCCGACCGTGCCGCAATAGGTTTCGCGCAAAGCCTGCAGGATCTCCCGCAGCGTCATGTGGTCGGCGGTCGAGAAGTAGGTGTTCGTGGCGCTGAACACGATGTCCATGTCGGACTCGGTCAGGTCGTAGAAGGCCGGCTCGAGCTCGGGAATCCTCGGGCGTTCCTGGCGCTTCAGCGGATCGAGATCGGCCCAGCGCGATCCGAGCGAGCGATGCGCGGCGATCAGCGATTGCACGTGAACCTGTTTGCGCGCGATCGACAGATCGGCCGACGAAGCCCTGCTGGTGAACGTGCCGGCCTTGGCGCGCTGCGCGAAGGACTCGACGACCGGTGCATGTGCCACGTCGCGGGCGCTCGTGCCGTCCACCGCCGGCACGTTCTGGAGCGCGTCGAAGTAGGCGCGCCAGTTGTCCGGCACGGCACCCGGGTTGTCGAGGTAGAGCTCGTACATCTCCTCGACGTACGGCGCATTGCCGCCGAACAGGTAGGAGTTCGACCAGGATTCCTGCATCATTTCGCTCACCCTTTGGCACCGGTTTCCGGCGCTCGGCAGTGGGTTGAAAAACCTTCCGTGATGCGGCTTGACCGCTGTACGGGGAAGCGATCCGGCTCGACCGGAAGCATCGAGCGGACGGGAAGGGACTGCGGAAGAACAGTCAGCGTGCCACTGTAGCACCGGGTCGGCGCGGACGCACCGTTTCGGACGGGGCGGCAGGCCCGATGCCTGCAGTATCAGAGTGCCAGCCGCGCCCGCGCCGCCGCATATTCGCTCACCAGCCGCGCGACCAGCTCGGCCGTCGGCAGCACCTCGCGAATCGGGCCGATCCCCTGACCACAGCCCCAGACGTCCTTCCATGCCTTGGCCGCGCCACCGCTGAAGTTCATCTGGGTCGGGTCGCTCTCGGCCAGATGATCGGGGTCGAGGCCGGCGGCGCGGATCGAGCCTTTCAGGTAGTTGCCATGCACGCCCGTGAAGAGGTTCGAGTAGACGATGTCGTCGCTCGCGCTCTCGACAATCATCTGCTTGTACCCGTCGGGGGCGCGAGCCTCCGTGGTGGCGATGAAGGCTGAGCCGATATAAGCGAAATCGGCCCCCATCGCCTGCGCGGCGAGCACCGCGCCGCCGGTTGCGATCGCACCGGAAAGGGCGATCGGCCCGTCGAACCAAAGGCGCATCTCCTGAACCAGCGCGAACGGGCTCTTGGTGCCGGCATGCCCGCCCGCCCCGGCCGCCACGGCGATCAAGCCGTCGGCGCCTTTTTCGATTGCCTTTCGGGAGAAGAAGTCGTTGATCACATCGTGCAGCACCACGCCGCCCCATCGGTGCACCGCGTCGTTCAGGTCGGTGCGGGCGCCGAGCGAGGTGATCACGATCGGCACCTTGTACCGGGCGCAGACCTCGAGGTCGTGCTCGAGCCGGTCGTTGCTCTTGTGAACGATCTGGTTGATCGCGAACGGCGCGGCCGGCCGCTCGGGATGCGCGCGATCGTGCGCCGCGAGCGTCTCGGTGATCTCGGCCAGCCACTCGTCGAGCTGTGCAGCCGGCCGCGCGTTCAACGCCGGCATCGACCCGACGACGCCGGCCTTGCACTGCGCGATGACCAGCGCCGGGTTGCTGATGATGAAGAGCGGCGAGCCGATGATGGGCAGCGGCAGCGAGGCAAGTACGCCGGGCAATGGCATCGTGATCTTTCGTGACGGGATGGGCGTTCAGAACGATTCGAGCGCCAGCGCGGTGACGCTTTCGGCGCCTTCGACGATCGCGTCGCGCAAGCCCGGCGCCTTCGCCAGCAGGTGCTCGGCGTAGAAGCGCGCGGTGGCGATCTTCGCGTCGAGGAAGGCGCGATCGCCCTCGCCGCGCGCCAGCAACTGCTCGGCCGCGACCAGCGCACGCGCCATCTGCCAACCGGCGACGAGGTTGCCGGCGAGCATCAGGTACGGCACCGAGCCCGCGAACACCGCGTTCGGGCTTGATTTGGTCTTGGCGACGACGAAATCGACCACTTGTTCGAAGGCGATGCGCGCGGCCTTGAGGCGCTTCAGCATCGAGGCGGCGGCGGCGCTGCCCGAAGATTCGAGCGCGTGCTCGGTCGAAACGATCTGCGCGGCGATCGCCTTGGGCGTCTTGCCGCCATCACGCGCCGTCTTGCGGCCGACCAGATCGTTGGCCTGGATCGCCGTCGTGCCCTCGTAGATCGGCAGGATGCGGGCGTCGCGCAGGTACTGGGCCGCGCCGGTTTCCTCGATGAAGCCCATGCCGCCGTGCACCTGCACACCGAGGCTCGCGACCTCGACGCTCATCTCGGTGCTGTAGCCCTTCACCAACGGCACCAGGAACTCGTAGAAGCGCTGGTTCTGCTGACGCGTCTCGGCGTCCGGATGGTGGTGCGCCGCATCCGAGGCCGCCGCCGCGACGAGCGCCATCGCCCTGCAGCCCTCGGTATAGGCGCGCATCGTCATCAGCATCCGGCGTACGTCCGGGTGGTGGATGATCGGGGCGCTGCCCGGGGTCGAGCCGTCGACCGGGCGCGACTGCACCCGCTCCTTGGCGAACGCTGCCGCCTTCTGATAGGCGCGCTCCGCGATCGCGACGCCTTGCATGCCAACCGCGTAGCGCGCCGCGTTCATCATGATGAACATGTACTCGAGGCCGCGGTTCGCCTCGCCGATCAGCTCGCCGACCGCGCCGCCGTGGTCGCCGAACTGCAGTACCGCGGTCGGGCTCGCCTTGATGCCGAGCTTGTGCTCGATCGAGACGCAGTGCACGTCGTTGCGCTCGGCCGGTTCGCCGTTCGCGTCGACCCGAAACTTCGGCACGATGAAAAGGCTGATGCCCTTGACGCCTTCGGGCGCGCCGGCGATGCGTGCCAGCACGAGATGGACGATGTTCGTCGCCATATCGTGCTCGCCGTAAGTGATGTAGATCTTGGTGCCGAACAGCTTGAAGCTGCCGTCGCCCTGCGGCTCGGCGCGGGTGCGCACGAGCGAGAGGTCCGAGCCGGCCTGCGGCTCGGTCAGGTTCATGGTGCCGGTCCACTCACCGGAAATCATCTTCGGGAGGTAGAGCGCCTGTTGCTCGGGCGTTCCGGCGGTCAGCAGCGCCTCGATGCCGCCGTCGGTGAGCAGCGGGCAGAGCGCGAAGCTCAGGTTGGCGCTGTTCAGCATCTCGATGCAGGCCGTGCCGATCGTTTTCGGCAGGCCCTGGCCGCCGAAAGCGACCGGATGCTGCAAGCCCTGCCAGCCGCCCTCGCCGAACTGGCGGAAGGCCTGCCGAAAGCCTGGCGTGGTCGTGACGACGCCGTCTTTCCAGGCCGACGGTTGCAAATCGCCGATGACGTTCAGCGGGGCGACCACACCCTCGGTAAAACGGGCGCACTCGTCGAGCACGGCACGCGCGGTATCGACACCGGCGTCCTCGAAACCCGGCAGTTTTGCGATCTCGTCGAGCGCGGCGAGCTCCTTCATGCAGAAGATCATGTCGTCGACTGGGGCGCGGTAGCTCATGGTCGTCCTCCGAAAAAAAGGAAAGGCGCGTCAACCTGCGTTGCGCGCCTCATTCGATGGTCTGGATTTGCCCTGCGAGTCGTCAGCCGAGCGCCTTGACCAACTCCGGCACAACGGTGAACAAATCGCCTTCAAGCGCGTAATCGGCGACGCTGAAGATCGGCGCCTCGGGATCCTTGTTGATCGCGACGATCACCTTCGAGTCTTTCATGCCGGCTAGATGCTGGATCGCGCCGCTGACGCCGATGGCGACGTAGAGTTGCGGCGCGACGATCTTGCCGGTCTGGCCCACCTGCCAATCGTTCGGCGCATAACCCGCATCGACCGCGGCGCGGCTCGCGCCGAGCGCGGCGCCGAGCTTGTCGGCGAGCGGCGTCAGGATCTCGTTGAACTTATCGCTCGAGCCGAGCGCCCGGCCGCCCGACACGATGACCTTCGCGGCGGTCAGTTCGGGCCGATCGTTCCTGGCGATCTCGCTGCCGACGAAGACCGACTTGCCGCTGTCGGCGCTGGCGACGAGGGTGTCGATCGGCGCGGAACCGCCGCTCGCCGGCGCTGGATCGAAGCCGGTCGTGCGCACGGTGATCACCTTGACGGCGTCGAGGCCCTGCACCGTCGCAATGGCGTTGCCGGCGTAAATCGGACGCTCGAAGGTGTCGGGCGCGAGCACCTTGATGATGTCCGAGATCTGGCCCACATCGAGCAACGCGGCGATGCGCGGCGCGACGTTCTTGCCGGCTGCGGTCGCCGGAAAGAGGATGTGGCTGTAGTCCTTCGAAACCGCCATGACCTGCGCAGCGACGTTCTCGGCGAGGCCGTGCTCGAACGCCGGTGCGTCGGCGTGCAGCACCTTGGACACGCCGGCCACTTGCGCGGCCGCCGCGGCCGCGCCGCTGGCGTTCGCGCCGGCGATCAGCACATGAACCTCGCCGCCGCACTGCAGCGCCGCGGTGACCGTGTTCAGCGTCGAGGCCTTGAGGCCCGCGTTGTCGTGATCGGCAATGACCAGCGCGCTCATGTCAGATCACCTTCGCTTCGTTTTTTAGCTTGGCGACAAGCGTCGCCACGTCGGGCACCTTGACGCCGGCGCTGCGCTTCGGCGGCTCGCTCACCTTCAGCGTCTTGATATGCGCCTTCACGTCGACCCCGAGGTCCGATGGCTTGAGCACCTCGAGCAGCTTCTTCTTGGCCTTCATGATGTTCGGCAAGGTCACGTAGCGGGGCTCGTTCAGCCGCAGGTCGGTCGTGACGATCGCAGGGAGTGTCAACTTCAGCGTTTCCGACCCGCCGTCGACCTCGCGCGACACGACCGCATGACCGTCCGCGACTTCGATCTTGGAAGCGAACGTGGCCTGCGGCAGACCGGCCAGGGCGGCCAGCATCTGCCCCGTCTGGTTGCAGTCGTCGTCGATCGCCTGCTTGCCGAGGATCACCAGGCCCGGCTGTTCCTTGTCGACTAGCGCCTTCAGAAGCTTGGCCACCGCGAGCGGTTGCAGTTCCTCGGCGGTCTCGACCAGCACCGCACGATCCGCACCGATCGCCATTGCGGTGCGCAGCGTTTCCTGGCACTGCGTGACGCCGCACGACACCGCGATCACCTCGGTCGCCGCCCCTTTCTCCTTCAGCCTGACCGCCTCCTCGACGGCAATCTCGTCGAACGGGTTCATGCTCATCTTGACGTTCGCGATGTCGACGCCGCTACCGTCCGATTTGACGCGGACCTTGACGTTGTAGTCGACGACCCGTTTGACGGGAACGAGGATCTTCATGCGGCTTGTCTCCTGCTTCGATCGCTGCGAGCGCAATTCTAAGTTCGCATGCCCCGGGCGGTCGCTGGTCGAACCGCGCCGGCGTTTGCGAACGGTCGTGCTATTTTATGCGCAAGGCGGAGCGAAGTACATCCGGGCCATCGAACGCGCCCATTCGACGCAGTCGGGGGAGAGCGCCGCGTCGATCGAAGCCAACGTCGCATGGTGCCCGAGACGGGCGTCGAACCCGTACGCCCTCTCACGAGAAGCGGCGGATTTTAAGTCCGCTGTGTCTACCAGTTTCACCACCCGGGCGGGGACCGCTGCTTGAACGACTCGTTCGCGTTCTTTTGATGGGTGGGCGCGCATCGGACGCATCACCCGCACGGAAACGACGGTCGATGGTTGGAGGCGCGACCCGGAGTCGAACCGGGCTGAACGGATTTGCAATCCGGTGCATAACCGCTTTGCTATCGCGCC
>CAXSGM010000020.1:0-23179 GCA_964236915.1 uncultured Rhizobacter sp.
GTGCAGATCCTGCGCATCGACACCGGTGCCGGCACCCCCGCATACAGCGTCTACGCCACCTGCCAGGCGGGTTCGAAGGTGTTCGAAGCGAGCGCCAAGCTGACGGTCAGCGCGCCGGACGCACCCGTCGAATCGATTCTGCACGGCTTGATGGCGGACAAGGCGTTCCTCGGTTCGATCCTGCGGCGGCTGATCCGCGAGGTCGACCGGCATCTGGCGACGAAGGGGCGCTGACCGGCCGAGGCACGGGAAGGCGGCTTGGGCAGCGGCAGCGTAAGTCTGCATGCCGTACGGCGGTTCCCGAACCCGCCACCTTGCCGACCGTTGCGCTCGGGCTCGCTGGCCGCGGTGGCCGGCTTTGGCGCACACAGTGCAAGGGCGGCGCGGTGCGAGCAGCCGTCAGCCCATGCGTTGCACGCGGGCAGCTTCTTCGAGCCGCGCATCCTCGATCTCGCGCAGCACGCCTGACAGATCGACGGCGCCGAGCCGCGGCTCGTAGCGCCCGCTGAGCGGCGTGCTCGGCGTCAACTGGCCGCCCGCATAGAGCGCCCAGATCTCGGGGCCGTAGCGGGTCGCGAGCAGGGCCGGCGCGTGCTGGCCGAAAAACGCACGCAGGTTGTCGACATCGCGCATAAAAAGGCGCGGGGCGTGGTTGTTGCCGGCGGCGTCGACCGCCTGCGGCAGATCGATGATCACCGGGCCGTCGGCGGCGAGCAGGATGTTGAATTCCGACAGGTCGCCGTGGATGACGCCGGCGCACAGCATGCGCACCACCTCGCGGATCAGCGTGGCATGGCGGTCGAGCGCCTCGGCGGCGCTGAACGGCACATCGTTCAGGCGCGGCGCGGCGTCGCCGCCGGCGTCGACCACCAATTCCATCAGCAGCACGCCGTCGTGGAAGTTGATCGGCCGGGGCACGCGCACGCCCGCCGCGGCCAGGCGATAGAGCGCGTCGACCTCCGCGCTGCGCCACGCGTCTTCCTGCTGTTCGCGTCCGAACTTCGAGCCCTTGGCCATCGCGCGCGCCTGGCGGCTGTTCTTCACCTTGCGGTTCTCGGTGTACTCGGCCGCCTGCCGAAAGCTGCGCTTGTGCGCCTCCTTGTAGACCTTGGCGGCACAGGTTTCGCCGCCCGAGCGCACGACGTACACGTCGGCTTCCTTGCCGCTCTTCAACTGGCGCACGACGCTGTCGATCAGGCCTTCGTCGACCAGGCTTTGGAGGCGGGTGGGGATTTTCATTCGGGCGATTCTCGACGGACGGGCCGTCGGGGCGGCTTGGCGCCGCACTTTGGTTCGATTTGAAGGCGCGATACGCGTGCGCGGCGGCGTCGAGCGGCTTTCCGCGCGGACCCGCAGAATCGAATGCCTGCCCGGACGCGGTGGTCCGTTTCGGGAATCCCATGCTGCAAAGGGGAGGGCACATGACCAGCATCGATGCACCGGCGGGCGGCGCGTCGGCGAGCGAACGCGGGCCGCGCACCGCGCTCGTCGTCGGCGGTTCGCTCGTCGGGCTGGCAACCGCCATCCGGCTCGCGCGCTGCGGGCTCGAGGTGACGGTCGTCGAGCGGGGCGAGGCGTTCGGCGGCGAGGGGGCCGGACTGGGGATCGACCGCCGCCGGCTCTCCAAAGTGGCCGGCGTCTCGGCGATCGATGGCCGCGAAGTCGCTCCGCTGCCGGTGGTCACGAGCAATCGAGAGTCGACCTCGTGGCGCGCCCTCTATCGGTGGCTGCGCAGTGTGGCCGATCGCGACGCCCGCATCGAGATACGCGCGGGAAGCGCCGTGACGGCAGTGGCCGCGGCGGGCAATCGCGGGCGCGTGGCGCTCGATTCGGGCTGGCTCGACGCCGATATCGTGCTGGGCGCCGACGGCCGCGGCAGCATCGTTCGCCGCCAGGTTGCGCCGGAGCGGCCGATCGCGCGCTATGCCGGCTACGGCCTGTGGCGCGGGATGATCGAGGAGCGCTTGCTGCCGCCCGGCACCTTCGCACGACCGCGCCCGGTGAGCGTGAATTGGGCTGAGAACCAACGGCTCGTCGCTTACGAGATGCCGGGGCCGGACGGCAGTGTGCAATGCGGCGAGCGAGCGGTCGCGTGGGGCTGGTTCGACCCCGAGCTGACCGCGCGCTTCGCGGCCACGGGCTGCGTGCGCGGCGACGAGGTCGTCTGCAGCCTTCGCGCCGAGGAACTCGATGCGAACACCGGGGCGATGCTGCGCGCCCGCGCCGAGGCGCTCTGGCCGGACCCCTGGCGAATCGCGATTCTGGCCACCATCGATGCCGGCCGGGTCTTCGCCACGCCGATTGCCGAATACCTTCCGATCCGCCTCGCCGCCGGCCCGCTGGCGATCATCGGCGATGCCGCGCACGCGGCCAGCCCGATGACCGGCGCCGGACTGGTGACCGGGCTGGACGATGTCGAAGCGCTCGGCCGTGCCGTTCAGGCACAACGCGCCGGCGGCCCACCGGCGCTGCCGGCGTACGCGGCCGAGCGTCTGCAGCCCGCGCGCGCCCTGGCGTTGTCGAGCATGCAATGGAGCCAGGCTTACATGGCGGAAGTCGCGCGCGGTTGAACTCGCCGGCTGGGTCCGCGAAAGCTCCTTGAGCCGTCTGGGCCGTCTAAGCCGCCGTCATTCGCCCGACGGCGCCGATCCACGCCTGGAGCGCGCGCATCTCTTCGCCGACGAACTTGCGCGTGGCCTCATCGGTGCAATTGCGCTCGGCGTCGAACTTCGGCCCGGCGAGGCCGATGAAGACTTCCGGCTTGGCCAGCACCATCGCGCTCATGAAGAGCAATACCTTGCGCAGGTCGTACTGCATGCGCGCGCCGCCGATCGGTCCCGGCGACGCCGACAGGATCGCGACCGGCTTCATCGCGAAAGGCTGGTCGTCGCCGCGCGAGACCCAGTCGAGCGCGTTCTTGAGCACGCCGGGAATCGAGAAGTTGTACTCGGGCGAAGCGATGACGACGCCGTCGGCGCGGCGGATGCGCTCGCGCAGCGCGAGCACCGGCTCGGGCATGCCGCGGGCGAGCACGTCGGCATCGAACAACGGCACGTCGCGGAACTCCACGACATCGAGAACCATGCCGTCCGGCATGAGTTTGCCGGCGAGTTCCAGCGCCATGCGATTGATCGAGCCGGCTCGGAAACTTCCGCAAAGGCCGACGATGTTCAGGTCAGGCATGGGTGACATGGTCCTTGGTCCGTGGGGTGACTGGAATGGGGGGCGATCAGACAGCGGAGAGAGTGTCGCTGACGGTGCGGTTGCAGCGTCTCGATGGCGTTGACGCCGCGAGTGAGGCCGCAATCTGCTCGCGCGTAGGTGCCGTGTCCATGCGTTGAGAGGCGGCGGACGACGACGCAGCCGCGCACCGGTCGGTCATCCGAAGCGCCGGCTGACGAAACGCGACCCGGCCAGCCCGAAGCGCCACGGCAGCTCCGCGGCCTTGGAAATTCCGATGCGCACGCCGGTGACGACGTCGGCCGCCGCCGCCGGACGCAACTCGAACGGCGCCCGGTCGAGCGCCAACCCGTCGTGCGCGCGGGTGATGCCGAGTGCCTGGGCGAGCCGCCCCGGGCCAGCACACAGCAGCTGCGCCTCGGCGAGGCCGCGGCGCTCGCGCATCACGTCGATGCCGGCGGTCGGCTCCAGCGCCCGGATCAGCACGCCGGCCCCGTGCCCGGTCGGGCTGCAGACGACGTTCAGGCACCAGTGCAGGCCGTAGCTCCGGTAGACGTAAGCGTGGCCGCCGGGGCCGAACATCGACGCGTTGCGCGGCCGGCGCCCGCCATGGCTGTGCGACGCCGGATCGTCCTCGTCGTAGGCCTCGGTCTCGACGATGCGGCCACCGACCCCGTCGACCAGCAGCAGGGCGCCGATCAAGCCGCGGGCCACGTCCGGCGAGGGGGCGTCGAAGTCGAAGGGAGCGAGGCCGGGCATCGAGGAGGGACAAAGCCCATGGTCGACACGATAGACGGTCGGGGTCGAGCGGGCATTGGCCAGTGGCGCGCCCCTTCGCTACACGCCAGCGCGCGAGGCGCTATGCTGTTCTCCGACACTTTGACGCGACCGCTTGCCGCCGCGTCTTCGAGTAAGCGCTTTGCCCGACGCCATTGAAAGCCCCATCGACGAACACCCGATAAAGGAGTTATCCGCCATGCCTCAGCCACCCATGCATCGCGAACTCGCGGGGATCGTTGCGCCGCAGGAGTTCGTACACGGCGCCGGTTTCCGAGCTTTCCGAATTACCGGGGCGTCGCTGGGCGCCGGTGGCGACCCGTTCCTGAGTGTCGACCACTTTCGCATTGCCGCGCCGACCTTTCCTCCGCACGCCCACGCGGGCTTTTCCGCAGCCACATACGTGCTGCCGGAATCGGCCTGCGGTATGAAAAACCGGGACGGGCTGGGCGATGTCAGCCGGATCGAGCCGGGCGGGGTGCACTGGACGGCTGCCGGGTCGGGACTCGTTCATGAAGAGATACCCGAAACTCCCGGCCAAACTGCCGAGGGCATGCAAATCTTCGTTCGCCAGCCATTGGCGAACGAACTGGCTCCGCCGCGCATCGACCACGTCGACAGAGACCGAGTGCCCACCATGACGCTCGAGCGCGGGGCCGAGGTTCGGCTTCTTGCCGGCCGCTACGAAACGCTGGCATCAGCTTTCGAGCCGCCGAGCCCGTTGACCGTGCTCGATGTCTCGCTGCCCAAAGGCAGTCGGCTCGAATGGCCCGGCAGCCGGCCCTTGGGAATCTCCTCGGCCCCGTTCGCCGTGTACCTGTTCGGCGGCCGGATCGACCTTGGCGAGGACTACCAGGGCCGCCGGACGGTGTCGGCGCACAGCGTGATCGCTTTCGAGGCCGGTGAGGGTGAAGTGCAGATCGAGGCGACGACCGACGCACGGCTCCTGCTGATGGCCGGCCAGCCGCTGCAGCGGCCGGGCTATTCGAATGGCCCCTTCGTCATGTCCTCGCCGGCGGCGCTGAACGACGCGGTTCGTCGCTATCGATCTGGTGCGATGGGCAGTTTGCCCAAGGATTGGCCGACGGCCGATCCGGCGAAGGGCTGACCTGGGGTGTGCTGACTCGCGTGGCAGTTGCGGCCGGCGGGCGACCTCGGTAATTGAATCGCGGAAAGCCCCGGCTTAGGCGGGGAGCCGATCGCTGCAGCGGTCTGCGTGCCAAGCGGGCTATCGCTCTTTTCGTCTCCCTGAAAGACGCGTGATGCTCGGTGCCCTTGCGAACCAGTTAGCGCTTGTCCTCGGCGTCCTCGCGGCATTTTTTATAGGTCCTGGGACCGCCGCCGTCTTGCTCACGATTCGCAAGAAGCGCCGGAGAGCTCGCCGCCGATCGCCCATTGGCATCGACCTGTTGCGTGGGCCCGGGCAAACGGTAAGGGAGCAGCTGGAGGAAGCATCGAACGACTTGACGTGGGACTTGGTTCTTCTGTGTTCTATACCCCAGCTCATGCTGGCCCTTTACCTCGTTCAACGCCTCTTCGAGCCCGCCACGAGCGGACATCCCGAGCTGACATACGCCGGCGGTGCGATCGCATTCGTCGCTTGGCAGATTCGCAAGATGGTCAAGGCCGCATCTCGTATCGACGACCTTCGCAACGGCTTCGATGCCGAGCTTGCCGTTGGCCAGGAGCTTGATCAGCTCATGCGTTACGGGGCGGCCGTTTTCCATGACTTTCCGGCAGACGGCTTCAACATCGACCATGTCGTCATTGCGAAGCAGGGTGTCTTCGCCGTAGAAACCAAGGGCTACACCAAGGCGATTGGCCAAAACGGCAAAGTGAATGCACGGGTCGTATTCGATGGCCGAACCCTATCGTTCCCGACTTGGACGACAAGTAAACCGCTGGAGCAGGCCGAAAGGCAGGCGAAGTGGCTTTCGAAGTGGGCTGCCGATGCCGTGGGCGAGGCCGTGGATGTGACGCCTGTGCTCGCACTTCCGGGGTGGTTCGTGGAACGTACCGGACGGTCGGCCGTCCGCGTCTACAGCGGCAGGGCGCTCGGATCGCTATTGAAAAATTCGGCACGCAGGGCTCTGACGCAGGAAGCTATCCAGCGAGTCGAACATCAGGTTGCGCAGCGGTGTCGGACGGTGGTGCCGACTTATCGACGCGCTCAGGCCGGCGCGCGAAAAGCTTGAGCTTGGATTGAATAGCACACAAGCAGCGCCATTTTGGAGGCGACGCTTGCGCAAATGGGGGAAAGCACTTGCAGCCTAAAGCATTGGAAGTCCAGCAGCCGTCCTCAGCGGCTGCAGCGCACGCCCCGGGGCCCAGGCAAGACCTGACGCAGGGTCCGATCACGCGAACGCTGCTCGGGTTTGCCTTGCCGGTGCTGGGCGGCAACGCGCTGCAGGCGCTCAATGGAGGTGTGAATCAGTTCTGGGTCAGCCATTCCCTCGGCGTCAACGCTGTCACAGCGATCGGCAATGCGAACGTCGTGACGATGCTGATGCTCGGCGCCATCTTCGGCGTCAGCATGGCTGCAAACATTCTGATCGGCCAACAGGTTGGCGCGCAGAACCTGCCTCAGGTCAAGCGCATCATGGGCACGTCGGTCACCTTCTTCATCGTCCTGGCCGTCTTCGTCGGAGTCGTCGGTTACTTGGCGTCGCCGTCCATCCTGGCACTCATGGGCACGCCGGCCGAAGCCGTTCAGGAGGCGGAAATCTACCTGCGCATCGTCTTTCTGGCGATGCCGTTCATGTACTTCTTCGCGTTCCTGCAAATGGCCCAACGGGGCATCGGCGATTCGCGCACCCCGTTTTATTTCATGGCCCTCGCCGTCGCCATCGACGTCGTGCTCAACCCGCTTCTGATCCGCGGCATAGGGCCGTTTCCGAAGCTCGCAATTGCCGGCTCCGCCGTGTCGACCCTCGTCGCCCAAGGAATCAGTCTGGCGTTTCTCGTGCTGCTTCTCTACCGACGCGAGAGTCCGCTGGCGCTGCGCTGGAGCGAACGCCGCTTACTGATCCCCGAGCGGCCTATCCTGAAGTCGCTGATCGCGCGTGGCTTACCGATGGGGTTGCAGATGTTGGTCATGTCGGGAGCCGCCCTGGTGATGGTCAGCCTGGTCAACAGCTATGGTGCGGTGACGGCTGCCGCCTTCACCGGCGCAGCGCAGGTATGGACTTACCTGCAATTGCCGGCCATGGCGCTCGGGGCGGCGGTGTCGTCGATGGCGGCACAGAACGTCGGCGCCGGCGCCTGGGACCGAGTGTCATTGGTGGCTCGTGCGGCGGTCATCAGTGGAGTGGTGGTGACGGCGATACTCGCGGCCGTCATCTACGGTCTCGGAGATGCGTCATTGCGTCTTTTCCTCCCCGCCCATTCCGAGACCGTTCGGATTGCAGCGCACATCAACGACATCGTGATGTGGGGCTTCGTGTTCTTCAGCGTCACGTTCGTGCTCGCCGGCGTGGTTCGCGCAACGGGTGCGGTTTGGGCGCCGCTCCTCATCCTCGTCGTCTCGATGTACGTCTTGCGGGTGCCCTTTGCACTGTTATTGCGCAAGACGCTCGGTGCCGAAGCGATCTGGTGGAGCTTTCCCCTCGGAACGGTAAGTTCGGCCTTGCTCATGACTGCGTACTACTTGCACGGTGGCTGGAAGAAATCGCGGATGGTGGACCCGCCTCATGCGGTGGGAAGCGCCGCGGATGCCGGCTTGTCGCCGCCAAGCGTTTTGGCAGCTAACTCGGCCACATGACAGCTGGCCAGCCCCCGGGCGAGCTGTCAAGCCTCCAAGACACGGGCCGCTCTGGCGTCGGGCACTACGACGGGCGGCAAAACGGCGTTCGGAGGAATCTTCCTACTTCAAGCGCTGGGGAACGCCCAGCACGCCTTCGGCGGCAGTTCCAGCCAGGCGCCACTGCCGACCGGTCGGGCCTCGTTGCCGAAGGCTCGAAACCGCAGGTCGTCACACTCGAACAGATACTCCCAGCGATCGCCCAGGAACATGGAGGTGATCAGCTTCGACGGCAACCGATTGCTGCCCGGAGCGTCAGCGACCCGAACGCTTTCGAGGCGGACCACGACCTGCGCCCTGTCACCTGGACGCAAGCCATGGCGGCCCTCCGAAGTGATCTGCCATCCCGATCCCTCCAGCGTCAGACCATCGGCGGTCGCGCTTTTGACGGTGGCTTCGAAGCGGTTGTTGCTGCCCATGAACTCTGCCGTGTACAGCGAGTTCGGCGCGCCGTACAACTCCTGCGGTGTGCCCTCCTGCTCGATGCGACCGTTGCGCAGAAGCAGTATCCGGTCCGACATCGCCATCGCCTCGGTCTGGTCGTGCGTCACGCACAAGGCCGACAGGTTCATCTTCACGATAAGAGCCCGCAGCCACGCGCGGGCCTCCTCTCGTAACTTGGCGTCGAGATTCGAGAGCGGCTCGTCGAGAAGGATTACCGGCGGGTTGTAGACGAGTGCACGCGCAATGGCAACGCGTTGTTGCTGACCACCGGAGAGCTGATACGGGAACCGCTCGCCGAGGTGCCCGAGGCCGAGGTTCTCGAGCGCCTTCTGCACGCGCTCGGCGATCTCGGTAGTGGCCACGTTCCGCAGCTTCAAGCCATAACCGACGTTCAGCGCAACGGTGCGATGCGGCCAAAGCGCATAGGACTGGAACACCAGCCCGAGCGACCGCTGTTCCGCCGGCAAGTTGATCTTTTTGGCCGCGTCGAACAAAGCCTTGCCGTCGAGCAGGATGGACCCTTGCGACGGGAACTCGAGGCCGGCCACGGCGCGCAGCAGCGTTGTCTTTCCGCTCCCCGAGGCGCCGAGCAACGAGACGACCTCGCCGGCCTTCAGTTTGAAGGACACGCCTTCGAGGACTTTGACGTTGCCATAGCCCAGATGGATGTTGGCGACATCGAGCTTAGTCATGAAGTTTCACTCCGAAGCGCAGTGCGAGGGCAAGGCCGACGCTGACCATGAGGATGTTAATGACGGAGAGCGCCGCTACCAGGTCGGTCGCGCCGGAAGCGAGCATCGAGACCAGCAGGGCGCCGATGACTTCGGTGCCGGGCGACAGCAGGTACACGCCGGTCGAATACTCGCGCTCGAAGATCAGGAAGATCAGCAGCCAGCTCGACAGGAGCCCGAACTTGACGAGCGGCAGCGTGACGTCGCGGTTGGTGCGCGAGCGCGAGGCGCCGCTGACGCGAGCCGCCTCCTCCAGGTCTGGGCCGACCTGCATCAATGCGCTCTGCACGACGCGCGTGCCGTAGGCCAGCCAGATCACGGAGTAGGCCAGCCAGATCGCGAACATGCTGTTCCGGTATTCCTTGAGCCCTGGAACGAACAAGAACACCCACAGGAAGGCGAGGCCCGCGAGTAGACCGGGAATCGCGCGTGGCACGAGTACAAGGTAGTCGATGAGCTTGGTGCCGATGTCGCCGCGGCGGTGCCCAACGAAGCTGATCGCCGCATAGCAGGCGACCGACAGCGCGCCGCCGATAACGCCGATGCCCAAGGTGTTGAAGATGGCGCGGACGAGGTTGTCCTGCTCGAAGACGTCGCGATAGTTCTGCAAGGTCATCGACTGCAACAGAGACACGCCCTCCCCCCACTGGGTCACGAGCGAGCGCAGCACCACGCCCGAAACCGGCACGAACACGGTCAGGAACAACCAGAGCACGACGATGCAGATCGCCACCCATCGCCAGCCACCCAAGCGCAGTGGCTGCGTACGGCCGCCTTTGCCTTTGACGGTGACGAATTTGTTCGCACTGCGCAACAGTACGCGCTGGAGCAAGACCAGCGGAAACGTGACGAACACGATCACCATCGCCACGACCGCCATCAGGTGGTAGGCCGGAATGCCAAGCTTGTTGGCGAGCTTGTACATGTAGGTCGTCAACACGAGATAGCCGTTGGGATCACCGAGCACGAGCGGCAGGCCGAAGACCTCGAAGCCCAGGAACAGGACCAGCACCGCGGCGAAGAGCAGTGAGGGCATGATCATCGGCAAGCTGACGTCCTTGGCGACACGGAACGGTGACGCGCCCGCTGTGCGAGCCGCCTCCTCGACGTCGCTGCCGACGTTGCGCAGCGCCGACGACGCGTAGAGGTAGACGTGCGGCACGTGGGTCAGGCCGGCGATGATCGTGATGCCGGTCAGCGAGTACACGTCCCACCACTCCTTGCCAAACAGGCCTCGCCACCAAACCGAGTAGAAACCGCTGGGACCTGCAGCCACCACGTAGCCGAGCGCGAGCACCACCGCCGAAACGAAGATCGGCGTCAACAGCAACGGCTCGATCCATCGACGCGCGGGCAGATCGGTTCTCACCATCAGGAACGCAAGCACCGAGCCGAACGGTACGGCGATCACGACCATGCCGACAGCGATGACGAGCGAGTTCTTCAGGGCCGCCCAGAAGTCGGGGTCGTCGAAGACGAATCGGTACGCATCGACCGACACGCTCTTGTTCGGCATGAAGAATGGCGCGGACAACAGGCTTTGGTACGCGATCATCCCCACGGGTAAGAGCACGACCACGACGGTGATGCCGATGACGATCCATCGCCATACGTTCGAGAGCGCGAGCACATTCACGCCACCCGGTCGGGCCAGCGTCTGTGAAGAAGACATGGTGACTCCTGAGGACCGAGCAGGTTCGCCGGCGGCCCGGAAACAAGGATGCGTGCTGCTCGGCACGCATTCGTCGAACTACGTCACTTGCGCGCTACGTTCTGGCGCCAGGTCTTCAAGAACTCGAGACGCTTGGCCTGATCGAGATAGGTCAGCAGACCAGGGCCGATCTGGATCGGCTTCAGGCTCGCGCCAAATTCCTTGTTGAGCGCGGCGGCGGTGGTTTCGCCTTCGACATCGGCACGGATGGAGTACAGCTCCGACGCCGTCGCCAGCGTGGACTGGCCCTTCTTCGACAGCAGGTAGTCAAGCCAAAGCTTGGCTGCGTTCGGGTTCTTGGTGTTCTTCGAGATGAAGGCGACGCGGCTCAGGACCAGCGTGAAGTCCTTCATCAGCGAGTAACCGATGTTGGGATCCTTCTTCGCGCGAGCGTGTGCATAAGAGGCGAACATGTTGTAGCCGATGATCTGCTCGCCCGAGGAGATCCGTTCCATCATCGTGCCGCTCGACGATTGCAGCCGAACGCCTGTGGCCGCCATCGCCTTGACGATGTCCCACGTCATCGCCTCGTTGACCCGAATGTCGTTGGTCAGGAAAAGGAACCCCGAACCGGACTTTTCCACGTCGAACGTGGTCACCTTGCCCTGAAAACGGGCGGTGTCCGAAACGAGCTTCAGGAACTCGGCGTGCGTCTTCGGAACATCCGCGGCGGGAAGCAGGCGCTTGTTGTAGACGACGCCTACGGGCTCGAACGTCGTGCCGAAGCCTTGTTTCTGGAATACGGCCCACTCGGGAAGCGACTTCGCCTCGGGACTGTCATAGGTCAACGCATAGCCGTCGTTGATCATCTTGACCGCCTGATCCATTGCCGAGTTCCAGACCACGTCCGCGCTGGCGGTCTGGGCAGCGGTTTCGCTGATGTACCGATTGAACAGCTCGGTGGTGTTCATGTCGTTGTACTCGACCTTCACACCGGGGTACATCGCCTCGAACTCTTTGACCAGAGGGCGACCCGCCGAGGCGTCGGTCGGCGTGTACACGACGACTTTTCCCTCCTTCTTGGCACCGTCGATGACAGCCTGGTACGAGGCGGGGTAGCCGGTGGGGACTTGTGCGCTCGCTGTCAGAGCGGATTGGGCCAAGATAAGCGGGGTAATCATTACCAGAGCAAGGTGGGTTCGGCGTAGCATGATTTGTCTCCTGAATGTAAGTAGCGCAATCGACACCTTCCTGTTGGGGATGCCGTACGGGCATTTTCGTCGGGACGGGCTTTTAATTTGCTTTCGGCACACCTTCAATGCATTTTTTTTGCTGAAGACCTGAGCCAGCTGGCCGCGCTGCCGACCCAGAGCCTGTCTCAGGCCGGACATGCGGTGGATCGTGCCCCGAATGACTTTGCGGCCGACGAGCTGCTCCAGACCGAGCCGTTCTCGCTCGTCATCCCTCGACCAGTGCCCTTCCTCCACGGTCAGTTCTCCAGCTTCTTGCGCATGACGTACGGAAGAATGCCGCCATGGCGCAGGTAGTTCAGCTCTTGCTCGGAGTCGATGGCCAGAGCCGCCTCCAGACCGTCGACGACTCCCGATTCACGCCGAATCTTCAAGGTCACGACGGCGGTTCCGACCCGCAGGGCTTCCAGACCTTCGATGACCATCGTCTCGCGGCCAGTCAGTGCGAGCATCTGCGCGTTGTGCGCCGGCGCGAACTGCAGCGGGAACACCCCCATGCCGATCAAGTTGCTGCGATGGATTCGCTCGAACGAACGCGCCACCACCGCGCGAACACCGAGGAGGGCCTGTGCTTTGGCCGCCCAGTCACGACTCGACCCGGCACCGTAGTTGAATCCCGCGAAGACCAACAGCGGGATGCCGAGTCGTCGGTACGTGGCCGCTGCTTCGTAGACTGAAGTGATCTCTCCGGAGACTGCTCGCGTATGCGCTCCGTTCGGCGACTGATCTTCGGAGAGCAACAGGTTCTTCAGATTGCGAGTCGTGAACGCGCCACGCAACATCACCTCGTGGTTGCTACGGCGGGTCGAATACTGGTTCAGATCTTCCGGCTTCTCACCCCGTTCGAGCAGCCACTTCCCCGCGGCACTCTGTGCCGGGATAGCGCCGACCGGCGAGATATGGTCCGTCGTGATGTCGTCACCGAGAACCAGCAACACCCGGGCGTCACGAATGCAGATCTCACCCGGACGGTACGCCGGGATGTCGACCGTGTAAGCGGGCCGGCGCAGGTAGGTCGACGCGTCCTCCCACCGATATTGCAGGCTGCTTTGCGCCGACAGCGCCGCCCAGTGATGCGTGCCTGCCCAGAGCGTGTTGTTCCGCTCGACGAAGAAAGAGGCTTTCAGGTGCGACCGCAGGATCGATTCGATCTCGGCGTCTTCGGGCCACAAGTCGCGCAGGACGATCGGCCGGCCATCGGCCCGCCGCCCGAGCGGCATCGTCTCGATGTTCGACCGGATGGACCCGGCGATCGCATAGGCGACCACCAGCGCGGGCGATGCGAGGTAACACCCGGCGAGCTTCGGGTGCACCCTCCCTTCGAAATTCCGGTTGCCGGAGAGAACGCCGGCACCGAGCAGACCCTCGTCGATCAGTCGGTCTACACGCGGCTCCAACGGGCCGGAACTGCCAATGCAGGTCATGCAACCAAAGCCGACGATGTTGAACCCGAGTGCTTCGAGCGGCGTGATCAGGTCCGAATCCTGAAGATAGTCGGCCACCACGCGTGAACCCGGCGAGAGCGATGTCTTGACCCAGGGCGAGACCGACAGTCCGAACCGCACGGCGTTGCGCGCGACGAGACCCGCCTGAATCATCAGCCGCGGATTGGCGGTATTGGTGCAACTGGTGATCGCGGCCATCACCAGGGCGCCATGCTCGAGCGGCCGATCGAATGTGGGTTCGACGAACCTGGCGTTCGCGTCCTCGGCGTGCCGGGCGACGACCAGCTCGCAGAAGCTGTTCCCGACGTTCCTCAGCGGTTGGCGTTGCTGCGGCAGGTACGGGCCGGCCACGGACGGCGTCACGTCGTCGAGGTTCAACTCGATCGACGCGTCGAACTCGATCCGGTCGATGTTTCGCCAAAGCCCCTGAGCGCGCATGTACAACTCGACCAACTCGCAGTGCTCTGCCGTGCGGCCCGTCAGCCGCAGGTAATCCATCGTCACGTGGTCGAAAGGGAAGTAGACGACGGTCGCGCCGTACTCGGGCGCCATGTTGGCGATCGTGCCGCGCATTCCCCAGTCGACCCGGTCGAGGCCGGCGCCAGTGAACTCGACGAACTTTCCGACGACGACATGTTGCCGCAGCAGCTCGGTCAGATGCAGCCCGAGGTCGGTCGCGGTCACGCCGGGCCTCAAAGCTCCTCGCACGTCGATGCCGAGGACAGGTGGGCAGGTGATCGGCACGGGCTCGCCGAGCATTGCCGCCTGGCCTTCCAGCCCGCCGACGCCCCAGGCCACAATACCCAGCGCGTTGATCATCGGCGTGTGGCTGTCGGTGGCCACCATCGCGTCGGGGTGCAGCAGGGGCTCACCGTCGTCAGTCGTCGTCTGCCAGACGATCTCGGCCAGCGACTCCATGTTGACCTGGTGAATGATCCCGGTTCCCGGTGGTACGACCTTGAAGTTGTCCAGGCTGGCTTGCGCCCACTTGATGAAGCGGTAGCGCTCCGAGTTGCGCCGGTAGTCGATGTCGAGGTTGACCTCCACCGCGTCCTTCGTGCCGTAGCGCTCGACGATCACCGAGTGGTCAATGGTCAACACGACGGGGATCGTCGGGTTCAGGCGCGAAGGGTCTCCGCCGAGTTCCATCACCGCATCGCGCAGTCCGGCCAGGTCGGCCATCGCGGGCAGGCAGGTCGTGTCGTGCAGCATCAAACGGTTGGGTTGGAAAGGAACCTCGCATCGAGTGCCGCTATGAAGCAGATGGTCGAGGAGAGGCCCGAGAGCTCCCGGCGAGCGTCTCGCGGTGTTTTCGACCAGGATACGAACCGAATAGGGCATCTTGCGCAGCGCGGGCTCGGCGATGACCCGCTTCAGGTCCAACCACCGATAGTCCGTGTCGCCGATCGTCAAGGTGTCGAGCGGGATAGGGTTCATGGTGAAAGGGTCGGTCGGTGATCGCATTACCGTCGAACACCGAACGTCTCGCGCCACTCGTTAAGTTGGATTCGGGTCAGCGCCTGCGGCTTCACGAATCGTCGACGCGGGCCGATCGCTCCACCCTCCGGAAGGCGCTCGTCGAACTGCATCCACTCGATCCTTTGAGAAGTGCTTGCTGGGAAAGTGCGGCGGCTACGGATCCTGTCAGAGTCGAACGCCTTTGGTGAACGTTAGTGCTTACCGACCTCTGCGGTGTTCGTTGAGGCCGCTGAAGTCGTCAAGCTTCGACACGGAAGACGATGTCCCGGTCGTTCTCGTTGCGCATACGACATACCGCCGCAGTTCAACATCAACCTGAACCGCGAAAAAAAAGCACCTGAGCTTCAACCCAGGTGCTTGATTCAGAACGATTTCAGTGGCTCCCCGACCTGGGCTCGAACCAGGGACCTACGGATTAACAGTCCGGCGCTCTACCAACTGAGCTATCGAGGATCAGCCGGCGATTCTAGCAAGCAACTCATAGGGCGAACTCGGCGGCAAGGCGCCAGGTTCGAGGTTGCAGCGGATACAGGTAGGCGTGTCCGTACTGATACGGCGACTCGCGCCAGGCGCGCTTGTCGAGCAGGTTGTCGACGCCGGCGCGCCAGGTGGTGTCGACGCCGCCGAGGCGGATGCGGTAGCGCAGTGCGGCGTCCAGACGGGTGTAGCCGGGGATCGCAATGGTGTTGTCGGGCAGAACCTGCCGCGGGCTTTCGTAGACGAGGCCGAGGAGCGCATTCAGGCCGGGGAAGAGGTCGCGGCTGGCCTGGGCTTTGAGGGTGCGCGCGGGAACGTTGGTCGGCTGTTTGCCGTCGATCGCAGGATCGGCGCTGCCGTCGACGCGGGCACGCAGCCATTGGGCTCCGCCGGCCAACGTCCAGCCGGCGCCTTGCCAGTTGGCGCTCGCTTCGACTCCCCGATGGTGCGCGGTGCCGTCGACGCGCGTGGTGCAGGTCGCGTCTTCGTCGCAGCTGCCGAAGTCCTGGGTGCGCGGGCGCTGGATGTCGAACGCGGCCACGGTCCACGACCAGGCGTCGGCCGCGCCTTTCCAGCCGACTTCGACCTGCCGGCTGGTCGAGGTGAAGATCGCGCCGGCGTTGGTGTAGCGGCTCCGGTTCGGCACGACGTTGGATTCGATGCCGCGGCCCCAGCTTGCGTAGACGAACTGCCCGGCCGTGATCTGCGCGCTGAGCGCGGCGAAGGGCGTCGTGAAATCTTTGCGGTAGTCGCTCGGCTGCGAACCGTCGGTGCGCACGCTCTGCCGGTGCAGCGCGGTGTGGCGCACGCCGAGCCAGGCGGTGAGGCGGTCGGTCAGCGCAATCGCGTCGCGGGCGTAGAGCTCGGTCGAGCGCTCGTCGCGGTCGGTGTTGGTGTCGTAAGGCGTGGGGTCGGCCGGCGTCACGAGGGTGCCCGCGACGTTGCCGATGCCGACGTAATTATTCGTCTGCGGGCCGAAACGGTTGCGCACGCGGGTCTGCAGCACGCCGACGGTCAGGTCGTGCCGCAGCGGCCCGGTGGTCGCGTGCCCGGCGAGGGCGAGGTCGAGCGCCGCGGTGCGCCTCTTCTCGCCGTCGCTTCGAAAGTCGTAGATGTCGTAGGTACCCTGCGGGCTGTAGCGGTCGCAGTAGTAGGTGCCGGCGAAGCTGCTGGTCGGGTGGCAGTCGTAGCCGAACGGGAAGGCGAGGCGGTCGTCGGTTCGGAGGTGCTGAAGGCCGGCGTGCGCGACGAAGCGCCAGTCGCCGGCGAGTTTCTGCTGCCAGCGCAGCGATCCGGTCGTCGCGCCGAACACGACCGGCTGCGACCACGGCTGGTTGTTCAGGTTGAGCCGGGGGTTGTCAGGCGCGGGCAGCGTGTCGCCGAGCAGGCTGAAGCCGGGCTGGCTCGGTTGGGATCGGCGGCTCGTCTCGATCTCGGCTTCGACGAGCGTGTCGGGCGTCAGCCGAGCGTCGACGGCCAAGGCGAACAGGCCGCGGTGGCCGACGCTGTCGCGCACCATCGGGTCGAGGTGCGCCGCGGCGGCGTTGAGGCGCACGCCGATCATGGCGTCGGGGCCGAAGCGCTGGTTGAGGTCGGCGGCAGCGGTCCAGGTGCCGGGCTGGCGCCATTCGAGCCAGGCGGCGCGCAAGGGCACGTCGAGCGGACGCTTGACGATGTAATCGACCAGGCCCCCGGGCGCGCTGGTGCCCTGCTGCATCCCGCTCGTGCCCTTCAGGATTTCGACGCGCGCCTTGTTCTCGAGCGGGATCGAGGTTTCGGCGTTGATCGGCAGGCCGTCGCGGCGGTAGTTGAAGCGGTTGTCGAGCACGTAGCCGCGCACGGTCAGATTGTCGATGTAGCCCTCGGCGTTGTAGGCGTCGCTCACCGCCGGGTCGAGGCGCGTCAGGTCGGCGAGCCGGCCGACGCCGCGGTCCTTGATCTGTTCGGAAGTCGTCACGCTGGCTTGGACGGGTGTGCGCGCGAGCGGGATGTTGCCCCAGCCGCTGACGGCCGCCGTGGCGTCGGCACGGCCCGTGACGGTGACGGCCTCGAGCTCGGTCGCACCCGGCGCCCGGGGCGCGGACGCGGCGCCGGCCGGGGCCGCGGCTCGAGCTTGCACCGGCGGGGCCGGCGCGAGGACCGGGTCCGGCACCGGCGGGGCCGGAGCAGCGGCCTCCGTGGGCGTCAGTGGGTTGGCCTGGGCTCGCACCAGCGCAACTGGCGCGAGGGCGCCGGCGCATGCGGCAAGCGTGCTTGCAAAAGCGAAAGTGCAGTTCGGTCGTGCCATCGTGGTTCCACGTCGATGGCAGGGTGCGGGCCGACGCGAGACGGCGCATCCGAGACGATGCGGTTCCTCGCGAAGCAGCCGTGCTTCCCTGCGCGAGGATTACCTCAATCAGGTTCAAAGGGACTTTCTCAGTCGCTCCGGGCCGTACGGCACCCGGAGCAACACCCCCAGCGGCTGTCGCGCAACGAACACGCGACCGAGCGATTATGCGGTCGACTGCGGCGGCGCCGGCCCCACCGGCTCTGCCACCCCGAGCAGGCGCTGCAGCCGCGGGCTCGTGGTCGTGTATTCGAGCGGGTAGGGCCGGCCGGGATGCACCCGCTCGGCAACCGCATACGCCGCGAGCGTCGCTTCATGGAAGCCGCACACGATCAGCCGCTTCTTGCCACGATAGGCGACCGCATCGCCGACCGCGAACACGCCCGGCACGCTCGTTTCGAAGGTTGCCGGGTCGACGACGATCTGACGGCGCTCGAACGCGAGGCCCCAACCGGCGATGGGGCCGAGCTGCGGGCTGAGACCGGTCAGGACGAGAAGCAGGTCGCTCGGGCATTCCATCGTGTCGCCGCCGGCCGTCAGCACGTTCAGCGCGGCGAGCCGGCCGTCGCGTTCGACGAATCCGGTCGCGCCGCCGGCGACGAAGTGGAGCCGGCCTTCATCGCGCAGGTGCCGCGAGCGCGCGACGAGCGCTGCGTCGGCACGAAACTGATCGCGGCGGTGCAGCAGGGTGACGTGGCCGGCATGCGAGGTTTCGGCGAGCCGGATCGCGGTCTCCAGCGCTTGATCCTCGTCGCCGATCACGACGATGTCGCTCGCCGCGGCGAGCGCCGCCGCGTCCGGCACTCGGTACCGGAGCTGCTCGCCTTCGAAGCGCGCGCTGCCGTCGATCTTCAGCCGCCGCGGCTGGAACGCACCCGCGCCGCTGGCGATCACCACCGCTTTGGCGATCAGCCGCGTGCCCCGCGAACCCTGGACCATGAAGCGCTCGTCGTCGGCGCGGCGTTCGAGCGCGACCACCTGCTCGTCGAAGTGGAAGCCGGCGCCGAAAGGGGCGATCTGCCGGCCGAGCCGCTCGATCAGCTCGGCGGCGGTGCAGACCGGCGTGCCGGGGATGTCGTAGATGGGCTTCTCGGCGTAGAGCTCGAGGCATTGGCCGCCGGGGCCGGGCAGGGCATCCATCACCTGCGCGCCGACGTCGAGCAGACCGAGCTCGAACACCTGGAACAGGCCGACCGGGCCGGCGCCTATGACGAAGGCGTCGGTTTCAATCGGTGCGGAGGGGGGCTTCGACAAGCTCAGCCCGAACGGGGTTGGGGTGTCATGCCGAACGAGACCCCATTGCCCGGTGTCTTAGTGCCCCGGTGTCCCGTGTCCCGGTGTCGCGTGTCGCGGGTCGCGGGTCGCATTTCGCAGTGTGTCGGGGCAGAATCCCGTTCGCCCTGAGCCTGTCGAAGGGCCGCGGAATACAGATAGTCCGAGCCCGCCGACGGCTCACGCCGGCGCTCAGCGGATCAGTTCGGGCAGCTTGCCGGTCTTGTCCTTCCATTCCTCGGCGTCCGGCTGCGGCGACTTGCGCTTGGTGATGCTCGGCCAGTTCTTCGCCAGATCGGCGTTCAGCGCGATCATGTGCTGCTGATCGCCGGGCACGTCTTCCTCGGGAACGATCGCGCTGACGGGGCACTCGGGGATGCAGACCGCACAGTCGATGCACTCGTCGGGGTCGATCGTCAGGAAGTTCGGCCCCTCGCGAAA
Source organism: uncultured Rhizobacter sp. (assembly GCA_964236915.1). Taxonomy (GTDB): domain Bacteria; phylum Pseudomonadota; class Gammaproteobacteria; order Burkholderiales; family Burkholderiaceae_C; genus LMDS01. The sequence goes on from CAXSGM010000020.1 coordinate 19,273, forward strand.
GCAGTCGACCGGGCACACGTCGACGCAATCGGTGTACTTGCAGCGGATGCAGGATTCGAGAACGACGTGTGTCATGGTGCTTCGGTGAGTGCGAGGGCAGGCGCGCCGCGCCGCCCTGAACGACGATTCTAGGACCGGGCGGAGCGGGGATCGGCGGCCGCGGCGCCGGGTGGCACGGCCGCCGCACCGGTCCGGGCCGCGTCGGCCGCCTTGGCGGGGCGGGAATCGGCGCGCGCTGCCGGCGGAGGCGATTGCCGGGTCTCGGCGGCCGCGCGCAACGGCGTGGCGCCGACACCGACGACGACCACCGTCGGCCGCCCGGCATGAACGACCGACGCGCGGGCCAGCGTCGTCACGGTGTGCTCGCTCTGCAGCGCATCCGGCCAGCCGGCGTTCGACACGACGCTGACCGGCGTGTCGCCCGCCCATCCGACGGCGGCAAGGCGGCGCCCGAGCGTGCCGAGCTGGCGCCCGGCCATGTAGACGACCGCGGTGTCGGCCGGCGGGGTCGTCGGCGTGGATATCGCCGTGGACATCGCCGGGCCTGCCTCGGCTGATGGCGCTGGACGCACCCGGGCCGCCACTGCGGGCCCCAGGTTCTCCGCCGCTGCGGGCGCCGAAGTCTCCGCCGCGGCCGGGTGCAAGTCCGCTACTGCCGCCCGATGCAAGTCGTCCGCCGCTGCGGGCTCCGGTTCGTCCGTCGCCGTGGGCTCGACGCCCGCCGCGGCGGGTGCGACGGCCACCGGGTCTGCGCGGGTCATCGCCGTGCCGAGCACGACGCTGCGGCCGACGCCGCGCCGCGTGAGCGGGCGGCCGGACGCCGCCGCGGCCGCCAGCGCCGCGGTGACCCCCGGGACGATTTCCCAGCCGATTCCCGCGTCATTCAGCGCCTCGATCTCCTCCTCGAGCCGGCCGAAGATGCTCGGGTCGCCGCCCTTCAGCCGCACGACCACCGCGTTCTCGAACGCATGCTTCACGAGCAGCGCGTTGATCGTCGTCTGCCCGACGCTGCCGCTGCCGCCGGTCTCGACCGAAGTGCGCGCGCCGGTGAAGCCGCGCTTGCCGACGTCGATCCACACGGCGTGCGGCGCGTGCGCCCGCAGCGCCGGGTCGGCGAGCGCATCGCAGAGCACGACATCGGCGCGAGCCAGCGCCGCGGCGCCGCGCAGCGTGATCAGGTCGGCCGCGCCCGGGCCGGCGCCGACGAAGACAACCGTGCCGACCGTGTCGATCGGGCCGCGCCTACGCCGACCGGCGTCACCGGGCGTGAACCGAGGGGGCATTCCGGACCCGTTCACGGTATTCATGCGATGGCGTCAGGCCGCTTCGACCAGCAGCGCGCCGCTGGTGCGGTGGCTCGCCGGGTCGACGACGATCAGCGCCCCGCCGACGCGGTTCGCGGCGTAGGGCTCGACCGGCAGTGGCTGCTGGGTTTCGATCACGACCCGGCCGATCTCGTTGACGGCGAGTTCGTGGGCCTCGATCGGCGCGAGCGTCGAGATGTCGAGCCGGTGTTCGATCGCGGTAATGCGCGCCTGCACCCAGCGGTTGCCGTGGCGCACGCTGTAGCGGCGGCCGATCACCGCCGGCTCGGTATCGAGCCAGGCGAGAGTCGCCGGGAAGCGCCGGGTGCCGTGCACGGTGTCGGGCGTGGCGATCCAGTCGCCGCGCGAGATATCGAGCTGGCGGTCGAGCACCAGGCCGGCCGATTGGCCGGCCGAGGCCGAATCGACCGCCGCGCCGGCGCGACGCACCTCGGTGACGACCGCTTGTTCGCCGCTCGGAAACACCTGCACCGCGTCCCCCGCACGCACCCGACCGTGGGCGATCCGCCCCCAGAACGTGCGCGGCTGGTCGCCGACGGCACCGATCGCCGCGTCGCTTTCCCGAGCCACGTACTGCACCGGCAGCAGCAGGCTGCCCGTCGTTCGCGCGCCGGCGGTCGGCAGGTGTTCGAGCACCTCGAGCAGCGACGGGCCGCGGTACCAGCCGGCCCAGGCGTCACGCACCGCGCCGGGCGCGGAGGGCGCCTGAGTGACGTTGTCGCCCCGCAGCGCCGAGACCGGCACGATGCCGGCCGGCTCGATCCCGGCCTCGGCGGCGAAGGCCAGCAAGGCCGCCCGCACCCGGGCGTAGGCCGGCGCGGGGTCGTCGAGGGCATCGAGCTTGTTGATCGCGAACACGATCGAGGGCACACGCAACAAGCGTGCGAGGAGCGTGTGGCGGCGGGTTTGCGGCAGCAGGCGGACCGGTTCGGCGCCGCTCGTGTCGAGCTTCGTGATGTCGACCAGCACCACGGCCGCGTCGCTGCCGGCCGCCGCGGTCACCATGTTGCGGGTGTACTGCTCGTGGCCCGGGGCGTCGGCAATGATGAATTTGCGCCGCGGCGTGGCGAAGTAGCGGTAGGCGACGTCGATCGTGATGCCCTGTTCGCGCTCGGCCTCGAGCCCGTCGGTGAGGAGGGCGAGGTCGAAGGCCGGGCCGTCGCTCGGGGCGCCGGCGCGCGCGGCGCGGCGCTCGAGCGTGTCGAGCTGGTCGGCGAGGATCGCGCGCGAATCGAAGAGCAGCCGGCCGATCAGCGTGCTCTTGCCGTCGTCGACCGAGCCGGCGGTGAGAAAGCGCAGCGCGCGGTGCTCGACCGGGCGGTCGATCGCGGCGTCGCGCTCGGCGGCGTCGAAGGAAGTCGGCCCGTCCATCAGATCCATTAGAAATAGCCCTCCTTCTTGCGCCGCTCCATCGAGGCGTCGGAGGTGCGGTCGTCCATCCGCGTCGCGCCGCGCTCGCTGACGGTGACCTGCAGCGTCTCGGCGACGACATCGGCGGCGCTCGCCGCAGCGCTTTCGACCGGGCAGGTGCAGGTCATGTCGCCGACCGTGCGGAAGCGCACTTCGGCCGTCTCGACCGTCTCGCCGGCCGCCGGCGGCGTCACCGCGGTGAGCGGCACGAGCAGCCCCTTTCTGCGGATCACCTGCCGGTCGTGCGCGTAGTAGAGGCTCGGCAGCGGGATCTGCTCCTGGGCGATGTAGAGCCAGACGTCGAGCTCGGTCCAGTTGCTGATCGGGAACGCGCGCATGTGCTCGCCCGGGCGGATCTGGGTGTTGAAGAGCGTCCAGAGCTCGGGGCGCTGCTCCTTGGGCAGCCACTGGCCGAAGCTGTCGCGGTGGCTGAAGATGCGTTCCTTGGCGCGCGCCTTTTCCTCGTCGCGCCGCGCGCCGCCGATCAGCACGTCGAAGCGGTGCTCCTCGATCGCCTCGAGCAGGGCGACCGTCTGGTGGCCGTTGCGCGATTCGAGCGGGCCGGCGAGCCGCACCGTGCCGCGGCGAATCGAATCCTCGAGATGGCCGACGACCAGCCGCTCGCCCATCTCGGCGACGCGCCGGTCGCGGAACTCGATCACTTCGGGGAAGTTGTGGCCGGTATCGACGTGCAGCAGCGGGAAGGGCAGGGTGCCGATGTAGCGCCCGTCGGCGTCGCGGCGCTTGAAGGCCTTCTCGGCCAGCCGAAGCACGACGCACGAATCCTTGCCGCCCGAGAACAGCAGGGCCGGTCGCTCGAACGAGGCCACCGCCTCGCGCAGGATGAAGATGGCTTCCTCCTCGAGCCAGTCGAGGTGGGTGCGGTCGAGTTCCGGCAGCAACTGCTCGACCCTGATTGCGGCGTTCACGGATGTTCTCCCAGCGGTGCCAGTTCTTCGGCAGGCGCGTGGACGTGCAGCCCGCACTCTTTCGCGCCCTCGTTTTGGCTGCGACCGGACGCGCGTGCGTCGTCGCCGTCCGTCGGCGCCGAAACGAGGGCGCTCGCCCCGCTGGGCGGGTCGACGGGCGACATGTCGCCCGAAGCCTGCGAGCTGCTGTGCAGCCCGCACTCTTTCGCGCCCTCGTTTTGGCTGCGACCGGACGCGCGTGCG
>CAXSGM010000020.1:23279-52977 GCA_964236915.1 uncultured Rhizobacter sp.
TCGCCCGAAGCCTGCGAGCTGCTGTGCAGCCCGCACTCTTTCGCGCCCTCGTTTTCCCACCACCATCGGCCGGCGCGGAAGTCCTCCCCGACCGCGATGGCGCGGGTGCACGGCGCGCAGCCGATGCTCGGCATGAACTGGTCGTGCAGCGGGTTGTAGGGCACGTCGTTCGTGGCAATGTAGTGCCAGACGTCGCTCCAGCTCCAGTCGGCGAGCGGGCTGTACTTGGCGCGGCCGCGTTCGTCGGTCTCGACGAATTCGACCGCGCCGCGGTTGGTGGATTGCTCGCGCCGCATGCCGGTGATCCACGCCGCGCGGCTGGCGAGCATGCGGCCGAGCGGTTCGAGTTTGCGCAGCGCGCAGCAGCCCTTGCGGAGTTCAATGCTCTCGTACATCGGCAGTTCGCCGTTCGCAGCGACGAAGCGCACGACCGCTTCGTCGACCGGTGAATAGACCTCGACCGGCAACTCGTAGCGCGCCCCGATCCTGCCGATCAGCGCCACCGTCTCGGGGTGCAGCATCCGGGTTTCCAAAGTGCCGAGCGCGATCGGAAGGCGGTGGCGGGCGATCAGGTCGGTGATCACCATGTCCTCGGCGCCGAGGCTGGTCGCCTGGACGATGCTGGCAGGGTGCGCTGACGCCGCGTCGCGCAGGCGCTCGACCGCCGCCGCCACGCGCTCGGCATGGCCGGCCGTCTGCCGTGCGTAGAGCTCGATCGCCGTCATATCGACGCTCCGGCTTCGATGAAAGCGCGTTGCGCATGCGCGAGCGCCTCGGCCGTGCCCGGCGGCTTGGCGAAGAGCGGCTCGGGATCGTCGACACCCCCCTGGTAGTGGCCGGGAAAGTAGCCGAGCGCGCGCTGCGCGGCGTCGAGCGACTGGTCGGCGCGCAGCACGGCAGCGTCGAAGCCGGTGCGGGCGAGCAGCGGCAGCATGTCGACCAGAACCTCGCCGGTGGCGCGGATCTCGCCGGCGAAGCGGTAGCGCGTGCGCAGGAGATGCGCCTGGCTGTAGGCCCGGCCGTCGATCCACTTGGGGAACGCGAGCTGCACGAGCGCGAGGCGCGGCAGGTCGGCGGCGATCGATTCGACGTCCGTGTCGTTCGGCAGCACCACGCCGACCGGCATCCCGGCCGGCCAGGGGTGGCGAAACGCGTGCCATTGCTCGACGCTCAGCAACAGGTGCGGGCGCGGCTCCCGGTAGACCGCCGGACCGTCCTCGCCGCCGAGCGTGTGCCATGGGTCTCTCGATAAGGCGATGAACTTCATGCTGGATTGAGGCAAAGCCGGCCGCGGTACGCTGGCGTCCCGGCCCGCTCGCGCCGAAGGGCGCGGACTGCAAGCGTTCGGGGAGACCCTTCGACAGGCTCACGGCGAACGGGGGCGATGGCCACCGACCCGGCTGTGCCTTCGACGGTCTTCCGGCGAACGGCACAGATTCCGAGCGTTCGCGAAGGCCGTTCGACAGGCTCAGGGCGAACGGTGGCGACGGAGCGCGGGAGCATCACGCCGGCTGCGCAACCGCGGTGCTGCGGCGCGCGGCGTTCGCCGAGGTCTTGAACGGATCGAGGCCGACGCGCCGCACGGTGTCGATGAAGGTCTCGCGGCCCGCACGCTGCAGCCGGTAGGTGTCGATCAACGACTCGACCACGTCAGCGACCTCGTCGGCGGCGAACGACGGGCCGATGACCTTGCCGGCCGCGGCCGCGCCGCTCTCGCGTCGCCCGTCCGAGCCGCCGAGCGAGACCTGATACCACTCCTTGCCGTCCTTGTCGACGCCGAGGATGCCGATATGGCCGCTGTGGTGATGGCCGCAGGAATTGATGCAGCCGCTGATGTGCAGATCGACCGGGCCGATGTCGTGCAGCTCGTCGATTTCGTCGAAGCGCTCGGTGATCTCGCCGGCGATCGGAATGGAGCGGGCATTCGCCAGGGCGCAGAAATCGCCGCCGGGGCAGGCGATCATGTCGGTGAGGAAACCGATGTTCGGCGTTGCGAAGCCGGCGTCGCGCGCGGCCTGCCAGAGGGCCGGGAGCTCGCGCGCGCGCACCCACGGCAGCACGAGGTTCTGCTGGTGGGTGACGCGCAGTTCGCCGTGGCTGAAGCGATCGGCGAGCGCGGCGGCGGCGTCCATCTGGTCGGCGGTCGCGTCGCCGGGGGCCTGGCCGGCGCGTTTGAGCGAAAGCGTCACCGCGCGGTGGCCCTGGATGCGATGCGGCTGCACGTTGCGCTCGAGCCAGCGGCGGAAGGCCGGCGGCGCGTCGCCGGCGAGCGGGGTTTCGGCTTCGACGACCACGCCTTCGGGCACGACGAAGCTCGCCGCGACGCGCTCGAATTCGGCCTCGGGCAGCAAATGCTCGGTGCCGCCGACGTCCTGTTCGAGGATCTGCAAGAACTCGCGCTCGACCGCGTCGATGAATTTCTGCCCCTCGGCCTTGACGAGGATCTTGATGCGCGCCTTGTAGGCGTTGTCGCGCCGGCCGTAGCGGTTGTAGACGCGCACGATCGCCTCGATGAAGACGAGGATCTGCTGCCACGGCAGGAACCTGCGCACGACGGTGGCGACGATCGGAGTGCGCCCCATGCCGCCGCCCACCCGCACCTCGAAGCCGATCGCGCCGGCGGCGTCGCGGTGCAGGCGCAGGCCGATGTCGTGCCAGGCGATCGCCGCCCGCTCGTCGGACGCGCCGCTCACCGCGATCTTGAACTTGCGCGGCAGGAACGCGAATTCGGGATGCAGGGTGCTCCATTGCCGCAGCAGTTCGCAATACGGTCGCGGGTCGATCGCCTCGTCGGGCGCGACGCCCGCCATGGCGTCGCTCGTGATGTTGCGAATGCAGTTGCCGCTGGTCTGGATGCCGTGCAGGTCGGCGGCGGCGAGCGCGTCCATCACGTCGGCGGAGCGCTCGAGCGGAATCCAGTTGAACTGGACGTTCTGGCGCGTCGTGAAATGGGCATAGCCGCGGTCGTACTCGCGGGCGATGGCGGCCAAGGCGCGCAACTGGTCGCTGCCGAGGTCGCCGTAGGGCACCGCGACGCGCAGCATCGGCGCGTGGCGCTGCACGTACCAGCCGTTCTGCAGGCGCAGTGGGCGGAAATCGTCTTCCGGCAGGTGGCCGGCGAGGTGCCGCTCGAGCTGGTCGCGGAACTGCGCGGCGCGCTGGTGAACGAACTGACGATCGAAGTCGTTGTAGCGGTACATGCGATGGGGGCCGGGTCGCCGGACGGCACTCGACGATCGGGCGGACGAGCGACGTCCGAAACCGGCGTGCGACGGGGCGATCTCCGGACTGTAGAAAGCCCTGCGAGGGCGCGAAAGAACATTATCCGAGTTTGCTTATGCGCGTCCGGTCTGACGGCGTCACCGCCGATCTGCGCGAGGCCGACGTGCTGCTTCGCCCCAAGCCGACGAACGGGTCGGGTGCCGATCTCAGCGCCAGAAAGCACTCAATACAGGCCGGCCGGGACGCCGCCCTGGCGCAACTCGCGGCGCTCCTCCAACGCATCGCCGAGCGCTCGGAGAAGGGGGGGGGGCGCAATAAGCAGCGGCCTACAAAAAAAACGGCCCGAGATGCTTCGGGCCGTGGGGGCGCTCGAGAAAATCGAGTCCCGGAGAATGCGGCGCGGCTTGCCGCGCCGCTCGATCAGGCGCCCTGCTGCGTCGTGCGGCCCATCGACTGGAAATTGGCCTCGGCGGTGTCGCTCGCCTGCTTGACGGCTTTTTGCATGCCTTCATAAGCGTTGTTGGCGGCGGCGACGGCCGACTTCACCAGTGCAACCGCGTTTTCGCTGCCAGCCGGCGCGTTCTTCGCAGCGGTGTCGACGGCGCTCAGCAGCTTGGTCTGCGCTTCGGCGGCGGTCGACTGGGCGATCTTGCCCACTTCCGAGCCGGTCGTTGTGGCGATATCGTAGACGCTGCGGCTGTACGCGGCGGCCTTCTCGGCGGCCGGCTGCAGCAGGCTGGCTTGCAGCTTCACGAGCGCGAGCGCGTCCTTGGTCGACAACAGCGCGCGGGCGTTGTCGGCGGCGCCGTCCAACGCGGCACGGGCCGTCTGCATGTTCAGCTCGACCAGCTTCTCGACGCCTTCGAACGCCTTGTGGGTCAGTTCGAACAGGGTGTCGGCATGGGCCTTTTGCGCGGCCATCAGTTGTTCAACGGTCATCATGGTGGGTCTCCGGAAGTGAACGGGATTGGTGTTAGCCGCGCAATTGCTGCACTGCAACAATCGCAATTGTAAGCATCGTTCCGACCGATGCAAGTGTTTTGTTGCACTGCAGCATTAGGGGTTGGCAGAGGCTCGAGCGCGCAGCCGATCGGCGCGGCCGCGAAAATTGCAGATCGAATGAATGCCTACCACGCCGACCAGTTCGTGCTGCAGCTGCCGAGCGGCCATCGCTTCCCGATGTCGAAGTACCGGTCGCTGCGGGAGCGGCTCGAAGGCGCCGCCGGGCTCCGCATCGGCCGCGCCGATGCGGCGAGCGACGGCGAATTGGCGCTCGCGCACACGCCGGACTACATTGCCGCGGTCGTCGACGGCACGCTTTCGGCCGCCCGCCAGCGCGAGATCGGCTTCCCTTGGAGCGAGGCGATGGTCGAGCGCGCCCGGCGTTCGGTCGGCGCGACGATCTCGGCCGCCCGCGCGGCGCTCGCCGAAGGAGTCGCTGCCAATCTGGCCGGTGGCACCCACCATGCCGCGGCCGACATGGGCAGCGGCTTTTGCGTCTTCAACGATGTGGCGGTCGCAGCGCGGCTGATGCAGGCCGAGTCGCATCGGTTCCACCGGCGGCTGCTGCGCGTCGCCGTCGTCGACCTCGACGTGCACCAAGGTAACGGCACCGCGGCGATCTTTGCCGACGACCCGACGGTTTTCACGCTCTCGGTGCACGCCGCCCGCAACTTCCCGTTCAAGAAATCGAGCAGCGACCTCGATGTCGAGTTGCCCGATGGCTGCGACGACAGCCGCTACCTCGAGGCGCTCGACACGGCGCTCGCGACGCTCTGGCGCCGTCATGACGCCGTGCCGCCGGGCCTGATCTTCTTTCTCGCCGGCGCCGATCCGCACGAGGGCGACCGGCTCGGCCGGCTGAAGGTGACCGGCCCGGGCCTGCTCGAACGTGACCGGCGCGTGCTCGACGCGGCCCGCGTCCGCGGCATCCCGGTCGCGATCTCGATGGCGGGCGGCTACGGACGCGACATCGAGGTGACGGTCGACCTGCACCTGGCGACGATCCACGCAGCGCTCGCGAGCTGGCGACAATGGGCCGAACGCCGGCCGCGAGCCGCCGCCACCTGAACCCCGAGGCTTCGAGAGAACGCGTGTGACCCCGACCGCTTCCCCTGCGTCCCTTTCCACCGCCGCGACCGCCGCGGTCGATGCGGCGATCACCGGCCGCCGCTCGCTGCGCGCGTTTTTGCCCGACCCGGTTCCGCGCGAGACGATCGAGCGGATCCTGGCGGTCGCGGCGCGCGCACCCTCGGGCACCAACACCCAGCCGTGGCGGGTGCACGTGCTGAGCGGCCGGACCAAGGAGGCGCTGTGCGCCGCGGTCGGCGCGGCCTACGACGATCCGGCCGCCCGCGAAGCCCATCTCGAGGAGTACCCGTATTACCCGACCGAGTGGAAGTCGCCCTTCATCGAGCGCCGCCGCGCGGTCGGTTGGGGCTTGTACAGCCTGCTCGGCATCGCCAGGACCGACAAGGCGCGGATGCACGCGCAGCACCGGCGCAACTTTGCGTTCTTCGGCGCACCCGTCGGTCTGATCTTCACGATCGACCGCACCCTGCGCCAGGGCAGCTGGCTCGACTACGGCATGTTCCTCGAGAACGTGATGATCGCAGCGCGCGGCCGAGGGCTCGACACCTGCCCGCAGGCCGCCTGGAATGCGTTTCACCGGATCATCGCCGAGCAGCTCGGGCTGCCGGCCGAAGAGCAGGTGGTCTGCGGCATGGCGCTCGGGCGGGGCGACCCGGCGGCGGTCGAGAACACGCTGGTCACCGAGCGCGAGCCGGTCGCCGGTTTCGTCCGCTTCCTGGAATGACTGCCATGACGACTGCCACGCCCCGCCGCCCCGCCGTGCTGATCTGCCGCCGCGTGTTCGACGACGTGGTCGGGCGCCTGCGCGGCGTGTTCGAGGTCGAGATCAACGCCGCCGACGCGCTGTGGACCCGCGACGAGCTCATCGCGCGGCTGCAGGGCAAGGCCGGTGTCTTTATCACCGGCACGCAGCCGATCGACGCGGCGCTGCTCGACGCCTGCCCCGGGTTGCAGGCCGTGTGCAGCATGGCGGTCGGCTACAACAACGTCGACTTGGCGGCCTGCACGTCGCGTGGCGTGCTGGTCAGCAACGCGCCAGGGGTGCTGACCGAAACAACCGCCGACTTCGGCTTCGCGTTGATGATGGCCGCGGCGCGGCGTATCGGCGAAAGTGAGCGCTACCTCCGGCGCGGCGAGTGGACGAACTGGAGCGTGGACGGCTTCGCGGGTGCCGACCTGCACGGCGCGACGCTCGGCGTGCTCGGCATGGGCCGGATCGGCCAGGCCATCGCCCGCCGCGGGCGTTTCGGCTTCGGGATGAGCGTGCTGTACCACAACCGCTCGCGGCTCGGCCCGGAGGTCGAGCTCGAACTGGCGGCGCGCTGGGTCGAGAAGGACGAACTGCTGCGCGCCGCCGACCATTTGATGATCGTCGTTCCGTACAGCGCCGAATCGCACCACCTGATCGGCGCGGCCGAGTTGCGCGTCATGAAACCCACCGCGACGCTGACCAACATCGCGCGCGGCGGCATCGTCGACGACGCCGCGCTCGCCGAGGCGCTGCGCGAGCGCCGGATCGCCGCCGCGGGGCTCGACGTGTTTGAAAGCGAGCCCGTTGTGCACCCGGAACTGCTCACCCTGCCGAACGTCGTGCTGACGCCGCACATCGCGAGCGCGAGCCTGCCGACGCGGCGCGCCATGGCGAACCTCGCTATCGACAACCTCCTCGCGGTGTTCGGCCATGGGCCGCACGCCGGGAAGCCGCCGACAGCGTTGAACCCCGAGGTATTGACAAGGCGCTGACCTGCACGGCGGCGACCGGCGCTTCGTAGGAACGAGCCGACAGACGAAGTCGATGGTCCCCGATGGGGGGCCGGGTAACCCGGTGCGAGCATTGGTGATGGCAGAGACCGTCGGACGGAGTAGCGCGCACCACGGAATACGTTGGGGGCGCTGGATCGGCGGCGTCGTTCTGGCGCTGGTCGTGGTGTTCGCGATCTGTGAGTTTCTCGGCTGGCCCTTTCTCGCCGGCCCGATGGAACGTGGGCTCGGTGGTGCGCTGGATCGCAAGGTCAGCCTCCGGCCCGATCCGCAGTCGGGGCCTAAGGCGACCATCCGCTTTCTTGGCGGCCTGCATATTGCCGCCCCCTACATCGAGATCGGTGCCCCGCCGTGGAGCAAGGAGCCCTATTCGTTCATGACGCGTGACGCCCGGCTGACGATCGGCTACCTCGATCTGTGGCATGCGAGCCAGGGCGCGCCGTTCAAGCTCCGCGAGCTCGAGGCCAGCTCGCTCGACGGGCATGTCGAGCGGCTGGCGGACGGCCGTGCCTCGTGGCAGTTCGGCAAGAAGACCAACACGCCCGATACGGCCGAGAAATCGACGCGTCTGCCGCAGTTCGGCCGGCTCCAGGTCAAGGCGGGCACGCTGACCTACAACGACGCGCTCTTGAATGCCGACCTGAACGCGACGATGTCGATTCTCGACGGCACGAACGTTTCGCTGGCCGGCATCGGCGTCAGCGGTGGCACCACGCGGGGCCTGGTCTTCCAGGGCACGGGTCACTATCGCAAGCAGGCCATGCAGATCGACCTCCGCAGCAGCAATGTGCTCGCGGCCGCGAGCGGGGACAAGAGCGTTGCGATGCCGGTGAAGCTTCAGGCCACGATTGGCGGAGCTGCGGCCAGCTTCGACGGCACGGCGACCGACGCCCTTCACTTGACCGCCTTGAAGGGCAGCTTTTCGGTGAAGGGTTCGTCGCTCGCGGCCGTCGGGGATCCCTTGCACGTGACCCTTCCGACCACGCCGCCGTTCGAAACCCATGGGCTGTTGGCCAAAGACGGCGAAGTGTGGAACGTCGTCGTGCAGGAAGCCGCGATCGGCGCCAGCCGGCTCGCTGGCGCATTCAAATACGACCCGACGCAGACCAAGCCGCTGCTGGCCGGCTTTTTGAGCAGTTCGAAATTGCAGCTCGCCGACCTCGGGCCGTCGGTCGGCGCAAGCACCGGAAAAGGCACACCGCCGCCTCCCAAGGCGCAGCAAACGTCGGGTCGGGTGCTGCCGGAACGCGAGTTCGACCTGCCGTCGCTGCGCGCGATGAACGCGAATGTCGTCTTCGATATCGCCGACCTCGACCTCGGTAGCGCCGTTCTGGCGCCGTTCAAGCCACTCCACACCCACCTCGTCCTTGCCGACGGCGTGCTGTCGCTGAACGACATCGACGCGCGCACCGGTGATGGCCTGCTGACCGGCTCGTTGCGGCTCGATGGCCGCCAACAGCTCGCGTTGTGGGACGCCGATCTGCGGGTCAAGGGCCTGCGCCTCGACACCTTCATTCATCCGAAGCGCGGCGTCAAGGCGCCGCCCTACATTTCCGGCCGGCTCGACGCGCAGACGCGGCTCGCGGGCGCGGGCAAGTCGACCGCGGCGATCCTCGGCAGCCTGCAGGGCGAAATGCGCGTGCAGGTGAACAACGGCACCGTCTCGCACCTCGTCATCGAGGCGGCGGGTCTCGACATAGCCCAAGGGATCGGCGTGCTGCTGAAGGGCGACGACTCCCTGAAGCTCGCGTGCAGCGTTGCCGACATCGACGTCGTCAAGGGCGTGATGACGCCCAAGATCATGGTGGTCGACACGCCCGACTCGACCCTTTGGGTCACCGGTTCGGTTTCGCTCGCCTCCGAGGCGCTTGACCTGCGCCTGGTAGCTGCACCAAAGGATTTCAGCCCGCTCACGCTGCGCGCGCCGGTGCTCCTGCACGGTACCCTGGGCGATCCGCACGTCGGGGTCGAGGCCAAGAAGCTCGGCCTCAAGGTAGGCGCGGCGGCGCTGCTCGCGACGATCGTTGCGCCCGTCGCGGCGATCCTGCCGCTGCTCGATTTCGGCGACAAGCCGGGCGCGAAGATGGACGATGCGCAGTGCAAGGCGCTCGCCGTACGCATGGCCAAACAACCGATCGCCGCCCCCAAGCCACCGGCCCGTGCCGGTTCGGGTTCGGCGGCAACCCCGGCGCACCGGCCGGCGTGAATGCGAGCGCACATTGAATCGGAGACAGCCCCATGACCGCTTCGACGCCTCGCGACGGCAACGATCAGAACCCCGCAAAAGCCGACACTACCAACGACAGCCAGGCGGCCGAGTCGCCTAAGAGACCCGACGAGCGCGACGAGAGCGTGGGCTCGACCAACCATGCGCCGGATCCGACGGTCGCCCAGGGCCGTCGTGATGTCGAACGGGGTTTGAGCGACACGAGCCGGGCAGAGGCGTCGGACGCGGCTTACCAGAAACAGAAGTGAAGGTCGCGGCGGCGCTGGATTTTCGAGGTGTGCCCGAGCCGCTCGGTCCATCGAAAAAAAACCCGCCAATGGCGGGCTTCTGCTACGGAGCGTAAAACGCTGGATCAATCGTCCATCCAATCGCTCAGTTCGTCCGCATGCTCCTGCTCCTGCTCTAGGATCCGCTCGAGAACCCGCCGCGTCGTCGGGTCCTTGTCGCCGATCATCCTGATGATCTGGCTGTAGGCTTCGATCGCGACGCGCTCGGCGATGAGATTGGCGCGGATCATCGATTTCAACTCGAGCGACTCGTCGTAGTCGGCGTGACTGCGCTCGAGCAGCGTGCTGGGTTGGAAATCCGGCTCGCCGCCGAGCTGCACGATGCGCTCGGCCAACATCTCCGAGTGCTCGGTCTCTTCGCGTGCATGGGTCATGAACTCGTCGGCGATAGCCGGCGAGGCGAGCCCTTTTGCGGTGTAGTGATGCCGCTTGTAACGGAGGATGCAGACGAGCTCGGTCGCGAGCGAATCGTTCAACAGCTTGATGATGTCCTCGCGCCACGGCCCGTAGCTAGGGGTCACCGCGCCCTCATCGAGCGAGCGCTTGGCTTTCTCGATGCCGTCCTGGTTCAGAACCAGACGTTCCTGGTTGAAAGGCAGCGGTGTGACGTTGTTGTTGTTGCTCATGAAACTCCTAGGCTCTGGGGATCCGCGTTCAATTCCGACGCACCGCCCCGATTCCCAGCAGTGCCAGCACGACGAAGGCAACGAAGAGAACGAGGAAGATGACGAACAGGATCTTCGCAATGCCCGCCGCGCCGGCCGCAACGCCGGTGAAGCCGAAGAAGCCCGCCACGACGGCAATCACCGCAAACACAATGGCCCATTTCAGCATGGCGAATCTCCTTGACCCGAAACGGGTCGGATGGGCGAGGCCGCGATCTGGGCCTGCATAGGGCGATCTTAGGAACAAGCCCCCAGGCGGGCACCGCTTCTCGGACGCCCGCCGCTGTAGGACGCGACCCCAAGCCTGATGGCCGTCGGCGGGGTTCGCCGCGGTCAACGTTCGTCGTCGGCCACCGCGGGTGCCGGAGCGGTCTCCGGGCCCGCGACTTCGGGCGCCGCGTCGAGTTCGAGCACGCGCACTTCGTCGGGCCCCAGTTCACTCCACCGCACGGTCTGCCCAATGGCCAGCCGTGGCGCATCGTCGGCGCCGGTCGCCGTGCTACCAGCGGGCGGCCGCCTTATCACAACCGAGAGCCGCTTGCCATCGCGCTGGAGCGTGATCCGGGCTTCGGGCCAAGACGACGGCAGCCGCGGATCGAAGCGCAGTTCGTCGCCGCATTGCTCGAAGCCGAAAAAGTGTTCGATCGCCGCGCGGTGCATCCAAGCCGCCGAGCCTGTGTACCAGCTCCAGCCCCCGCGGCCGGTGTAGGGCGGCTCGCCGTAGACGTCGCCGGCCATCACGTACGGCTCGATCAGGTATTGCGCGCGATGCGTCGCGTCGTTCGCGCGATGCGCCGGGCTCAGGTAAGTGAAGTAGCGGTACGCAGCATCGGCATTGCCGGCCATCGACTGGGCGATCATGGCCCAGACCCCGGCGTGCGAGTACTGGCCGGCGTTCTCGCGCACGCCCGGCGGATAGGCCTGGATGTAGCCGGCGGTCGGCGTCTGGTGCTGCAGCGGCGGCGTCAGCAGTTTGACGATGCCGGCCTGGCGATCGACCAGGTGGGTGTCGAGCGCGTCGAGCGCGCTGCGCTGGCGTTCGGCCGGCGCGGCGCCCGAGATCACCGCCCAGGCTTGGGCGATCAGGTCGATCCGGCACTCGCTGTCGGCATGGGAGCCGAGCGGCGTGCCGTCGTCGAAGAATGCGCGCTTGTACCAGGCACCGTCCCAGCCTTCGGTCTCCAGTGCCTCCTTCCATTTGCGCGCCGCTTCCTCCCAGCGGCGGGCGCGTGCCGTCTCGCCGCGGGCGCGGGCGATCGGCGCGTAGTCGTCGACCAGCTTGCAGAGGAACCAGGCGAGCCACACGGATTCGCCCCGGCCTTCGGCGCCTACGCGGTTCATTCCGTCGTTCCAGTCGCCCGTGCCCATCAGCGGCAAACCGTGCGTCCCGACCTTGAGGCTGCGGTCGATGGCGCGCGCCCCGTGCTCGAACACCGTGACCCGCGTCTCGCTGAGGGTGGGCGCGTAGTAGGCGTCCTCGGCGCCTTCGGGTATCGGGCCGCCTTCGATGAAGGGAACTTCCTCGTCGAGCAGGCTCGCGTCGGCGGTACAGCGGAGGTAGTGCGCGGCGGCGAATGGCAGCCAGAGCAGGTCGTCCGAGAAATGGGTGCGCACGCCGGCGCCGGTCGGCGCATGCCACCAGTGCTGAACGTCGCCCTCGGGGAACTGGCGCGAGGCGTTCAGCAGGATCTGTCCGCGCAACAGGGCGGGCGCCGACCAGGCGAGCGACATCGCATCCTGCAGCTGATCGCGAAAACCGAACGCGCCGCCCGCCTGGTAGAAGCCGGCCTTGGCCCAGAGGCGACAGCCGACCGCCTGGTAGACGAGCCAGCGGTTCACCATCGCATCGAACAGCGGGTCGGGCGTCTCGACGGTCGTCGCCTGCAGCAGCCGGTCCCAGGCGCCGCGCGCCGCCTCGAGGCGCTGCTGCGGTGCGACCGCCGCGGCACTTGCGGCCAACCGGCGCGCCTCGACCGGCGAGGCGCCGTAACCGAGCAGGAACACCCGTTCGGCGCTCTCGCCGCCGGGCAGAACGATCGGCGCCGAGAGCGCCGCGCAGGGATCGAGCCCCTGACCGCTGCGCTGGCCGAAGTCGTCGGGTACCGCCATCCTGCCGCGCGCATCGAACGCCTCGCGGCGGTCGCAGGTCCAGTCGGCGGCGTCGTCGTCCGGGTCGCTGGCGACGGCCAGAAACGCGGTGCCGCCGCCGAAGCCGGCGGAGCGATCGCGCTGCGTGCAGGTTAGCGTGGTGAGGCGCCGGCGGCCGAATGGCACTTCGATCGTCGACGCGACCGCCGCGGTGTCGGTGCTGCCGCGGTCGCCCCGGCTTCCGCCGAGCACCCACTCGGCGATCGCGACGGCGCGCAGCCGCAAGGTGCGGTGGCCGCGGTTGACGAGCCGAATCCGCACCTGCTTGACGGAGGTTTCGGGGTCGACGCAGAACAAGGCGCCCACCTCGAGTTCGCCGCGCCGGTGGCCGATCGTCGTGTAGCCCTGGCCGTGCGCGACGCGGTACGTGGCGGCGGGGTCGCCCCACGCCGAGGCGGTGACGGTCCAGGCCTCCCGGGTTCTCAGGTCCTGCAACAGGAACCACTCGCCGGGCGGGTCGGCCAGGGGGTCGTTCGACCACGGCGTCAACTGGTTCAAGCGGCTGTTGACCGCCCAGCTGTAGCCGCCGCCGGCTTCCGACACCTGGGTTCCGAAGTTCGGGTTCGCGATGACGTTGACCCACGGCCGTGCCGGTCTTTGCCAGGCACCGGCATCGAAGCGGAACTCGCTGCCATGAGGGCTGAAGCGGCCTTCGGACTCGCGCGGCTCGCCACTGACCGGGGCGGTCGTTCGCAGGGCCGTGATCGAGGTCGTCTGCCGCTCCTCGAGCGCCGCGTCGTGCTGGTCGGCCCATTCCTGCATGTGATGCGTCAGCGGCCGCCCATCGGCGTTCAGGTGCAGACGGGCGAGCGAGCGCAGCGTCGAGAGCTCGTCGGCCGTGACGTCGTCGGCCTTCAGCACGTGCAGGCCGGTGCTGCCGCTGCCGCCGCCCTGGGCTTCGAATTGCTCGCGCAGCGCGGTCAGCTCGCGGTTCAGCGTCATGAGGTAGGACGCGGGTTCGGCGTTGATCACGACCAGATCGCACGCCACCCGCGACCAGCCCCAGATCCGCAGCGCCTGGGTCAGCGTGCGGATCAGCCCCATGCCCTGCGGCGTGCCCGACGACACGAGCACGATCGGCCGGTCGCCGGAGATACCGAAGCGCCACAAGAGCCGACGATCGCAGGCGTCGGGCACGTCACGCGGGGCGCTCGGCGCCTCGGAAGCGCGCGGGCGGGTGAGGGTCAGCAGGACCGCGCTGCTCAGGGTCTGGATCGCGGCGTAGGCGTCGGGGTTGATCGCCAGCTCGCGCAGCCGGATACCGGTCAGCGTCGCCGACATCAGGGAGGCCCGCGCCAGCGGCCCGCGCTGCCGGTGCTTGTCGATTACCGCGTCGAGCGTGGCAGGCTGGTCGCTCGCTGCGGTACAGAAGGTCAGCCGGATGCGGCTTTGCGCATTCAGCTGCAGGCGGACCAGCATCGCGCAGACCGGGTCGAGGCCGGTGTCGAGCGGGATCTGCGCCGTCGCACCAGCATCTTCCGGTGTCGGCGGGCTCGGCAGCGGCGGGAACGATGCGAGCGGCCGGCCCACATCGCGGTTGCGGCCGCGCCAGCCGAGCCGATCGGTCTGCACTTGGATACCGAGGATCGCCGGGTCGTTCTCGGCGATGAAATGGGCGGCGTGCACCACGGCGTCGGTCGGCAGCCGGGGCTTGCGCTCGAACATCAACGCCTGCTGCGCCGGGCGCCAGGCCGAGCGCATGAAGAGGTTCGAGAACGCCGGGTGCGATTCGTCGGCGCTCGGTGCGGCCAGGGTGATCTCGAAGGCCGACATCAGCTCGAGTTGCAGCTGCCGGTCGCCGCGGTTGCGCAGCTCGATCTGGCGGAATTCGATGTCGTCTTCCGGGCTCACCCAGACGGTCGTGCGCGCTTCGATCTCGGGCCAGAGCGCCTCGAAGCTGACGCGGTCGGCCTGGAAGGTGCTCTGGTAGTGGGCGCCGGCGTCGGGCGCCGGATGCTGCGTCAGCGAGACGGCCTGCGGTTGCCGGTCCCAGCGCAGATAGAAAAACTGGCCGTAGGCGTCGCGCAGGGCATCGTCGCGCGAGCGGCTGATGCCGATGTCGTTCCATCGGCTCCAGCCGGCGCCGTTGGCGCGCAGTGCAACGCTGTAGCGGCCGTTGCCGAGCAGGTGGGTCGGCGGCAGCGCGTTGACGCCCGCCATCAGCTCGCGCACGAAGCCCGGCCCGCGGCGCTCGCGAGCGTCGGCGGCGAGCCCGGGCGGCGGTCCCTGCAACACCGGCAGCTCGCGGGGCGTGCGTTCGTGCAGCAGCGAGCCGACCGCTTCGACGTGCGGGTTGGCCATGCCCCAGCGGCGCGGCGCCCCGTCGAGCAGCACGTTGGCGATCGCGACCAGGCTCATCGCCTGGTGGTGGGCCATGAAGGTGTCGACGCGCACGAAACCCGAAGTCGCCGTCTGGCGGCCGGCGCTGAAATCGAGCGCCTCGACGAAGCCGTAGCAGGCCCGCGGCGTAAGCGCCTCGAGGCGCGCGAAGTTGGCAACCGCCAGGTGCGGTGCGACCTGCGCCGCGAGCGCCGTGGCGTAGGGGGCGATCACCAGCTCGTCGGGCGGCGTGCGCCGGAGCGCGAGGCGCGGCACGCCTTGCGGCGCGTACTGATAAGCCAGGGTGTGGTCGGCTGCCGCATAGGCGGATTCCGAGATGCCCCAGGGCACCCGCTGCACGCGTCCGAACGCAATCTGTTCGTGGATCGCCGCCTGGCCGGCGTCGCGCAGCACGCTGCCTTCGGGCTCGTCGAGCACCAGCGTCGGCATCAAATACTCGAACATCGAGCCGGACCAGGAACGCAATCCGGCGTACTTGCCCACCGCGAAGAACGGCCGACCGAGCGCGGACCAATGCGCCACGGGAACATCGCCCTTGGCGATCGCCAGCAGGCTGGTGAGCCGCGATTCGGAGGCCAGCAGGTCGTAGAAGCTCGCGTCGAGCTGCTGCTCGGCGACGCGGTAGCCGATGTGGAACAGGTGGCGCTTCGGATGGTAGAGAAAGCCGTATTCGGGCTCCCACGCGAGCGCCTCGAGCCGGTCGGCGAGCTCGCGCAGGTGCCCGGCCATTGCCAGAGCCGCCTGGGGCGACGCGGCCGCGACGCTGTCGGCATGGGCGCTGCGCAGTGTCGCGAGGTGATCGGCGGCGCACCACAGCAGGCTGTTGAGCGGGTTCGGTGCCAGCGCCGCTTGATCGTCGGGCAGGGCCGCGGCGAGCTCGGCGGCGGCCTGATCGAGCGCGGCATCGAAGCCGGCGGCACCGCCGGCACCGGCGCCGAGCGCGGCGAGCGGATCCCGCAGCGCGAGCAGCCGCGTCAGTTGCCCGGCCTGGGGCAGCAGGTCCATGGCCGGGCGAAGCGGCTCGAGCCGCCGGGCCGAGGCGTGCAACGCGGCCTGGGCGGCGGCGTCGGCGAACGGCGCGTTCGCCAGTTCCCGGCAGGCTTCGGCGGCAGCCAGCAGGTGGCCGCTCAGGTTGCCGCTATCCACCGTCGAGACGTACTGCGGCGCGAGCGGCGCGCCGGTCAGCGTGTCGTACCAGTTCAGGAAGTGCCCGCGGTGGCGTGCCAGCGTCGCCAGGGAGGCGAGCGTCGCCTCGAGCCGCGTGACCAGGTCGCCCGTGCCGATCCAGCCGAAGCGGCGCGCGCAGCACGCGGCGAGCAGGTAGAGCCCGATGTTGGTCGGCGACGTGCGGTGCGCGAGCAGCGTCTGGGGCGTCAGCTGCAGGTTGTCCGGTGGCAGGTGACGATCGCCCGCGCCGACGATGCGCTCGAACAGCCGCCAGGTGTCGCGCGCCGTGCCTTCGAGGTAGCTGCGATCGGCCGGCGGCAGCGCGGCCTCGGCGCTCGGCGGACGCCGCCGGCTGACCCACCAGACCCAGAACGGCGTCGCCGCCCAGGCGAGGCAGGCGAGGGTCGCGAGACCCGGCGCCGGGCTGCCGGTGAACTGCAGGCCCAGCCCGACGAGCAGCGCGGCGATCGGCGCCGCGCGATGGCGCCGGATCAGCGCCGGGAGTTCGGTCGTGGCAGCAGCCTGGGCCGCGGCGGCGGTCGTCCATTCGAGGAGCCGCCGGCGGCTCACCGCCAGTCGCCACAGCGCCCGGACGACCGCATCGCCGCTGGTGAGCGCGAGCTGCATCAGCATCGCCATCGTCCAGAGCCCGCTGCACACCGCCCGCCAGAGATCGAGCACCGCTTGACGGTAGAAGTGGCGTTTTGCGATGCCGGTGCGGCTCGGCACGAGAGCCGCGAGCGCGCCGAGGATCGGGCCGGCGGTCAACGCGGCGAACACCAGCGCGAACGCTGCCATCGGGCGCACGGCGCCGCTCGCGAGCGCCAGCACGAGCAGCAGGAGCGACATCGGCGCGACCAGCGATCGCCGCAGGTTGTCGATCATCTTCCAGCGGTTGATCGCGCGAAGACCGTAGCGGTGCGGGCGCAGCAGGAAGGGCAGCAGCTGCCAGTCGCCGCGCGTCCAGCGGTGCAGGCGCGCGGCGGCGACATCGGCGTGCGCCGGCGCCTCCTCGACCAGCGTGATGTCGGTCACCGCGGCGCAGCGGGCGAGCGAGCCCTCGAGCAGGTCGTGGCTCAAAACCCGGCCCTCGGGCAGACGGCCGGCGAGCACCGCCTGCACTGCCTCCACCACCAGCAGGCCCTTGCCAGTGAAGGTACCCTCGCCGAACACGTCCTGGTAGAGCTCGGAGGTGGCGACGCTGTAAGGGTCGATGCCGGGCTGGCCGGCGAACAGCCAGTGGTAGAGCGTCACCTCGTCGGGCGCTGGCAGCGGGGTCACGACACGCGGCTGCAGCACGGCGTAACCGTCGGTCACGGTGCGCGTCTTTGCATCCACGACCGGCGCGTTGTGTGGATGGGCCGCCACGCCGACCAGTTCGCGCAACCGCCCGGGCGGCAACTGCGTGTCGCCGTCGAGCGTGACGAGGTAGCGCGCGCCGGGCTCGAGCCGCGACACGTCGCCGAGGTCGACGAAAGGCGGCGCATCGGCCGCGCCGGCGAGCACCGCGACCAGCTGTTCGAGTTTGCCGCGCTTGCGCTCGTGACCGATCCAAGCCTGCTCGGACTCGGAAAAGCGGCGCGGTCGGTGCAGCAGGATGAAGCGCGGCGCATGGCCCGCCTCGACCGGATGACGTGTGTTCAGCGCCTCCACCGCGCGCGCCGCCGCCTGCAGCAGCGGCGCGTCGTCGGGAAGCCTTTCGGTCGGCGCGTCGGCCCAGTCGGTCAGCAGGCCGAACTGGGCGTGTCGTTCCGGGTTCGCGAGATAGTGCAGCAGCAGCCGGTGGCTGAATTCGGTCGTGCTCGCGGCGTCGCTCAGGAGGCACGGAATCACCACCAGCACCCGCTGGTCGGCGGGAATGCCGTGCGCCAGCGCCAGCCGCGGCAGGCGGCTCGGCCGCGCCGATTCGCCGATCAGGCGGTTGATCACCGCGACGACCGCCTCGGAAGCCGGGAACGCCAGCAGCAGCGCGGCCAGCACGCCGAGCGCGATGCGGTCGGCCGAGGGCGTGTAAGCGCCCGGTACCTGGTGCAGCAGCATCCAGGCAACGACTCCCGCGGTTCCCACCGCGAGCGTGCCCAGATATGCCGGCAGGGCAAGCCGGCGGCGTGCCGCGCGCCAGCGGCGCGCGCTCGAATCGTCGATGCCGAGTTCGGCGGTCAGCTCGGGGCGTCCGGGGCCGCTCAGCCAGTGGTTTGGGGTGGCGCCGGGCGTGCCGCCGGCGGCTTCGACCCGGCGAACGAGGGCCTCCGTGACCGCCGTCTCGGAGCGGCCACCGCGGCGTGCCAGCCGCTCGATGTGGTGCAGGGTCTGGTCGCGGGTGTCGGTGCGCTCCGCGGCGAACGCCGGCAGGCGCAACAGCATCTGCATGGTCGGGCTGACCCGATCGACGATCTCCGGCCAGTCGGCGTGGCCGATCAGGCGCAGCGAGCCGATCGCATTGCTGACGCTCAGGTTGTCGGCCGCCTGCTCGGCCGGCTGCTGGATCTGCGCGGCGGCCAGATCGGGAAGGGCTTTCAGGAGCCAGTCCCGGTAGCGGGTCAGGCCGGTCGCCTGGTGGTCCTGCAATCGTTGGGCGAGCTGCACGAGGAACGTTCGATCGACGCCGCGCCGCGCGAGCAGCGCCACCACGTCGTCGAGCTGCGCCGGTTCGTACGCTTCGATCCGGTCGGCGACGATATTCGCCAACTCGCGTGCCGCCTTGGCGCTCGCCAGGCGCTCGGCCAGTCGCCGGAGGTTCTCGACGAGCACCACCCGAAGCGTCGTCGGCAAGGCCCAGAGCTCGCCGAGCGTGAGTTCGCGGGTCTCCTCGTAAGCGCTCAAGAAGCGCGTCAAAAGGTCCTCGTCGAACGCGCCGTCCGTGTGGGCGACGAAAGCCCAGGCGACGCTGTAGATGCGCGGCAGGCCGGCGAGCGGCTCGTCGATCAGCACCGGGAGGTCGCGAAAATAACGCCGCGGCAAGCCGGCGTGGATCTCGTCGAGCTGGGCCTCGATCAGGTGGAAATTGTCGAGCAGCCACTCGGCGGCCGGGCTGACCTGATAACCACTGGCGGCGTGGGCGCCTATGAAGGCCTGAGCTTCGCGCAGAACCCAAATGTTGTTTTCGAGGCGCGGAAAGAAACCCGAACTCGAATCCCCGTGCCGCGCGGCGTGGGTCTCAGCGAGGCTTCGACCATGTTGAGCGAAGCGCTCGGGGCCGAAGATTTCCGAACGGATCGGCGCCTCCAGCGTCGGCGCGGCAACGTCGAGAAGGTGCGCGAATTCGGGAGTGGCGTCGGGAACGAGTCGAAGGAGATCGGACGTCATTCGCCGCGGGCGCCGACCGCTGCCGCCGGCCGCTCAGACGAGGGCAACGACAAGCGCGATGCCGACGGCCGCCAGGCAAAGCGTCGTCACGAGGCGCGGGGCAAAGAAGTCGTGAACGGATTCGGCCACGCATTGCACCCGAAACCAGCGACTGCGCTGGACGTTGCAGGCGCTGTAATGGCTGCCCAGGTGCTCGAGCTCCATGGGCGCGGAGTCGGCAGCGTCCGCGATTGAAGCGGTGGTCCAGCGGGGGAAGGGAAGAGCCTTGACTGTCATTCGAAGAACTCCGTCGGATGTCCAACATCTTAAGGAGGCGCCGCCTGCGGACCTGTCGGCACCGCCAACGGCGCCGGGTAGGACGAGTCCTAGCGCATCGTTATGCGGGGAGCAAGCCCCGGATGACGGGATTATGCCGGGCCGGCGGGGCGGGTCGGGACACGACGGCGTGGCGTCAAGTTCGCAGCGCCGTAGCTGTACCGACGACGGCGCGTTCGGAAACCGGCAATTGGCTCGCGCTCACTGTCGAAACCGGTGTCGCTGCTTGCACAGTAACCAACGGGGCCGTGGCGGTGGGGAAAGTCGACGGCCCGGCCTTGCGCTTGCTCGCCAGGAGCGTCCCCAGAACGGTGAACCACGATTCGACCGGCAGTTTGGAAACAATTTTCGAGGCGACCTGGGGCACGAGACCGGCGTACAGCACGGAGCGAACCGCCCATTTCCAAGGCGCCGCTTTCAACAGCAACGCACCTGCGGCGGCCGCCATCGACACCAGCAGCAGCGGATGGCGTTGCGCGACCGGCGCCACGGCCGCTGTCGACGCGTCGCTCGCCACCTTGGCGACGGGCCGAAACGGATGCTTCGACCACCAGTCGCTCAGCGACTCCGCGACATCGCCGACCACCGGCAGGTTGCGGAGGCTGCGAAGCCAGCGCTGCACCGAGTTTGGAGCTGTGGGGGGGGGCGCCGGTGGCGCCGGCGGTGGCGTCATCGCATCGCGGAGGCGCGCGCGAGAGGCCTGGAGCCGCATCAAGGGAGGAGGAGAGCTCGGAGAGGTCATTCGGACGATCGGTTGAAATACGCTCAGGCGGCGCTGACTTGGCGAATCATCGAAAGGTCGGCAGCGAACTGCTGCTTCAATTCGATGAACGGCGCCTCGGTCTTCTTCATTGCGACGATCCCACCCGCGACGGCGATCAACGCCGGTATGGCAGGTACCACGAACAGCGCCCAGGGCGCGTGCAGATCGGCCGACGGCGTCACCGCCCAGAGCATGATCGCCACCCCGGCCAGCAGCAGGAACACCAACGCCATAACAAGCGCGATTGCGCCGCCGGCCGCCCGCATGCCGTAGGCCTTGGCGGTGCGGCCGACCTCCTCGCCGATCAGATCGACGTAGGCCTCGGCATGGTCGGCCAGCAGTTGCGGTTGGGTGACCGCGAGGCGAAGCATCGGATGGATCATGGGTGGGATCGAAAAGAAGGAGAAGCGGCGGCGCTGTCGGGAGGCCGGTGCTCAGTCGCGCGAACGCGTCGAGATGCTGATCAGCGCCATCAAAGCAGCGCCAGTGGCCGCAGCGATCAGCATCGACTTGACTGGCTCGTCTTTGATGTAGCCAACGGTCTGATCCTGGGCCTTCAGCGCTTTCTCGCGCAGCTGCGCAGAGGTGTCGCGCAACGCATCGGCGCTGCGGGCGGCCGCAGCCTGCGCCTGCGTCGAGAGGCGATCGAGGAGCGGCGCGGCTTGTTCACGGGCGCTGTTGATGGTGTCGCTCAACCGACTGAAGGCCTGGTTCGTCGCGCCTTGGGTCGTACGGACTGCCTCGTTGGCGGTGTCAGCGGCTTGATTGGCGACGTCGGACGGCTTGGTGGTGTTGTCCATGAGAACTCCTAGGGGTGAAAGAAACGAGAGAAAGGCGGACGGAACGGGTCGAGGACCAACGTCAGCGCCGACGGACGAGCCCGAACACGAAGCTGCCGATCGCCAAGATCGCGAACAGCACGAACAGCAGCTTTGCTAAGCCGACGGCCCCGGCAGCGATCCCGCCGAAACCGAACAACGCCGCGATCAGCGCAATCACGAGGAACACCACGGCGTAGTGCAGCATCGGGAAACTCCGGTCGGTGAACGGCGCAGTCCGTTCGAGCATCGCTCGCACCGGGTGATGCGACGCCCGAGTTTGGGCGGCGGCCGGCGACCGGCCGATAGGTGGCGCCGCCGCTGCCATGTCGGGTGCATCGTTTGTCCCGTGTAAGACGATGCCGACAAGCGCGCCTGGAAAGATGGACGACGGGCGCTGCCCGGGGCTCGGCCGCCGCCGCCGGATTCACGCCGGGAGGTCCGCAATGGCGACCGGAACGGAATCCGCATCCGGATCCGGCGCCGCCGCCGTCTTCTGCCGTTCCGGCAGAAAGGCCTCGACCGTCGTCCCCCGGCCCGCGGCAGAGGTTATCTGCAGTCGACCGCCTTCGCTTTCGAGGCGGTAGCGCATGCCGAGCAGCCCGTGGGCGCTGGCCCGCGGCGTCCCGGCGTCAAAGCCGATGCCGTCGTCGACCACAGCGACGTGGACTTCCCCGCCCGACGACTCGAGCAGCAACCGCACTTCGCTCGCCCGGGCGTATTTGCTGATGTTGGTGAGCGCTTCCTGCACCAGTCGGTACACCGTCAACTCGCCGCTGTCGGTGAGCTGCACGGGCTCGAACTGCGACCTGACCGCCAACTCGTTGCGCTGGCTCCATTCGCGCACCAGGATGTCGAGCGCAGCGACCAGCCCGAGGTTGCTGAGCGACGACGGCCGCAGATCCTCGATGATGCGGCGCTTCAGCGCGATGCCGCTGTTCAGGCCGTCGCTCAGGTGCTGCAGCCGCTCGGCGACTTCGGGCGTGACGGCGCCGAGCCGCGACTTGAGGCGCGCCACGTCGAGCTTGGCTGCTGTCAGCAGGGCGCCGAGCTCGTCATGCAACTCGCGCGCGAGGCGATGGCGTTCGTCTTCGCGGACCGATTGCAAGTGGCGCGTGAGCTCGGTCAGTTGTGCGGTGCGCTGCATCGCTTCATGTTCCAGCTGGTCGCGTTCGATCTGCACCTGCTGGCGGCGTTCCTCGCGCTGGCGCACCAGTTCGCTCGTCTGGCGCAGGTACATGTAGAGCGCCAGAAGGCACAGACCGGTCAGGGTGCTGACGCCGATCCGGTTCAGCAGTAGCGTCTCGTGCAGGCTCTTGCGCTCCTCGACGGCTTTGGCGAGTTCCTGGTCGAAGAGCTGCTCGCTGAGCGCGCGCACCCGGTCCATCGTGCGTTCGCCGTCGTCGGTCGCGAGCACTCGCTGCCAGCCGGCGGTGTCCCCGGCGTCATGGAGCCGGATCGTCGTCGCGAGCTCGCGCAGCTTGCGTTCCGCGTTGGTTTGGATCTCCTGCATGAGGCCGCCGGCATCCGGATCCCGGTTGTAGTAGCGGCGCAGGTCGACGAGCAGGCCACCGGCCTCCTGGGTCGCCTCCTCGTACGGGCGCAGGTAACCGCGCCGGCCGGTCAGCAAAAAGCCGCGCTGACCGGTTTCGGCGTCGGTCAGTGCCCGCCGCAGGTCTTGCACCTTGGTTCGGGCCGTCGACTGCTCGCCGAGCGTCACGATCGTGGTCGAGGCCTGGCGGTACGAACTCTCGCTGATCAGGAACATCCCGAGCGCCGCCAGGGCGGCGAGCGGGAAGGCGAGCCGGCTGCTGCGCAGCAGCGGCAACAACTTCATTGGCGTCTGCATGGCGCCCCCTCTAAAATTGATGAAACGTTGCCGGAGTTACCGACCATCATGATTCGAATCGCCATCATCGACGACCACGCGATCGTGCGCGCCGGCTTGCGTCAGTTCTTTTCAGAGCAGGTCGATCTGACCGTCGTCGCTGAAGCGTCGAGCGGCAAGGAAGCGATCGACATCGTCCGCAAAGGCCAGGTCGATGTGATCGTGATGGACCTCTCGATGCCCGACCAGAGCGGTGTCGATGCGCTTGCCGCCATCAAAGCCCGGGCGCCCGACCTGCCGGTGCTGATTCTCTCGGGATTTCCGGAAGAGCACTACGCCACCACGCTGCTGCGCCAGGGCGCGAGCGGCTACCTGAACAAGGAATGCGACCCGGAGGAGATCGTGAAGGCGATCCGCACCGTGTTTCGCGGCCGGAAGTACATCACCGCCGGGGTGGCCGAACTGCTGGCCGATGGTCTCGGCGGCGCGGGCGACAAGCCGGCGCACGAGCAACTCTCCGAGCGCGAGTTCCAGGTGTTCCTGCGGCTGGCCAAGGGCGAAACCATCGGTCACATGGCCGACAGCATGTCGCTGAGCGTCAAGACCGTCAGCACCTACCGCACGCGGGTGATGGAGAAAATGAACCTGGCGTCGAACAGCGACCTGACCTATTACGCGCTGAAGAACGGCCTGATCCAGTGACCGGCGGCCCGCGCCGCGGGTGCAGCGCTCGAGGCGTCGTTCCAATCGAGTTCAGCTCAGCAAATCGCCGGCCGCCGTGTCCCCGTCCGCGAGGCGGCCGCAGTAGATGATCAACGCGTCGATCTCGTTCGACTTGTCGAACACGCGGCTCGCGCCGAGGTCGAGGCATTTGCGCCGCATGTCGGCGGTGGCATAGTTGCTCAGGACCACCAAGCTCATCGGCTTGCGCAGGTCGCTGGCGGCGCGCAGCACGCCGAGTCCGGAGCCGCGCTTCAAAAAGATGTCGATGATCACGAGATCGCACTCATGAGCGCGGCTGCCGAGCCAGTCGACCGCCGTCGGCTCGTCCTCGGCAGTGCCGACCACCGTCACTGGAGCCAGTTCCTCCAGGGCCGCGACCAGGTTTTCGCGGATCACGGGGCTGTCTTCGACGATGAAGGCTTTGAGTTCGGACATGGAGCGGACGGCTCGGCGCGCGCGTCGGGGCTGGGCGAAAAGAGGGTCCGCGGAGTCGGATAACGGCAGGCGCTCGGGCGGCGACCGAAAACGCGCCGACGCTTCTCGAGCGGCCATTTTCTTCTGCGCTCCCAGGGCTGCTGGTGTGTTGAGAACGCGACGCACTGTGGGATTGCTCCTACCTCGGACCTTGAGAATCGCGTTGATGCGACCATTCCGCTCCATTGCGCTTGCAGCGGTTTTGCTCGCCGCTGGATTTCTGTGCGCGGCGTTCGGGCCGGCCTGCGCGGTCGAAACCGGGCCGCTCGTCGTCGGCTCCAAGCGCTTCACCGAGTCGTACCTGCTGGGCGAGATCGTCCGCCAGACGCTGCAGCAACAGGGCATCGCGGCCGAGCACCGGCAGGGTCTCGGCAACACCGGCATCCTCGAGCAGGCGCTCGCCGGCGGCGCGGTCGACCTGTATCCCGAGTACACCGGCACCATCGTCCGCGAGCTGTTGAAGCGCGACGCTGCGCCCACCCAGGTCGGCCTGCCCGAGCTGAACCAATGGCTCGCGCCGCGCGGTCTGAAAGCGGCGGTGCCGCTCGGCTTCAACAACAGCTACGCGCTGGCGATGAGCGAGGCGCGGGCCGCGGCGCTCGGCATCGAGCGGATTTCCGATCTGACGAAGCCGGGCGCCGCGGGGCTGCGGCTGGGGCTGTCGCATGAATTCATGGCGCGGGGCGACGGCTGGCCGGCGCTGCGCGTCGCCTACGGCTTGCCCCAATCGACTCCCAACGGGCTCGACCATGGCCTGGCGTATGAAGCGGTGAAGGCCGGCACGGTCGACCTGATCGATGTCTACGCGACCGATGCGAAGGTCGGCCGCTACGGTCTGCGCGTGCTGATCGACGACCGCCGCTTCTTTCCGCGTTACGACGCGGTGCTGTTGATGCGCGCCGCGGTCGACCCGCGCCCGCTCGAGCGTCTCGCCGGCGCGATTGACAACGCCACGATGACGGCGATGAACGCGCAGGTGGAACTCGACGGGCTCAGCTTCGAGGAGGTGGCGCGGCGTTTTCTCACCCGCCAGACGGCTGGCGGCGGAGCGTCCGCGCCAGGGTCGACCGCGCCGCCGACAGCGAGCGACCGGCGAGCGCCCACGTTCATGCAGCGCCTGTTCGGCGGCGATTTCCTGCGCTTGGGCGGCCAGCATCTGGTGCTGGTGTTCGGCTCGCTCAGCGTCGCGATCGCCGTCGGCGTGCCGCTCGGAATCGCGGCCTGGCGCCGCCCGCGCCTGGCCGGCGCCATCCTCGGCGCGGTGGCGGTGCTGCAAACCGTGCCGTCGCTTGCGCTCCTCGCGTTCCTGATCGCGCTCCTCGGGCAGATCGGGCTGGTGCCGGCGCTGCTGGCGCTGTTCCTGTATGCGCTGTTGCCGATCGTCCGCAATACCCACGCCGGCTTGCTCGGCGTTCCGGCGGGGCTGGCGCAGGCGGCGGCCTCCCTCGGCATGACGCCCCGGCAAAGCCTCCGCGCGGTGCAGCTGCCGCTGGCGCTGCCGACGCTGCTCGCCGGCGTCAAGACGGCGGCGGTGATCAACGTCGGCACCGCGACGATGGCCGCCTTCATCGGCGCCGGCGGCTTCGGCGAGCGAATCGTCGCCGGCCTCGCGGTCAACGACAACGCGACGATGCTCGCCGGCGCGCTGCCCGCGGCGGTGCTGGCTTTGCTTGTGCAAGCCGGGTTCGACGCGGTCGAGCGGCATCTGGTGCGCGGTCGCGGGCGCTGATCCCGGGTTTCGAGTCGGCGGGCGCCGACAATCGCGCGATGCCTTTCGACTGGATTCTGCCCGCCGGCCTGCTCCTGGTCCTGCTGCTCCTGCTGCTGCTCGCCCTCGTGGCGTGGCTCGCGTTGCGGCGGCCGCACGCCGCCCGCTTCGACGCGCTGCATCTCGAATGGCGCGCCGAGAGCCAGCAGCTCGAGCGCGGCCTGCGCGACGAGGTGGCGCGCAGTGCCGGCGTCACCCGCACCGAGCTCGGCCACGCGCTGGCGAGCTTTCAGCAGACCTTGCTGCACCAGCAAGGCGACGTCGCCCGCACCCAGAACGAGCAGATCGACAGCTTCCGCAGCCAGCTCGCGGCGACCCAGCAGCAGCAGACCGACGCACTCGGTCGCGCCGCCGAGCAGCAGGCGCTCGCGCTCGGACGCGCCGCGGAGCAGCAGGGCGCGGCGCTGGCGCGTTTCTCCGAAACCATGATCGGCCAGCTCGGCGCCCTGTCGCAGGCCAACGACCAGCGCATGCACGAGGTGCGCAGCACCGTCGAATCCAAGCTCGCGGCGATCCAGCAGGACAACGAGAGAAAGCTCGAACAGGTGCGCGCGACGGTCGACGAGAAGCTGCACGCGACGCTCGAGCAGCGCCTCGGCCAGAGCTTCCAGCAGGTCGCCGAGCGGCTCGAGCAGGTGCACCGCGGGCTCGGCGAGATGCAGGTGCTGGCCAAGGACGTCGGCTCGCTCAACCGCGTGCTGGTCAACGTCAAGACGCGCGGTGGTTTCGGCGAGGTGCAGCTCGGCGCCCTGCTCGAGGAGGTGTTCACCGCGGAGCAGTTCGGCCGCAATGTCGAGACGATTCCAGGCAGCAACGCGCGGGTCGACTTCGCGGTGCGCCTGCCGGGGCGGCGCGACGACGGGGCGCCGCTCTGGCTGCCGATCGACGCCAAGTTCCCGCGCGAGGATTACGAGCGGCTGCTCGATGCCCAGGAGCGCGCCGACCCCGCAGGCGCCGAGCTGGCCGCCCGGGCGATCGAGGCGCGGCTGCGCGCCGAGGCGCGGTCGATCCGCGAAAAGTACATCGCCGCGCCGCACACCGCCGACTTCGGCATCCTTTTCCTGCCGACCGAGGGGTTGTATGCGGAGGCGCTGCGGCGCCCGGGGCTGGTCGAAGCGCTGCAGCGCGACCACAAGATTCTGCTCGCCGGCCCGACCACGCTGCTCGCGACGCTGAACAGCCTGCAGATGGGCTTCCGAACGCTGGCGCTCGAAAAGCGCAGCGCCGAGGTCTGGGAGGTGCTGGGCGCGGTGAAAACCGAATTCAGCAAGTTCGGCGACGTGCTGGTCAAGACGCGCAAGAAGCTCGCCGAGGCGAGCAGCACGATCGAGGACGCCGAGACGAGATCACGCGCGATGGTGCGCAAGCTCAAGTCGGTCGAGGCGCTGCCCGACGCCGAACGGGCACAGGCGCTGCTCGCGCTCGATGCAGCGGCCGCGGACGATCGAGAAAGTGCCTGAGCTCGGGCCGCTCGCTGCGGCCGGCGCACCCGCGCGCCCGAAGGCCTCGGCAACCCGGCTGCTGATCGCGCTGATCCTCGGCCAGGTTTGCCTGCATGCGGCGATGGCCGGCATCCGCATGGCGGCGCCGCTCTGGGCCTTGCAGCATGGTCAACCGACCTGGACCGTGGGCCTGCTGATCGGCCTGTTCGCTGCGGCGCCGATCGTGCTTTCGCTGCACGCCGGCCGGCTCGCCGATCGGCACGGCTACCACCGGCCGCTCTACCTGGCGGTTGCGATGACGGTCGCCGGCGGCGCATTTGCCGTGGCGGCGACCTTCGCGCCCTTCGGTGGCCTCTGGCTGCTCGGCGCCGGTGCCCTTCTTGCCGGCGGCGGTGCCAACATGGGGTTGATCACGATTCAGCGCAGCGCCGGCCGCAGCGCCGAGCACGATTCGACGCAGCTGAAACGCGTCTTCAGCTGGCTCGGTCTGGCGCCGGCGTTCTCGAACGTCGCTGGGCCGGTCATCGCCGGCACGCTGATCGACGGTTTCGGTTTCGCCACGGCGTTCGCCGCCCTGACCGCCTTGCCGCTGCTCGCGCTGGCCGGCGCGCGGCAGGTGCCTCCCGAGCCGGCGCGAGTGCCGAGCGCACTTCCGCCGGTGCCGCGCCGCGCCTGGGATCTGTTGGCCTTGCCCGGGTTGCGCCGGCTGCTGGCAATCAACTGGCTGGTCTCGGCGAGCTGGGACGTGCACAGCTTCGTGATACCGGTGCTGGGTCACGAGCGCGGCCTGAGCGCGTCGGCGATCGGCAGTCTGCTCGGGATTTTTGCCGGCGCGGTGACCGTCGTGCGCCTGCTGATCCCCGCGCTCGCACACCGTTTGCGCGAACCGCAGGTCGTGTTCGGCGCGATGCTGCTCACCGTCGCGGTGTTCGCGGTCTACCCGTTGACGCGTTCGTTCGGGTCGATGAGCGCCTGCGCCACGGTGCTGGGCTTCGCGCTCGGCTCGGTGCAACCGATGGTGATGACCGCGCTGCACCGGCTGACGCCGTCCGATCGCCACGGTGAGGCGATCGCGCTCCGATCGATGGCGATCAACCTGTCGAGCGCGCTCATGCCCGTGGCGTTCGGCGTTGCGGGTGCCGCGCTCGGGGCGGCCTCGCTGTTCTGGCTGATGGGGGTGCTGGTGCTCGTCGGCAGTCGGGCGGCGCGGCGCCTAGAGCCATGACGCGCTGGATTCCGGAGGCTCGCGCGCCGGGTTTCAGAACTTGATGCCGCCCTGGCTCGCGGGCGATGTCGGCGCTGGGCGCGCGGCAACGGTCGGGCTGCCGTCGGCGGCCGACGCGGCCGTGCCGCGGCCGACCGCCACCTCGCGCCGCTCGACGATCGGGGTCGGGGCCGGGAAGACGTAGCCTGTCGGCAGGCGCGATTCGCGCGGGTAGCCGGCGGCATCCAGGTACGAGCCCCACACTTCGGGCGCCAGGCCGCGCATGTACTGCGTGCCGATCGCCAGCGTCGGCGCGTCGCGGCCGCCGGAGAGGCGCTCGAGGGCTTCGCCGTCGTCCGCGGAAATCACCTGCTTCTCGACGTACGGCACGCCGCGCGTGCGCAGCAGTTGGCGGGCGGCACTGCACGGATCGCAGGCGCCGCTCAGCGTGTAGAGCGTCACTGGGTAGCGGGCGACCGGCTGGCGGAGTTCGAGCGGCAGCGCGGCGTCGGCCGCGCCGCTGCCCGCCGAGGCCGCCGTCCCGCGGGCGTTCACAGCGGTGACACGGCCCTGGATCGGCGGTCGGTCGGTGTAGGTGATGCGGCCATCCGGGCCGATGACCTTGTACTGGGCGAACGCCGGAAGCACCGCCACGAGCAGGGGCAGGGCATTCAGTAGTCGCCGGGCGGCGAACGGCGCGTTCGGGCAGCGATCGGGGTCGGGCATGCAGGCTCCTGGCGCGTGACGACCGGCGAATCTACCGCAGGACTCGCGAAGCGCGCCGGTCATCCTGCCTGCCGGACCTCCGCCCCACCCACCGAATCGCGAAATCCGACCGGCTCGATCCGCTTCAACCCGCCGCGACGAGCCCCTGCTGGCGCAGCAGGGCATCGATCGTCGGCTCGCGGCCGCGAAACGCCTTGAAGCTCTCCATCGTGCTGCGGCTGCCGCCCGATTCGAGTACCGCCTGCCGGTAGCGCCGGCCGGTCTCGACGTCGAGCACGCCGGCCGGCCCGGCGCCGGCTTCCTCGAATGCACTCCAGGCGTCGGCCGACAGCACCTCGGCCCACTTGTAGCTGTAGTAGCCGGCCGCATAACCACCGTCGAAGATGTGGGTGAAGGTGTTCAGGCTGCGGTTGTAGGCCGGCG
>CAXSGM010000021.1:0-52920 GCA_964236915.1 uncultured Rhizobacter sp.
GTACTGCCCGCAACACGGGCTGCGTGCGAGACTTTATTTCGGTGGTTTCTTTCGATGCTTGTCAGGCACCCGGATGTTCGCATCCAGGCGAAAGGAACCGCCACCCCTCGGCTTTTCAGTTCAACAACTTCTGGGACACCGCCGTGCTCGATGGCCTGAGATGGTCCGGGACTGAGAGCCAGGGGTGTCGCTTAATGTCGATCGGTCGCGGCCGGCCGCTGGACCGAGGACCTTACTAGGACATTCCCTAGGGCGTAGGCGAAGGTGCGTAAACCGGCTTGAAAACGTGCTGCGGCCGGCTTAATATGTCACGTTGAACGATATGCCGTCTCACTGGGAGAAACGACGTTCGAGGCGAAACGCGCGAGATGCGCGGCCAAGGAGACTTCAATGGCCAAAATGCACAATTGGAATGACCTTCCGCGGGAGTTCGTGCGCCAGGGGATCGAGCGCTGCGGATTTCGTGGCGAAGACGTGGTCGTGGTGATGAACTGGGTCGAGCCGAACATCACCGTGAACCCTCACCAGCACACCTTCGAGCAACTCGCGTTCTGCATCCAGGGGCGGTTCAACTACCACGTCGGCTCGGAAGTTTTCGAGATGACGCCCGGATCGATGGTGAGGGTCCCACCCAACACATTGCACTACGTCGAACCCATCGGCGATGAGGTCGCTTTGAATCTGGACGTTTTCGCGCCCCTTCGCGACGATTACAAACACCTCGTGGCGTACCAGGCCAACGAGTTCGCTCCGCAGTCCAACTCGAGGTCCCCCGGTTGAGTCAAGCGCCGGCCGTGGAACGATTTCGCCAACGGGTGCGCGCGCGCCACAAATTGGTCGGGACCTTCGTAAAGACGGCTTCCCATCAGATCGTCGAAGTGCTCGCGACGGCGCAACTCGATTTCATCGTCATCGATGCGGAGCATGCGCCCTTCGACCGCCAGCAACTCGACGTCTCGGTCCTGGCGGCGCGCGCATCAGGCGTCGAAGCGCTGGTGCGGCTTCCGAACGGCTCGGCCGACACGGTCCTGAATGTCCTCGACATCGGAGCCAGCGGCATCCTGGTGCCCCACGCCCTCGATGCCGCCAGCGCCCGTTCGACTTTGGCCCGCGCTCGCTATCGTGACGGCCAAAGGGGCTTCTCGAACTCGCCGCGCGCGGGCGGCTACGGCGCGATCGGCATGCAGGCCCTGGCCGATGCCGCCGACCGTGAACTCTCCGTCGTGTGCCAGATCGAGGATCGACAGGCGGTCGACCGGATCGACGAGATCGCCGCGGTCGACGGCATCGATTGCCTGTTTATCGGCCGTGCCGATCTGGCGGTTTCTTATGGCACTTTCGACCCTACGCACCATGAGGTTTCGAAGGCAGTAGAGCGCGTTTGCAAGGCGTGTACGTCCGCGGGAAAAACCCTAGGCATCTTCGTTGGCGACGTCAGCGAGATCGGCCAATACGAAGCGATGGGCGTCTCGCTTTTCGTGGTCAGCTCCGACCAGGCGATGCTGCGTGCCCAGGCGACTTCCATGGTCCGAACGTTTCGGAGCCCAAAGGCGGAGCCGGAGAATCCATAAGCAACTTTCCCGCCGGAATGACAGCCGTGCGGGCGCCAGTTTTGAACATCGAGGAGATTTCGTGTCGAGCGACATTGTTACCACTGAATCCGCTGTTCGTGCCGCTCCCGGGCCGGCAGATCGACTGATGGTCGGCGCGATCGATTTGCATTGCCACAGTGGGCTGTCGGTGATGCCGCGCTATTTCGACCACTACGAGGCGATGCAGGAGGCGTCGTCGGCCGGAATCCGGACGCTGCTCATCAAGGACCACTACCACTCGGCCAAGCAGGCCGGCACGGTCGACCGCACGGTTCTGGGGTCGGATCTGGGCCAGGAAAGCAATCCAAGACCCGTGGACGGCTTTCGCAGCGTCATCGAAACCTGCCTTGCGCTGGGCCACGCCGAGGAGGACATCCGCAAGATGACCTCGACGAATTCCGCGCAACGGGTCGGCTCGTGAGCCGGGAACGTCGATGAAAGATCAGTCCTTCAGGTCCCACCTCAAAGAGCTCGAGGCAAGAGGCGAGCTGGTCCGCTTCACAAAGGCGGTGCATCCCGACAACAACATGGCAGCGATCGAATGGCGCGCCTACAACGAGCTCGGCAAGTCGAGCCTGTTCACCAACATAGAGGGCCACCCCGGCTGGACGGCCTGCAGTCAGATCATTGCAGATCGCGGCAAATGGGCGCTCGGGCTCGGCGTTCCCGAAGCCGAACTGTTGCAAACGATTGCCGAACGGATCAAGACCGCCATTCCTTCGCAACGCGTGGATGCGAAAGACGCGCCGGTCAAGCAAGTGCGGCTCATCGGCGACGAGGCCGACCTGCTCGACATCCCGGCGATGAAGGTGTCGGGGCGCGACTCCGGGCGCTTCATCGCTGCCGGCATTTCGTTCGTCAAGGACCCCGACACCGGAATCGGCAATATGTCGTTCCACCGGCAGCAGATCAATGGCAAGGACAAGACCGGCTTTGTGATGCTGCCACGGCATGCACGCCGCATCTACGACAAGTACTCGGCCAGGGGCGAGGCGATGCCCGTGGCCGTCGTGATCGGGGTTCACCCGGCGATCTTCTTCGGCTCGGGCTACACGACCGCTTTTGGGGTGGACGAGCTCGCGATCGCAGGGGCGCTGCTCGGCGAGCCCGTTCGCACCGTGCGCTGCGAGACGATGGACATCGATGTGCCGGCGGACGCGGAGATCGTTCTCGAAGGCGAGATCGTTGCCGGCGATCACCTCGAGCCGGAAGGGCCGTTCGGTGAGGTCACCGGCACCTATCCCGACTCCGGCGAAGCGCATGTTTTCAAGCTGAAGGCGATCACACGACGCAAGGATGCGATCTTCTACGCATTGCACTGCGGCTTTCCGGTGACCGACACGCAGTCGACCACCGGACTCGGCATCGAAGTGGCGACGATGGAGCATCTCCGCAAGGTCGATGGCGGCATGGACCTGCTCGATCTGCGCTGCCTGACCATTTCCGGGCTGATGATGCTGGTACTGAAGATGCGTCCGAAGGCGGAGGGACAGGCGAAGGTAGCGCTGATGGCTGCACTTTCTGGCCCTTACCAGCAGCCGAAGGTCGCCATCGCGGTCGACGACGACATCGACACCGGCGACCTGCGCCAGCTTTTCTGGTCGATCACGACGCGTGTGCACGCGGAGCGCGACATCGTGATGATTCCAGGCGCAAAGGTTTGGGGGCTCGACAACGTGTCGACGGTCGTGCCCGGCGTCGAGTCGTATCAGCGCATCGGCACGCGCTGGATGATCGACGCGACCAAGCCACCGACCACCGCACCGCGCCAACGCGCCCGCTTCGACAAGGCGATGCCGCCGAACTACGACGAAGTGCGTCTTGCGGACTTTCTGCCCTGACGCTTGCCGACCCATGCCCCCTCGGAGATCCACATGACTCGAAGTTTCAAGAATCTCGTCGGCGGCGCGCTTATCGCATTGCTCGGCGTCGTTCATGCACCGCTGCAGGCGCAGCAGTTCCCATCGAAGCCGGTGCAGATGATCGTGCCGTTCGCACCGGCCGGGTCCGCGGACATCATCGCCCGCATCTACGCCGAGGCGCTCGGCAAGGTATGGAAGCAGCAGGTCATCGTGATCAACCGACCGGGAGCGGGCGGCAACATGGCAGCCGATTCGGTTGCGGCTGCGGCGCCAGACGGATACACGCTCCTGCTCGCGGCGAACAGCCATGTAATGAACAAGGCGCTGTACACGAACGTGAAGTACGACCCGATCAAGGACTTCACGCCGATCACCGAGGTCGCGTACTACGGTCTGGTGCTGGTCGTCATCCCGTCGATGCCGGTCAAGAGCATTGCCGAATTGGTGGCGTATGCCAAGCAGAACCCGGGCAAGCTCTCGTTCGGCTCCGCGGGGACCGGAACGCCGACGCACCTTGCCGGTGAGCTGTTGCTGCGGACTGCTGGAATCGACATGGTCCATGTTCCCTACAAGGGGGCTGCACCGGCGACCAACGATATGCTGGGCGGCCAGATTCAGCTGATGTTCAACAACCCGATTTCAGCGCTTCCTTTTGTCAAAAGTGGCCAGTTGCGTGCGATCGCCACCTCCGGCAATGACCGCTCGGTAAACCTTCCAGATGTGAAAACGGTGGCCGAGTCGGGCTTTTCGGGCTTCGAAGCGGCGACCTGGTTTGCGCTGATCGGCCCAGCCAATGTCCCGAAGGACCTGGCCACCAAGATCGCTGCCGACGTGCGGACGGCGGTGCGCACGGGCGACGTCGCGGCAAAGCTCGCTGCGCAGGGCGTCGAGGCTCGTACTACGACGCCCGATGAGCTCACGGCCATCATGTACAAAGACCAGGAAAAGTGGACGAAATTGATCCGGGCCGCGAACATCAAGCCCGAATAGAGCCGGACACGTCCCCATGGAATCAACTGCTGGCGTCGAGCCGACACCACGCCGCATGGTCGTCGGGATCAGCGGCGCGTCCGGAACGATTTACGGCATCCGGTTGCTGCAGATCCTCAGATCGATCGGCGTCGAGACGCACGTTGTCATGAGCCCGTCGGCCAAGGTCACCTTGGCACACGAGACCGACAAGCGTGTCTCCGACGTTCAGGAGCTCGCCGACTTCTGGTATGCGAACACGGACATCGGGGCGCGCATCTCGAGCGGCTCGTTTCCGTGTTCCGGCATGATCGTGGCCCCGTGCTCGATCAAGACGATGTCCGAGGTCTCGACCGGCTGCACAACCTCTCTATTGTCGCGGTCGGCCGATGTCGCGTTGAAAGAACGTCGGCGTCTGGTGCTCATGCTCCGCGAAACGCCGCTGCACCTCGGGCACATCCGGACAATGGCCGCGGTCACCGAGGCCGGCGCGATCATCTATCCGCCGGTACCGGCGTTCTATGCGCGGCCGCAGACCCTCGACGACATGATCGACCACACCCTGGGCCGCGTGCTCGACCTTTTCGGTATCGACTCGAAGACCGTGACGCGTTGGGACCCGCGATCGCCTGCTCTGGGCGACGCGGTGCACGATCAGGCGCGCTGAAGGCGTTTTGGAGGGTCTCGCCCATTGAACGGTTCGTGTTCGGATCCTGGCGGTGCCGGTCGCGTGTTCCGGCTCGAGCGCCACGCCGCCCAAGCCGGCCCTATGCCCCGGCCGTCGATCACCTACGTGCAGCCGGCTGCTTGCGGCGACCGCTGGGAGGGTCTGACAGCGGCGGTTCGCCCGCTTGCCGTCGACCGGCGACGGAACAAGCGTTGCGCTGGAGGGCCGATCGGCGGCCGCAGTTGCCTCGTCAAGCCGATTCGCCTGCACCTGCCGGTAGGGTCGGATCTGGCGCGGCCGGCAGCACGTCCCGGTCGCTCTGGTCCTTCAAGCCGATGCCGGTTTGTCCGAGACGCAGGGCCTCGCGCATCAGCCAGGCGAGCTTGAACGCGGCGGCGCCATAGCCGAGGCCTTCGGGCCGCACATTCGAGATGCAGTTGCGTTCGGCGTCGTGACGGCCGCGCTTGGGCGCCAAGGTGAGGTAGATGCCGAGGCTGTCGGGTGAACTGAGTCCGGGGCGCTCGCCGATAAGAATCACCGCGAGGCGCGCGGCGAAGGCTTCGCCCACCTCGTCGGCGAGCGCGACGCGGGCTTGCTGCGCGATGATCACGGGCGCAAAGCGCGTCGACCGGGGCAAATGCGGTTTTAGCGCCGCGAGTACGGCCACGGCGTGACGTGCTACCGCCAGCGACGAGAGTCCGTCGCCGAGCGTGATCGAAAGGTCGGTGCCGCCGGCCGGGGCGCTTTCGCGCAGGCGTGCGGCGGCGGCCGGGTCGAGTTGTCGGCCGAGGTCGGGACGCCGCAGGTAGGTGGTCCGATCGGCGGCGCGACTCTGCACCTGCTCGGTGGCCCAACCGTCGGCGCGCAGGGCGTTTTCGAGCGCTTCAATGTCGAGGGGCGCATGGATCGCGTCGCGGGTCATGGCGTGGGCCCAGCCGAAGCGCAAGGTCTCGTCGGTCGGCATGCCGGCGCCGGCGCGGCCGAGCGCGAGGCGGGCGGGCGTTGCCGCGCGCCACGCCTGCCACGGGTCGGGAGTGACCGGCGTGGGGAGAGACGAATCGGCGTCCGCGGACGACGCAGCAGGATTGACCGGGTTCATCGGAAAGGCCGGAAGGGCGCCGGCCGATGTGCGCGCCGGCGGCTCGCATGCGAGGCCATGTGCGGAACGCAGGTCATGACCACCGGTTCGGCCGGCCAGGCGGCGTGGCTCACCGTGACAGCGCCTGCAGCGCGCCGATGCCGGCCAGCAGGTGGTTCGCCCCCGGTGGCACGAGCCGGCCGGCCGCGTCGGTGATCTGCATTCGCTCGAGCCAGGCGGCGAACTCGGGGGCGCGCTGCAGTCCGAGCGTCTCGCGCACGAAGAGCGCATCGTGGAACGAGGTGCTCTGGTAGTTCAGCATCACATCGTCGGCGCCCGGGACGCCCATCATGTAGGTCAGCCCGGCGTTCGCGAGCAGCACGAGCAACGTGTCCATGTCGTCCTGGTCGGCCTCCGCATGGTTCGTGTAGCAGACATCGCAGCCCATCGGCAACCCGAGCAGCTTGCCGCAGAAGTGATCCTCGAGGCCCGCGCGGATGATCTGCTTGCCGTCGTAGAGGTACTCGGGGCCGATAAAGCCGACGACCGTGTTGACCAGGAGCGGCCGATAGCGGCGCGCCACCGCATAGGCGCGCGCCTCGCAGGTTTGCTGGTCGACGCCGAAGTTGGCGTTCGCCGAGAGCGCGCTGCCTTGGCCGGTCTCGAAGTACATGACGTTATCGCCGAGCGTGCCGCGCTTCAGCGCCAGTGCCGCCGCGTGCGCCTCGTCGAGCAGCTCGAGGGTGACACCGAAGGAGCGGTTTGTCTGCTCGGTGCCGCCGATCGACTGAAACACGAGGTCGATCGGCGCGCCGCGGCTCGCGAGCTCGAGCGCATTCGTCACGTGCGTCAGCACGCAAGCCTGCGTCGGGATGTCGAAGCGCTGAATCACCTCGTCGAGCAAGTGCAGCAGGTTGTCGAGCACCGGGAGGCTGTCGGACGCCGGGTTCAGGCCGATCACCGCGTCGCCGGCGCCGTAGAGCAGGCCGTCGAGCGTCGACGCCGCGACGCCGCGCAGGTCGTCGGTCGGATGGTTCGGCTGCAGCCGCACCGCGAGCCGGCCGGGCAGCCCGAGGGTGTTGCGAAAGCGCGTGACGACCCGACACTTCTTCGCCACGGCGATCAGGTCCTGATTGCGCATCAGCTTCGAGACGGCGGCCGCCATCTCCGGCGTCAGCCCGGGCGCGAGCGCGGCCAGCCCTTCAGGCGTGGCGAGCGGCGAGAGCAGCCAGTTGCGAAAGTCGCCGACCGTACGGTGCGCCACCGGGGCGAAGGCGGAGGCGGCGTGGCTGTCGACGATCAGCCGCGTGATTGCATCGTCCTCGTACGGGATCAGCGCCTCGTGGAGGAAAGTGACGAGCGGCGTGTCGGCGAGCACGTGGCGCGCAGCCATGCGCTCCTGCGCGCTCGTTGCGGCGACGCCGGCGAGCTCGTCGCCCGAGCGCGCCGGACTCGCGCAGGCCATCACCGCCTTCAGGTCGGCGAAGGCGAAGACCTGGCCGGCGAGCGTGGTTCGGTAGCGCATGGGTCGCGTCCTGGGAGGGATCGGTCGGCGTGGAAGGGCGGTGGGCTCGAGTGTCGTCTCGCGCCAGGGGGATGCCGGTCGCGTGTGCCGGCGAACGGCGTGCCCGCAGGCAACGTGCCATCCAGGGCGACTCGATTTCTACAATGACACGATGACCTCGTCGCGCGCGTCTCGCCTCCTTGTTCGCCTTCTTGTTCGCCTTCTTGCGCTCGGTGGGCTCGGCCTGGGGCTCGCCGGCTGCAGCTACCTGCCGCGGCCGGTCCGCGTGCCGCTCCGAACCTTGCCCCAGCCGACGGCCTGCGCCGTGCGCCCGGAGACGCTGCTGGTGATGCTGCCCGGGGCCTACTCGCGGCCGGAGGATTTCATCCGCGAAGGCTTTGTCGACGCGGTCCGCGAGCGCGCCATCGCCGCCGACGTGGTGCTGGTCGACGCCCATCTCGGCTACTACGAGCGCCGCACCGTGCTCGACCGCGTGTACGCCGACGTGATCGTGCCCGCCCGCGCCGCCGGCTACCGCAAGATCTGGCTCGTCGGTATCTCGATCGGTGGGTTCGGATCGATGCTGGTCGCCGAGGCGCATCCGGGCGAGATCGACGGCATCGTCGCGATCGGGCCCTACCTCGGGGAGCGTCCGACGATCGACGCGATCACGGCGCAGGGTGGCTTGCGGGAGTGGCAGGCACCGGCAAGCCCGCGAGTGGCAGAAGACGATCGCCGCGAGACGCTTCTTTGGACCTGGCTGCAGCGGTATGCCCATTCCCCGGCGTCGACGGCCGCCGCCGGCCTGGCTCCGCCGCCGCCACTCTGGCTCGCCTACGGCACGGAAGACCGGTTCGGCACCGGACACCGCCTGCTCGCCGCCGTGCTGCCGCCGGACCACGTCGTCACCGCGCCTGGCGGCCACGACTGGCGGCCGTGGGTCGCGACCTGGAGCCGCGTGCTCGATCGGCTGCCGCTGCCGCACGATCCGGGGTGCGTTCGGCCTGCCACGGGAGGCTGACCGCCGGGCTCGAACCGCCCAGACAATCGGCGCCGATGGACCACACCTTCGTCTCGGCCTTCGTGCTGCTGCTGCTCGTCCTCGACCCCTTCGGCAGCCTGCCGATCTTCATCCCGATCATGCACAGCGTGCCGGCCGAGCGCCGCGCCCGGGTGGCGGTGCGCGAAGTCGCGATCGCATTCGCGGTGCTCGTCGCTTTCATGGTCCTCGGCAACGGCTTCCTGGCGCTGATGCGGCTCTCCGAACGCTCGCTCGAAGTGGCCGGCGGCGTGATCCTGCTGATGGTCGCGATCCGGATGATCTTCAGCGTGCCGGGCGGCGTCTACGGCGTGCCCGAGGGCCGCGAGCCGATGATCTTTCCGCTCGCCGTGCCGCTGCTCGCCGGGCCGTCGGCGATGGCGACCGTGTTGCTGCTGGCGTCGCGGCAGCCCGAGCGCCTCGGCGCGTGGATCGCCGCGCTCGCCGCGGCGATGGCCGTCTCGGGCGCCGTGCTGCTCGCCTGCGACCGGTTGCGCCGGCTGCTCGGCGATTCGGTCGTTACCGCGCTCGAGAAGCTGATGGGCCTGGTGCTCACCGCGATCGCGGTCGAGATGGTGCTCGCCGGGCTCAAACGCTATTTCATGGCGCCGCTGTGAGAAACGCGACGACGCCCGCGCGCATCGAGCTCGTCCGTCCCAAGCGGACGTCAGGCGGGTCGGCAGCGGCGCCTTCACCCCCAAGTTGGTAGGTCGACAGCGCCGGCACCGCCGACTAGGATGCGCGTCGTGGACATTTCCTTTGCTGCGCCCCGCTCGATTCGCCGGACGGACTGGATTCGCCGTTGTGCCGCGCGGATCCGGTCGCTCGACGACATCGTCACCTTGATCGACGCCGCCGATCTGGCCACCACGCTGTGCGATCTGCCCTGCTGCGAGGGCCTGGCTCCGGAGGCCGCCGCTGCCCGCCTGTTCCAGGATGACCTGACGCCGTCCCAGTGGAACAATGATCTGTCGACGCTGTGCCAGCGCCCGTCGTCCGCCGACGAGGTGCCGGCGGACCGGCAAGCCGTGGCCGACTGAACCGTTGCCGTTTCCTCCTCGTTCCGGTCGTGGGACTTGAAAGCCGCCCGACCCGTCCCTTCATACGGGGATGAGTGAACTCCATCGCTTCATTTTCGAAGGCTTGCCGGTGCGCGGTCTGCTGGTGCGGCTGACCGATGGCTGGCAGCAGGCGCTGGCGCGGCGTGCAGGCGCGGTCGACACGACGCGCGAGGAACGCAGCGCCGGCACCGAAGCGACCCTCGCCCACGGCCCGGCCGCTCCGACGGCTGACGGCGCCGCAACGCCCGCGGAGAGTACCGATGCGGCTGGCACGTCGCCCACCACCGCCGCGCTGCCGCCGCGGGTTCGCGGTCTGCTC
This sequence comes from uncultured Rhizobacter sp., assembly GCA_964236915.1. Lineage (GTDB taxonomy): Bacteria > Pseudomonadota > Gammaproteobacteria > Burkholderiales > Burkholderiaceae_C > LMDS01. The sequence continues at coordinate 10,092 of CAXSGM010000021.1, forward strand.
GGCCAGATGGCGGCGGCCGGCGTCCTGATGCAAGCCAACCTGCGTTTCGATGGCGCCCTGATTCTGCAGGTGTTCGGCGACGGGCCGGTGAAGCTCGCCGTCGCTGAAGTGCAGCCGGATCTCGCCTTTCGCGTCACCGCGCAGGTCACCGGCAAGGTCGCCGACGAGGCGCAGCTCGAGGCGATGGTCAATGTCCACGCCAAAGGCCGCTGCGCGATCACGCTCGATCCGAACGATCGGCAGCCCGGTCAGCAGCCGTACCAGGGCATCGTCGCGCTGCACGGTGACCGCGGCGAGCCGCTGCAGGCGCTTTCCGAGGTGCTCGAGCACTACATGCTGCAGTCCGAGCAGCTCGACACGCGCCTGGTGCTCGCCGCCGATGACCACATCGCCGCCGGCCTGCTGATCCAGCGCATGCCGGTCGAGGGTGACGCGAACCTTCAGGGCGCGCGGCGCAACGAAGATCTGATCGGACTCGACGAGTCGTTCAATCGAATCGCGCTGAAAGCCCGAACGCTGACCGCCGACGAGCTGCTGACGCTCGACGCCGACACGATCCTCCGGCGTCTGTTCTGGGAAGAGCCGATGCAGCGCATGGCGCCGGCGCAGCGCGACAACGGCCCGCGCTTCGCCTGCAGCTGCTCGCGCGAGCGGGTCGGTTCGATGTTGAAGGGGCTCGGCCGCGAGGAAGTCGATTCGATCCTCGTCGAGCAGGGCCGGGTCGAGGTCGGTTGCGAGTTCTGCGGCCTCCGCTACCACTTCGACCCGGTCGATGTCGGCGAGCTGTTCACGCCCGCCGGTCGGCAGATTCCGGGGTCGGCGGCACGACACTGAGGGCGTCGGGGCGGCCCGCGGCTCGTTCGCAGGCCGGATCGCCGCAGCGCTCGCAGGCCTGACGCCAGCGGGGCGCTGGCGTCAGGTCGCCGCGGTCGGCGTCGGCACGCCGGTCTCGAAGCACGCGTCGCACGCAGGTGAGCGCAGCCGCTGTCCGTGCCTCGCCGTGGCCGTGGATGACCGAATATGGGCAGCCGATGCGCGCGAGCGCCGCGCGGAGCGCCGCGTCGACCGGCTCGCGCACCTGCGGGCCGTCGCGCTGCAGACCGTCGGCCTCCCAGGGCAAGTCGAGCGCCATCAGCAGCGTCAGGTCCGCGCGCGCGTGCGCCGCCTCGGCGGCCGGGTAGAGGCTCGCGTCGCCGAACACCTGCGCATGGTAGACCGCGGTCATCAGCGCGGTCGTGTCGGCGATCACGACTGCATGGCCAGCGGCCGCAGCGTCGATCCGCCGCGTTTGTTCGGCGGCGATGGCCGCTTGTTCGTCGATGCGTGGGGTGCGCCGGTGCCGGTCGCAGAACTCGCGCAGGTATTCCGGCACGACCGCGACCTGCCCGGCGGGCGCAAGGCCGGCGTCGACGATCGCTTCGCCGAACCGGCGCGCGAGCGTCGTCTTGCCGGTGCTTTCGGCGCCGAGAAGGGCGACGACGAAATGGGCCGTGGCTGGAATGGTGGAGCTCATGGCGGTGCCGTGCGATCCGCCCCCCTCACCCCGGCCTTCTCCCGCGGGGCGGGAGAGGGGGAAAGGCGGGGCGTTCGTCCGGCGCCCGCCCGGCCGGCAGCAGCCGCGTCCAGGCTCGCCAGCCGGCGATCGCCATGCCGACGAAGACCGCGTAGAGCAGGACGGTCAGCCACAAGCCCTTGTATGCGAAGAGCGCGACGCTCACGACGTTGACGACGATCCAAACCGGCCAGTTGGCGACAATTTTGCGGCCGAGCAGCCATTGTCCGATGACGCTCAATGCGGTTGGAAAGGCGTCCCACCAGGGCACGTCGGTGTCGGTGAAACGGCGGAGAAAGAGGCCGATGGCCGGCCAGCCGAGCGCGAATCCGACGCCGAGCCAGAGGCGTTCCCGCGGCCGCAGCGCGCGGACCGGCGGCATAGGGTCGCGGCTGGCGGTGCGTCGCTGGGTCCACAGCCGCCAGCCCCAGACCGCGATTGCCGCGAAGAACAGCTGGAGTGCCGCATCGCCGTAGAGACGGCTGTGCCAGAAGAGCGCGAAGTAGAGCAGCGAACTCGCGATGGCGAGCGGCCAGGCGCGCGGGTCGACCCGCATGTTGAGCACGACCATCGCGACGGCGAGCACGCAAGCGACGATCTCGATCCAGGTGATCGGTGCTGCCCAGGCGGTAAACGCGGGGGCGAAGACGACGTCGAAGGGTCCGCCGTGCGGCTCGGCCGGCACACTGTTCAAGGCGACGCCTGCAAATCGCCGTTCCGGCACCCAGGCGCTCGCCTCACCGCTTCGGCGCTGCGAGCTGCACCAGCACTTCGTCGGGCTTCACCATCCCGAGCTCGAAGCGCGCGCGTTCCTCGACCATCTCGAGGCCCTCCTTCAGGTCGCTCACTTCGGCCACAAGCCGCGCATTGCGTGTCCTGTCGGTGGCGTTCCGCGCCTGCTGCTCGGCCAGCCGGTTCTCGAGCTCGATCTTCTTCGGCATGCCGCCCTTGCCGAACCAAAGCTCGGCATGCACCAGCGCCAGCAGCGCGACGAGCGTCAGCGTCGCAAAGCGCATCTTCGACGCCCCTGTTCGCCGCGCGGATCAGCGCAGGTTGTAGAACGCGGCGCGGCCAGGGTAGACCGCGACATCGCCCAGATCTTCCTCGATGCGCAGCAGCTGGTTGTATTTGGCCATCCGGTCCGAGCGGCTCATCGAGCCGGTCTTGATCTGGCCGGCGTTGGTGCCGACGGCGATGTCGGCGATCGTCGAATCCTCGGTCTCGCCGGATCGGTGGCTGATCACCGCGGTCCAGCCGGCGCGCTTGGCCATCTCGATCGCAGCGAAGGTTTCGGTCAACGTGCCGATCTGGTTGATCTTGATCAGGACCGAATTGGCGACGCGCTTCTCGATGCCCTGCTGCAGGATCTTGGTGTTGGTGACGAAAAGGTCGTCGCCGACGAGTTGCACTTTCTGGCCGAGGCGGTCGTTCAGGTGTTTCCAGCCGTCCCAATCGCCTTCGTGCATGCCGTCCTCGATCGAGAGGATCGGGTACTTGTCGACCCAGGCGGCGAGCATGTCGGTCCACTCGGGCGCCGAAAGCGTCAGGCCTTCGCCTTCAAGCACGTACTTGCCGTCCTTGTAGAACTCGCTCGCCGCGCAATCGAGGCCGATCGCGATTTGCGATCCCGCCGTGTAGCCGGCCTTGTCGATCGCCTCGAGGATCATCTGGATCGCGCCTTCGTGGTGCAGGCCGTCCGGCGCGAAGCCGCCTTCGTCGCCGACCGCGGTCGAAAGGTGCTTGTCGTTCAGAATTTTCTTCAGCGCGTGGAACACTTCGGCGCCGTAGCGCACCGCTTCGCGAAAGGTCGGCGCGCCGACCGGGATGATCATGAATTCCTGGAGGTCGAGCGCGTTGTTCGCATGGGCGCCGCCGTTGATCACGTTCATCATCGGCACCGGCAATTGCATGCCGCCCATTCCGCCGAAGTAACGGTAGAGCGGCAGGCCCGACTCTTCGGCCGCCGCCCGCGCGACTGCCATGCTCACTGCGAGCATCGCGTTGGCGCCCAGGCGCCCCTTGTTCTCGGTGCCGTCGAGGTCGATCAAGGTGCGGTCGAGAAAGGCCTGCTCGGCGGCGTCGAGCCCGAGCACCGCCTCGCTGATCTCGGTGTTGACGTGCTCGACCGCGCGCAGCACGCCCTTGCCGAGGTAGCGGCCCTTGTCGCCGTCGCGCAATTCGATCGCTTCACGTGAGCCGGTCGACGCACCCGACGGCACCGCGGCGCGGCCCATCGTGCCGCTCTCGAGCAGCACGTCGCATTCGACGGTGGGGTTGCCGCGGCTGTCGAGAATCTCGCGGCCGACGATATCGACGATGGCACTCATGGTCTGGACTCCAGGTTTCGAATTCTTCGGTCGTTCGGCGCGGCGCGGTGCGCGCTCAGACGCCCTCGACGACCACCATCCGCATCACCGCGATGCCCTCGCGCGCGCGCCGCGCTGCGGTGTATTCGGGCGAATCGTGAAAGGCGTGGGCCTGTGCGAGGCTCGGGAACTTCAGCACCACCATCCGTTCGGGATGCCAGTCACCTTCCAGCACCTCGACGGCTCCGCCGCGCACGCACACTTCGGCGCCGTGCGCCTGCATGGCGAGCGACGAAAGGCGTTTGTAGTCTTCGTAGGCGGTGGCGTCTTCAACGTGGACGTTGGCGATCAAGTAGGCGCTGGGCATGGCGGTGGCGGTCGGGATTCTCAGGCGTCGAACGCAGCTTCGAGGAAAGGTGTTGCCTTCACGAGCCGGTCGAGTGCGACCAACTGCTCGAGCAGCGCCCGCATGTGCTTCAGCGGCACCGCATTCGGACCGTCGCTCAAAGCGTGCGCCGGGTCGGGATGCGTTTCCATGAAGAGGCCGGCGATGCCGACCGCGATCGCGGCGCGCGCGAGCACCGGCACGAACTCGCGCTGGCCGCCCGAACTCGTGCCCTGGCCGCCGGGCAGCTGCACCGAATGGGTCGCGTCGAACACGACCGGCGCGTTCGTCTCGCGCATGATCGCGAGGCTGCGCATGTCGGAGACGAGGTTGTTGTAGCCGAAGCTCGCGCCGCGCTCGCAGGCCATGAAGTTGTCTTCGACGAGGCCTTTCTCGCGCGCCGCGGCGCGCGCCTTGTCGATCACGTTCTTCATGTCGTGCGGCGCGAGGAACTGGCCTTTCTTGATGTTGACCGGTTTGCCCGACTGCGCGACCGCGCGGATGAAGTCGGTCTGGCGGCAGAGAAAGGCGGGTGTCTGCAGCACGTCGACCACCGAAGCGACTTCGGCGATCTGCGACGCGTCGTGCACGTCGGTCAGCACCGGTACTTTGAGCTCGTGCTTTACTTTCTCGAGGATCGCCAGGCCTGCGTCGACCCCCGGGCCGCGAAAGGTGGTGCCCGAGGAGCGATTCGCCTTGTCGAAGCTCGACTTGAAGACAAAGGGAATGCCGAGGGCGTCCGTCATCTCCTTCAGGCGACCGGCGACCTCCATCTGCAACGATTCCGATTCGATCACGCAGGGACCGGCGATCAGAAAGAAGGGGCGTTCCAGGCCGATCGGAGTGGTGCCGAGTTTCAAGTTACCCCCGCGAATATTTGGTCCAGAGGAAGCACCAGATCGAGCGCGCCGAAAGGTACCGACGACGGCCCCTGTCGGGTGTCGACCGGCATGGTTCGCACCCAACCTTCAGCGCGCCGAAAAACCTCCACACGGCGGCTCGGGGGATCGACCAGCACATAACTTTCCAAGGTCGTCATTTCGCGGTAACGCGCGAACTTGTCGTTTCGGTCGAAGCCCTCGGTGGTCGGCGAAAGGATCTCGATGACCAGGCGGGCATCGTTGGTTTCCATCAGCTCTCCGGATAGCGGCGCGCCACAGCGAACCAGAAGGTCAGGGTAGAAAAAAGTGTTGTCTTCCCGCGGTCGCAGACGCATGTCGCCAGCAAAGACCTCGCAATCGGAACCTTGCAAGGCGTTTCGCAGGCCTGTCGCGAGATTCAAGCTGATCCGGTTGTGATTCGCCGAAGCACCCGCCATCCCGCGGACGGTGTATCCCTGCCACGCCAGGATGACACCGTCCATGTACTCGTGCTTCTCCTTCGCAACGGCTTCGAGCGCCAGGTACTCCTCCGGCTCGATGTAGGCGAGGCTCTTCTGCGGCAAACCCATGACCGACGCCCTCAAGCCACCGCCGCGAGCGGCGCGTTCGCTTGCGCCTTCACCCGCTGGTGCTCGAGTGCCGCCTTCACGTAACTCGTGAACAGCGGATGCCCGTCCCACGGCGTGCTCTTGAACTCGGGGTGGAATTGCACGCCGACGAACCAGGGGTGCACCGCGCGCGGCAGCTCGACGATCTCGGCCAATTTCTCGCGCTGGGTGATCGCCGAGATCACGAGGCCGGCCTTCTGAAGCCGCTCGAGGTAGTGCTCGTTGGCCTCGTAGCGGTGGCGATGGCGTTCGGTGACGACTTTGCCGTAGATCTCGTAGGCGAGCGTGCCGGGCGTGACGTCGGAACTCTGCGCGCCGAGCCGCATTGTGCCGCCGAGGTCGGATTGCGCGGTGCGCTTCTGGACCGTGCCGTCGCGGTCTTCCCATTCGTCGATCAGCGCGATGACCGGGTGCGGCGTCGCCGGATCGAACTCGGTGCTGTTGGCGTCGGTCAGGCCGGCCAGATGCCGCGCAACCTCGATCGTCGCCACCTGCATCCCGAGGCAGATGCCGAGATAGGGAATGCCGTGCTCGCGGGCGTACTGCGCGGTGCGGATCTTGCCCTCGACCCCGCGCTTTCCGAAGCCGCCGGGGACGAGGATCGCGTCGAAGCGCGCGAGCTGATCGATGGTGTCGTCGCCGAGCGACTCGGAATCGACGTATTCGATCTTGACCCGCGCATGGTTGTGGATGCCGGCGTGCCGCAGCGCCTCGTTCAGCGATTTGTACGAGTCGGAAAGCTCGGTGTACTTGCCGCACATCGCGATCGTCACGTGGTGCAACGGGCGCTCGACTTCGCTCACCAGCCGGTCCCAGCGCTTCAGGTTCGCAGGCTTGGTGAGGAGCTGCAGCTTCATGCAGATGAGCTCGTCGAGCCGCTGCTCGTGCAGCATGCGCGGCACCTTGTAGATGGTGTCGACATCCCACATCGAGATCACGCCGGCCAGCACGACGTTGGTGAACAGCGAGATCTTTTCGCGTTCGTCGTCCGGCACCTCGCGGTCGGCGCGGCAGAGAAGCGCATCGGGCTGGATGCCGATCTCGCGCATCTTCTGCACCGTGTGCTGGGTCGGCTTGGTCTTCAGCTCGCCGGCCGCGGCGATCCACGGCACGTAGGTCAAATGCACGAAAGCAGTGCTGGTCGGTCCCGCGCGAAGCGCCATCTGCCGGACGGCTTCGAGAAAAGGCAGGGATTCAATGTCGCCGACGGTGCCGCCGATTTCGACGATCGCGACATCGACATCGCTCGCGCCGCGCGCAATGAAAGCCTGGATCTCGTTGGTGACGTGCGGGATCACCTGCACGGTCTTGCCGAGGTAATCGCCGCGGCGCTCCTTCTCGAGCACCGACTTGTAGATCTGGCCGGTCGTGAAGTTGTTGCTGCGCTTCATCCGCGTCGAGATGAAGCGCTCGTAGTGGCCGAGATCCAGGTCGGTCTCGGCGCCGTCGTCCGTGACGAACACCTCGCCGTGCTGAAACGGCGACATCGTGCCCGGGTCGACGTTCAGATAGGGGTCGAGCTTGATCAACGTGACCCGCAGCCCGCGCGACTCGAGAATCGCCGCCAACGACGCCGAGGCGATGCCCTTGCCCAGCGAGGACACCACACCGCCGGTGACGAAGACGTACTTGGTCATGGGATGCTCGGGTAGGAAAACGCGATTATAGGTTTGCGGGTGGGCGCAGATCGGTCATCCCCCCGAGCAGCCCGAGCACCGCGGCGGCGGTTTCGGCCGGCCGTTCGAAGGGGTACAGGTGGCTGCCGCGGACCGCGACGAGCCGGTCGCCGACAAGCTGTTCGGTCGCGTGGAGGCCCGCCAGGCGGATCTCCTTCGACTCAGTGCCGCGCACGAAGGCGACCGGGCAACGCGGCGGATGGTCGCGCAGCCCACGCGCGAGCCGGTCGGGCAGGGTGCGGTAGATCGCGGTCTCGACATCGCGGTCGAACGCCAGCCGGTGCTCCGTCCCCTGCGGCTCGATGCCGCTTCGGATGTAGTCGTCGAGCACGCCATCGGACCAGCGCGCGAACGCGGCCTTGGCGGCGAAGTGCGAATGCGCGGCCGCGGCGCTTTGCCAGTGCTGGCGCCGGCGCCTGGATGCGTTCGCCGGCGAGTACCGCTCGCCGATGCCGGTCGTCTTCATGAAGCGCACGGCGCCCGCACGCCAGCCGGCGAACAGCGGCGAATCGAGCATCACCACGCCGGCCGCGAGCGCAGGCCGGTGCAAGGCCGCCATCAGGCTCAGATAGCCGCCGAGCGAATGGCCGACCAGGAACGCCGGGCCGCCGACCGCGCGCTCGATGAAGGCGACGAGTTGAGCGCGCAGGTGCGGCCAGTCGTCGGTGACCGGAAAGCGGGGGTCGTGGCCGATCTTCTCGATCGCATGCACCTGCCAGCCGGCCGCGCGCCAGGCGTCGAAGATCTGCCGGTAAGTGCCGGCCGGGAAGCCGTTGGCGTGCGAGAAGACGATGTGACGCGACGCGGACGGTTCGAGGCGCGCTTCCCGGGCCGGGTCGACCCGGGCCACCGAGTCGACCACGGTCGGCCGCTTCGCACCCTCCGATCGCCGCGGCCTCGGCGTCATCAGATGACCTTCTCCTGCGGGTTGGTGATCTTCCGCATCGTCTCATAGCGGCCCGAATCGACGCGCAGCGGCACGTTCGTCGGGCCGTCGGCCCACTGCGGGTCCTCGATCGACTCGAAGGCCTCGCGCAGCTTCGGCCCCCAGGTGCCGCGGATCATCTGAAAATAAGGGTTGTGTTCGTCGATGCAGACGATCTGGTCGCTGTGATAGCGATCGACCGCGTAGACGAGCAGGTCGAGCGGCAGGCCGACCGAAAGGTTCGATTTGAGCGTCGAATCCATCGACACCAGCGCGCACTTGGCGGCTTCGTCGAGAGGTGTCGCCGGGGTGATCATGCGGTCGAGCACGGGCTTGCCGTATTTCGACTCGCCGACCTGGAAATAGCAGGTCTCGCGCGTCGCTTCGATGAAGTTGCCGGCCGAATAGACGAGAAAGAGCCGCATCGCCTCGCCGGCGATCTGGCCGCCGAAGATCATCGTGGCATTGAAGTCGATGCCGGCGGCGGCGAGCGCGGCGCCGTCCTGCTCGTAGACCCGGCGCATCGCCGCGCCGAGCACCCGCACCGCGTCGAACAGGCTCTTCGCGTTCCAGATCGTGACCGGCTGGCCGCCCGGCCCTTCGATGCGCTCGACCTGAAGGATCTCGCGCACCGCTTGGCTGATCGAGAGGTTGCCGGCCGAGAGCAGCACCATGAAGCGGTCGCCGGGCTTTTCGTACACCATCATCTTTCGGAAGGTGCTGATCGCGTCCAGCCCCGCGTTGGTGCGCGAATCCGACATGAAGACCAGACCGGCGTCGAGCTTGACCCCGACGCAGTAAGTCATCGGCCGACCCCGCGACGGGACTTGGCGGGCGCCCGGGCGGACGCGGATCGGCGGTCGGTCATGAGCTTTCCTGAAGGGCCTTCAATTCATAGAGCGCGGCGAGCGCTTCTCGGGGCGAGAGGATATCCGGGTCGAGCGCCGCCAAGGCGGTCCGGAGCGCCGACGGCGCGGCCGTGGCGGGTTCCGGCGCCGCTCGGGGCACGGCGAACAGATCGACCTGCGGGTCGCCGGCTTGCCGGCTCGCCTCCAGCGCCTCGAGCGTGGCGCGCGCATGTTGGAGCACCCCGGCCGGCATGCCCGCGAGCCGGGCCACCTGCACGCCGTAACTCCGGCTCGCCGGACCGGGCTGCAACTCGTGCAGGAAGACGATGTCGTCGCCGGCCGGGGTGTGCGTCTCGACCGCCGAAACGTGCAGGTTCGCGGCCCGCTCGTGCCGCGCCGGCAGCTCGGTCAACTCGAAGTAATGGGTGGCGAAGAGCGTGAACGCACGGGTCTTGTCGTGGAGCCGCGCGGCAATCGCGCCGGCCAGCGCCAGGCCGTCGAAGGTCGAGGTGCCGCGCCCGATCTCGTCCATCAGCACCAGCGAGCGGTCGTTCGCGGCGTGCAGGATCGCCGCCGCCTCGGTCATCTCGAGCATGAAGGTCGATTGAGCGTTGGCCAAGTCGTCGGCCGCGCCGATGCGGGTGTGGATCGCGTCGACAGGCCCGAGGCGGCAGGCGCGCGCCGGCACGAAGGAACCGATCGCCGCGAGCAGGACGATCAGCGCCACCTGGCGCATGAAGGTGCTTTTGCCGCCCATGTTCGGGCCGGTGATCACGAGCATCCGGCGGAGCGCGTCGAGGCCGCAGTCGTTGGCGATGAAGGCGCCCCGGCCGGTCTCGGCGAGCCGGGCTTCGACCACCGGGTGACGGCCAGCCTCGATCCGGATGCAGGGCTCTTTGGCGAAGGTGGGCCGACACCAGTTCAGCGTGCGCGCTCGCTCGGCCAGAGCCGCCACCGCGTCGAGCGCGGCGAGCGCCTGGCCGAGCGCCGTCAGCGGCTCGATATGCGCCTGGAGATCGTCGAGCAGCGCCTCGTACAGCAGCTTCTCGCGCGCCAAAGCGTGTTCCTGAGCCGACAATGCCTTGTCCTCGAAGGCCTTCAGTTCCGGCGTGATGTAGCGCTCGGCGTTCTTCAGCGTCTGGCGGTGCTGGTAGTCCGGCGGCACCTTGGCCGATTGGCCTTGCGTCACCTCGATGCAATAGCCGTGCACACGATTGAATTGGACGCGCAGGTTGGCGATGCCGGTGCGCTGACGTTCACGTGCTTCGAGTTCGATGAGGAAAACGTCGCCATGCTGGGAGATATCGCGGAGGGCGTCGAGATCGGCATCGTGGCCGGCCGCGATCACGCCGCCGTCGCGCACCTGCGCCGCCGGCGTCTCGGCCAGCGCCGCCGCGAGCCGGTCGGCGATGGCGCCCGGCGGGCTCAGCGCGGCTCGGAGCCGGTCGAGCAACGCGGCTTCACCGGCCGGGATTTGGGCCCGCAGCCCCGGCAAGGACGCCAATGTCGTTCGCAAGCCGGCCAACTCGCGGGGCCGCACCTGCCGCAGTGCGAGCCGGGCGGTGATCCGCTCGACGTCGCTCGTCGCGCGCAGGGCGTCGCGCAGCGCCTCGAATCCCGCCACATGCAATGCGTCGATCGCGTCGTGCCGCTCGCTCGCGGCATCGCGCGCGCGCGGCGGCCGGGTCAGCCACTGTCGCAGGCGCCGCGAGCCCATGCCGGTGCGACAGGTGTCGAGCAGCGACAGCAGTGTCGGCGCCTCCTCGCCGCGCAACGTGCGCGTCAGCTCGAGATTGCGATGCGTGGCCGGCGGCAGATCGAGCAGATCGCTCGCGCGCTGCACCGCGAGCCGGGCGACGTGCACCGACGCCTGCCCTTGCGTGTGCTCGGCGTAGGTCAGGAGCGCGGCGCTCGCGGCGTGGGCGGCGGTCAAGGCCTGCGCGCCGAAGCCGGCGAGGCTCGCGACGCGCAGCTGGGCGCAGAGCTTGCGCAGGCCGAGCGCCGCATCGAATTGCCAAGCGGGGCGGTGCGTCACGAGCCATGCCGGAGCGCTCCACCCGGTCGGTACGCGGTCCCGGTCGACTAGCACTTCGGCCGGCGCCAGGCGCGTCGTCCAGCCGGCAAGCTCGGCCTCGCTGCATTCGGCCAGACCGAGCTCGCCGCTTGCCAGCGTCAGCCACGCCAAACCCCATTGCCGGCCTTGCGGCACGACGGCAAGCAGCAGCGCGTCCGACCTGTCGGGCAGCAGCCCGTCATCAGTGACGGTGCCCGGCGTCACCACTCGAACGACCTTGCGCTCGACCGGGCCCTTCGCCGTCGCCACGTCGCCGACCTGTTCGCAGATCGCGACCGCCTCGCCGAGCCGTATCAGTTTGGCGAGATAGCTATCGACCGCGTGCACCGGCACGCCGGCCATTGCGATCGGCGCACCGCCGCTCGCGCCGCGCGCGGTCAGCGTGATGCCGAGCAGCCGGCTCGCTTTTCTGGCGTCGTCCTGGAACAGTTCGTAAAAATCGCCCATCCGGTAGAAGACGAGCGTGTCGGGAAAATCGGCCTTGATGCCGAGGTACTGGACCATCATGGGGGTGTGCCCAGACAGCTCCGGTTTCTGCTTGTGCAAGGCCGCTGAATCGTCGTTTGCTACTTGCATGCGCTGTGTCTCAACATCCCGTTCCATTACCGATTGTTCATGCGGTTCGAAAGCGCGACGCTCGGCGCATCGGGAAGCGCCCTGCCGCGCGATGCGGCCGAGTTGGCTACGCCCCGTGTCGCTTCCTACGACCGCCACCGCGCGCGCGCCGCCCGCGCGGATCCACGCGCCACGCGCCTGATGCAGCTTCGCGGCATTGGCGAAGCGACGGCGACGGCGCTCGCCGCGATGATCGGTGATGGCTACGAGCTCGCCAACCGTCGGCGGTTGGCCGCCGGGCTCGGCCTTACCCTCGGGCAGCACAGCTCGGGCGGAAGGCGCGACTTGGGCACATCACCGCAGGCGACCCGTACCTGCGATCGCTTCTTGTAAGGGGTGCGAGAGCCGTCCTCAACGCCGCCAAGTCGAAGACGGACAGCCTGAGCCGCTGGGCGAACGCGCTCGAGGGAACCTGCGCGGGGGAGTGCCTGATCAAGTCCGGGCGGCGACCCGCGGCCCATAGTAACGGATACAAGCGAGCTACCGACGAGTGAACGTGCACCACCGGTCGAAGCGCCGCACAAGCGCGGCAGGGCGGCCCTAAGGCCGCGCGGCATGCCGCGAAGTTGCCGGCACGGCGACGTTGGTGCAGAAACGCGAAGCCAGCCGGTTGAATGCGGTAATCGGTGCGCTGGCCGCGAAGGACGGACAGCCCTGCAAAGCCAGGGACGGTAGAACGGCGGACATGCTCGAACGGTTCGCCGACTGCCGGCAGGACAGGCGGCCTATACATCCCGTGGACTAAGCGGCGCCTCAAACAATCGCTATTCGACAGCTTGTCCTACTTGTAGGAAGGCGTTTCGCGTGGATGCTCTGTCCTCACCCACTGGAGATTGACATGTCCGACCCAAGAAACGTTGCACACGATAAAAAGGTGCAACAAGAAAAGAAACACAACCATGAAGAGATTGCGCCCGGTGCCGACAAAACGCCTCAGCCCGGAAAAAAACCGCATATGGAACGTCATGCATCCGATCAGGCGAAGGTACCTGCTGAGGCAAAGCCGGTGCCGACGGCCGAGAAGCCACTCGACTGACCTATTTTAGGACTATGCATTTGTTACCGATCGGGCGTTCAAAGCGGCAGGATGTGCAATAAATGGACTACTTGTTAAGTCCCGGACGATAGCTAGATGTCAAGTCCTGGACGATAGTCAAGTTGATAAGTAACGAGTCGGATGCACCATTTGCAGGGCGTTTTTGAGGGCCTTTTCGTCTTTTAGGCCTGATTGCGCCGTCGCCGTGCGCAATTGCGCCAGGTTTCGCAGCCGAGTGAGGTTGTAGGCCGCCATCGTGAGGCGTCAGAAGCAGGTCGACCTTATCCAGTCCCCGCACCATCACTTGCCGGATCGCGCCGACCGTCTTGCCAAATACGAAGCAGTGCTCGATTCGCTTTCTCTTGCGCTGGCTCAGCTCGTATCCGGCGTGCCGCGTGGTTCTGCCGTCGATCGTGTTGCCGCCCCGGCGCTCGGTGCGCGCTGCGGCTCGTTTTACGCTGAGCCGTTGGCGGAGCCCTTTCGTTTGCGCGTGCGCTGCGACAAGTTCACAAACGGATGAGCGTGCGACCGACCGCGCGGCTCTCAAGCTTCGCGCAGCGTGGCCGAAATGCGGAGCAGGACCACGACCCCCGAGACACGCCATGTACGACCGCTTGCCCAGGCGTCCGAGCTGCATCTTGCTCACCTCGACCCTTGCCCTGGGCAGCCTCGCGCTCCTCTCCGCCTGCGGGGGTGGCAGCGACACCGCGGTAGCCGCTGCGCCAGCCGCGGCGGCATCCGGGTCCGCAACGATCGCCGGGACGGTCGCGGTCGGTGCGCCGATCAGCGGCGGCACGCTGCGTGTGCTCGACGCCAGCGGCGCGGTGGTCGCGGCTGCGGTACCGATCGACGCCGCCGGCCGCTATAACGGCGTGACGCTCAGCGGGACGGGCCCTTATCGGCTCGAGGCTTGCGGCTATGCCGGCGCCGACTACCGCTGCGTCTACTCGGTGGCAACCTCCGGCGAGAGCGGTACGGTCAACGTCACGCCGCTGACCACCGCGACCGTGCTGCTGGCGGCCGGCCAGTCGCCCGACGCGCTGATGAGCGGCAGTGCGCCGGCGCTGACCTCCGCCACGGTCGCCTCGGCACAGACGCAGCTGCGCACCGGTCTGGCCGGGGTGTTGGCGAGCGCGGGTGTCGCCTCGACCTTCGACTTCGTCTCGGGCGAGCTGGCCGCCGGTTCCCGCAGTGGTTACGACGGCGTGCTCGACGCGGTCGGCGTCAACGTCGGACAGGACACCCACGCCTTCGTGCAGATCACGCCGCGGCTCGGTGCCGGCAACCTGTACCTCGAGCAGGGCACGACGCTCGGCGTCGTGACCGCCGCGGCGGGCGCTTCGTCGCTTCAACTGGGTGGCCTGGAGACGCTGTTCCGCGATATGAGCCGAGCGCTGGCGAGCGCCGCGGCGTGCAGCGACGCGGCGACCGGCTTGCGCCACTCGATGGCCAGCGGCGCCCGGTTCACGATGGGATCTGGGTCGGTCGTCGGTCCCGATGCCGTCGCCGCAGGACTCTGCGGTTTCTTCGGCAGCGGCGAAGACGGTCAATCGCCGATGTGGGGCTCGACCTTTATGAGTCCGACGCTCGGCCGCTGTGATCTGTCGTCGCCCACCGCGCCCATCTGCGCTGCCTCGTTCGCGTTGCGCGACGCCGACGGCAACGTTCAGCCGATCTCCGGCGGTGTTGGCGTGACCCGGGAAGCCGGTGTCTGGAAATTCGTCGGCGACCTGTTGCCGATCTCGATCCAGGCCAGCGCGCGGGCCCAGCGCACCGTGCGCGTCGATTCCGCCACGCCGGTCGTCAACTACGACCGGGCATTCGCTTTCGAGATTGCGGCCGTGCCGGGTTTGGCTTGCGCGAAGGTTGCGCAACATGGTGCCGACGGCGCGCAAGTCGTCATCGGCATTTACAAGCGGCACCCTGACGCCGTCGAGCAGATCAGCCTTTCGCTGTGGACGCGCGATGGCTATGGCAACGGCGCCAGCATCGATCCGGCCAGCGGCGCCACGCGCAGTGGCGACGACACTTGGCTCGCGCTCCCCGAAGGCGCGGTCGGCGACGCTTTCGTCCGCAACTTCTACCGCGGTGGGCGCAACGTCACAGTCGCCCTGTTCGGCGACCTGAGCTGCACGGTGCCGTTCGCGGTGGCGGGCAGCAGCGCCTTCGAGGTCGAGGTCGAGGGCGTGCCGCCGATTTGGACCGAGATGCCGAACCTGGCGTGGCCCGAGCTCGACACGACTACCCGCACCGCGCTTCTCAGCTTGGCGATCGACAGCGGCGCGACGGGCCGGTTCACGGCTGGATGGACTTTCGCACGCGGGCCGCTCGGACTGAACGGCGCGACCGTCTGCGGCAGCCGCGGTGACTGCGGCCGAGGTGGCCTGGGCCGGATCGGCGACTCGTCGGTGCACGGCGGCGCGCTCACGACCAGCTTCAATTTACGCAACCGCGGCGACGCGATCGCGGCCGACAGTCAGAAGACCCTTGCGCTCTACGGCCGCAGCGGCGAGGGCGTCGGGATCGAGAGCAACTACAGCACCTGCCCGTCCGCGGGTTCGGGCGAAAGCTGCCACTGAGCTGAGCGCGGATGCGAGGAACTCGGGCCGGCCGCCCGGCCTCCTCGCGCTTTCGCCAAGTTCGGAGACGGCCGTCTCACCGCGCGCCGGCATGCCTCATGATCGGCTCCATTCTCAATCGAAGGAGTCGCCTCAAAATCCGGGGCGATTCACACGACAAGAGCACCGGCCCCTGTCAAACGCTTGCGCAGACGGTGAACTTTAGGCCGCGCAATCTCCACCGTCCGCTTTTCAACAAAAGTAGCCCATGCAGGCATCGACCGCAAGCAAGACAGCGCTCGCCACTTCGTTGATGCGGGCGCTTCACACTCGCGCCGATCCCCACCGCATCATCGATGACGCCTGGGGCGACCGGCTCGTTCCAGAAGTCGCGCGAGACGCCATTCGGCAACGGGCGATGGGTGCCGCGGGGACCGATCAGGACACAGCTACTGATACGGACACGGACGCATTCGTGGAAGCTTGGCTCCGGGGCAGCGCTGCCTTCGCAGCGGTGATCACGCGGTCACGCTACGCTGAGGACGCCTTGCACTCAGCCGTTGCTCGCGGCTTCACCCAGTACGTCTTGGTCGGCGCTGGATTTGACAGCTATGCGCTCCGCGCCCCACCGGAGTCGGCGCATGTCGAAATATATGAAGTCGACCACCCGGCAACCCAGTCTTTCAAACGTCAACGCATCCAGGAGTGCAGTCTTTCGGTTCGCGATTCCGTCCATTTCTTGTCCGCGGACCTCGCGACCGAAAGTCTTAGTTCTGTGCTGGCAAAGTCAAACTTCGAATCAACGAAGCCAGCGTTCTTTTCTTGGCTTGGCGTGACGATGTATCTCACTCGCGAGGCAAACTTAGCATCGCTGCGCTCAATCGCCAGTTTAGCGGCCGTAGGCAGCGAGCTCGTTTTTACGTACGTCGACCAGGAGGCGTTCGAGAGCAACGAACTTACTAACACGGCGATAGGACGGACGGTAGCATCGATCGGCGAGCCTTTTCTCTCAGGATTCCATCCAGACACGCTGGCGCGGGATCTGCATGACGTCGGGTTCGACCTCCTGGAAGACCTGGATGACTCTCAGGTTGTGCAGAGGTATGACCCGCGCGGTCTAAATGGGCTGAAGCCGCTCCAACACAGCCATATTGCGCACGCCCGCGTAACCGGAGTCGCTGGGCAGGCCGCCTAGAGGGCTTGCGAAGGATACGGCAACGCCGTATGTACTGATCTGTGCGCACGGTTTCGGAAACTCCGGTCTTTCGACGCTACGCTGCCGAAATCCGGAGTCCGGCTGAGCGCACGAACATTGTCAGTGCTCATCGTCTACAAGAAGCGAAGTTCGACAACTTTCCGACGTTTCTCATTGAACTGAAACAAGGAGTCGAAGATGCCCTCTGACCTTCAAAACTTCCAAGACGACCTGCTCGAGTCGGTCAACCAGATGCGTCGAGGGCAGGCAGCACGCATCGCGGAGGTCAAGTTGCCCGAGGCCGTCGAGGCGCGCGCGAGCGTGGGCATGTCGCAGCAAGAGTTCGCCGTCCTCTTGGGTGTTTCTCCCCGCGCACTGCAAGACTGGGAGCAAGGTCACTGGAATCTACGGGTGCCGCGAAAACGCTGCTGCGCGTTGCAGTAGCGCATCCCGAGGTTCTTCGCGCACTGCACGCATGACGCCCAACCGTTCTTTCCAGAGGACATCATGCGGTTGATGATCCAGTGCAGAACTCGACGAAGGCCTGTCAAACGCTTCCATCGAGCGGACATGACTGTAAGTCGCAGTAAGTGACCGACTGTCAGGAGAGTTGATGTTCTCACACGTATTTGTCGGCGTTACTGATTTCGAGCGCGCCTTTGCCTTCTATGAACCGCTGATGCGGATCCTCGGCATCGAACTTCGCTTCTTCGAACGAGAAAAGCCTTGGGCCGGTTGGCATAGCCAGGATCGTTCGCGCCCCTTATTTGTCATCTGTAAGCCCTACAACGGTCAAGCCCATCAACCGGTAATGGGCAAATGGTTGCGTTCGAAGCGTCGAGCCGTGAGCTTGTTCGCAGCGCCTATCAGGTCGGCCTCGCGTATGGTGGTAGCTCGGAAGGAAAGCCGGGCTTGCGGCCTCACTATCACCCCAACTACTACGGCGCCTATCTGCGCGACCCGGAAGGTAACAAGATCGGCATGGCCTGCCATGCCGCAGAACCGTAGGCCTCGCTGAATGCCGACGAGCCCGTGTCCAACGAGGGGCGGCACGCACATCTTCAACGCCCGCCCGGCGCTGCAACCGGCAGCATCGGCGCACGCCCCGGGGCACACCGTTCAGCCGGACCCGAGCCGCTCCCTATGCCGCGCGACCTGGGCCCGCACCTGCGCCGGGGCGGTGCCGCCGATCAGATCGCGCGCGTTCAGCGATCCGGTCAGGCTCAGCACCTCGTACACGTCCGGCTCGATGGCCGCATGGAAGCCGCGCAGCGTCTCGATCGGCAGCTCGGAGAGGTCGACCCCGCGGTCGATCGCGTCCCGCACCGCATGCGCGACAACCTCGTGCGCGTCGCGAAACGGCAACCCTTTCTTGACAAGGTAATCGGCGAGATCCGTAGCGGTGGCGTAGCCGCGCCGCGCCGCACGCTCCATTGCCTCGGGCTTCACGGTGATGCCGCCGACCAGTTCGGTGAAGATGCGCAGCGTGTCCTTCAGCGTGTCGACCGTGTCGAAGAGCGGCTCCTTGTCTTCCTGGTTGTCCTTGTTGTAGGCGAGCGGCTGACCTTTCATCAAAGTCAAAAGGCCCATCAAGTGGCCGACGACGCGGCCGGTCTTGCCGCGCGCCAGCTCCGGCACGTCCGGGTTCTTCTTCTGCGGCATGATCGACGAGCCGGTGCAGAAGCGATCCGCCAGGTCGATGAAGCCGAAGTTCTGGCTCATCCAGAGCACGAGTTCCTCGCTGAAGCGCGAGACGTGCACCATGCAGATCGCCGCGGCGGCGGTGAACTCGATCGCGAAATCCCGGTCGCTCACGGCGTCGAGGCTGTTCTGGCAAACGCCGTCCATCGCCAGCGTGCGCGCAACGCGTTCGCGATCGAGCGGGTAAGTGGTGCCGGCGAGCGCCGCGGCGCCGAGCGGCAGGCGGTTGGTGCGGCGGCGGATCTCGCCCATCCGCTCGGCGTCGCGCGCGAACATCTCGACGTAGGCGAGCAGGTGGTGCCCGAAGCTCACCGGTTGAGCCACCTGCAAGTGCGTGAAGCCTGGCAGCACGACGTCGGCGTTCGCGGCGGCGGTCTCGACGAGTGCGCGTTGCAACGCCGCGAGCAATGCGCCGATCGCGTCGATCTCCTCGCGCAGCCAGAGCCGCACGTCGGTCGCGACCTGATCGTTGCGCGAGCGGCCGGTGTGAAGGCGCTTGCCCGCATCGCCGACGAGCCCGATCAGGCGCGCCTCGATGTTCAGGTGCACGTCTTCGAGGTCGAGCCGCCACTCGAAGCGGCCGGCTTCGATTTCGGCCTCGATCAGCGCCAGCCCGCGTTCGATCGCGACGTGGTCAGCCGGCTCGATGATTCGCTGCGCCGCCAGCATCTCGGCATGCGCCCGGCTGCCGGCGATGTCGGCCTTCCAGAGCCGCTGGTCGAAGCCGACGCTCGACGTGTAGCGCTTCACGAGTTCGCTCATCGGCTCCGAAAACAGCGCCGACCATGCTTCGGACTTCCGGTCGAGTTGGTTGGCGGACATCGCGGCGCGCAGAGAATGGAGCAGCGGCGTATTTTATCGACGCGGGTCGATGCCGAGCTTTCCGAGCTGAGCCTTTGCCGACGCCAACCCGAAGCACCTTCCGATGACGATTCGTCGATCTCTCGTGCCTGAAGCCGCGGCGTCGGCTTTGGACCCGCGTGGCGCCGGCGTGCCGACAGGCTTCGGCACCATCGAGCCCGCCGACGCGCCGGGCGATCCGGGCGCGCGCGCTGCGCGTGAGCCGCGCGCCGACGCTGCGCTCGGCGGCGCATCGGATCGCTCGGTGTTCGACGTCTGCCATGCCGGCGTGGTGCTCCGGGCGCTGCTGTTCGTGCATGGGGTGCTGGCGATCGGCGCGAGTTTCGCGGCGCGCTCGCTGGCCGGTTGGGCGCTGGCGTTCGCGACCGCCTCGGCCGCGGCGCTGCCGGCGGTGCTCGCCTGGTTGCTGGTCGCCTGCACGGGGCGCCGTGTGTTCGGGCGCTGGCCGGTCCCGGCGCAGTGGCTGCTCGTCGTGGCGCTCGGTGCGGCCTGCGGCGCCGCGGGCGCTTTGCTCGCCGGCCTCGCCGTCTTCGAAACCGACCTGGCCGAATCGCCGCACTGGATCGCCGCCTTGCTCGCTGGCGCCGCGTTCGCCGCGGCCTTGTTCCTCTGGCTGCGCATGCGCAATCAGGCGCTGTTGCCGGCAGCGACCAGCGCGCGGCTGGCCGAACTGCAATCGCGCATCCGCCCGCACTTCCTGTTCAACACGTTGAACACCGCGCTGGCGCTGGTGCGCAGCGATCCACGCCGCGCCGAAACCGTGCTCGAGGACCTGGCCGAGCTGTTCCGCGTCGCGATCGCCGACAACGCCGCCTCCACTTCCCTCGCCGATGAACTCCAACTCGCCGAGCGCTACCTGGCGATCGAGCAGGTTCGTTTCGGCACGCGGCTGCGGCTCATCTGGGAGATCGATCCCGCCGCCGGCGGCGCCCGCGTGCCGCCGCTGCTGCTGCAGCCGCTGGTCGAGAACGCGGTGCGGCACGGCGTCGAGCCGAACCGCGACGGCGGCACGATCCGTGTGCGCACGGAGGCGTCGGCCGGCCGCGCGCTGGTCTCGGTGTCGAACAGCCTGCCGTCGGTCGCCTCGGCGCCGGGCCACGGCATCGCGCTCCGGAACGTCCGCGAGCGGCTGCGCCTGCTGCACGACGTCGCCGCGGCGTTCGACGTGCGGCGCGATGCCGAGGTGTACGAGGTGCGGATCGCGGTGCCGCTATGACGCCGATGCCGCCCATTCGGCTCCAAGTCGCGGGTTTCAACCGCGGCGCCGCTTCGGCATGACCGCCGACACGGCGCCGCTGCGCGTGCTCCTGGTCGACGACGAGGCGTTCGCCCGGGCTCGTCTGCGCGACCTGCTGGCCGACTGCCGCGACCCGCCGGCACGGGCGGTCGGCGAGGCGGCGACGGCCGCCGAGGCCACCGCCTGGCTCGCCGAACAGGCCTGCGATTTGGTCCTGCTCGACATCCAGATGCCGGGCGCCGACGGCCTGCAGTTCGCCGCTCGATTGAAGCGGCTGCCCGCGCCGCCCGCCGTCGTGTTCGTCACCGCGCATGCCGAGCACGCGCTCGCGGCGTTCGACCTCGAGGCTACCGACTACCTGACCAAGCCGGTGCGGCGCGAGCGGCTCGAGGCGGCCCTGCGGCGGGTGGCGCAGCGGATCGGGACGCCGACGCCGACGCCGATTGCAACGACGGGGAACGAGGCGCTGGTTCACGCTGCGGACGTCGACGCGATCATCGTGAGTGACCGGGGCGGGGTTCTGCGAGTGCCGGTCGGCGAGGTGCTCTACTTCAAGGCCGAGTTGAAGTACGTGACGTTGCGCACCGGCGAGCGCAGCCACCTGCTCGACGACACACTCGCGGAACTCGAAGCGCGCTTTCCCGAACGCTTTCTGCGAATCCACCGCAACGCTCTGGTCGCGCGCGAAGCCATGCGGGCGCTCGCGCGGCGTCCGTTGGCGGCGCAGCCGACTGATGGTTCGCGCGACGACGATCCGACCGACGGCTGGGCCGTGCAGGTGGCGGGTGTGGACGAGTGGCTGGCTGTGTCGCGGCGGCAGGTCGCGGCGGTGCGCGAGGCCCTGATTGGGCGTCTGCGGTGAAACGCGGTCATCCCGGCGAGACGCCGAAGAAGCGCCTCTGGCCGGCACTCGTGGTGGCGGCCGTCGTGGCCGCTTTGGTGGCCGTGTTCGTCATGGCGGCGTACGAGCGTTCCGCGTTCGGACAGTTCGGCGCGCCCGGCGCGTCGCCGGTTGCGCGCATCGGCGCATCCGGCTTGACACTGGTTGCGTCGATAGCGCCGGTTGCCGCGCTTGCGCCAGGCGTCGCTCGACGCGCCCCGGATTCGATACCCGTCCCGGTTTGCGGTGTTGGCACCGTGACGATGGATCCGCTTTCGATGCAACCCGCCGACGAGCTCGCGTTCGACCAGGCGACGCACTGGCGCCAGGCGCGCGACGCGGTGCTCGAGCGGATGCGCGTCAGCGCCGACGCCCGCAGCCGCGCGATCGCGCTGATCGCGCTGATCGCGGAAGCGAGCGACACCGCGACCGCGCAGCTCGCCCGCGACGCCAGCGTGGGCACGGATCCGGCGGTGTACGCGCTCGCGCTGGCCGCGTGCGACGCGCCGCGCCCAGACCCACCGCCGCCGAACTGCCAGGGTTTGAGCGCGGCCCGCTGGGCCCAGCTCGACCCGGACAACGGTGCTGCCTGGCTTCGCCGCCTGCAGGACGCCGCGGTCGCTCACGAAGCCGACGCCACCGAGGCCGTGCTGCACCGGCTTGCCACCGCGGGCCGCTTCGAGTCGGCATCGTCGGGTTCCTTGACCCGCCTGTTCGACGCCTTCGGCAGCGACGACCGATCGCTGCTGGCGCTCTGGACAACCACGACCCAGGTGCTTGCGCGTCTTTACTCTGTGGCACCGCCATACCAGGTGATCGGCCAACAGTGCAGTTTGTCGGCCGTCCGCGACGCGAACCGCCTGCAACTCTGCGATGCGATCCTGGAGCGCCTCGTTGAACGCAACGACACCCTGCTCGGCCGCGCAGTTGGCATCCGTTACGCTGCACGGATCGGCTGGCCGAGCGGGCGCATCGACCGCCTGCTCGGCGAAACCGAGGTGTACAAGGCGCATGTCGGTGACACGTGGAATGCGTGGGCGCGCGATTCATCGCGTGCCTATGCGTGCGACAGCCTGCGGGGCGAGGTGGCGCGGCTGCGCGTCCAGGCCACGCACGGGGAGGCCGGTGCCATGCGTTTCTGGCTGGCCGGATCGGCGCCGCCGGCCGATGCGCTGATTGAACGCGGGCGGCAGGTCAGACTGCGCTGGGAAGCACCGGGCAAGGCGCCCGCCGCTTCCACCACGCCCGAGCGCTGAAACCGCCAGCCGCGTCGAATCAGCCGCCGTCAGCTCCGTCGTCAACGGGCTCGGCACGCGCGGCCTGGTCGTCGCCTCCCAGCCGGTCGCGAGTTTGAAGAGGGTCGGCCGGGCGAATGCGCGGCCGATCATCTCGAAGCTCATTGGTTCGACCGACGACGAGGCGGCGGTCGCCTTCACGAAGCCGGCCGCAAACGGCAGCGCCGAAAAGCCGCTGAACGGGCTCGGGCGGTTGTTGCTTCCGGAGTTGACGCTGCGGCTGTTGACGGCTGCTGCGAGACGCGTCCTAGCGCGTGGTCGGCCAAGCTCCCGGCGCCTTGGTCCCGGCGCGCCGCCGCGCCAGCAGCCCGACGCCGCCCAGACCGGCCATCAACAGCGCCCAGGTCTGCGGCTCGGGCACCGCCGCGACGACGAGGGTCAGGCCGAGCAGCGGCGGGGCGATCGCGGTGTTGCCGCCGATGCCGAACGCACCGACGAACGACGCCGCGCCGCTGCCGAGGTTGATCGAATAGAGGCCGCTCTTGCCGGTGTTGGCATCGGCGAGCGCCGCGAAGGCGTTGCTCGCGCCGCCGATATCGAAGCCGGTGACGCCGTTGATATCGATGCCGAGCGAACCGACCGTCGTGATCGTGGGCGCATTGAAGTTGGCGGTCGCGACCTTCAACGTGTCGCTCGTGGCGTCGAGGTAATAAAGCGACGTCGCGGTCGCCGGATCGACGTCGTTGTTCGAATAGGCGACGCCGGCGAACCCGGCCTGCACGTCGGTGGCGACGGTCGTCGTGCCGTTCGCGACGTTGAACGCGTAGTTCTGGCCGGTGCCGCCGACGATGCGCAGCGACGCCGCACCGGAGAGATCGGCGACCGGATTGAAGTCGATGCCGACCGTGGTGCTCGCGAGCGCGGTCGAAAGCGCGCCGACGAAGCTCGCCTGGCCGCCCGGGCTCAGCGAATACACCTTGCTGTCGCTGCTGATGCCATAGACGACGCCGGTGGTCGGGCGGGCGTCGATGCCGAGGATCCGTTCGTTGGCGCCCTGCAGGCCGGTGATCGACGTGAGCGACGAACCGTTGCCGGGGGTGGCGGTGTCGAAGCTGAGCAGCGCGTTGGTCGTCGTGAGGCCGATCACCTGGGCGGCGTCGACCGGTGCGGCACAGACGACTACGACGGCTGCGGCGGCACGGGCGAGCGTGGAGAGGCGGGGTGTGTGCATGGGCATCCTTGGGCGTGGAGGGCGGGGCGGTCGTGCCAGGTGTGAAAAAGCGCACACCTGAAACAAGCGCTACGAATCTCGGAGCCGGATGGATGCGGTCGGGCGTCGAGTGGGTTCGGAAAACGCGAACCGACCCCCGGAATGGGGGGCCGGACGGTCCGGTCGCGGCCCCTCACCCGGTGTTTCGCAACCCGGCCGCAATCCCGTTGATCGAGATGTGAATCCCGGTCTGCACCCGCGCGTTCTGCGGATCGCCCTCCTTGCGCTGCCGGTACCGCCGCATCAGCTCGACCTGCAGGTGGTTCAGTGGATCGAGGTAAGGAAACCGGTGTTCGATGGAGCGCGCGAGCGACGGATTCGAGGCCAGCCGATCCGCCTCCCCGGTGATTAGCGTCAGCGCGTCGGAAGTTGCCTGCCATTCGGCGCGGATCAGCCCGAAGATGCGCTTGGCTAGCTTTTTATCGTCGACGAGTTCGAGGTAACGCGCGGCGATGCCCAGGTCGCTCTTGGCGATCACCATGTCCAGGTTCGAGAGCAGGGTGTGGAAGAACGGCCACTGCCTGTGCATTTTTCGCAGCAGTGCCAGGCGGGATTCACGCTGCGCCGGGTCCGCGTCGAGGTAGCTGCGGATCGCCGCGCCGAAGCCGCACCAGCCGGGCAGTGTGATGCGGCATTGCCCCCAGCTGAACGACCAGGGAATCGCGCGCAGGTCTTCGATCGCCCGGCTCGGCTTGCGGGAAGCCGGGCGCGAGCCGATGTTCAGTTCGGCAATCTCGCGGATCGGCGTCGCGGTGAAGAAGAAATCGGTGAAGCCCGGGGTGTCGTAGACGAGCTTCCGGTACGCCGTAAAGCTCGCGTCGCTGATCGCGGCGGCGGCGTCGAGGAAGGCTTTCGGCGCGCCGGGGCTCGCCGATGCGCCCCTGGCGTTCTTGCTCGCAGCGCCCGGACCGGCGAGGAGCGTCGCCTCGAGCGTGGCGGCGACCAGCGTTTCGAGATTGCGCCGGCCGATCTCGGGGTTGGCGTACTTCGAGGCGATCACCTCGCCCTGCTCGGTCAGCCGGATCTGGCCGTTCACCGTGCCCGGCGGCTGCGCGAGGATCGCCTGGTAGCTCGGGCCGCCGCCGCGGCCGACCGTGCCGCCGCGCCCATGGAAGAGCCGCAGCACCAGGCCGTGGCGTTCGCGCAGCTCGCCGAACAGCTGAACCAGATCGATCTCGGCACGGTACAGCTCCCAATTGCTGGTGAAGCTGCCGCCGTCCTTGTTGCTGTCGCTGTAGCCGAGCATGATGTCCTGCTCGCCACGGCTGCGCTTCATCAGCGCCAGGACGCCGGGCAGCGCGTAGTAGGCCCGCATGATCGGTGCGGCCTGGCGCAGGTCGCCGATCGTCTCGAAGAGCGGCGAGACGATCAGCGCCGTGGTGGCGTCGCCGGGCGTCGCGTCGTCGCCCAGCGCGCCGCGGAAGAGCCCGACCTCCTTCAGCAGCAGCAGCACCTCGAGCAGGTCGCTGACGTTCTCGGTGTGCGAGATGATGCAGTGGCGGATCGCTTCCGGGCCGTAGCGCTCGAGCAGTTCGGACGCCGCCTCGAAGATCGCCAGTTCCGAGCCGGCGAGCTCGCTGTAGGCGGCGCCGCGAACCCGCAGCGAACGCGCGTCGTTCAGCTGCCGCAGCAACAGCGCGCGGCGCGCGTCCTCGTCGAGCCCGGGATAGTCGGGCTCGACCTTGGCGACGCGCAGCAATTCGGCGACCACCGCCTCGTGCTGGTCGGAACTCTGCCGCAGGTCGACCGTGGCGAGGTGGAAACCGAACACCTGCACCGCCCGCATCAGCGGCCGAAGGCGCGGCTCGGCGAGGGCGAGCGCGTGATTGGCGGCGAGCGAGGCGTCGATCGTCTGCAGTTCGGCGAGGAAGTCGGCGGCATCGAGGTACGGGTTCTGCGGCGCGAGCGCGTGGCGGAGCGCCGTCGTGCCGGTGAAGAGTTCGAGCGTCGCCGCGAGGCGCGCGTACATCGCGATCAGCGCGCGCCGGTAAGGCTCGTCCTCGCGGTGGGCGCCATGGTCGGGCGAGGCTTCGGCGAGCGCCTTCATGGCGGGGCTGACGGACGCGAGCGAGGCCGAGATCGACAGCTCGGCGCCGAGTTCGTGCACCTCGGTCAGGTAGAAGCGCAACACGGTCTCGGCCTGGCGCGCCAGAGCGACGCGCAAGGTTTCGGCGGTCACGAACGGGTTGCCGTCGCGGTCGCCGCCGATCCAGTTGCCCATTCGGAAGAACGGCGCGATCCGGTGCCCGGGCAGCGCCTGCTCCAGGTCGCGGTACATCTTGGGGATCTGGCGCAGGAAGGTCGTGCGGTAGTAGCTGAGGGCGTTCTCGATCTCGTCGGCGACCGTGAGCTTGGTCGTGCGCAGCATCCGCGTCTGCCAGAGCTGGGTCACGCGCGAGCGCATCAAGGCCTCGTTTTCGGCTCGGTCGCGCTCGGTCGGGAGCGTGTCCCGTACGGCCAGCAGCTCGGCGATCGCGCGTTCGGCGTCGAGGATGCTCTTGCGCTGCACCTCGGTCGGGTGCGCGGTCAGCACCGGCGAGATGTAGGCGTGGTCGAGCGTCGCGGCGATGTCGGCGGCGCGGATGTCGGCGGCGGCGAGCCGCTCGAAGGTCATCGCCAACGAGCCGGGCTGCAGATGGCCCTGGCGCTCGTGCACGTCGCGGCGCCGCACGTAATGACGGTCCTCGGCGATGTTGGCGAGGTGCGAGAAGTAGCTGAAGGCGCGGATCACGCTGACCGTCTGGTCGCCCGAGAGGTTCTTCAGCAGCCGGTCGAGAGCGCGCCCGGCCTGCGCGTCGCTCTTCAACCGGTAGGCGACCGAGAGCTGGCGGATCCGCTCGACCAGCTCATAGGCAGCCTTGCCGTCCTGCTCGCGGATCACGTCGCCGAGGATGCGGCCGAGGAAGCGGATGTCGTCGACCAGCGGCCGGTTCTTCTCGGCGGCGTCGAGCGCCGCCTTCGCGCTGCGCTTGGGGGAAGGGGTCGTTCCGTCGGCTGCCATGGTGGGGTCCGGTGTGCTGCGGTGGAGGGTCGGGGATGCGGGCTGCAAAAGACGCGCCTGCTAGCATCTTCTACGATGTCCGAGGCCATCCTGATCGCGACGCGTGAGAGCCGGCTGGCCTTGTGGCAGGCCGAGCACGTGCGCGCCTTGCTGGCCGAGCGCTTCGGAATGCGGGCCGAACTGCTCGGCATGACGACGCGCGGCGATCGCATTCTCGACGTGACGCTTTCGAAGGTCGGCGGCAAGGGCCTCTTCGTGAAGGAACTCGAGACCGCGCTCGAAACGGGCCGGGCGCAGCTCGCGGTCCACTCCCTGAAAGACGTGCCGATGGACCTGCCGGACGGCTTCACGCTGGCGGCGGTGCTCGAGCGCGAAGACCCGCGGGACGCGCTCGTCGCGCCACGCCACCGCTCGCTCGCCGAGCTGCCGCACGCCGCCGTGGTCGGCACCTCGAGTCTGCGGCGCGTGGTGCAGCTCCTCCAGGCGCGCCCCGACCTCGTCGTGCGGCCCCTGCGGGGCAACCTCGACACGCGGCTTCGCCATCTCGACGCGGGCGAATACGACGCGATCGTTCTGGCCGCCGCGGGCTTGAAGCGGCTCGGCCTGGCGGAGCGCATCACCGAAAGCCTGGACGTCGACCGGATGCTGCCGTGCGCCGGCCAGGGCGCGCTCGGTATCGAAGTGCGGAGCGATGCCGACCCGCTGCTGCGCGAGCGGCTCGCGGCGCTGGCGCATCGCCCGACCTGGCTGGCGGTCGAGGCCGAACGGGCCGTATCGCGCGCGCTCGGCGGAAGCTGCAGCGTGCCGCTGGCGGCGCATGCGGTGTGGCAGGGGCCCGGGTTGGTGCTCCGGGCACTGCTCGGCGACGCCCTCGACCCGGCGCGGCCGCCGCTCCGCGCGTCGGCCGAAGCGGCGGTGGGCGACGCGGCCGGCGCGCGGGCGCTCGGCACGCGCGCCGCGCGCGAGCTGCTCGCGGCGGGGGCGGAGCGCTACCTGGCGAGTGGCGACGCGGTCGTGGGGCGGCCGTGACCGGAACCGCGCTCGCAGTCTGCCGTCGCGTCCCGGGCTTTTGTCTTCACGGAGAACCTCGATGATCAAGACCTTCGCTTGCTGCGGCCTGCTCGCCGTCGCCTCGTCCGTCTGCGGCGCGGCCGAAACGGTCGTCCCGATGAACGCCGTCGATGCCGCCGGGGTCGGCGCAGCGGCCGGCAGCGTGCGGGTGGTTGAAACGCCCTATGGCCTCGTTCTCTACCCTGCGCTGACGGGCTTGCCGCCCGGCCTGCACGGCTTTCACGTCCACGCGAACGCGGCGTGCGGTCCGGGCGAAACCGACGGCCGGATGCAGCCCGCGCTGGCCGCCGGCGGTCACCTCGATCCGGCCGCGACGAAGCAGCACGGCGAGCCTTGGGGCACCGGCCACCTCGGCGATCTGCCGCCGCTGTACGTCGCGCCCGACGGTTCGGCGACGAACCCGGTGCTCGCGCCGCGGATGAAGCAGCTGAGCGAGGTGCAAGGCCACGCCTTGATGGTCCACACCGGCGGCGACAACCACGCCGATCACCCGCTGCCCCTCGGAGGCGGCGGCGCGCGGATCGTGTGCGGGGTGATCGGGCGGTGATTGGCCGGGGGCGGTCGTGCGTCTTACCTGGTAAGATCGTATCGACACCATGCAGCTCCCGCCGATGCCAGCCTCCACCCTCAGCGAAAAAGGCCAGATCGTCATCCCGCTCGAGATCCGCCAGCGCTACGAGCTGACGCCAGGAACACAGGTCGAGTTCGTCGACGACGGCGGCGTCCTCCGTCTGGTCGTGCGGCGGCGGGTCGCACCGTCCGATCCGGAAGCGGGGTTCGGTTTGGTTCGCGCCGCACCCAGCCGAAGCGCGAAGGGCCGGAAGCTGTCGAGCTTCGATCCGGCGTCGATCGTCGCTCGCAAGAAGCCGGCGACATGATCGCGGTCGACACGAACGTCCTGGCGCGTTTTTACTGCGAGGATCCCGACGATCCGGAAGCCGCTCGTCAGCGCCCGGCCGCCCGGCGCCTTCTGATCGATTCGCCAGCCGTCTTCGTGCCGTTGACGGTCGTTCTGGAACTGGAGTGGGTGATACGCGGCTTCTACGAGGTCGGCCGCGACGCGTTCTGCGGGGTGATCGACCACCTGTTGGGCATGCAACACGTGACGGTCGAGCACTGGGAGAAGGTCAAGGACGCCGTCGACGTGCACCGCACTGGCATGGATTTCGCCGATGCTTTGCACCTCGCGAGCAGCCGCACCTGCGAGGCGATCGCGTCCTTCGACAAGCGGTTCGCCAGGAGCGCGGCACATGCGGCGTCACGGCCGGCGGTGATCGTTCCTGTCTGAGGACCAGAGCCGGCCCATCCG
This sequence comes from uncultured Rhizobacter sp., assembly GCA_964236915.1. Taxonomy (GTDB): domain Bacteria; phylum Pseudomonadota; class Gammaproteobacteria; order Burkholderiales; family Burkholderiaceae_C; genus LMDS01. The sequence goes on from CAXSGM010000021.1 coordinate 39,316, forward strand.
ATCGTCTGCGGCATTGCGGCGCGCCCGCGTCGTCCGGCTCTCACTGAAAGTACTGCAGCATCTGCTCGAGCGCCATCGTGAACGGCACCTGCAGCAGCGGCAGCGTGAGCACCATGCCGACCAGCCCGACCGAAAGCGTGATCGGGAAGCCGATCGCGAAGATGTTCATCTGCTGCGCGACGCGTGAGATCACGCCGAGCACCAGGTTCACGAACAGCAGCATCGCCGTCATCGGCAGCGCCAGCCAGAGGCCGAGGCGGAAGATCTCCGTGCCCCAGCGCTGCGGCCCGACCGCATGCAAAAAAGCGAAGGGCTCCGGGCCGACCGGAAAGGCCCGGAAGCTCTGCACCACCGCGGCGATCAGCAGCAGGTGGCCGCCGATCGCGATGAAGAGCCAGCTCACGGCCATGCCGTAGAAACGGCTGGTGGCGGTCGCCTCGCCGCCGGTCATCGGGTTGAAGAAGCCGGCGAAGTTCAGGCCCATCTGCAGGCCGACCATCTCGCCGGCGAACTCGACCGCCGCGAACACGATGCGCACCGCAAAGCCCATCGATAGGCCGATCAGCACCTGCTGGACGAGGGCGAGCGCGGCGGCGGCCGAATCGAACGCGATCGTCGGCATCGGCGGCAGCGCCACCTGGGCGCAGAGCGTGATGAAGAAGGCCAGGGCGACCCGCACCTGGCGCGGCACGCCGCGCTGTGCGAACACCGGCAGGCTGCCGAACAGCGCGAGCACGCGCACGAAGGGCCAGACGATCGGCGTGAGCCAGGCGAGGACCTGGGCGTCGGTGAAGGTGAGCATCAGCGGCTCGCGGCAGCCCTCACCCCAGCCCTCTCCCGCGAGCGGGAGAGGGGGCCGTGCGTGCCGATGCAGAGATGTCCCGCTGCCTCCCCCGCTCGCCGGAGAGGGCCAGTACGTCTTGCTCGCTCGCCCGCTCGCCGGAGGGGGGCAGTGCGTTTGCCCCCTCTCCCGCTCGCGGGAGGGGAAGCAGTGCGTTTGCTCCCTCTCCCGCGCGCCGGAGAGGGTTGGGGTGAGGGCGCGTGCCTCACCCCACGGTCGTCGGGATCGACTGCAACGTTCGCTGGATGTACTCGACCAGCGTCGTCAGCATCCACGGCCCGGCGATCGCGAGCACCGCGACGGCGCCGATGATCTTCGGGACGAACGAGAGCGTCGCCTCGCTGATCTGCGTCGCCGCCTGAAAAATGCTGACGAGCAGACCGATCACCAGCACCGTGAGCAGCACCGGCGCCGAAACCATCAGCAGGATGTAGAGGCCTTGCTGGCCGGTGGCGAAGACCTGGGTCGCTTCCATCGTTCTTCTCGGGGCGTGCGTTCGTCGATTCGTTCGTCGATCAGGACGAAAAGCTGGCCGCGAGCGAGCCGAGCAGCAGGTTCCAGCCGTCTGCGAGCACGAACAGCATCAGTTTGAAGGGCAGCGAGATCAGCACCGGCGACAGCATCATCATCCCGAGGCTCATCAGCACGCTGGCGACGATCATGTCGATGATCAAAAACGGGATGAAGATGAGAAAGCCGATCTGGAACGCGCTTTTCAGTTCGCTGGTGACGAAGGCCGGCACCAGCACCTTGAACGGCACGGCATCGGTCTTCACCTGCGCGTCGAGTTTGGCCAGTCTGGCGAACAGCATCACATCGGCCTGGCGGGTTTGCTTCAGCATGAAGGTGCGAACCGGCAGCTCGCCGCGTGCCAGGGCCTCGTCGAAGGCGATGCGGTTCTCCGCGTACGGCTGATAGGCCTCGGCGTAGACCTTGTCGAGCGTCGGGCCCATCACGAAGAACGTGAGGAAGAGCGAGAGCCCGATGACCACCTGGTTCGGCGGCGCGGCCTGCGTGCCGATCGCCTGGCGCACCAGCGAGAGGACGATGACGATCCGCGTGAAGCCGGTCATCAGCAGCAGCACCGCCGGCAGGAACGACAGCGCGGTGAAGAACAGGAGTGTCTGGATCGGCACCGAGTAGCTGGTGCCGCCGGCGCTCTGGCCGATCAGGAGCGGCAGGGCGGCGCCCAGTGCCGGCACGGATGCCGCCTGTGCGTGCGCGAGCGCGGGCAGCGCGGCGAACAGCGCCGCGAGCAGCATGACGGCCACAGTGCCCGCGACGTGCTTCACCGCCCGGCTCCCCGGCCGCTGCGGCGTTTGGCCAGCACCTGCGCGAACGCCGCGGCGAAGGTGGGCGGTGTTGCCGGGGCATCGGTCGCGGCCGGCTCGGCCTGCGGCTCGAGGGTGTACAGCGTCGTGATCGATTGCGGCGTGACGCCGAGCACCAGCCAGCGCCGCGCCGCGCCTTGGCCGACCTCGACGGTGACGACTCGCTGGTTCGTCGAAAGCGGCAGCGCGCCGACGCTGCGCATCAGGCCGGCCTGGCTTGCGGCGCCGCCGATCGGCGTGCGCTTCAAGAGCCAGAGCGCCGCCGGGATCGTCGCGACGATCACGACGAACCAGACGATCGAGCCCCAGAGGCTGGTCGCCGACATCAGCCGCGCGAGAGCCGGCGCATGCGTTCGCTCGGGGTCACGATGTCGGTCAGCCGGATGCCGAACTTGTCGTTGACGACCACGACCTCGCCCTGCGCGATCAGAAAGCCGTTGACCAGCACGTCCATCGGCTCGCCGGCCATCGCCTCGAGTTCGATCACCGAGCCCTGTGCCAGCTGCAGGATGTGCTTGATCGGGATTCGCGTGCGCCCGAGCTCCACGGTGAGCTGCACCGGGATGTCGAGGATCATGTTGATGTCGTTGCCGGCCGTCGTCGCCAAGGTCGGCGAGAAGTTCTGAAACGACGCGGGCGCGACATGATCGGCCGGGGCGGCGAGCTCGGAGGCGGTCTCCGGCTTGGCCTCGGCGAGCGCTGCGGCCCATTCGGCGGCCATCGCATCGGCATCTTCGGTGGCCGCGCTGGACGATCCGGCTTCAGCTGACATGTCGTTCTCCCAGCCAACCCATCTCCGGGTTGGTCAGCATTTGGTTGACTTTCAAGGCGTAACGGCCGTTCGAGATGCCGTAGTGGCAGTCGAACACCGGCACGCCCGAAACCTTGGCCTCGATCGCCGGCCTGAGATCGAGCTCGATGAAATCGCCCGGCTTGAACGCGAGCAACTGCTCCACCGTGGCCGGCGCGTGCGCGAGTTCGGCCACGAGGTCGACGTTGGCCGACTGAATCTGCTGCTTCATGAGGTTGACCCAGCGTTTGTCGGGTTCGGCGGCGTCGCCCTGGATGGTCGAATAGAGCACGTCGCGGATCGGCTCCAGCGTCGCGTACGGGATGCAGAAATGGATCGTCCCGCTGGTCTCGCCGATCTCGAGCGTGAAGCTCGTCGCGACGACGATCTCGGACGGCGTCGCGATGTTCGCGAACTGCGGCTGCATCTCCGAGCGCTGGTAATCGAGCTCGAGCGGATAGATGCCCAGCCAGGCCCGCTTGTATTCGGTGGTGATCACCTCGACGAGCCGCGTGATGGTGCGCTGCTCGGTCGGCGAGAAATCGCGGCCCTCGATGCGCGTGCGGTACTTGCCGGCGCCGCCGAAAAGCGCATCGATCACCGCGAACACCAGCGTCGGGTCGCAGACGATCAGCCCGGAGCCACGCAGCGGCCGGACGCTCACGATATTGAAGTTCGTCGGCACCACGATCTCGCGCAGAAAGGCGCTGTACTTCTGCACCTTGATGCTGCCGATCGAGATCTCGGGGCTTCGGCGGATGAAGTTGAAGAGGCCGATGCGGATGTTGCGGGCGAAGCGCTCGTTGATGATCTCCATCGTGGGCATGCGCCCGCGAACGATCCGCTCCTGGCTCGCGAGGTTGTAGCTTTGGACGCTGCTCTTGTCGACAGCCTCCGTCTCGAGTTTCTGGCTTTCGCCGGTGATGCCCTGGAGCAGCGCATCGACCTCGTCCTGCGACAGGATCTGCTGGTTCATACCGGCCCCCCGGCCTGCCCGGGATGGAGCCCCCCGGCCCGCGAGTCCGCGGTCCGATCCCCCGGGGCGGCGGCGGCCCGGCTTGGGGCGCCCCGGCGCTCGGCCCGTCCGCCGCGGCGCGGCGTGGCGCCTGGGCGGAGCTTGGGAAAGGTTCCCGGGCGCCTCATCACTGAACGATGAAGTTCGAAAAATGCACGTGCTGGATCGGGTTCGGCTCGACCGGCCGCTTCTTCTTCTTTTTGGGCTTCGGGTCGTCGTCGCCGGCCGACGCCGCCGCAGCGGGCTCGTCCGCGGCCGGCTCCTCGACGTCGAGACCGAGGGTGCGCGCCGTGTCGCGCTGGATCTCGTCGGCGAGCTTTTCCTTGCCGCTGCGGTCGAGCAGATCCTTCGAGGTCTTGTGCGAAATGATCATCAGGATGCCGTTGCGGATCGCCGGCATGAAGGACTTCAGCTGCTCGGCGAACTTGCCGTCGGCGATCTCGAAAGTGACGCCGATCTGCGCGTAGCGGTCGACGTCGTGGTCGGCCAGGTTCACCACGAAGGGGTCGAGCGGCAGGAAGGTCGGCGGATGCTTCAGGTCGGGCTTGGCATGGCCTTCGCTCGCGTGTGCGACCGGCGTGTCGCCGGCGTCCTCGGCGTCGGCCGGTGGCTTTTTCTTCAGAAGCAGCATCGCGGCGGCGCCACCGAGCACGAGCAGCAGCACGAGCGCGCCGATGATCACGACCAGCTTCTTCTTGCTTTTGTTCGGGGGCGCGGCGACGCCGGGGTTGGCAGCGGTGGCGGCGGCAGCGGACAAGGGTCGAGACTCCTAAGGGCGCCCGGGGCACCAGCGGCCACGGGTCGATTCGCGAAGTCGATTATCAAAATCGGGTCCGCGGACGAAAGGCGGGATAAGGGGGGCGATCGCCGTTCACTCCGGCCCGGCGGACTGGGACGGTTTCGCGACCCGGAAAAGGACCGGCGGACGGTGGACCGACGCCCTCGGTTTCGGTCCGCAGGGCCGGTCCGGTCCCGGCGGGGCGCCGGCGGTGATCGGCCGGGAGTGCGTCAGGCGAACAAGTCGAGCCGCCCGCGGATCGCGATGCCGCGCGCTGCCTGCGTGACCTGAAGGCTGGCGGCGTGGCTCAGCGGCGCGAGCGCCGCGCCGGCCTGGCGCCCGGCACGCCCCGCGTGCGGCTGGCCCTCGCCGTCGTCTTGCTGGCCGCGGCCGGCGCCGTGCTGCGATACCCCGCCGCCGGCGAGCGTGAAGCCGGCGTCGCGCAGCGCACTGGCGAGTTGCGGCAGGCCGGCCTCGATCGCCTGCCGGGTCTGGAGCATGTCCGCGCCGAAGTCGATCCGCGCCTGCGTGCCGTCGAGCGCGATCTGCACCGAGACCGGTCCCAGATCGGCGGGGTTGAGGTGCAGTTCGGCCCGCTGCACGCCTTCCTTGACCAACACGCCGACGCGCAAGCCGAGCTCCTCGGCGAAGTCGGGCGTGCCGAGCGCCGCGGTGACGAGGGTGCTGGGCGACGTCGCCCTGGCCGGCTCGGCGACCGGCGATCCGGCCGGCGCGAGCAGCGCCGCGGCCGCCGCCGCGCCCGGCGGCAGTTCGCCGCCACGCGCGGTGGTCGCGGCGTCGCGCATGCCGGCGTCGAATACGGCCGGAGGCAGGGCGGAGAACAGGGCGGCGAAGCGCGCGGCGTCGGTGCCCTCGGCCGCTGCGTCCAGCCGGGGCGAGCGCGCGGCGAGAACGTCGGCGTCGGCGTCGGCACGCAACTGCAGGCGGGCGGCGCCGGCTGCGCCCCCGCGTCGTGACGGGCCCGCCGGCTCGGCTTCCGCGGCCGGCTCGGCGCCGTCGGACCCGGCGGCGCTCGCCGGGTCGGCGCCGCCGCTTTGCACGTCGTGCAGCGCACGCAGGTGCGCCGCCTGCGGATCGTGCGTCGCGCCGGCCGCGCCCTGCGGATCATCGGCGCTCGCAGGCGACTTCGCGTCGGCGCCGGCATCTTTGTCGGCAGGGCTTTTGGCGACGCTCGAGAGGCGCGGTTTCGCGGCGGGACGCGCGTTTCGTTCGGTGTCGGGACGCGCGACCGCGCCGGTGTGCCGCCCCGGTTCGTTCGGCGGCGGCGCGGACGGCGTCGCATCGGGCCCGTCGGCCGTGTCGTCGGACGCCGCTGAGGCGGCCGCGGTGCTCTCGTCCGTTCCGGGCTGAGGCGTGGATGGCGCCGAGGCAGGCCGGTCCAGCCCGGCACCGGTCGGCGCGGCGAACACGGGGAGCGGCGCTGCGGGTGCGGCTGCCAGCTGCGTTTGCCGCAGGAGCGACGAGAAGCCGGCCGGGTCGGCGCCGGTCGCGGCGCCCGGCCCCTCGAGGGCGGTCGGGTTCGGCCGTTCGACGCTGGCGCCGTGTCGGGCGAAGGAAGGGGTGGCGATCATGGTGTCGTCGTGGTCCGCGTGCGGGGGGTGCCGGTCATGCTCGGCGTGCCGGTCGTTCCGGTCGTGCTTGTCCTGCTGGTCGTGCCCGTCGTGCTGGCCGTGCTGGCCGTGCTGGCCGGGCCGGCCATGCCCGGCTCGCTGGTCGTGCTCGGCGTGCTCGGCGTGCTCGGCGTGCTCGGCGCGCTGGTCGTGGAGGCGTCCCGCGCGAGTGCCGAGCCTGTGCCGATCCGCAGCCAGGCGGCCCGCGCGGCGTGCTCGTCCGCCTGTTTCTGTTCGCGGCGCTCGGCGTCGCGGTGCTGCTCGAGGAGCCGGCGTTCGATCAGGCGCCGGACCGAGGCGCAGCGCAATTCGGCGTCGCGCACCGCCGCCGCCGCGTGGTCGAGGAGGCGCGCCGCGCGCGCCACGACGTCGGTCTGCTGCGTGACGGCCGTCGAAAGCCGGTCGGCGAAGCCCTGGTAGCAGTGCACCAGCTCGATCCGTGAATCGGTGTGGAAGCGCGCGGTCCAGCGCTGCTCGTAGTCGCCGCGGTAGTGGTGCAGCTGCTCAGCCTGCGTGGCGGCGGCGGTCGCGGCGGCGTGCGCCGCGCGTTGCGCCGCGCGCGCCTCGTCGCGGCTCTGCTCGTGGCGCTCGAGCAGCAGCATCAGGGGGCGCAGGTCGGTCATCGTTCTTGTCCGTCAAAGGGTTCTGCGAGTGGACCAGGGCGTCACCGGCTCACCACCGCGCGCAGCTGCTCGATGCTCTCGTCGAGCGGGACGCGCTCGTGCATGCCTTGCTGCAGCAGCGCGGTCATCGGTTCGTGCAGGCGCACGGCGGTGTCGAGCTCGGCATCGTGGCCGGGGACATAGGCGCCCAGCTGGATCAGGTCGCGCGCCCGCTGGTGGCAGGCGTGGAGCTGGCGAAAGCGCCGCGCCGCGCCGACGTGCGCGCCGCTGGCGACGCTCGTCATCACCCGTGAGATCGATTTTTCGATGTCGATCGCCGGATAGTGGCCGGCTTCGGCCAGCTCGCGCGAGAGCACGATGTGGCCGTCGAGGATGCCGCGCGCGGCGTCGGCGATCGGGTCTTGTTGATCGTCGCCTTCGGAGAGCACGGTGTAGAAGGCGGTGATCGAGCCGCCACCGCCTTCCTGGTCGGCGGCCTTGCCGTTGCCGCTGCGCTCGACGAGCTGCGGCAGCTTCGCGAAGCAGCTCGGCGGATAGCCCTTGGTGGCCGGCGGCTCGCCGATCGCGAGCGCGATCTCGCGCTGCGCCATCGCATAGCGGGTCAGCGAATCCATCAGCAGGAGCACGTCGAGCCCCCGGTCGCGAAAGTGTTCGGCGATCACGGTCGCGTAGCTCGCCCCCTGCATCCGCACCAACGGCGGGGCGTCGGCCGGCGCGGCGACGACGACCGAGCGGCGCATGCCCTCCGGGCCGAGGATCTCCTCGATGAACTCCTTCACTTCGCGGCCGCGCTCGCCGATCAGACCGACGACGATCACGTCGGCCGCGGTGTAGCGCGCCATCATTCCGAGCAGCACCGACTTGCCGACGCCGGTGCCGGCGAAAAGTCCGATCCGCTGGCCGCGACCGACCGTCAGCATCGCGTTGATCGCGCGCACGCCGGTGTCGAGCGGCTGGCGCACCGGGTCACGCTCCATCGCGTTGATCGGGCGGCGGTTCAGCGGCTCGTTCTGCGCCGCGGCGATCGGTCCCTTGCGGTCGAGTGGGTGACCGTGCGAATCGACGACGCGGCCGAGCAGGCTGTCGCCGACGGGCAAATGAAGCGTGCGGTCCTCGCCGCGCCGCCAGGGGTGGGTTTTGGCGCCGAGCTGCATCGGCACGACCGGCGAGGGGCAGGGCACGACGCGTGCGCCGCAACTCAGGCCATGAACGTCGCCGGTCGGCATCAGGTAGGCGTGGTCGCCGGAGAAGCCGACGACCTCGGCGCGCACCGGCGGCTCGCGACGGCTGCCGCCCGGTGTCGACGGCCCGACGTTCTCGATCTGGCAGATCGACCCGACCGGCACGCGCAGCCCCGTCGCCTCGAGCACCAGGCCGGTGACGCGGACCAGCTTGCCCTGGACCTCGAGGGGCACCCGGTCGGCGCTGAAACTGCACAGGTCGGCGAGGTAGCGCGGCCAGGCGTCGATGAAGGAGGTGGAGGTCAAGGCGAGCTGCGGTCAAGAGCGGTGGCGGGACAGGGCTTCGACAGGCTCAGCCCGAACGGAGTCCCCCTCCGTGCGGGCTCGGCCAGAACGGAATCCCCGCCATGCGGACTGGGCCAGAACGGAAGCCACCCCTGTGCGGACTGGGCCAGAACGGAAGCCACCCCTGTGCGGGCTCGGCCAGAACGGAAGCCACCCCTGTGCGGGCTCGGCCAGAACGGAACCCCCCGCCGACCCGGCCAGAACGGGATCCACTTCTGTGCGGACTTGGCCAGAACGGAATCCCCGGCCATGCGAACTGGGCCAGAACGGATCCACCTCCGTGCCGACTCGGCCAGAACAGGACTCCCCTCCGTGCGGGCCCGACCAGAACGGAATCGCCTCTCCGTGCGGACTCGGCCCGAACGGAATCGGAATCGACCTCTGTGCGGAGTTGGCTAGAGCGAAAGCCACCTCTGTGCAGACTCGGCCCGAACGGAATCCACCTCCGTGCCGACTTGGCCGAACGGAATCCCCGCCATGTGGACTCGGACCGAACGCAATCCACCTCCGTGCGGACTCGGCCCGAACCGGAATCCATCCTCCGCTCGCCCTGAGCTTGTCGAAGGGCCTCGGCCAGAGCGGAACCCAATTCATTTGCCCTCGAGCCGAACGGAATCCACCCTCCGTTCGCCCTGCGCTCGTCGAAGGGCTCGACCCGACGGAATCCACCTCGGTTCGCTGTGAGCTCCGTCCCGGCATCCACCTCCGTTCGCCCTGAGCTTGTCGAAGGGCTCGACCCTGACGGAGGCCGGTCAAAAGCCTCACGCCGTCCCCTCCGCGTCGTCCCAGGCCGCTTCGCAGCCGAGTGCTGCCGCGGCGTGTCGCCAGCGGGTTTCGATGGTCGCGTCGACGACGCCGATGTCCGAATCGACCCGCACGCCGCCCGGGGTGATGGCGGCGTCCTCGATCAGGCGGGCGCCGCGCGCTGCGATCACCTCGGCCGCGCCCTCGGCGACGAGAGGATGGTCGTCGGGGTGCACGCGCACCGTAACGTGGCGTGCGCTCAGGAGCAAAGCCTCCACGGCCTCGTCGGCGACCTTCGCCACGCGCCTCGGATCGGCTTGCAATTCGTGGCGCACGACCTGTCGGGCGAGCTGGGTCGCGGCAACCGCGAGCGCACGCGCCATTTGCTGCTGCAGGCCGCCGAGCTGGGTGTCGAGCGATTGCAGCAGCGCGCCGATCTGCGTGGTGGCCTGGTTCGCGAAGGTCTGTTTGAAGCTCTCGAGCGCGACCAGGCCGTCGCGGTAGCCGTCCTGGTAGCCCGATTGGCGCGCCGCGCGGAGCTGCGCCGCGATGACCTCCGCCGGGTCGACCTTGGTTTCCGGAGGATCGCGCTGCACGCCCGGTTGGGGCGCCGGCGCCCCCCCGAGGGCGCCGGGCTGCCAGGTCGCAAAACCGCCGAGCTCCTCGCGCGGTATGAAGCGGGCGTAGGCGTTGGCGCCCCTGTCGGCGTTCGGCGAGGGGATGTTTTTGAAGCCGCCCGGGCGCTCAGAGGAAGTCATCGTCGCCTCCGCCCGACAGCATGATCTGGCCCTCGTCGGACAGGCGGCGAACGATCTTCAACATTTCCTTCTGCTCCGCTTCGACCTCGGAAACCCGCACCGGGCCGCGCGATTCCAGGTCTTCGCGCAGCGTCTCGGCGGCGCGGGTCGACATGTTCTTGAACACCTTCTCGCGCATCTCCGGTGTTGCCCCCTTCAGCGCGATCACCAGGGATTCGGACTGCACTTCCTTCAGCAGCGCCTGGATGCCCTTGTCGTCGATCTTCTCGAGATCGTCGAAGGTGAACATGTTGTCCATGATCTTCTGCGCCAGCTCGTTGTCGGCCTCGCGGATGTAGTCGAGCACCGCGGTTTCGACGCTCGATCCCATCAGGTTGATCATCTCGGCCGCCGTCTTCACGCCACCGAGCACGGTCTTCCTGGTGCGTTCGCCGCCCGCGAGCACGCGGCTCATCACCTCGTTCAGGTCCTTCAGGGCCGAGGGCTGGATGCCGTCGAGCGTGGCGACGCGCACCAGCACCTCGTTGCGCTGCCGCTCGGTGAAGGTCTTCAGGATGTCGGCGGCGTGGTCGGTCTCGAGGTGCACCATGATCGCGGCGACGATCTGCGGGTGTTCGTTGCGCAGCAGCTCGCCGACCGAGGCCGCGTCCATCCACTTGAGGCTTTCGATGCCGGCGGTGTCGCCGCCCTGCAGGATGCGGTCGATCAGGAGGTTGGCCTTGTCGTCGCCGAGCGCCTTGCGCAGCACCGCCTTTACGTATTCATCGGTATCGGAGACGATCGCGCTGGTCTCGCTGGCAACGGCGTTGAAGCGCTCGAGCACGGTCTCGACGCGTTCGCGCGAGACCGACTTGAGCTTCTGGATCGTCTCGCCGAGTCCTTGCACCTCTTTGGGCGACAAGTGCCGGAGCACGCCGGCGGCTTCCTCCTCGCCGAGCGACATCAGCAGGATTGCGGCGTTCTCGAGACCGGTGTCGTCCACGGCGGGGCTGTGCGAGACGGAATGGGATCAGGTCTTGGCCGCGGCGGCTTCGCCACTGACCCAGCCCCGCACGATGCCGGCGACCGCCGCCGGGTTCTCCTTGGCCAGTGCGCGCGCGGTCGCGAGATGCGCCTGGCTCTTGGGTGCGGGCAGGGCCGGCAGGTCGTGCGGGTCGTCGACCACCTCGGCGAGCTTGGCGCCGGGCTCGGCCGTGGCGTCGCGCGACGCCACGGCCGGCGTTGCCGCGAGCGCGAGCTTCAACGCCGGACGAACCATGCCGAAGAAAAGCACCAGCCCGAGCAGCGCCAGACCGACCGGCACCGCCAGCGAACGCAGCAGATCGATGGCTTCGGGCTGCTTCCAGAGCGGCAGCTCCACCACCTTGATCTGCTCGACCTTGAACGGCGCGTTCACCACCTTCACCGAATCGCCGCGCTCGGCGTTGAAGCCGATGCCCTCGCGCACCAGCGCGGTCAGCTTCTCGATCTCCTCGTTCGAGAGCGGCACGGTCTTGGTCTTCGACTTCGGATCCGTCGCTGGACGGTCGTTCACGACCACCGCGGCGTTCAACCGGCGCACGTTGCCGGTCGAGGCACGGGTCACGCGCACGGTCTTGTCGACCTCGTAATTGGTCGTCGCATCGCGTTTGGCCGAAGCCCCGCCGCCGCCGGCCTGGGCGGCCAGCAGCGGCTGCGAGGCGCCAGTGAGCGGCGCGGTCGCCGCGATTGGCGGCTGGTTCGACGCCGCGCCGGGCACGCCGCTCGGCTGCTGTGGGTTCGTGCCGTTCTGCTCCGAGACCTGTTGGCTGCGGATCGCGGTCTTGGCGTTCGCGCCCTGATTCGGGTGGAATTCCTCGGAAGTGGCCTCGGTCTGCGAGAAATCGATGTTGGCGGTGACGCTCGCCCGCAGGTTGTCGCGCCCGACCACCGGCTCGAGCAGTTCGAGGATCCGCTTCTGGTAGCTCGTCTCCACCTGGCTGACGTACTGCAGTTGCTGGGCGTCGAGGCCGGCGCCGGGCGTGTCGGCGCTGCTGGCCGTGAGGAGCGCGCCGCTCTGGTCGAGGACGCTGACCGCCTTCGGATCGAGCTCCGGCACGCTCGACGAGACCAGGTGCACGATGCCGGCGATCTGCGCCCGGTCGAGCGTGCGGCCCGAGCGCAGGGTCAGCAGCACCGAGGCGCTCGGTTTCTGCTGCTCGCGAAAGAAGCCGTTCTGGTTCGGCAGCGCCAGGTGGACCCGCGCGTTCTCGACCGCGGCGAGCGAGCCGATCGAACGCGTCAGCTCGCCCTCTAGACCGCGCTGCGCCGTGAGCCGCTCCTGGAACTGCGTCTGGCCGAAGCGCGCGGTGTCCATCAACTCGTAACCGGTGACCGAGCCCTTCGGCAGGCCGGCGGTCGCGAGCTTCAGGCGGAGATCGTGCACCTGCGCCACGGGCACCATGATGGCGGCGCCCCCTTCGCTGATGCGATAGGGCACATTCATCTGCGCCAGCTGGGCGATCACCGCGCCGCCGTCCTTGTCCGACAGGTTCGCGTACAGCACGCGAAAGTCGCCCTTGTTCGACCACAGTGTCATCGCCAGCATGACGCCGGCCAGCGCCACGATGCCGAGCGCCATCGCCAGCTTGCTGCGCAGCGGCAGCAGCGCGAGCCGCGCGCCGAAGCTGGCCGGCTCGACGAGCGGCAGGGCGGTCGGTGTCACGGCGACGGCGTCGTTCATGGGCGGAGGCGGCGGTCGGTGGGTGGCAGGAAAGATGGCTGGAAGCGGGGCGGCCGCCAGGCAGCCGCAGCCAGCACCGGCATCCCCGGCCTGGAACGCATTGTTCGAGAGCCCCTCCCCGCCGGATGCCGGGAACAGCGCATCGAATCGACTGCACTTTCCCGCCTCGGACCGCCGCCGGCCGCCTAGAGTGCGGCTTGCGATGAACGTGACCTTGAAGCCCTTCGATTTCCAGCAGGCCGTCGCGCGTGCCGGGCTCGCGAGCGACGGCCAGCCGCTCGGCAAGGCGAATGCGGCGACGCAGGGCGCCGGCTTCCAGGCTGCGCTCACCAAGGCGCTCGGCGCGGTCAGCCAGCAACAGACCGAGGCGACCGCGCTGCAGCGCGAGGTGCAGTTCGACAACCCGACCGTCTCGATCGAGCAGACGATGGTCGCGATGCAGAAGGCGCAGATTGGCTTCCAGGCTGCGCTCACCTTCCGCAACAAGCTGGTGCAGGCCTACTCGGACATCATGCAGATGCAGGTTTAAACGCCCCGCCGTTCCTCCGCGCCTGTGCCGTGCCGGCGCCGACAGCGGCGCCGATCAAGGTCTGCTACCGTCCGCGCCAGATGAGTGGCGAGGAGGGCACCGCATGGGCGGTCTGAAGGAACGCTTGGCAGGATGGTCCGACGACCGCCTGCACGCGATGCGCCGCGGCGTGGAGAAGGAGAGCCTGCGCGCGCTCGCCGACGGCAGTCTGGCGCTCACGCCGCATCCTGCCGCGTTGGGCTCGGCCCTGACGCATCCCCACATCACGACCGATTTCAGCGAATCGCAGCTCGAGTTCGTCAGCGGTGTGCACCCGAGCGCCGAAGCCTGCATCGACG
>CAXSGM010000022.1:0-52861 GCA_964236915.1 uncultured Rhizobacter sp.
CGACGAGCTCCGGCCAGTCGTGCGCCGGATGGATGTTGACCTCGATCACGCCGGGATCGGGCGTGACCCGCAGGAGCGCGAGGCGCGGATCCTTCGGCGGCTCGTAGCCTTCGAGGATTACCGGCAGCTTCATCTCGAGCGCGGTGTCCTCGACGGCGGCGATGAGTTCGAGGTAATCCTCGAGCGCCGCGGTCGGCGGCATGAAGACGTAGAGCCGGCCGCCGCGCGGCTGGGCGCTCATCGCGGTGCGGGTGACGTGGGCGGCCGATTCGAACCGTGCGGGGGCGCGCAGGTTGGCATCGGTTGCGGCGGTTGCGGCGCTTGCGGGGCTCGGGGCACTCGCGGCGGCCGTGCCGCGCGCGGGCGCGGAGCCGCTGCGCGCGCCGCCCGGTTCCGACGCCGCCGCGCCGCTGGCCGTGCGGCGGTAGGCGTCACCGTCGAAGTACGCCGCGGTGCGCGCGGCTCCGCCAGGCGAGCCGGTCGCGACGCCGGCTTCGTCCGACCCCTGCGCGAACCGCAGGCGGCGGTACGGCGGCAGCGCCGCGAAGGACTGGCCCGGGTCGGGCGGGTGCACCCACGGCAGGTCGGTGTCGGTGGCCCAGGGTTGCGAATCGAGCGGCAACCGGTAGCCGATCGGCGAATCACCGGGCACGAGGTAGCAGCGCTCGGCGCGCAGGAACCACGGGCCGGTGCGCCAGGGCGGCTCGCCACCTGGGTTGCGCGCGAGGGGAAGCACGTAACCAACCGCCTTGTCGAGGCCTCGATCGAACACCTCGCGGAGCCGGTCGCGCTCGAGCGGATCGGCGAGCCGCGCGTCGAATGGGTCGACGTTGGTCGGCAGCTTGCGCTCGCGCCAGAGGTAATACCAGACGTCCTCATAGGCCGGGAAGACGTACTGTGGATCGAGGCCGAGCCGGGTGGCGACGCCCGCGAGCAGCCGCGCGGCGTGCGCCTCGGTCGCGCCGTCGTCACGGCTTTCGTCGCCGAACAGCTCGGGATGGGTCCAGATGGGCTCGCCGTCCTTGCGCCAGTAGAGATTCAGCGACCAGCGCGGCAGCTGCTCGCCCGGATACCACTTGCCCTGGCCGAAATGCAGCAGCCCGCCGGCGCCGTACTTGAGCCGCAGCTTGTCCATGAGCTGCGCGCTCAGGAGCCGCTTGGTCGGACCCAGCGCCGCCGTGTTCCATTCGGCGCCCTCGCGGTCGTCGACCGAAACAAACGTCGGCTCGCCGCCCTGCGTCAGCCGCACGTCGTGGCGGTGCAGATCGGCGTCGACCTGCTGGCCGACGGCGTCGATGGCCGTCCACTGCGGCTCGCTGTAGGGCAGCGTGACCCGCGGCGCCTCCCAGATTCGGGCCACCGACATCGCGTGCTCGAGCGTCGTCTCGCACTCGCCGATCACGCCGGTGACCGGCGCTGCCGAACCCGGATCGGGCGAGCACGCGAGCGGGATGTGACCTTCGCCCGCGAGCAGCCCGGAGGTCGGATCGAAGCCGATCCAGCCGGCGCCGGGCAGGAAGACCTCGCACCAGGCGTGCAGGTCGGTGAAGTCGATCTCGGTGCCGCTCGGGCCGTCGAGCGCCTTGACGTCGCTCTTCAGCTGGATCAGGTAGCCGGAGACGAAACGCGCCGCGAGGCCGAGATGCCGGCAGATCTGCACCAGGAGCCAGGCGCTGTCGCGGCACGATCCGCTGGCGAGCAGCAGCGTTTCCTCGGGCTTTTGCACGCCCGGCTCGAGCCGGACGAGGTAGGCGATGTCGCGCTGCAGCTTTTGGTTGAGGGCGACGAGGAAATCGTTGGTGGGCTTCTTTTCCCGCGAGATCGTCGCGAGGTAGGCGGCGAACACCGGGGTCGCTGGCAACTTCTTCATGTACGGCTCGAGCTCGAGCAGCAGCTCCGGCTCGTACGTGAACGGGAAGTCCGCCGCCGACGGTTCGAGGAAAAAGTCGAAGGGGTTCAACACCGCCATCTCGGCGACCAGATCGACCTCGATCCGGAACTCGGTCGTCTTCTCCGGGAAGACCAGGCGCGCGAGGTAGTTGGACTGCGGATCCTGCTGCCAGTTGATGAAGTGCAGCGCCGGAAGCACCCGCATCGAGTAGCTGAGGATGCGGGTCCGCGAATGCGGCGCCGGACGCAGCCGCACGACCTGCGGCCCGAGCTGGACCGGCCGGTCGTAGCGGTAGTGCGTGATGTGGTTCAGCGCAACATGGATGGACATGACGACTCCGGGGAAATTCGATTCGTTCTGCTCGACCGCGACGCCGGGATGGGCGGCGACCGTCTGCCGCTACCGACCGCGCCGATGCACGCCGAACCGGGCGAAGAGCGGTGCGATTCTCGTCGCCGCCGGCGCATCGGCCTTGCAAGGCCGGCGCACCGATGCGGGCGGCGGGTGGATTCCGGGCGCGCCGCGAGCGCGTCTGCACGGCATCGCCACCGGCGCCCGTCGAGGGCGTGGCGCGCGCCGGCCAGCGCGTCTCTCAGGGTGCCACCGGCACAAGGAAGTCGCGGCCGATGCCCGCGCCGAGCGTGTTGACGCGCTCGAGGAACTGGGTGAGGTAGGCGTGCAGCCCGGTCGCGAGGATCTCGTCGATCCGCCCGTACTGGAGGTCGGCCTGCAGCCGGCCGGCGAGTCGCAAGGTATCGGCCGACTGCTCATTGGCGACCATCTTCAGGTTGCCGACCACCTCGAGCAGGCACGCGGCCAACGAACGTGGCATGTCGGCGCGCAGGATCAGCAGCTCGGCGACCTTCTCCGGGCGGATCACGTTGCGGTAGACCTTGCGGTAGATCTCGAAGCCGGAGACCGACCGCAGGATGCCGGACCAGTGATAGAAGTCGACTTCGGTGTCGCGCCCCGGCGTGCTGGGCGCGCCTGGGGCGAAACCGTAGAACTCGCTTTCGACGGCGTGGAACTTCACGTCGAGGAGCCGGGCGGTGTTGTCGGCACGTTCGAGAAAGCTGCCGATCCGCAGGAAGTGGAAGGCCTCGTCCTGCAGCATGGTGCCGACCGTCACGCCGCGCGAGAGATGGGAGCGGAATTTGACCCACTCGAATAGCGTGCTCGGGTCGCGCAGGAACGCGTCGTTGACGATCATCCGCTGGAACTCGAGCCAGGTCTGGTTCTGCGTTTCCCAGACATCGGTCGTCAGGCTGCCGCGCACCGCGCGGGCGTTTTCGCGCGCCGCCTGCAGACAGTTGCGGATCGACGAGCCGTTCTCGGCATCGCTCACCATGTAGCGCATCGCGCTTTCGGGCGTGACTGCGCCGTAATGCGTCGCGAAATCGCCGGAGAGCTCGTTCAGGCTCAAAAGGCCTTTCCAGCTCTGCTCGGCCTCGTCCTCCGACTGCGGCATCAGCGACGCCTGGTGATTGACGTCGAGCATCCGGGCGGTGTTTTCGGCCCGCTCCATATAGCGCGCCATCCAAAAAAGGTGGTCCGCGGTTCTAGACAGCATGCGCGGTCTCCAGCAAACCGAAAACACCGCACGCGCTGGCGCGCATCGCGGCATTTTGCGCAAAGCGCCGAACGCTGCGCGCTCGAACGGCCCGCTCCATATGGCGCGCCATCCAGAAAAGGTGGTCCGCGGTTCTAGACAGCATGCGCCGCCTCCACCAGGCCGAAAACACCGCACGCGCTGGCACGCGTCGCGGCATTTTGCGCAGAGCGCCGGGCGCTGCGCGCTCGAACGGCCCGCTCCATGTAGCGCGCCCGCCCGACGGGCTTGCAAGCCCGTCGGGCCTCGGCAGGCGAGGACTTCCGCACTGGCGGAAGTCCTCGTCCGGCCTCGGTCCAGAAAAGATGATCGGCGGTTCTCGACAGCATCGTCCGGGCCTTCGCTTCTCAGGCTTCCAGAACCCAGGTGTCCTTCGTCCCGCCGCCCTGCGACGAGTTGACGACGAGCGAGCCTTCCTTCAGGGCGACGCGCGTCAGGCCGCCCGGCACCATCTGCACCGACTTGCCGGAAAGCACGAACGGCCGCAGATCGATGTGGCGGGGCGCAATGCCGCGCTCGACGTAGGTCGGGCAGGTCGAGAGGCTCAAGGTCGGCTGGGCGATGTAGCCGGCCGGGTTCGCGATCAGCGCGGCGCGGAAGGCGTCGATCTCGGCACGCGTGGCGGCCGGCCCGATCAGCATTCCGTAGCCGCCAGCGCCGTGCACCTCCTTCACGACCAGCTCGTCGAGGTGGGCGAGCACGTACTTCAGGTGCTCGTCATTGCGGCAGAGGTAGGTCGGCACGTTGTGGAGGATCGGCTTTTC
The DNA here is from genome assembly GCA_964236915.1 of uncultured Rhizobacter sp. Lineage (GTDB taxonomy): Bacteria > Pseudomonadota > Gammaproteobacteria > Burkholderiales > Burkholderiaceae_C > LMDS01. The sequence goes on from CAXSGM010000022.1 coordinate 4,265, forward strand.
CCCGAGGTAGAAATCGATCATGTCGGGCACGAACGGGTAGATCGACTTGTCGTCGGCCACGCCGGTGCCGATCGCGTTCGAGAGCGTCACATTGCCGGCGCGATACGCATCCAGCAGGCCGGCGCAGCCAAGCGCGGAATCGGCGCGGAACGCGAGCGGATCGAGAAAATCGTCGTCGACCCGGCGGTAGATGACATCCACCCGGCGCGGGCCGCGCGTCGTTCGCATGTAGACGAACTTGTCCTTGACGAACAGATCCTGGCCCTCGACCAGCTCGATGCCCATCTGCTGCGCGAGAAAGGCATGCTCGAAGTAGGCGCTGTTGAGCATGCCCGGCGTCAGCACCACGACCGCCGGATCGTTGACCGAGGCCGGCGCCACCGAGCGCAGCGTCTCGAGCAGCAGATCGGGGTAATGCGCGACCGGCGCGACCTTGTGCTGGCTGAACAGCTCGGGGAAAAGCCGCATCATCATCTTGCGGTCTTCGAGCATGTAGCTCACGCCGCTCGGCACGCGCAGGTTGTCTTCGAGCACGTAGTAGGCGCCGCTCCCGTCGGCATTGGCGGCGCGGATGATGTCGACGCCGGCAATGTGCGAGTAGATGCCGCCGGGCACGTCGACGCCCATCATCTCGTGGCGAAACTGCGAGTTCTCCAGCACCTGCGCTTCGGGAACGCGGCCGGCCTTCAAGATCTCCTGGTCGTGGTAGACGTCGTGCAGGAACAGGTTCAGCGCCTTCACGCGCTGTGCCAGGCCGCGCTCCATCTCGGCCCATTCATGCGCAGGGATCACGCGCGGGATCAGGTCGAAGGGGATCAGCCGCTCGGTGCCGTGGCCGTCCTCGTCCTTGGCACCGTAGACCGCGAAGGTGATGCCGACGCGGCGGAAGATGACCTCGGCCTCCTCGCGGCGCGACAGCATCACGTCGTTGGGCTGCTGCGACAGCCACCGGTCGTAGCCGAGGTAGTGCTCGCGCACCTGGTCGGCACCGGCGTGCATCTCGTCGAAGCTGGGTCTCATCGCCTGAACTCTCCTCCGCCGTGATGGGTAGCAACTATCGCGCCAAAACCGGGGGATCGGCTCGGCTTGGCGGCGCATCGTAGCCGGCGGTCGGGCTCACGTCGAAACGCCAGTAGCGCTGGCTGCTGGCGCGCTCGCAACGGCCGTCGTCGGGGCCGCGGGCGTCGAGCACGAAGGCGCCGCAGTCGGGGCTGGTGCGGACCGCGATGCCGCGGTCCAGGTAGCGCTGCAGCACCTCCGGCGCCGGGTGGCCGAAGCGGTTGCGGTAGCCCGCCTGGAACACTGCGATCCGCGGCGCGACCGCATCGAGAAACGCGCCGGTCGACGAGGTCTTGCTGCCGTGATGCGGCGCGATCAGCACCTGGCTCGGCAAGCGATCGCGCGCCGCACCGAGCAGCGCCGCTTCCTGTTCGCGCTCGATGTCGCCGGTCAGCAGCGCGCTGCGGTGGGCGTCGGCGACGCGCAGCACGCACGACATCGCGTTCGGTTTCAGGCTGCGCGCGTAATCCTCGGGCGCGGGGCGCAGCATCTCGAAGCGGACGCCGTCCCACGTCCACGCCTGCCCGACGTGGCAGCGCGTCGTCCGCGGCGCCAGGGCGAGCAGCGGGTGGCCGTCTTCGAGCGAGCTCAGCAGTTCATCGACCGGCAGCGCCTGCATCAGGGCCGCGGCGCCGCCGACGTGGTCGAGGTCGCGGTGGCTCAGCACGAGCCGGTCGATGCGTGTTTCGCCGCGCGCCCGGAGCAGTGGCAGCAGGACCCGCGCACCCGCGTCGCTGTCGGCGCCGTACTGCGGCCCGGCGTCGAAGATCAGCAGATGCGCCCGCGTCCGCACCACGACCGCGGTGCCCTGCCCGACGTCGAGCGCGATCAGGTCGAAGCGCCCGGGCGGCGGCAGCGGCCGGGCCGGCAGCAGCAAGGGCAGCACGAGCGGCACGGCAAGCAGCCGCCCGCGCCACGGCCAGGGCAGCATCAGCACCAGGGCGCCGAGCAGCCCGGCCGCCTGCGCCCAGAGCGGCGCGACCGGCACACGCCAGACGGCGCCCGGCCAGCCGAGCAGCGCGCCGAGCACCGTGTTGAGTGCGCCGACCACGACCGCGCCGAGCACCCAGAGCGGCGCGAACGCCGCGCCGAGCAGCGCGAGCGGTGTGATGAGCAGCGTGATGGTCGGAATCGCGATCAGGTTGGCGAGGAAGCCGACGACCGACACCTGCTGGAAGAACACCAGCGTCAGCGGCGTCAGGCCGATCGTCGCGATCACCTGGGTGCGCAGATCGGCCCGGATCACGCCGAGCGCGCGCCGCGGCCAGCCGCGCCAACCCGGCGTGGCCACCCCCGCATCGGGTGTTCCGGGGCCTACCGAAGACGACGCCATCAGCAGGCCGACCGCGGCGAACGAGAGCCAGAAGCCGGCCTGCAGCAGCGCCCAGGGATCGAAGGCGGTGACGACCGCCGCCGCGGTCGCCAGCACCAGGCCCCAAGGCCAGCGCACGCCGACCGTCTGCAGCAGGGCGACGGTGGCGAGCATCCAGACCGTGCGCTGGGACGGCACGCCCCAGCCCGAGAACACCGCGTACGCTGCGGCGCACGCCACCCCGCCGAAGCGCGCCGCGATCGGCGTCGGCAGCAGCCGCATGGCCCGGGCGCTGCGCCGCCAGCAGCGCGCGATCGCACCGCCCGCGACCCAGGCGAACATCGTGATGTGCAAGCCGCTGATCGACACCAGGTGGGCGATGCCGGTGTTGCGGTAAAGCTCCCAGTCCTGGCGATCGATCGCGCTCTGGTCGCCCACGGCCAGAGCCGCCAGCACACCGGCCGTACGCCGGTCCGGAACCGTCGCCTCGATCGCATCGCGCACGCGTTGGCGCAGCCGTTCGACAGGGTGGGCGGCCGCCAGGTCGAGGCGAAGCGGCGGTGGCGTGTCGCGCACGTAGCCGGTGGCCCCGATGCCCTGCTCGAACAGCTGGAGCTCGGCGTCGAAGCCGTACGGGTTGACGCCGCCGTGCGGCCGCTTGAGGCGCAGCGTCAGACGCCAGCGCTGGCCGGCGCTCAGGGCCGCCGGCGACGGTCCGACGCGGGCCGCGCCGCTCATCGGACCCGCGACCTGGGCCGCGTCGCCGCCCCGGCTTTTGTACCAGCCGAGCCCTAGGCGAGCGGGAACGTGCACGCGAGCGCCGTCGAGCGTCGCGGTCTCGGCGTCGAAGCTGAAACGCAGCCCGTCGGGAGCGCGTTGCGGCAGACTGGCGACGACGCCGACGATGCGCAGGTCCCGGCCTTCGAGCGCCGGAGCGAGACGATCGTCGCGGGCCGCCGCGCCTTCCAGACCGGCGACGCCGAAGGCCAGCAGCGCCGCGCCGCCCACCGCCAGCCATGCGGCCTGCCCGCGCGGCCGGATCGCTGCAACGCCGACCACGCCTACTCCGCCGAGCGCCGCCGCCGTCCACAGCACCGCCACCGGCCAGAGCGCCCGCTGCTGGAGGTTCAGGGCGATGCCGAACAGCCAGCCGAGCAGCACCCCGGCGATCCGCGCGCCGGTCACCGGAAGCGCGTGGCCGGCAAGATCATCGACGCAGTCTAGGAACGCGCGGCACGCCCCGGCACCCCCGAAGGCGCGAAGCGGCGGGGGAGGCGGGCACCCTCCACCTCGGGTCCGGCGGCGGCCGTTTCGTCCGAGGCGCAAGCTCCCTGCAAGGCTGAGCACTTCCTTCGTCAGTCCGCTGAATCACTGAAACCGGAGCGGTGCCGGCCCCATCCCGCGCGGTCCCATCTCAATGGTTCAGTGAACTAATATGCAAACCTTCTCATTGCGGCCCTGCCCTTTTCACGCCATGTCGCCCGATGCCGGCTCCTCGATCTCGCAGCGCCTGACCGAACTGGGCATCGAGCTGCCGCCGCCGGCGACGCCTGCGGCGGCGTACGTTCCCTACGTCGTGTCGGGCGCGCTCGTCCACGTCTCCGGCCACATCGCCAGGCGCGCGGGCAAGCCCTGGGTCGGTCAGTTCGGCGACACACTGACGGTCGAAGAAGGCAAGGCGGCCGCGCGCGCGGTCGCGATCGACCTGCTCGGCACTCTGCGCGCCGCCGCCGGTGGCGATCTCGAGCGAGTGGAACGCATCGTCAAGGTGATGTGTCTCGTCAACAGCACGCCCGGCTTTACCGACCAGCACCTCATCGCGAACGGCTGCTCGGACCTGCTGGTGCAGGTGATGGGCGAGCGCGGTGCGCATGCTCGCAGTGCGTTCGGTGTCGCCCAGATCCCGATGGGCGCCTGTGTCGAGATCGAACTGATCGCCACGCTTGTCGCCTGATACGCCGCAGCACGCCCGTAGCGACCGGCCACCACCGTTCCTGTTTCGGTGATTCGCTGGAAAAGGTCGAACGGGCGCGCACCGGGCCGCGGGGCGACGGTCGCGTTCGCGGCGGTCGGAGTGGCCTGCCTGGCCGCGGTCGCCGCGGCGCTGATCACGCAGCACGTGTTCGGGATGCAACCTTGCCCGTGGTGCGTGCTCCAGCGCCTGATCTTTCTGGCGATCGCGGGGGTCAGCGGTCTGGCGCTGGTCTGGCGCAGCGAGATCGGCCGGCGGGTCGCCGGATCGCTCGCCCTGCTGCTCGCGGCCTGCGGTGCCGCTGCGGCACTCTGGCAGCACTTTCGCGCCGCCGCCTCGGCCGCGTGCAAGCTGACGTTCGCCGACCGTGTCATCGGCGAATGGCTGGGGCTCGACAGCCTCTGGCCCGCGGTCTTCGCGCCGCGCGCGAGCTGTGCCGACGCCGCGGTCGATCTGCTCGGCCTGCCCTACGACTTCTGGAGCCTGGCGCTCTTTCTGCTGGCCGGCCTCGGCACGGCCTACGCCCTGCGCCGTGCCGCGTCGCGCGACCGGGAGCTCAGCCGCCCGGTGTGACCGGCGGCAGGCCGCGATCGTCCGGTTCCTCTTCCGCGGCGGCCGTGGTGATCGGGTCGGTGATCGCTTTGCCGAGGGATTCGAGCACGTTGTCCTCTTTGGGCGGCCGATCGTCGACAGTCTCGTTCGAGGGTGTGCCGGACCCGGTCGGAAGCGGGGCGGCCGGCGCTGCGGCCATGGGCTTCGTGGATGACATCGTCTTCTCCAAGTGTGCCAGCGTGCCGGCAAGGGGCCGGCGCAAGGCTGGCATGTTCGCCGATCCGGGCTATTTCCGGTGCACCTGCACGTCGACGAACATGCCGTCGAAATCGCTCGGGTAGCCGTTCCATGAACCGCTGACCGGCGAGGCAAGGCTCGCGTGCCGGGCCACGCCGACGCGTATCAGGTCGGTGCCGCCGATCAGGTTGTTGGTCGGGTCGAACGTGATCCAGCCGGCCCCGGGCAGGTAGACCTGCACCCAGGCGTGGGTCGCGCCGGCACCGACATGGCCCGGCACGCCGTCGTCGAGCGCCGGCGTGTAGAGGTAGCCGGTGACAAAGCGCGCGGCATAGCCGAGCCACCGCACCGCCTCGATCATCAGCGTCGCGAAGTCGCGGCAGGTGCCGGAGCAGAGGCGCAACGTTTCGTACGGTGTCTGCACGCCCTCGCTGAACCGCGCCAGGTAGGTCATCGAATCCCGGATCCGCCGCGTCATCTCGACCAGCAGGTCGCGGGTGCCGGTCGGCCCGTCGCTGCGGATGAAACCGCGCGCCCAGGCGCCGAGCTCGCCGGTCGGGTCGTCGTAGTAGGGCGCGAGGTAGTGCGGCGAGGCCAGCAGGTCTTCGTGATCGTAGAGAAAAGGGTACTGCTCGGCCGCGAGGTTCAGCGGCAGATCGAGCGCGCGACTGCCCGTATGCTCGATCGAAAAGTAGGCTTCGATCTTCAGCTCGTCGGCCGGGCTCTGCGGTCGCACCAGAGCGACCGAATTCGAGTACACGTCCATGATGAGCCGCACGTCGAGCGGCTCGGGCGTGATCTTCAGGTCGGTCGCGAGCACTCGCATGTCGTGACTGCTGCGCGGTCGAAACATCAACCGGTGCTCGCCGAGCGTCACAGGCTGGCGGTACCGGTAATGCGTGGTGTGCGAGATGTCGAAGTAGACGCTCAATCGCGCTCCTGCCGCGGCGGCCGCATGTCGACCCGGCCGGCGCCGCGGTGAATCAGCTCATCCGGACTTCGGCATGCTCGCCCAGGTGCGTCGGCGGCTTGCCGGTCACGGTCGCCTTGGCCATCTCGTACAGCTGGGTGACCTTGCTTTCCTTCACGTCCCAGTAGTTGGCGTGGACGATCCGCACCTGCACGAGCGCCACGTCAGGGTCGCTCGGGCCCCCTGAGAACCAGGCGTCGGTTGCCTTGCTCCAGAGCTGCTGTTTCTTGCCCGCATCCTCGACCACCGACGCCACGCCCGTGATCGAGACGTAGCTGTCCTTGCCCGGATCGGCGTAGGCGACATTGACCATCGCGTCGTCGGCCAGGTCGGTGACCGGATCGCTCTTTTTCGACATGAAGAACCAGAGGTTGCGGTCGTCGTCGATCTTCGAGTTCTGCGTCGTCATCGGCCGGGCGTGGAGGTGGCCGTTTTCCGGATGCCGGGTCGTGAACATCGCGAACTTGATGTCCTTGATCAGGTTCCAGACCGTCTCACGGGCCTCGGCCGGCGTCGGGGTCTTCTCGGGCGTGTTTTCGTTCGTGGTCATCGCACTTTCCTCGGTTCTGGACGAAGCGCGATTCGAGCAAGCTTCACCCGGGGCGACGATCAGTTGCGAAGCCTGGACGATGTAGGACGGTAACCGCCGCCAGCCAGCCGCCGGTCAGAGCGCGCGCCGGAGGTCATTCGGCCGCGGTCACGCGCATCGGCTTCGGCATCGCATCGAGGGCGCGGCCCCGGCGCGCGCGCCTGGCCGCGAAGGCCTCGAGCGCGGCCGGCCGCAGCGTCTCCTGGCGCGGCTTGCCGCCGCGCCCGGTGCCGCTCACCTGCAGCGCCGCCGTAAATGCGGCGACGCTGACGAGCGCGTCCTCGGCGTCGAGGTCGATCAGCGTCAAGCCGCGCCCCCCGTTCGACTGCAGCTTCAGTTCGCCGGCCGAAAAGACCAGCAGCCGGCCGGTCAACGTGAGACACGCGATCTGTGCCGGCCCGTCGGGCACGACCGCCGGCGGCAGCGGTTGTTCGTCGCCCTCGAGACCCAGGAACGCCTTGCCGCCGCGCTGGCGCGCCGTCAGATCGCCGACCCGTGCCAGCAGCCCGAAGCCGCCGGTGCCGGCCAGCAGCAAACTTCGCGACGGCGCGCCGGCGTGGAAGTGCGCCGCCCGTGTGCCGCTCTCGAGGTCGATCAGCGTCGTGATCGGCGTGCCGTCGCCGCGGCCGCTCGGCAGGCCAGCGACCGGCGTCGAGTACACCCGCCCGTTTCCGCCGATCACCACGAGCGGATCGAGACTCCGACATTCGTAGCTACCGTGCAGGCCATCGCCCGCCTTGAAGACGAGCGTCGCCGGATCTGCGCCGTGGCCTTTGAGCGCCCGCACCCACCCCTTGAGGCTGACGACGACCGTGACCGGCTCGTCGACGACGCGCAGTTCCGCGACCGCGCGCTTGTCGGCCTGGATCAGCGTGCGCCGCGCGTCGCCGTGCGCCTTGGCGTCGGCCTCGATCTCGCGGATCAGCGTGCGTCTGAGGCTCGCCGGCGACTGCAGGATGTCCTCGAGCCGCACCGCATCGGCCCGCAGTTGCGCCAGTTCCTGCTCGATCCGGATCGCCTCCAGCCGCGCCAACTGGCGCAGCCGGATCTCGAGGATGTCCTCGGCCTGCCGGTCGCTCAAGGCGAAGCGCTCGATCAGCGCGGACTTCGGCTCGTCGGCGTTGCGGATGATGCGGATCACCTCCTCGATCTCGAGCAGGACCAGCCGGCGGCCCTCGAGCACGTGGATCCGGTCCTGCATGCGGCCGAGCCGATGCGCGCTGCGCCGGCGCACGGTGGTGAGCCGAAACCCAACCCACTCCTCGAGCACGCGACGCAGGCTTTTCTGCGTCGGCCGGCCGTCGGCGCCGACCATCGTCAGGTTGATCGGCGCCGTGGTCTCGAGCCGCGTGTGGGCGAGGAGGGTCTGCGCCAGCTCGGCCTGCGAGACGCTCCGCGACTTTGGCTCGAACACCAGCCGCACCGCCGCTTCCTTGCCCGATTCGTCGCGCACCGCATCGAGCACGCCGAGCAGCGTGCCCTTCAGTTGCAACTGATCGGCCGACAGCGCCTTCTTGGCCACCCTGACCTTCGGGTTGGTGAGCTCCTCGATGTCCTCGAGCACCGCCTGGGTGCTGGTGCCGGGCGGCAACTCGGTCACGACCAGCTGCCACTGCCCGCGCGCCAAATCCTCGATCTTCCAGCGCGCGCGCACCTTCAGGCTGCCGCGGCCGCTGGCGTAGGCCGCGCGAATGTCGTCCGCGCTGCTGATGATCTGCGCGCCGCCGGGATAGTCGGGGCCGGGCAGAAGCGCGAACAGCGCGTCGTCGCTCAGCTTTTCGTCGCGGATCAGGGCGATCGCCGCGTCGGCCACCTCGCGCAGGTTGTGGCTCGGCACCTCGGTCGCGAGGCCGACCGCGATGCCGCTCGCGCCGTTCAGCAGCACGAACGGCAGGCGCGCCGGCAGCAGACGCGGCTCGTGCTCCGAACCGTCGTAGTTGGCGATGAAGTCGACGGTGCCGTCGTCGAGCTCGTCGAGCAGCAGCCGCGTGATCGGCGCGAGCCGCGCCTCGGTGTAGCGCATCGCCGCCGCGCCGTCGCCGTCGCGCGAGCCGAAGTTGCCCTGGCCGTCGACCAGCGGATAGCGCTGGGCGAAGTTTTGCGCCATCCGCACCATCGCGTCGTAGGCCGCCGAGTCGCCGTGCGGGTGGTACTTGCCGAGCACGTCGCCGACCACCCGCGCACTCTTGACCGCCTTCGGCCCGGCGGCGTTGGTGAACGCCAGCCCCATCCGCTGCATCGAATAGAGAATCCGGCGCTGCACCGGCTTCTGGCCGTCGCACACATCCGGCAGCGCCCGGCCCTTGACGACCGAAAGCGCATATTCGAGGTAGGCGGTTTCGGCGTAGCGCGCGAGCGTCAGGCGGTCGGGCGAATCCTCGGGGATCGCGAGCGGCGGCGCCGGCGCGGCGGGCGGGTCGTCGGCGGGAAAGAGGGGCGTCTGGGACATCGGAGCGGCAACGGGCGGGCGGCGGAGCGGCGATTCTGCGGGTCGAGCGCAGCCGCGCCATTCGGCCGGCCTCGCCGTCAAATCGAGCGATCGAAGCCACCGACCGAAGCTAAAGTCGGCGTCCTTCGGGCCAGGGCCCGGCCGCCGCGGCAAAGGAGCGCGCCTTGCTGATCAAGTCGAAAAGCGATCGATCCGCCGACTTGGCGGCCTTGCAAGACCTGCTGTCGCATCCCAAAGCATCACCGGCGACCCGGTCGAGCATCGAACAGCAGATCCGTGCGATCAGCGCGGGCGACAAAGGCGAGCGCGACGCCGCGTACGAGATCGACTTTCATCACAAGGGATCCGAGAAGTGGGGCCGTCGTGCACGACTTGCGGATCGAATGGATGGGCCGCGTCGCGCAGATCGATCACCTCGTCATCAACCGGTGTCTCGATATCTGGGTGTGCGAATCGAAAAGCTTTGCGCAAGGTGTCGCCATCAACGAGCACGGCGAATTCACCCGCTTTCACGGACGCACGCCGATCGGCATTCCCTCGCCGTTGGAACAAAACCGCAAGCACATCGACGTGCTCAAGTCGCTGCTCGAAAGTTCAGCGTTCCGCCTTCCGACACGACTTGGCGTGGCCATCCGGCCGAACTATGAAAGTGTCGTGCTGATTGCCAACGGCGCCCGCATCACGCGACCGAAGGCGCCGGTGCCCGGGCTCGACCGGGTGGTGCACACCGAGCGTCTGCGCAGCTTGATCGAACGCAGCATCGACGAAGCGTCAGCGCTGACGATGTTGGGATCGACGCTCAAGATCGTCAGCGCCGAAACGCTCGAGGCGTTTGCGCGGCAGTTGGCAGCACTGCATCGGCCTATCGTCTTCGATTGGCACGGCAAATTCGGATTGGCACCGGTCGACGCGATGGCTCAGGGCGCCACGACAAACGAAGCGACGCACCTGGAGATCCGCGAAGCCGCTCCGACCGAAGCTTCGGCCGAGCGCCCCAACCGGGAACCGGCGGCGGCCGAAGCTCGGACAACGCTGCCGACGCCGTCCAGGGTTCCGTCGGCATCTCAAACAAACGGGCCGGCCGTTCCTGCGGATCCGCACACCAACCGCTTGTCGACCTCGAAGCTGGCGGCGGCACGCAAGCTCGGCACTCCGCAGATGCTGACAGCCCTGGTCGACGCTGGCTACCTTGACATCGAAGGCGAAGGGCATCGCCTGACCGCGAAAGCACTCGATGCAGGCGCAGTACGCATCGAGAAAAGCCGCTTCGGCCCTTACTTCCTCTGGCCAATCGACTTCTCGCCTGAGCCAGGTCGCTGAATCCGCCCGGAGCACGAAACTCAGCGCCGAACCCCGCTCACCCGACCGCCGCCGTCGGCTGCGTCAACTTGAACACCGCGACCGACTCGAGCAGCCGGCGCGCCTGCTGGTTGAGGCTTTCGGCAGCCGCGTCCGATTGCTCGACCAGGGCGGCGTTCTGCTGCGTCGAGCGGTCCATCGCGGTCACGGCCTGGCCGACCTGGTCGACGCCGGCGTTCTATTCTCGCGAGGCGGCGCCGATTCGCCGACGATGTCGGTCGCCCTGCGGATCGAGCTGACGACGTCGTCGATCGTCGAACCCGCCCGATCGACGTGCTGCGTGCCTTGGCGCACCCGGTCGGCGCTCTGCGAATCAGCACCTTGATCTGCTTGGCCGCATCGGCCGAGCGCTTGGCGAGCGTTCGGACCTCCGAGGCCACCACCGCAAAACCCCGGCCCTGTTCCCCGGCGCGCGCCGCCTCGACGGCCGCGTTCAGCGCGAGGATGTTGGTCTGGAATTGATCAACACCGTCGCGCCGCGCACGGCGACGCGCACGGCCGTCGCGGAAAAGCCGAGCATTAGGCGCGTGAAGATGCGCAGGTTCGATAGCTTCAAAAAGGGCTCCGATGAAATGTCCCCTTGTATCGGACGAAGATCCCGCCGTCTCGGACGTCGACCGCCATCGCGTCGCGGTTCGATTTCCTCAACTCGCACCGCGCTGCGGTTTCGCCCTTCCCCATCGGCCGCATGCAGGTGGCAGCGCGTTCCGCGTCGCCGGTCGCATGGAGCTCAGGCCGCAACGGGCGGTGCGGGGGCGATCGCCCTGCAAAACACATCGCCGAAGTTGGTCGGGTCTTGTCGACCGAGCATTTCGACGAGCAACTCCGGGCTCATCCAGCGCGTCAGCGTTCCTGTGTCCTGGCGGGCCGCCGATCGGGTGATGTTGAATTCGCTGGGGCCGAGACCCGCCAGATACTCGACACACCTGACTGCTTGCTCGGGCGCCCAAGGTTGGTACTCGAATTGCAACATCGGCACGGGTTGCGACAGACCTCTTAGCACGGCCATTTCGAAGCCTTCGACATCGATCTTTACGAAGTCGGGCAGGCCGTAGCGCGAGATCAACCGGTCCATCGTTTCGAGCTTGACGACGATGCTGCGATTCCAGCCGGCAGGGGCCAAGAAGGGAATCTTTCGAGCCTCCGCGACGTACTCGCGCGACATCGTCGAGACGTTGTCCATGCCGTTTTCGCCTAGAAACAACTCTGCTTCACCCGGCTCGGCGCCGAGCCCGCAGGGAACGATTTCGAACGCCACCTTGCGTCCGTACAGTTGCTCCATTTCACGAATGCACGCCGGATTGGGCTCTATGGCGTACACCTTGAGACCAAGGCGCAGGTAAGCGTCGGCGAAATTACCTCGATTGGCACCGACGTCGAAGACTGTGCTGCCGCGTGGAATGAGCGGGCGGTAGAAGTCCATCAGTCTCCGACGTTCCCCTGCGTAAGTACCGAGCCGGCGGTACGTCTCCTTCGCCAAGGGGTAGATCGGCGTACCACTCAACGCATTTCGCACCGTCTCGCGGAAGTTCATGCTCACCGTTCCTTCGCTCGAGCCCGCGGGGACTCGATTCTTCACTGATGCTAGACATCCACGGCGATCGCGTCGCCGTTCAATTCCATGAGCTCGCGCCGCGCCGCGGCTTCGCCCTTGCCCATCAGGCGTGTGAGCGATTCGCTGGTGGCGTGGAAATCGACCGCGCCGAAGTCGACGCGCAGGAGGCGCCGGGTTTCGGGGCTGAGCGTCGTCTCCCACAACTGCTCGGCGTTCATTTCGCCGAGGCCCTTGAAGCGGCTGATCGTCCAGCCCCCTTCGCGAACGCCCTCCTTGCGCAGCCGGTCGAGCGTGGCGACGAGTTCGGCGTCATCGAGCGCGTAGAGCTTGGCGGCCGGCTTCTTGCCGCGCGCCGGGGCGTCGATGCGGTAGAGCGGCGGCTTGGCGACGTAGAGATGCCCGGCCTCGATCAGCTTCGAGAAGTGGCGGAAGAACAGCGTCAGCAACAGCACCTGGATGTGCGAGCCGTCGACATCGGCATCGGCGAGGATGCAGACCTTGCCGTAGCGCAGGGCGCCAAGATCGGCGGCGTCGCCGCGGGCGTGCGGATCGACGCCGATCGCGACCGAGATGTCGTGGATCTCGTTGTTGGCGAAGAGACGGTCGCGTTCGACCTCCCACGCATTCAACACCTTGCCGCGCAAGGGCAGGACCGCCTGCGTCTGCTTGTCGCGACCCATCTTGGCGCTGCCGCCGGCTGAGTCGCCCTCGACGAGGAAAAGCTCGTTGTGAACGAGATCACGGCTTTCGCAATCAGTGAGCTTGCCCGGCAGCACGGCGACGCCGGAGCCCTTTTTCTTCTCCACCTTGAGGGCGGCCCGCTGGCGGGTCTGCGCCTGGCGGATCACCAGTTCGGCGAGCTTTTTCCCGTACTCGACATGCTGGTTCAGCCAGAGCTCGAGCGCCGGCTTGACGCAGGCCGAGACCAGCCGCAGTGCCTCGCGCGAATTGAGCCGCTCCTTGATCTGGCCTTGGAACTGCGGATCGAGCACCTTGGCGCTCAGGATGAAGCTGGCGCGCGAGAACACGTCCTCGGGCATCGGCTTGACGCCTTTCGGCAGCAGCCCGTGCAATTCGATGAAGCCCTTGATGGCGCCGAACAGGCCGTCCTTCAAGCCCGCCTCGTGCGTGCCGCCGGCGACGGTCGGGATCAGGTTCACATAACTCTCGTGCACCGCCGTGCCTTCCTCGGTAAAGGCGATGCACCAGGTCGCGCCCTCGCCTTCGGCAAAGTTTTCGGTCTCGCCGCGGTCGGCAAAGTGCTCGCCTTCGAACAGCGGGATCAGGGGGTCGGCGACGAGATTTTGCGTCAGGTAGTCGGCCAGTCCGCCCTTGTAAGCCCAGGTCTGACGATCGATCTCAGGCTTGGCGTCGCCGCCCTTCGCATCGGCGCCCTTCTCGCTCCGGGCCGGCTTCTCGACCGACAGCGTGACCGTGACGCCCGGCATCAGCACCGCCTTGCTGCGCAGCAGATGAACGAGTTCGGGGCGCGGAATCTCGCGGCTCTCGAAATAGCGCGGGTCGGGCCAGACGCGCACCGTCGTGCCTTTTCTTCGATCGCCCGAGGCCGCCGGCCGCAGCGCCAGCGCTTCGACGACGTCGCCCCCCGCGAACGCGATCCGCGCGACCGTGCTGTCCCGCCACACCCCGACCTCGAGCCGCGTCGCGAGCGCGTTCGTCACGCTGACGCCGACGCCGTGCAGACCGCCCGAGAAGCTGTAGGCCGCGCCGGCGCCCTTGTCGAATTTGCCGCCGGCGTGCAGCCGGGTGAAGACGAGTTCGACGACCGGCGCCTGCTCTTCGGGATGCAAACCGAACGGTATGCCACGCCCGTCGTCCTCGACACTGACCGAGCCGTCGGCGTGCAGGGTCACGTCGATCCGCTTGGCGTGGCCGCCGAGCGCTTCGTCGGCGGCGTTGTCGATCACCTCCTGGACGATGTGCAACGGGTTTTCGGTGCGGGTGTACATGCCCGGCCGCTGCTTGACCGGCTCGAGGCCCTTCAAGACGCGGATCGAGGCTTCGCCGTAGCCCTGATTGCTCTGATTCCGGGATGCAGCCATGGGTGCGAATTCTAGGAGGCGGCCACAATCGACTGGATGGACGCACAGCGTCCGCTTTTCGTGGAGGACACGCATGCAACGTCGCCCGCTCGGCCGCTCCGGGCTCCAGGTCTCGCCGGTCTGTCTCGGCACCAATGTTTTCGGCTGGACGGTCGACGAAGCCACCTCGCACTCGATCCTCGACGCCTGGGTCGAGTCCGGCATGAACTTCATCGACACCGCCGACGTGTACGCGCGCTGGGCGCCCGGGCATGCGGGCGGCGAATCCGAAACGATCATCGGCAGCTGGCTGAAAAAGAACCGCCAGCGGCGCGACGATCTCATCATCGCGACGAAGGTCGGCAAGGACATGGGCGACGGCAAGGTCGGTCTCGCGCCCGCCTACATCCGCCGGGCGGTCGAAGATTCGCTGCGCCGGCTGCAAACCGACTCGATCGACCTCTACCAGTCGCACGACGACGACCCGGCGACGCCCCTCGCCGACACGCTCGGCGCCTATGCCGACCTGATCCGCCAGGGCAAGGTTCGAGCGATCGGCGCCTCGAACCACACCGCCGCGCGGCTCGACGAAGCGATCCGCCTGAGCGAAGCCCTCGGCCTGCCGCGCTACGAATGTCTGCAGCCGCTCTACAACCCGATGGAGCGCCTCGGGTTCGAGGCCGAACTCGAGACCGTCTGCCTGAAGCACGGCATCGGCGTGATCAACTTCTACGCGCTCGCGAACGGCTTTCTGACCGGCAAGTACCGCAGGCCGGCCGACCTGGCCAAGAGCCGCACCCGCGGACCACGCGTCGCGGGGTACCTGAACGCGCGCGGCTTCCGCGTCCTCGATGCGCTCGATCGGGTGGCGGAGCGCCATGGCTCGACGACCGCGGCGGTGGCCCTCGCCTGGCAGATCGCCCGGCCCGGCATCACCGCGCCGATCGCCAGCGCAACCTCGATCGCGCAACTCGACGCGCTGATCGCCGCCGCAGCGCTGCGGCTCGACCCGGCCGACATCGAAGCGATCGACGCCGCGAGTGCCTGAGCACCTCGCCCTCGCGCCTTCGCCGTGGGTGCGGCGCTGGTCGCACCTGATCCCCGAGGGCAGCAGCGTGCTCGACCTCGCCTGCGGCAGCGGACGGCATGTGCGCTGGTTCGGCGCGCGCGGCTGCCGGGTGACGGGCGTCGACCGCGCTGCGGAGGCGGTCGCGCCGCTTCGGGCGATTGCCGAGATCGTCGTCGCCGACCTCGAGGACGGGCCCTGGCCGTTCACCGGCCGCACCTTCGACACGGTGGTCGTGACGAACTACCTGTGGCGTCCGCGGCTGCCGGAGGTGCTCGCCGCGCTCGGCCCCGGCGGTCTCCTCATCCATGAAACCTTCGCTTCCGGCCAGGCCGAAATCGGCCGTCCGTCGCGGGCCGAGTTCCTGCTGCAGCCGGGCGAATTGCTGCGCATCGCCGTCGGTCTGCACGTGATCGCCTTCGAGGACGGATTCGAGCCGGCGTCCGCCGATGCGCCGGCCGGCGGCCGCTACGTGCAGCGAATTGTCGCCGCACGGCCGTCCGCGAGCGACTCGGCGGCACCGCCCCGGCACCGCCTCGGTCTCTGAGGCCTTGGAAAGAAGCGCCCGGCCCGCCGGCTAAAATTCCGCGATTCCACGGGGGTGGGCATGAAATCGATTGTTGGCAGCATCGTCGCGCTGGTCACGCCGATGCACCCGGACGGTAACCTCGACATCGACGGCCTGCGCCGCCTGATCGACTGGCACGTGGCCGAGGGCACCGGCTGCATCGGCGTCGTCGGCACGACAGGCGAATCGCCGACGGTGACGGTCGACGAGCATTGCGAAGTGATCCGCGTCGCGGTCGAGCACGCGCGCGGGCGGGTGCCGATCATGGCCGGCGCCGGCGGCAACTCCACGGCCGAGGCGATCGAGCTCGCGCGCTTTGCGCAGAAGGTCGGCGCCGACTGCTCGCTCTCGGTCGTCCCCTATTACAACAAGCCTTCGCAGGAGGGCATCTACCGGCACTACAAGGCGATCGCCGAGGCGGTCGACCTGCCGATGGTGCTCTACAACGTGCCCAGCCGAACGGTGGCCGACATGCAGGTCGAGACCGCGCTGCGGCTCGCGCAGGTGCCCGGCATCATCGGCGTCAAGGAAGCGACCGGCGATATCGAGCGCGCGGCCTGGCTGATTCGCGGCGCGCCTAAGGGCTTTTCGATCTATTCGGGCGACGACGGCACCGCGGTCGCGCTGATGCTGCTCGGCGGCCACGGCCACGTCAGCGTCACGGCCAACGTGGCGCCACGCGCGATGGCCGACCTATGCGCCGCGGCGATCGCCGGGCGGGCGCGCGAGGCCGCCGCGATCCAGATGCGGCTGCTGCCCATCCACCGCGCGCTGTTCTGCGAGCCGAGCCCGGCGCCGACCAAATGGGCGCTGCAGCGGCTCGGGCGCTGCGGCAGCGGGCTGCGCCTGCCGATCGTGCCGCTGACCAGCGCGGGCCAGGAAACCGTGGAACACGCTTTGCGCGAGTCGGGTCTGCTTTGATCGCGACGACCCGGGGTTCCGGGCGGCGGTCCGGGCGCTGCATGCGGCCCCGGCCGCCTCTTCGTGTCTTTTGTATTTCTGCGGCGACGTTGGGCTCGACAGCCAACGCCCCGGACCGGCCCCGTGTGGCGCCGGTCGCCTGGAGATTTCGTCTGTGATCCGTCTTTCCTGCTTTTTCCCAGCTCCCCGCGCGACGTTCCTCTTGCCGCTCGCCGCCGCCGCGCTTTGCGGTTGCTCGTCGATCGGCGACGTGATGTCCGGCGACAAGGTCGACTACCGCAGCAACAGCATCGCCCGCAGCAACGGCCTCGAGGTGCCACCCGACCTGACGCAGCTCGGCCGCGACTCGAAGTACCCGCAAAGCGGCGGCTCGGTCAGCGCGGCGAGCTACCAGACCGCGACCATCGCCTCGGCGCCGGCCGGCAGCAGCGCGGGCGGACCGGTCGCCGCGCAGTCGTCCGGCGACGTACAGCTCGAACGGGCCGGCAACGAGCGCTTCCTTCGCACCAGCCAGACGCCCGAACAGCTGTGGCCGCAACTCCAGGCCTTCTGGAAGGACCGCGGCTTCATCCTCATCCAGGATCAGCCGGCCGCCGGCGTGATGGAAACCGACTGGGCCGAGAACCGCGCCAAGCTGCCGCAGGATTTCATCCGCTCGACGATCGGCAAGGTGTTCGAAAACGCCTATTCCACCGGCGAGCTCGACAAGTTCCGCACCCGCGTCGAGCGCAACGGCGGAAGCACCGAGATCTACATCACGCACCGCGGGGTGGTCGAAACCTACGTCGGCGAACGCCGCGAGAGCACCGCCTGGCAGCCGCGTCCCCCGGATCCGCAGCTCGAAAGCGAATTCCTGTCGCGCCTGATGCTGAAGCTCGGCGCCACCGAGCAGATGGCCAAGGCGGCGGTCGACACGCCGGGCACCGCTGCCTCCCCCGGTGCGACCGCGCAGCCGCCGCGGGCCCGGGTGGTCGCCGGCCAGCCGACCGCGACCTTGCAGGTCGACGACGGCTTCGACCGGGCCTGGCGCCGGGTCGGTGTGGCGCTCGACCGCAGCGGCTTCACGGTCGAGGACCGCGACCGCGCCCAGGGCGTCTACTTCGTGCGCTACGTCGATCCCAAGTTCGCCGGCCGCGAGGAGCCGAATCTGTTCCAGAAGCTCTTCACTTTCGGCAAGCGCGACGATACCGGCACACCGGCCCGTTACCGTGTCGTCGTCAAAGCCGGCAGTGGCAGTTCGAGCACCGTCAGCGTGCTCACCGGTGCAGGCGCGCCGGAGAACGGCGAGGCCGGCAAGCGCATCACCGGACTGCTGCTCGACGACCTGAAGTGACCGCGCTTCTAGGCGCCGCGGTTCCCCGGCGACCCGCCTGACGCCGATGCGTTTTTGCAGTCTCGGCAGCGGCAGCAGCGGCAACGCGACCCTCGTCGAAGCACGCAGCGGGCCGCGCGCCAGCCGCGTGCTGATCGACTGCGGCTTCTCGATGAAGGAACTGGCGCTGCGCCTCGGCCGTGCCGGGCTCGACTGCGCCGAGATCGACGCCGTGTTCATCACGCACGAACACGGCGACCACATCGGCTGTGCAACGACGCTGGCCCGCAAGCACGGCGTGCCGTTGTGGATGAGCCGCGGCACCTGGCGCGCGCTCGGCCGGCCCGAGTTGCCGCCCGAGTTGCTGCGCTTCGCCCGCGACGGTGAGGCGATCGAGGTCGGCGCGCTGCAGCTGGTGCCCTACACCGTGACCCACGACGCGCTCGAGCCCTTGCAGCTGCGCGTGAGCGACGGCGCGCGCCACCTCGGGGTGCTGACCGACGCCGGCTCGATTACGCCGCATCTCATCGCCCATCTGCAGTCCTGCGACGCGCTGCTGCTCGAGTGCAACCACGACCGCGAACTGCTGGCGAATTCGGCGTACCCGGCGTCGCTCAAGACCCGCATCAGCAGCCGCCTCGGCCATCTGGCCAACGATACGGCGGCACAGATCCTCGCGGCCTGCCTGCACGCCGGCCTGCGGCATCTCGTGGCTGCGCACTTGAGCGAGCGCAACAACTCGCCGGAGCTGGCGCGTCGCGCACTCGGCGCGGCGGCAGGCGCGGCCGCGACCGACATCGTCGTCGCGGACCCGATCGTCGGCTTCGCCTGGCTCGACCTTCAGTGATTCGACGCGCCGCCAAGGCCGGCGCGACAAAAAGCCGCCCGCAGGCGGCTTTCTGATCCGGGCGGCGTGCGAACGCCGGAGCGGGACTTACTTCTTGGCGCTGTCCGCGGCCTTGTTGGCAGCATCCTTGGCTGCATCGGCGGCCTTGCCGGCGGCATCCTTGGCCGCATCGGCAGCCTTGCCGGCAGCGTCCTTGGCGGCGTTGGCGGCGGCGTTGCTGGCATCCGAAGCGGTGCCCATCGCCGAGCTGGCGGCGTCCATCGCCGAGCTGGACGAGCTCATCGCCGAGGCGGCGGCCGCCGAGGCGGCGGTGTCGACGGCGCTGGCAGCGGCCGAAGCGGCTTCGGCGACGGCCGGCGTCGCGGCGGACGAAGCGGCCGCGGCGGCGGCGTCGTCCTTCTTGCCGCAGGCGGTCAGGGCAGCGGCGGCAACGAGGGTTGCGAGCAAAATCGACTTGGTCATGGTGTCCTCTGTATCGTTAGGTTCTATACCGGTGATGTGGGAACCCATACGTGCGCAGAGTCCCATCGACGACAGGCTGAAGCGCCCGAATTTGCAAGCCGGCGAGTCGCGCATCTCCGAAAGACTTCATTCGGGATGTTTTGAATCGCCATCGCTCAAAAGTGATTCGGCCGCATCACCATCCGGTCAACGATTATAGGGAGCGCTAAGGTCATTCCCTAAAGGCCCAGGGTACTTGCCGGAAAGGCATCGACCGAGCGTTGCGAAACTGCATCAAACTGTTCGGTCGCGAGGACGATGTCGTGCGCGGCGCTCGATGACCAGCCGCGCGGGCGCTCACGGTCGAGCAGGCACACGCCGAACGCGTCCGGCACGATGAAGAGGGTCGGCCAGGCGCCTGCACCGCGTTCGGTGTTCGTGCGACAAACGACCAGGTGCGACCAGGTTCTTCGCCAGTCGACCCAGCGGGGATGGCGGCGCGCCACCTCGTCGTAGTGGCGAGCCAGCATCACGAGGCGGCGACCCGGACCGGCCCAGGCGGTCAGCCGCTCGATCACCTCGGGGTCGCCGAGCGGCCAATCGGCGAAATCGTCGTCGCAGAGCCGGACCTCGCGAGCGCGCAGCCGGGCGATCGCCGCGAAGGCGTCGCGCAGCGCGATCCGGAACTGACCTCGGTCGTCGATGGGACGGTAGGCGTCGGGCGCGGTGGCGGCTCGGGCCGAGGTCGAGCCGCTCGGCGCACCGCCGGGCCCGGTCGGGCTGGAATCTGGTCGCACCATCGCGTCACGCCCCGTCGGAAGGTCGCTGCGCGTGCAGCCAACCGGCCGCCCGCCAGGCATCGAGCTGTTCGCGCGCTTCGGCGCTGAGCCGGCGCAGCTCCGGCGCGGTCAGCCGGCGCTCATCGGCGAGCCGACGCAGCAGGGTCGCATCGCGGCCGCCAGCGCGGAACGCCTCGCCGTTGAAGAACACGAAGCGATCGTCGTAGAGCAGTCGCGAGCGCCGGTCGAGCGCAATGCCCGCGGTGTCGGACACGGAAGCGACCGGCTCGGCCGCGGCGACGGCAGAGCCAGGGGCAGCGGCAGCAGCGGCGTCAGCGCCGGCGTCGAACCAGGTTCCGGGCTTCGGCTCGCTCAACACCTCACCGACCGCCAAGGCGAGGGCGTCGGGGTCGTTCGCCAGCCGCGCTACCGCGGCAGCGGCGAACGCCGCCAGCGTCTCCGGCAGCCGCCCCGGCCGGTCGACCGCATCCTGACGCGGGTCGGCATAGAGCCGGGGGCGCGAATCCTCCGCATCGGCATCCGCATCGAGCATCCGTTGCAGCACGTCGCGGGCGAACGCGCCGCGGTCGGGCGCCCGAAAGCCGACCGAGCAGGTGATGCAGTCGCCGCCCTCGGCGATGCCGTCATGGCCCCAACCGGGCGGCACGTAGAGCATGTCACCCGGCTCGAGCAGCCAGTCGTGCTCGGGAACGAAATCGGCCAGCAGCTTCAGCGGCACGTCGGGCACGAGCCGCACCGGCGACGCGACGCGACCGATGCGCCAGCGCCGCCGGCCTGCCGCCTGCAGCAGGAAGACATCGTACGAATCGAGGTGCGGACCGACGCCGCCGCCATCGCTCGCGTAGGAAATCATCAGATCGTCGAGGCGGGCGTCGGGCAGGAAGCGAAAGCGGTCGAGCAGCGCGCGGGCTTCGGGCCAGTGCAGGTCGACGCCCTGCACCAGCAGCGTCCACCCGGGCTGCTTCAGTCGCGGCAGCGCGGCGCGGCCGATCGGCCCGGGCCGCAGCCGCCAACCCTTCGCACCGCGTGTCACCAGGCGCGACTCGGCCGCATCGCCGGCGGCCAGCGCGAACAGGCGGGCGCGCGGTATCCAGTCGATGCCGCCCGGCACGGCCTGGCACACCAGCAGCGGCTTCTTCTGCCAGTGCCGGCGCATGAAAGTGCGCGGCGACAGGCCAGCGAGCAAGGCGGTCGGAAGGTCGGGCGCGGGCGGCATCGGGCTCCGTCAGAGGGACCGGTCGAAGAACCGATTGTGCGATCATGATCCGATGCTCATCTCTGCGCCGTGCGTCGTCGGTCTCACCTGGAAGTTGCGCGACACCCAGGGCGAGGAGATCGACGAACTGGCGGCGCCGGTCGAGTTCTTTGTTGGCGGCGACGATTTGCTGCCGAAGGTCGAGGAGGCGCTCGATGGCCAGGAAGCCGGCTTCGAAACCACGCTGCACCTGGAACCCGAACACGCGTTCGGCGACTACGACCCGGCTCTCGTGTTCTTCGAGGAGCGGAAGAACCTGCCCGACGGCATCGACGTCGGCATGCAGTTCGAAGGCCTGCCGCCCGGCGCGACCACGCCCGACATGCCGGCCGACGCGATCTACACCGTCACCGAGGCATATGCGGAGCACATCGTGTTCGACGGCAACCACCCGCTCGCCGGCATCGCCCTGCGGCTCGATCTGACAGTGCACGCGGTTCGCGATGCGACCGAGCAGGAGATCGAGGCGCAGACCGTCGGCCAGCCCGCGTTCACGGTGATGAGCCCGGGCGCCGGCGGGGCGTCGGTGCACTGAGCGGTTTCCGTTCGCCTCGCGCCTGTCGAAGGGCCCGTGCCCGCCCGTGATTTGCTCGACCCGGATTCCGCTCCGCTGCGCCGGCCGCCGGTCGGCCCGTCACGCCTTCCCCGTCGACCCGAAGCCGCCGTGCCCGCGCGCCGATGCGTCGAAGCTGTCGACGACGCGGAATGCGGCGTGCACGACCGGCACGATCACCAGTTGGGCAATCCGGTCCAGCGGCTCGATCGTGAACGGCGCGGTGCCGCGGTTCCAGCAGCTGACCATCAGCGGCCCCTGGTAATCGCTGTCGATCAGGCCGACCAAATTGCCGAGCACGATGCCATGCCGGTGCCCGAGGCCGGAGCGCGGCAGGACCAGCGCCGCGAGCCCGCGGTCGGCGATGTGCATCGAGAGGCCGGTCGGGATAAGCACCGTCGCGCCGGCGGCGATCTCGAGCGGGCCATCGATGCAGGCGCGGAGGTCGAGGCCCGCGCTGCCAGGGGTGGCATAGGCTGGCAAAACGTCGGCGAGACGCGGGTCGAGGACGCGCAGATCGATCGTCGCCGTCATGCCGGTTGCCGGCTCCGCCCGGCCGCAGCCAGGCGCGCAACGATCTCGCCGACCAGCTGGCGTGCCAGCGTCAGCTTGTCGGCCGGCGGCAACTCGCGTTCGCCCTCGGCATCGACCAGCGTCAGGACGTTGTCGTCGCGACCGAAAGTCGCCGGGCCGAGGTTGGCCACGATCAGCGGCACGCCCTTGCGCGCCAGCTTCGCGCGCGCATGCCGGACGAGGTCGTGGCTTTCGGCCGCGAAGCCGACGCAGAACGGCGCCTCGGCCAGGCGCGCGACCGCCGCGAGGATGTCCGGGTTTTCGGTCAACGCGAGCACCGGCGGGCTGCGGTCGCCGGGCGCCTTTTTGATCTTCTGAGTGGCGACCTCGGCCGGCCGCCAGTCGGCGACGGCGGCAGTCGCGACGAACACGTCGTGCCCGGGGGCGGCGGCGAGCGTCGCGGCGTGCATCTGCGCGGCAGTCGTCACGTCGATCCGGCGCACCCCGCGCGGCGTCGCCAGGTGCACCGGGCCGGCGACGAGCGTGACGGCCGCGCCGGCCTCGGCGGCCGCCCGCGCGACTGCGAAACCCATCTTGCCGCTCGAGTGGTTGGTGATGCCGCGGACCGGGTCGATCGGCTCGAAGGTCGGCCCGGCGGTGATCAGGACGCGCCGGCCGGCCAGCACTTTGGGCTGAAAGTGGGCGACGAGCTCGGCGAGCAACTCGGCCGGCTCGAGCATGCGGCCGTCGCCGACTTCGCCGCAGGCCTGGTCGCCGCTGCCCGGGCCCAGCACGACGCCGCCGTCGGCGCGGAGCTGGGCGAGGTTGCGCTGCGTCGCCGGATGCGCCCACATCTCGCGGTTCATCGCCGGCGCCACGAGCAGCGGGCAGCGCTCGGCCGGCCGCGCCAGGCACATGAGCGAGAGCAGATCGTCGGCCCGGCCGTGCGCAAGCTTGGCGATCAGGTCGGCGCTGGTCGGGGCGACGACGATCGCATCCGCATCGCGCGACAGGTTGATGTGCGCCATGTTGTTCGCCTCGCGCGCGTCCCACTGGCTGGTGGCGACCGGCCGATTCGAGAGCGCCTGCAAGGTGACCGCCGTGATGAAGCGCTCGGCCGCCTCGCTCATCACGACCTGAACCGTCGCGCCGGCCTTGACCAGCTCGCGCACGAAATCGGCCGCCTTGTAGCAAGCGATGCCGCCCGAGAGACCGAGCACGATGTGCCGGCCTGCGAGATCGCGCGTGCTCATGGACGCAGCCTCGCGATGCGCGCGGCCGCAACGGGCGGAAGGAAGTGCTTTCCGCGGCGCGGCGGTGCCTCGTCGATCGGGAAACCGAGGTGCGGCATCGCAGCTGTTCCTGGTAGTGGCGGAGGGTCGGCCGCGGGGTCGATTGTCGTCCGGCTCGTCGGGTCCGCCGGCAGTGTGCGAGTCCACCGAATCAGCGAAATCGGAGCGGTGCTGGCCAGCCGCTGTCCCGCGCCGGCCATTCAACGATTCAGTGGACTAGCGCAATAGCGGCTCGACGAGACCCGCCGCCTCGCCGGCCATCCAGTCGAGTTCGCCGGTCACCGTCATACGCGGGCGGCCCTGCCGGTCGATCAGCACGCTGGTCGGGAAGCGCCGCTCGGTCCAGGCGCGCGTCGTCTGGCCGTCGACATCGGGCAGCACCGGTAGCAAGTTCGGTTGGCGCTCCAAAAAGCGCCGGATCACTGGCAGCGGCTCCTCGAAGTCGACGGCCAGGACGACCAGCCCGGCACGCTCGTGCCGCGTCTGCAGCAGCTCGAGGGTCGACATCTCGTTGCGGCATGGCGGGCACCAGCTCGCCCAAAAGTTCAGCAGCAGCGGCCGGCCGGCGACGCTGCCGAGAGTCCAGCGCTGGCCGTCGAGGTCGGTCAGCGCGAACGCAGGGACGGGTCGAGCCGCGGGCCAGGGGCGAACCTGAGGCGCCGCGCGCGCTGCCGGGGCCAGGGCCGCCGTCGCCCAGGCTGCGCCTGCCGCGAGCAACGTACGCCGGCGCCACCCCGTCCGGCTCGACAACGTGGTGCGAGGCTGCAAGAGCGCCCGAGGCGCCAGCTCGGTGCCGGGCTGCACGCCAGGGTGCCCCGGTGTATGGTCGTGGGCGTCACCCGGGTCGATCGGCATCGGTAGACATTCCTGGCGCGTCTCGGCGACGCGACCGACCGAGTTTCTCATTCGCATCATGACCTTGCCGCGCACGCCCCGCCTCCTGCAGCACCACGTCGACGACCCTGCGGCCGAGCGTGCGGAGGCTGCCGCGGGCCTGCTGCGAAAGCCTGCCGCCGCCGCGCCCAAGTACTTCTACGACCGCCTCGGTTCGCAGCTCTTCGAAGCGATCACCGAGTTGCCCGAGTACTACCCGACGCGCACTGAAGCTGCGATCTTCGCCCAACATGGCGCAGCGATGGCGCGCCGGATCGGCGCCGGCGCCTGCCTGATCGATCTCGGCGCCGGCAACTGCGTCAAGGCAGCGCGGCTTTTCCCGCTGCTCGAGCCGGCGCGCTACGTCGCGATCGACATCTCGGTCGACTTCCTGCACGACGCGCTGCGTCGCGTGCAACGCGAGCACCCGGCACTCGAAGTGGTCGGCCTCGGCCTCGATTTCTCGAGCCGGCTCGACCTCGACCCGGCACTGCTCGACCGGCGGACGGTCTTCTTCTACCCTGGCTCGAGCATCGGCAACTTCACACCGGCCGAAGCGCTCGCGTTCCTGCGCCGGGTGCGTGCGCAGGCCGAAGGCGGCGGGCTCTTGATCGGCGTCGACCTGGTCAAGCCGAAGCCGGTGCTCGAGGCGGCCTACGACGACGCCCTCGGCGTCACCGCCGCGTTTAACCTGAACATCCTGCGCCAGCTGAACCGCCTGCTCGGCAGCGACTTCGATCCGAGCGACTGGCGGCACTTGGCACTGTTCGACGAAGCGAAGTCGCGCGTCGAGATGCACCTGGAAGCACGCCGGGATCTGGTCGTGCGCTGGCCCGGGGCGAACCGGCGCTTCGCGAGCGGCGAGCGGATCCACACCGAGAATTCGTGCAAATACACGCTCGACGGGTTCGCGGCGCTGTTGCAGGAGGCGGGATTCGCGGCGCCGAAGCACTGGACGGACGAGCGTGGGTGGTTCGGGGTGTTTTGGGCGGAGGGAAACTGACATGGACTCGGTCGATCGCGATGCACCGAAAACACCCGCTCCGAATCCGAAACCCCGCCACACGCTGCAGGAGTTGCTGGCCGAGTCCGATTATTCGCGCCCTCAAGTGCTGGACGAGCGAGAGTGGGTCGACGCGCCGGCGGTTGGCAACGAACCGGTCTGACGCGAAGCTATTCGGGAAGCGTCAATGCCGGCGGCTGCGGGTGCAACCGAGCCATCGTGAGCGCATCGACATAACGGCCGTCGCGCAAGGCGAAGGCCCGCAAAGTGCCTTCGAGCTCAAAGCCGAAGCGGCGGTAAAGCCGAATTGCGACCTCGTTGTCGGAGAACACGGTCAGCTCGATCCGCAAGAGACCGAGCCAGCCGTCGGCGTAGTCGCAAAGCGCCGTCATGAGCGCGCTACCGACGCCATGCCCTTGCGCATCGACCGCGATCGCGATGCCGAGCGACGCGACGTGCCGCCGCCTGGGTGAGAGGCTGGCAGCGTACAGGCCGCCCCAGCCGACGACCTCCCCGCCCCGGTCGGCGGCGAGCGTCAACCGGACCTGACCCTCCGGCGGCTCGGCCAGCCGCCCGCGCCAGAACTCTTCGCTCGGATACGGCAGTTGCAACGTACCGGCGAGCACGCGCGGATCTGCCATGACCCGCGCGAAGCCCGGCGCGTCGCCAGCGACCGCCCGCCGGATGGGGAGCGTCGTCACACCCGCTCCCTCACCCGCTCTCCCACCCACCCGCCGACCGACGCGAGCGCCGCGCTCAACTTCTCCGGCTCGCTGCCGCCGGCCATCGCCATGTCGGGCTTGCCGCCGCCCTTGCCGCCGACTTGGCTGGCGACGAAGTTGACCAGTTCACCGGCCTTGACCTTCGCGATCGCGTCGGCCGTCACCCCAGCGACAAGCTGCACCCGGCCGTTCTCGACGCTCGCCAGCACGATCACCGCCGTCTTCAGCTTCGACTTCAGCTTGTCGAGCGTCTCGCGCAGCGACCTGGCATCGCTGCCCTCGAGCCGCGCCGCGAGCACCTTCAGGCCCCCGACGTCAAACGCCTGCGCGACGAGCTCGTCACCCTGCGCCGAAGCGAGCCGACCTTTCATCGCGGCGAGCTCCTTTTCGAGCGATCGCACATGCTCCAGCACTTGCGACAGCCGCTCCGGCACCTCGTTCGGCGCCGACCGCAACGCGCCCGCTAGTTGCTGCACCGTGCTTTCGAGCGACTGGAGATAAGCCAGCGCGTTGTCGCCGGTCACCGCCTCGACCCGCCGCACGCCGGCCGAAACGTTGCCTTCAGCGACGATCTTGAAGAGGCCGATGTCGCCGGTGCGGGCGACGTGGGTGCCGCCGCAAAGTTCCCGGCTCGACCCAATGTCGATCACGCGCACCCGGTCGCCGTACTTCTCGCCGAAGAGCATCGTCGCGCCCGACGCCTGCGCCTCCTCGATCGGCACGACCTTCACCTCGGTCGCGGTGTTGTCGAGGATCTCGGCGTTGACGAGGCGCTCGACCTCGGCGATCTGCGCGTCGCTCAGCGGGCCGGTGTGGACGAAGTCGAAGCGCGTGCGCTCGGGCGTCACGAGCGAGCCGCGCTGCTCGACGTGCTCGCCGAGCACCTCGCGCAACGCCTTGTGCATCACATGGGTCACCGAGTGGTTGCGCGCGGTCATGGCGCGGCGCTCGATATCGACCTTGGCGTGGAAGCGGTCGCCGACCTTCACCTCGCCTTCGACGACGCGGCCGTGGTGGCCGAAGACCGCCGCCTGCACCTTGAAGGTGTCCTCGACGATGACCCGCGTCGTCGGGTTGCGCAGCTCGCCGGTGTCGCCGACCTGGCCGCCGGATTCGGCGTAGAACGGCGTGTGGTCGAGCACGATCACCGCGTCGTCGCCGGCCCGCGCCGCGGCGACCGGGCTGCCGTCCACGTAGACCGTCGTGACCCGCACGTCGTCATGCGCCAGCCGCTCGTAACCGTGAAAGGTCGACGCTTCGCCGGCATAGTCGAGCCCCTGCGCCATCTTGAATTTGCCGGCCTCGCGGGCGCGCCGCTTCTGCTCGTCGAGCAGCTGCTCGAAGCGCGCCTCGTCGACCGCCACGCCGCGCTCCCGGCAAACATCCGCCGTCAGGTCGACCGGAAAGCCGAAGGTATCGTGCAGCTTGAACGCGATGTCCCCGCCGAGCACCGGCTTGGCCCCCTCTCCCCCCGGGAGAGGGTTGGGGTGAGGGCGCGGCGAAGGAGAAAGCAGACCCCGCAACGCCGTCTCCAGAATCTCCATGCCGTTCGCGATCGTCCGGAAAAAGCCCTCCTCCTCCTGCCGCAGCACCTCGACCGCGCGCTTTTCGTCGCGACGCAATTCGGGATAGGCGTCGCCCATCTCGGCGGCGAGCGCGGGAACGAGCGTGTGGAAGAAGGGCTTCGTCGCGCCCAGCTTGTAGCCGTGCCGGATGGCGCGGCGGGCGATGCGGCGCAGCACGTAGCCGCGGCCGGCGTTGCCGGGGATCACGCCGTCGACGATCGTAAAGGTGCAGGCGCGAATGTGGTCGGCGATCACTTTCAGCGAAGGCGATGCGGGATCGACGTCGGCCGCCCCCACCGCCTCGACGGCCCGCCGGGCCGCCACCAGCAGGTTCACGAACAGGTCGATCTCGTAGTTCGAATGCACGTGCTGCAGCACCGCGGTGAGCCGCTCGAGGCCCATCCCGGTGTCGACGCTCGGTTTCGGCAACGCATGCATCACGCCTGCGTCGTCGCGGTTGAACTGCATGAAGACGTTGTTCCAGATCTCGATGTAGCGGTCGCCGTCCTCGTCGGGCGAGCCGGGCGGGCCGCCGGCGATTTCCGCGCCGTGGTCGTAGAAGATCTCGGTGCACGGGCCGCACGGGCCGGTCTCGCCCATCATCCAGAAGTTGTCGGAGGCGTAGCGCGCGCCCTTGTTGTCGCCGATGCGGACGATGCGCGCGGCCGGTACGCCCACTTGCTCGTTCCAGATGCGGTAGGCCTCGTCGTCCTCGGCGTAGACCGTGACCCAGAGCTTCTCGGCCGGGAGCTTGAACACCTCCGTCAGCAACTCCCAGGCGTAGCGGATCGCGTCCTGCTTGAAGTAGTCGCCGAAGCTGAAGTTGCCCAGCATCTCGAAGAAGGTCTGGTGCCGCGCGGTGTAGCCGACGTTCTCGAGGTCGTTGTGCTTGCCGCCGGCGCGGATGCATTTCTGCGCGCTCGCGGCGCGCGTGTACGGGCGCTTGTCGAAGCCGAGGAACACGTCCTTGAACTGGTTCATTCCGGCGTTCGTGAACAGCAACGTCGGGTCGTCGGCTGGCACCACCGGGCTCGACGGCACGATCGTGTGGCCCTTCCTTTCGAAGAAGGTCAAGAAGGTCGAGCGGATCTCGGCGGCTTTCATGCGGATGCTCTTGGTCGGCGTCGAAGCCGGTGGCGGCACGGCGCGCGGCGGCTTTCAGGCGGCGGGCGGCGGCGGCGGACTGCGGCCCGCGCCACGAAATAGCGGCGCTGCCCGGAGGAGGAACCGAATTTTAGGCCGCACGGTATGGGAGCGCCGATGCGAATCGCTCCGCTCGCCCGCGCCACGGCGGCTCACCGCGCGCCACAGGGCCGCCGCCGCTCACGACGGATCGTTCGCGGCCCCTCCACCCTCGGGCCCCGAGCCGCCGAAACGTGCGGAGCCGGCGGGGCCGCTCGCCTGCGTCGAGGCCGCGAGGCCAGTCGCGCGGCGCAGGAGCAGGTCGGGCTGGGCGCCGTCCTCCGGGTAGCGGCCGATGCCGAGGGCGACGGCGACCGTCAGGTCCTGACCGGCGACCTTGAACGGATCGAGCAGCGCGCGCAGCAGCTTGGCGCCGACCCGCTCGGCGTCGGCCGGCGTCAGCAGCGCGCCGAGCAGCACCGCGAAGCTGTCGTCGCCGAGCGAAGCGACCACGTCGCTCGCGCGCACACCGCTGCGCAGGCGCACGGCGATCTTGCGCCGCAGCACGTTCGCGGCTTCCGCACCGAGCTGCGCCTCGGCGCTCGCCAGGCCCTCCAGGCGCAGCGCCAGGACCGCCATCGGCGCCGGTTCACGCTCGCGCAGTGCGAGCAGCTGGCTCATGTGCTCGACGAGTTGCTGCTGGTGCGGCAAGCCGGTACCGAGGTCGGTGGCGTACTCGGTGCGGGCAAGGCGTTCGAGGCGCTTGCGCTCGATCGCGACACGCAGGCGGCGCGGCAAGTCTTCGCCTTGCACCCATTCGGCCGCCGACAGCACCTCCTCGGCGCCGCGTTCCAGCCAGCCGAGCACGGCCTCGGCCGACGCCGCATCGACGAGCACGACGACGAGCGCCACGTCGTGCGCGACGGCTTCGCACCAGGCCGCAGCGGCCGCCGCGTCGCCGACGATGATCAGATCGGCATCGCCTGCATCGAGGCGACCGGTGCCCATCGCCGGGGTGCTCGCCTCGAACCGCCCGAACGGCGTGTTGCCCAGTTCGCCGAGACGGTCGGCAAAGCGGGCATCAGGACAGAGCGCGCGGTAAGCAACCGGGGGATCGAGATGCGGGGGCAGCATTGCGTCAGCATAGCGCCATGGCCTGGCGACCCGGCGGGATGCCGCCCTGCCACTGGGCGGCGTCCCCAGCTGAAGCACTCGGCCCCCCCATTTTGAACCCTTTCGGACCAAACCGCGCTCGTCCCGACTGCGCTATAAACGATGCGTCGATGGCCTGGCTTTGACGTTGTCGGCGTAATGCCACGCGTGCGCAATTGCCCGTTCGTATCGGCGTCTGCTTTGCAAAGGAGTATGCATGACACTGGTCACCCAAATCATCGCGCCGCCGTACCACGTGCAGTCGACTGCCAAAGAGCTGCGCGGCGGCTTTCCTTATTTTGCGTTCCACGAGAGCGTGTCGGCACTCTGGGCGCAGAAATGGCGAAAGCCCTGCGCGAACGGGATCTATCCGTTCACCGACGCCAATGTGGTGGACTTCGACCCCATCTTCGAGCAGTTGCGCCAGATCTCGAACGACGACTCCGGCATCCTCTTTCGACCCGACGACTACGCCAAACCCTTTTTCCCGGTGGCGGAACAACTTGTCGGGATGGCGGGCCAAGCCGTTGCGCAAGGCGATTCCGCCAAAGCCAAGGACTTGTACCTCCGCGCGGCTGCCGTCTACCGTATCGCGCGCTTTCCGATCAACCGCTCTCCGGTCAGTCAGGAGGCCTGGCAGAAGGGCAAGCAGGCGTATATCAACGCCGGCCGCTACCTCGACACCCCGAGCGTCACGGTCGATGTGCCCTTCAAGCACGCGGACCGGTCGGCAGGCGACCTGGAGGTGCCGATTCAGGCCTTCCTGCGCATGCCCAAGGGCGAGAAACCCGCGAGCGGCTGGCCCGTCCTCCTGTTCATCTGCGGTCTGGATGCGTACAAGACCGATCACACGCCACGTACCCAGATGCACGTCGACCGGGGCTACGCAACGCTCAGCTTCGAAATCCCCGGCACCGGCGATTGTCCGGCCGCGCCGGGCGATCCAACGTCGCCCGACCGGCTCATGAGCAGCGTCCTCGATTGGGTCGCCGCCGGCGCCGGCACCTATGGTTTCGATACCTCGAAGGTCATCGCCCGCGGCATCAGCACCGGGGGTTACTACGCCATGCGGATCGCCCACACCCACGCCGACCGGCTGTTCGCCGTGGTCGCGCAAGGCGGGGGATGCCACCACATGTTCGACCCGGGATGGATTCGCGCCCAGAATCAGATGGAATACCCGTTTGCTTTGGCGGATGCGCTGGCTTACAAGTTTGGCTTCCGCGATGGCGCCAGTGCAGCCGCGGTCGACGCCTACATCGCCGGAGCTCGCAAGTTCAGTCTGCTCGACGCCGGCGTGCTGGACCGGCAGAGTTGCCGCCTCCTCGTCCTCGACGGCATGGAGGATTCGATCTTCCCGATCGAAGACAACTTCATCGTCGCGATGCGGAACGACAAGAAGGATCTTCTTGCCAGGGGCGATCGCGGCCACATGGGCAATCCCGGCGCGGAAGACATTCTTTACGCCTGGATCGACAACGTCGTCGCCGGCAAGCCCTGATCAGGCTGGAGCGGGTGAAGGGAATCGAACCCTCGTATGAAGCTTGGGAAGCTGCCGTTCTGCCATTGAACTACACCCGCGTGCGCTGAATTCTATCGCCGGCCCGGCGGCGTTCTCAGCCGCGCGCAGCCAGCCAGGCGACCATCGCGTCCAACGCCGCCCGGCCCGGCGCCGGGTCGGGCGCATTGACTATCAGGGCCACCGCGTACATCTTGCCGCTCGCGCCTAACACATAGCCGGCAAGGGCCCGGGTGTCGTTGAGCGTGCCGGTTTTCAGATAGGCCTGGCCCGCCGCCTTGCTGCCGATTAACCGGCCCTTCATCGTGCCGTCGACGCCGGCGACCGGCAGCGAATCGAAGAAGGCCTGCGCCTGATCGGCGCGCCAGGCCTTGCGCAGCAGCTGCACCAGGGCGCGCGGCCTGGCGCGTTCGGTGTGCGAGAGGCCCGAGCCGTTTTCGATCTCGATGTCGCCCTCGGCCAGCCCCTGGTCGCGGAGCCATTGGCCGATGGTTCGCTGGGCGCCCGCCAACGTCGCCGGCCGGTTCGGGAACCCGGGTGAAAGCGACAGCAGCAGGTTGCGTGCGCCGACGTTGTCGCTGACCTTGTTGATATCGCGCACCAGTTCGGTCAGCGGCTTTGAGCGGTCGAACGACAGCGGCGCGACCGGCGCCCCGTCCGGTGTCGTCGGGATCGGGCTCACCCCCAGTACCACCGGGGCCGAGACGACCCGGCCACGCAGCACGCCGCCGGCCGCGGCCCAGAGTGCCGGCAAGGCCCGTGCGGCGATGCCGGCGTCGGGCGGGGGCACGAAGGCGACGCTGCGCGTGCCGCATGCCGGGGTCCAGCTGCCGGCGACGACGATCGTCGCCCGGCCACCGCTGCCGGTCTGCCAGTTCGGCGCGAGTTCGCAGCTCTCGCCAGCGCCGAGCCGGTTGTCGATCCGCACGTCGGCGAGCGCCGTCTGCAGCACGAGCGACGCACGGCCGGCGCGGTTCGCCTGCACCTGGAGCTGGACCACGCCTTCGTCGAGCGTCATCGCGTCGGGCCAGACGTGGCGCGGCTCGGCGACCGACTGCCGCGGCGTGCCTTTATGGTCGGCAGGCGTCAGCTGGAAGGCGTAGCGGTCGAGCACGATGTCGCCGTCGATTTCGTGCAGGCCCTGGTCGTGCATGCGTCGAAACCATTTGGCGAGCGCGGCCGAGGTGAGCTCGGCGTTGCCGCCCCCGACGATCAGCAGGTCGCCGGCAAGCCGGCCGGCGTCGAGCGTGCCGAGCACGAACGCCGAGGTGTGCCAGCG
Organism: uncultured Rhizobacter sp.; assembly: GCA_964236915.1. Lineage (GTDB taxonomy): Bacteria > Pseudomonadota > Gammaproteobacteria > Burkholderiales > Burkholderiaceae_C > LMDS01. The sequence goes on from CAXSGM010000022.1 coordinate 37,164, forward strand.
GTAATAGGGGCCGAGCAAGTCGAGCGCCGCGAGCGAGGTGACGATCTTGGCGGTCGACGCCATGGTGTACGGCTGCTCGGCGTTCAATGCGAACACCGTGCGCTCGCCGATTACCTGCTGCGCATAGAGCCCGAAGCTGCGGGCCGGCAAGCCGGAGCCGGCGATCGCTGCGGCGACCGCCGGCGGCAGCGCAGCGGCTGACGCCACGGGCGCGCGCCCGGTCCGCGCCGCCCCCATGGCGGCCCCGGCGCAGGCCGCGAAGGTCAGCAAGCCGGCGAGGATCGGACGGAAAGGAAGCGGCCGAGAAAACAGGGAGCGGAAAGATCGCATCGACCGAAAAAGGGAGTGGCGGGTGTCAGACCGAAGGCCGAAAGCCGGCGACGGCGGGCGACCCTAACAGCGAGCGCGCCGCGCTGCCACCCCCTGCCCCGGCAGCACGGGTCGAGCGGACGGCCCGGGGCGTGCACTCGTCACAATGCGCGGCTTCGATCCGGTGGTGGTCGCCCTTTCGGCCACCACGGCCTGCGCCAGCCCGTCCCTTGTCCGATCACGCCGAAAACCCCGATCGACCCGCGCGCCGCGACGCTTCCAGCGAGGCCCCGCGCCGCGCGATCCGCAGCTTCGTCGTGCGCGCCGGCCGCATGGGCCCCGGCCAGATCCGCGCGCTCGACGAGCTCGGGCCGCGCTTCGTGCTGCCGTACCGGCCCGCGCCACTCGACTTCGCCGCCACCTTCGGCCGCGAGGCGCCGCGCATCCTCGAGATCGGCTTCGGCATGGGCGACGCGACGGCGCAGATCGCCGCGGCGCTGCCCGGCACCGACTTCATCGGCGTCGAAGTGCACCCGCCTGGCGTGGGCGCGCTCCTAAAGCAGATCGGCGAGCGCGGGCTCGCGAACGTACGCATCGTGCAGCACGACGCCGTCGACGTGCTGCACGAAATGATCGCCCCCGGTTCGCTCGCCGGCATCCACGTGTTCTTCCCCGATCCCTGGCACAAGACGCGCCACCACAAGCGGCGGCTGGTCCAGCCGGCATTCGCCGCCCTGCTCGCCAGCCGCCTCACGCCGCATGGCCGGCTGCACTGTGCGACCGACTGGCAACCGTACGCCGAGCAGATGCTCGACGTGCTGGGCGCCGAACCGGCCCTCCGCAACACCGCCGACGCCTACGCGCCGCGCCCTGCGCACCGGCCGCCGACCAAGTTCGAGCGACGCGGACTGCGGCTCGGCCACGGCGTCTGGGATCTGGTCTTCGAACGGCGCCCCGCCCGAGGCGGCGGTCCGGTGTTCAGTTCGACCAGTTCACCGCCCCGGTGAACGCCGTGACGAGCACGACGATGCCGAACGCGATCCGATACCAGGCGAACGGCACGAAGGTGTGGCTCGAGACATAGCGCAGCAGCCAGCGCACGCAAAACCAGGCGGCGATGAAGCTGACGACGAAGCCGACCGCGAACATTGGCAGATCGGCGGCCGTGAGCAGCGCCCGCTCCTTCCAGAGGCTGTAGGCACCGGCGGCGACCAGCGTGGGGATCGCGAGAAAGAAGCTGAAATCGGTGGCTGCCTTGCGCGAAAGCCCGAGCAGCATGCCACCGATGATCGTCGCGCCTGAGCGGCTGGTGCCGGGAATCATCCCGAGACACTGGACGAAGCCGACCTTCAGCGCGTCCCACGGCGTCATCTGGTCGACATCGTCGATGCGGGCTTTCGGCTTCACACGCTTCTCGACCCACAGGATGATCAGGCCGCCGACGATGAACGTCGCGGCCACCACCGGCCCGTTGAACAGGTAGGCCTTGATGCTCTTGTAGACGAGAAAGCCGATCACGCCGGCGGGGAGGAAGCCGATCCCGATGTTGATGAGAAAGCGACGCGCTCGCGCGCTGCTCCCGAAATCCACGACCGCCGTCGAGAGGCGTTGCCAGTAGACGATGATCACGGCGAGGATCGCGCCGGTCTGGATCGCGATGTCGAAAACCTTCGACTTCTCGTCGGTCATCCCGAGCAGCGCGCCGGTGAGGATCAGGTGGCCGGTGCTCGAGACCGGCAGGAACTCGGTCAGGCCCTCGACGATGCCCATGATCGTCGCTTTGAGAAGAAGAGTCGAATCCAACGGGCGCTCCGGACAGGACAGCATCGGCGTGGGGCGCGAGGCGTCGACGCCGGCCGATGGCAAAGCCCGCGATGTTAGGGGAGGCGGCCCGACCCACGCCTAGAATTCGCCCGCCATGGACATCGAACGTGCACGTTTCAACATGATCGAGCAGCAGATCCGCCCGTGGGATGTGCTGAACACCGGCGTTCTGGATCTGCTCTTCGTCGTCAAGCGCGAGGATTTCGTCCCGCCCCAACACCGCGCGCTCGCCTTCGTCGACACCGAGGTGCCGTTGCCGAACGGCCAGTGCATGCTGGCGCCGAAGGTCGAGGCGCGGCTGCTGCAGGAGCTCGACGTTCGCAAGCACGAACGCGTGCTCGAGATCGGCGCCGGCTCCGGCCACATGGCGGCGCTTTTGGCGCATCGAGCCCAAGCGGTCGTCACGCTGGAGATCGACCCGCAACTCGCGGCGCTGGCGCGCGCCAACCTGGCGCGGGCGAACGTGATGAACGCCGAGGTCGTCGAGGCGGATGGGTCGCGGCAGCTGCCGGTCGACGGCCCGTTCGACGTGATCCTGCTGTCGGGATCGGTCGCCGAAGTGCCCGAGGCCCTGCTGGGGCAGTTGAAGCCCGGCGGCCGGCTGGCAGCGATCGTCGGCGGCGAACCGGTCATGCGCGCGACGCTGCTGACGCGTGGCAGCGATGAGGCGCTCGGCCGCCGCGTGCTGTTCGATACCATGGCGCAGCGTTTGCGCGGTTTCGCCGAGCCGAGCCGCTTCCGCTTTTGACGGCGCCCCGGCGGTTCGGGCGTGACGCGACGCGGTCGCTCCGACACGCCGCGCGGATGCAACGGATCGACGCGCCGCGGATCAGGGTCAGAGGGCAAACTGGATCTTCAAACCGATCGCCGTGGCGTCGCGCAGCACGCCCGAGCCGCCCGGATGAAAGATGTGCTGCACGTTCGGCGTGATCGCAAGGCCGGGCACGACGCCGATCCGGTAATCGATCTCAATCACGCCTTCGTAGTCCTGGGGAACCGTCGACGCGCCGGCCGACCGAGCCCGGCGCTGGGCATGCACCAGATCGCGACTGACCCCGCCGCGTGTCAGGAGCACGGCGGCGGCGTCGTTCGGACGGCCGCCGAACGGACCGTTGACGACGAGGCTGAGGTATTCGAAATCCTGGAAGAACGAAGTTTTTCGGTCGATCACATCGGCCCCCGCCAGCAGCACGACGCTGCGCGCACCGGGTTTATTCGAACCGACGAGGGCCTGCTCGACCGCGAAATAGGCGCTCGCGCGACCCTTGTGCTTGCGCGGTATGGCGTTCGGGCCGGCAGACGACCCACTGTCACCGAGTTCCGGCAGCCGCGACGTCTCGTACATGACGCCGAGCTTGTAGACATCTGCCCCTGCCGTGCGGAAGGAAAGTTCGACCGGCACCGATACGCCGGTCGTGCCGCGCTCCCACAGATTGAAGCCGTTGTAATTCGCCAGCCGCGGATTGATCTGGTAGACGCCCGTTTGCAGTTGCCAGTTCTCACCGATCAGCCCGCGGATCCGGGCGCCCCACGAAGACGCCGGGTAATAGGTCACGGTGTTGTCGTAGGGGAAGATGAACGGCACGCCGCAGATCGAGAGGTTCTGGAACCGGCAAAAGTATTGCGGCGAGTTCGCAAAATCGCCGGTCTCCGGGATGCGCCCGGCCATCACGTTGATGCGGCCTTCGTAGAACGACTGCTCAAGCGCGAGCGTCACGAGGCCGACGCCTTCCGGCCGGCTGTAAGTCTCCTGCACGGCGAAGATGTTGCCGATCTTGGCGCTCAGGTTGCGACCATCGCGATGAATCAGCAGCACGTGGGCCTTCGCACCATTCCAGCTGGCGATCTTGGCAAGGTCGAAGTTGAGCCCGAGATTGAGTTCGTACGCAGCGGCCTCGCCGTGTTGTCGGCCACCGTCGACGCTCCAGGCACCCTCGCCGACGAAGCCGATCGTGGCCGTCACGCCGCGCTTTTCCAGTTCCGGACGCAGGCCGAACCAGTCGCCGCCGAGAACCGCAGGCGGCGGCGCCGCTTCCTGGTTCGGGGGTACCTCGGGCGCGGCCCATGCCGGCAGCGCTGCGGCCTGAAGGACGCCGAACACGAGAGCGACAGTCAGCCGATGGACAATCATGGTCGCGACATCAGGTGTGGTGGGCCGGCAAATGCTGCCGGACGAGCCTCCGCCTGAACATCCCAAAGATAGATACCTCAGCCCACCCGATATGTCGTCGAGCCGCCGATTCCCCGCACTGCACCGCCCGCGCGTTCGGCTGAGGTTGCTGGCCGTCCTGCTAGGCGCGACGCTTTCGACCGGCGCGCGCGCCCAGAGCCTCGCCGAGCTCTACGAGGGAGCGCGCAATTACGACGCCAACGTGCTGGCGAGCCGGGCCAGCCTCGAGGCGGCCCGCTTGCGTTTCGATCAGGCGCGCGGGCTTCGGCTGCCGCAGGTGGGTCTCGGCGTCTCGGCGGGGCGGCAGGTGAATGCGACGCCCGATGCGCCGTCGCAGACCGACCTGCGGGTGAACAACTACGGCGTCGGCGTCAACGGTTCGCAAACGATCTTCAACCGTCAGAACGACGTGACGATCCGGCAGGCCGAACGCGTCGTCGACGCCTACCGCGCCGATCTCGACGCCGCCGAGCAGGACCTGATCCTGCGGCTCTCGCAAGCTTACTTCGACGTGCTCGCGGCGGACGACAACCTTGCCACCGCGCGGGCGAGCCAGGCCGCGATCGGCGAATCGCTGGCCTCGGCACGCCGCAATTTCGAGGTGGGCACAGCGACCATCATCGACACGCGCGAGGCGCAGGCCCGCTCCGACCTCGCCCGCTCGACCCAGATCCAGGCCGAGAACGACCTGGCGACGCGCCACATCCTTCTCGACCAGACCGTCGGCCGGGCGAACGTCGTTCCCAGGCGGCTCGCGCTGCCGCTCGTGCTGCCGCCGCTCGTGCCGGCGAACGTCGAAACCTGGGTGCAGCAGGCCGACGCCGAGCATCCGGCGATCCGGCGCGCGCGCGTCGGCCTCGAGGTCGCGCGGCTCGATACCGAAAAGGCCAAGGCAGCACGCCTGCCGACGGTACAGCTGACCGGCAGCTACACGCGCGGGCGCAACGACGTGGTCGCGGCCGGGTCGGGCTACCGCTTCGACTACCGGACGCCGAACAACGTCGGCCAGGTGGGCATCGCGTTGAACCTCCCGCTCTTCGCCGGTTTCCAGATCGAGAACCGCGTGAAGGAGACCCTGGTGCTCGAGGACAAGTCGCAGAACGACGTCGAGGCGGCGCGCCGCGGCGTCGCCCAGACGACCCGGCAGATCTTCTACCTGGTCGGTTCGAGCAGTGCGCAGGTGGCGGCGCTCGAAGCGGCCGAGTCGTCGAGCCTGCTTTCGCTCGAAGCGACGCAGCTCGGCTTCAAGGTCGGGGTGCGGGTCAACATCGATGTGCTGAACGCCCAGGCGCAGCTGTTCAACACCCAGGCGCAGCTCGCGAAGGCGCGCTACGACCGGATCATGGCCGCCCTGCGCTTGCGACAGGCGAGCGGCAGCCTGACCGAGGCCGACGTCGCGGCGGTCAACGCGCTGCTGCTTCGCTGAGCGGCGCCGGGGCATCGACGTGGGGGTGCATCCGCGACCGACGCATCGCAGGCGACGGCGAGCCCCGGAGTAGCCGTCAGCGCGCAGGCGCGGACGGCTCGACCGCCCGCATGAAGGCCGCGATCCGGGCCGCCATGCGATCGGCGGCGCCCCGATGTTGCGTAGCGAACGCGGCCGCGGCGGCCGCCAGCGCCGCCAGCCGTTCGGGCGCCGCCAGCAGGTCGAGCGCCACGGCAACGCCGGCGGCGACATCGTCGACCCGAAGCGAGGCGCCCGCCGCCAACGACAGCTCGGCCGCTTCGGCGAAGTTGAAGGTGCTCGGTCCGATCAGCAGCGGGCAGCCGCAGGCCGCGGCTTCGATCAGGTTGTGGCCGCCGAGCGGCGCGAAGCTGCCGCCGAGCAGGGCGACATCGGCCAGGCCGTAATACAGCGCCATCTCGCGCATCGAGTCCCCGAGCCAGACCGGGGCCTCGAACGCGTCGGCGGGCGGCTCGGCGGTCCAGGCGCTGCGGCGCGCCAGCTTGAAACCCGTGGCGCGGACCAGCGCCGCGACCGCGTCGAAGCGCTGCGGATGACGCGGTACGACGACCAGCAGCGCAGCGCCGACCGGCGCCCGTCGCCAGGCCTCGAGCAGCGCCGCCTCCTCGCCTTCCCGCGTGATCGCCGCCAGCACCACCGGCCGGCCGAGGCGCTGCCGCCACGCCTTGCCCTGGGCGATCTGCGCCGGGTCGGGCGCCAGGTCGTACTTCAGGTTGCCGGCCACTTCCACCGTGCGGGCGCCCGCCGCCCGGATCCGCGCGGCGTCGGCCTCGCTTTGCGCCAGCACCAGGCCGACGCTATCGATCGCCGGCCGCAGCACCGCCATCGCGCGCCGGCCCCGCCGCAAGCTTCGCTCGCTGAGCCGGGCGTTCGCCTGCGTCATCGGCACGCCGGCACACGTGGCCGCCAGCAGAAGATTGGGCCAGACTTCGGTCTCCATCAGGATGCCGACGCGCGGCGCGAAATGACGGAAGAAGCGCCGCACCGCGCCGGGCGTGTCGACGGGGAGCCAGGTCTGACGGTCGCCCTCGTGCAGCAGGTCGCGGCCCGTCTCGAGCCCAGTCGCCGTGCCGTGCGTCAGCAACAGCCGCATGCCGGGCAGCGCGGCGCGGAGCGCGGCGATCAGCGCTCCAGCCGCGCGGGTTTCGCCGAGCGAGACGGCATGCACCCAGATCCAGCCGTGCGTCGCCGGCCCGGGGTACCAGCCGAAGCGCTCGGCGATGCGCTCGGCGTAGGCGGGCTCGGCGCGGCCGCGCCACCGGAGCCGCAGCGCGTAGACGGGCGCCAGGAGGCGCAGCACCAGCGAGTAGCCGGCCAACGCGACGCGCTCGGCTGGCGTCGGCCGGGCGCGGTCAGGCGGCTCGGCCAGCATCAGGCGGGCGCCTTGCGCGCGCTCGGCGCCGCCGCCACGGCCCGTTGCCACGCGCTCCAGACCGCATCCACGCTCGGCACCGGCCGCGCCGCTTCGGTCGACTCGACCGCCAGCTGCTGCCGGTGCCCGTGCGCCGCCAGCGGGCCGGTGCGCCAGGCGGTCGGCCAGTTGTAGATCTGCACGTGCGGCAGGCCGAGGGCGACCGCGATGTGGCTGAGGCCACTGTCGACGCCGATCACGCCGTCGCACGCGCCGAGCCGGTCGATCACGGCGTCGAGCGGCAGCGCCGGCCAGACCTCGACGCTGGCTCCGGCGGCGCCAGCCTCGTCAGGGCGCGCTGCCGCCGCGCGGCTTCGCGGTGGGACGACGCCGCCGTCGTCGACAGCGCGCGCGGCCCCCTCCGCGCCGCTGGCCGGGCCGACGCTGCCCTCCGCGGCCAGCGCGGCAACGATCCGCTCGGCGCGCGCCGTCTCCTCCGCCCCGGCGCGCGGCAGCGCGATGCCCCAGCCGGCAGCGAGCAGGCGGCGACCGAGCTCGATCCAGGCGCGCTCGGGCCAGAGCTTGTCGGCGCGCGAGCTGCCATGGACGAAGGCCACGACCGGCCGCCGCGGTGTCGAGCCGGCGACCGGCCCGGCGTGAAGTCCGAACATGGGCGGCCCATCGACCACCGTGCCACCCGCGGCAGCGACCAGCCGGCGCGACCGGTCGAGCGCGTGCACGTGCGGCTCGATCCGCACCGCCCGGTCGACCAGCCAGCGCGCCGGCCACTCGTGGCTCGCCCCCTCGGTGCGGTTCGCCAGGCCATAGCGCACGCCGCCGGGTGCAAGCCGCGCCAGGCGGGCGATCAGCGCCGACTTCGTGAGCCCCTGCAGATCGATCACCCGGTCGTACGCCTCACGGCGGAGTTGCGCCCGGAACGCGCGCCATTCGTGGCGCACCGGCGCGGTCCACCAGCTGCGCGTCCAGCGCCGCAGCGCGCAGGGAATCACCCGCTCGATGCCGTCGGTACGCGCCAGCAGCGGCGCGAACGCCGGCTCGACGACCCAATCGATCCGCGCCTCGGGATGGGCCCCGCGGATGTCGTGCACCACCGGCAGCGCGTGCACCACATCCCCGAGCGACGACAACTTGACGATCAGGACGCGCATGCCGACAGGGCGGCTTGGCACCCGCCCGGCGATCGGCTGGCGCGGCGCGCGCTCAATGCGCCGCGGTCGCGATCTGCGCGTCGGGTTTGACCGCGTGCAAAGCGGCCATGAAGTCGGTGCGGATGCGCTCAAGCGCGGCGGCGTCGTGGCCCTCGAAGCGCATCACGAGCACCGGCGTGGTGTTGCTGGCGCGGATCAGGCCAAAGCCATCGGCATAGTCGACCCGCAGCCCGTCGATCGTGACGACTTCCCTTGCACCCGGGAAATCCGCGTTCGCCAACAGCCGCTCGACGACCTCTTTGGGCTCGCCCTCGGCGCACGGCACGTTCAGCTCGGGCGTCGAGTGGCTCGTCGGCAGCGCGTTCAGCACCTTGCTCGGGTGCTTGCTGCGCGCAAGGATTTCGAGGAGGCGCGCCGCGGTGTAGGTCGCGTCGTCGAAGCCGTACCAGCGCTCGGCGAAGAAGATGTGGCCGCTCATCTCGCCGGCGATCGGCGCGCGGGTCTCGCGCAGCTTGGCTTTGACGAGCGAATGGCCGGTCTTCCACATCAGGGGCTTGCCGCCGGCCTTTTTTATCAGCGGCGCGAGGCGCTGGGTGCACTTCACGTCGTAGATGATCGTGGCGCCGGGTTCGCGCGCGAGGATGTCTTCGGCAAAGAGCATCAGCTGGCGATCGGGATAGATGATGTTGCCGTCTCTGGTGACGACGCCGAGGCGGTCGCCGTCGCCGTCGAAGGCGAGGCCGAGTTCGGCGTCGGTCTCGCGCACTGTCCGGATCAGATCGGCGAGGTTCTCGGGCTTGCTCGGGTCCGGATGGTGGTTCGGGAAGTCGCCGTCGACCTCGGAGAACAGCTCGGTCACTTCGCAGCCGAGGGCGCGGAGGATGCCGGGCGCCGAAGCGCCGGGAATGCCGTTGCCCGAGTCGACGACGATCCGCATCGGCCGCTCGAGCCGGCAATCGTTGACGATGCGCGCCGTGTACTCGGCGAGGATGTCCATCGCGGCAGTGCGGCCCTTGCCGACCGCGTAGTCCTCGGCTTCCATGCGCCGCCGGAGGTTCTGGATGTCCTCGCCGTAAATGGCCCGGCCGGCGAGCACCATCTTGAAGCCGTTGTAGTCCTTCGGATTGTGGCTGCCCGTCACCTGGATGCCGCTCCGGCACTTGTGGGCGGCCCGCGTGGCGGCGACGTAGTAGAGCATCGGCGTCGTCACGGGCCCGAGATCGACGACATCCAGACCGGTCGAGGCGAGCCCCTTCATCAGCGCCGCGACCAGCCCCGGGCCCGAGAGGCGTCCGTCGCGCCCGACCGCCACCGCCCGGTCCCCCGCCGCCAGCGCCTCGGTGCCGAAAGCGCGGCCGAGGTGCTCGGCAAAAGTCGCGTCGATGCCCGCGCCGACGATGCCGCGGATGTCGTAGGCCTTGAAGCAGGTGGCGTTGAGGTGCATGGAGCGGATGGCTTACGGCGGTGGCGGCGATTGTAGGGAGGGGCCTGTCGGTCGGGCGCGGTGCGATCGGACGCGACGTGCCACAGTTCGCAGGACCGAAACGGCCAGCGCGACGGCAGCAGGCCGGGCGACACTCGCCGCATGCCGTTCCCCGTCCTCTGCGAATTCATCGCCCTCGCCGCCGCCTGGGGCAGTTCCTTTTTGTTCATGCGGCTCTGCAGCGCCGAGTTCGGGCCGGTGGCGCTGGCCTTCGTGCGTTCGGCGGGCGCCGCTGTCCTGCTGCTGCCGCTGGCCGTGGCGCAGCACCGGCCCGGCGGCGCGCGACCGCCCTGGCATGCGATCGCTTTCGTCGGGCTCACGAATTCCGCCTTGCCGTTCGTCTGCTTCTCGGCCGCCTCGCTCGCCATCACGACCGGCCTCGCCGCGGTCTTCAACGCCACGACGCCGATCTGGGGCGCGCTGATTGCGTGGCTCTGGCTCGGCGAGCGCTTGAACCGCAGCCGCATCACCGGCATCGCGATCGCCTTCGCCGGCGTCGTGTGGCTGGTCGGCGGACGGGCCGGCACGACCACCGGCGCGGCGTGGCCGAGCCCGACGCTGGCGATCGTTCTCTGCCTGGCGGCGACGGCGATGTATGCCTATTCGGCGGCGTTCACCCGACGCTACCTGAGCGGCGTGGCACCGCTCACTCTCGCCGCGGGCAGCCAGATCTCGGCGTCGTTCGCGCTGGCCGCGCCGGCGGCGGTCTTTCGACCGGTGGCGATGCCGTCGGCGAGCGCCTGGGCCGCGGTCCTCGCGCTGGCCTTTCTCTGCACCGGCGTGGCCTACGTCTCGTATTTCCGGCTCATTGCCCGCCTGGGACCGATGCGCACGACCCACGTGACCTTTCTGATTCCGGCTTTCGCGGTGCTGTGGGGCACCCTGCTCCTGCACGAACCCTTCGGCCCCGGGCTGGCGGGCGGCTGTCTGGTCATCCTGGTCGGCACCAGTCTGGCGACCGGCCTGTGGCAGCCGCGTGGGCTCGCGGCGGCCGAGCGCTGAGCCTGCAGGTCACTGCTACGCCTGCCCTCACCCCTGCCCTCTCCCGCAAACGGGAGAGGGAGTCAGACCGCCACTCCCCGCAAGTGGGAGATGGAGCCAGTCGCCGCCCCCTCTCCGCAATCGGCAGAGGAACTCAGTCACCCGGCCACGCCAGCCGTGCAACGGGAGGAGCGCTTGCTCCCTCACTCGCTTGCCGCTGAGGCTTGCTTTGCCCCCTCTCCCGCTTGCGGGAGAGGGTTGGTGTGAGGGTGGGCCGCCCACCAGCGCCGGCCCGCGCCGGCAGCACCGCCGCCTCGATCAGTTGGTCTCGGCCAACTGATCGAGGATCGCCGGGTTCTCCAGCGTCGAGGTGTCCTGGGTGATGGCCTCGCCCTTCGCCACCGAGCGCAGCAGCCGGCGCATGATCTTGCCGCTGCGGGTCTTCGGCAGGTTGTCGCCGAAGCGGATGTCCTTCGGCTTGGCGATCGGCCCGATCTCCTTGCCGACCCAGTCGCGGAGCTGCTTGGCGATGGCCTTGGCCTCGTCGCCCGTCGGTCGGGAGCGCTTCAGCACGACGAAGGCGCAGATCGCCTCGCCGGTGGTGTCGTCGGGCCGGCCGACGACCGCGGCTTCGGCAACGAGGTCGGTGCACGAGACGAGCGCCGATTCGATCTCCATCGTGCCCATCCGGTGCCCGCTGACGTTGAGCACGTCGTCGATCCGCCCGGTGATCGTGAAGTAGCCGGTGTCGGCGTCGCGGATCGCGCCGTCGCCGGCGAGGTAGTAGCGGCCCTGGAAATCCTCGGGGTAGTAGCTCTTTATGAAGCGCTCGGGGTCGCCCCAGATCGTGCGGATCATGCTCGGCCACGGGCGCTTGACGACCAGGATGCCGGCGGTGCCGTTCGGTACGTCGTGACCGGCCTCGTCGACGATCGCGGCGGCGATGCCCGGGAACGGCAGCGTGCACGAGCCGGGGACGAGCGGCGTCGCGCCCGGCAGCGGCGTGATCATGTGGCCGCCGGTCTCGGTCTGCCAGAAGGTGTCGACGATCGGGCAGCGGCCGCCGCCGATGTGCCGGTGATACCACTCCCAGGCGGCCGGGTTGATCGGCTCGCCGACCGAGCCGAGGATGCGCAGGCTCTTCAGGTCGTAGCGGTCGGGATGCACGGCCGGGTTGCCCTCGGCCGCCTTGATCAGCGAGCGAATGGCGGTGGGGGCGGTGTAGAAAATCGTGACCTTGTGGTCCTGGATCATTTTCCAGAAGCGGCCGGCGTCGGGGAAAGTCGGCACGCTTTCGAAGACGATTTCGGTGCCCCCGAGCGCGAGCGGGCCGTAGGTGATGTAGGTGTGGCCGGTGACCCAGCCGATGTCGGCGGTGCACCAGAAGATGTCGTCGGGCTTCAGGTCGAAGGTCCACTTCGTCGTCAGCGCGGCGTGTAGCAGGTAGCCGCCGGTCGAGTGCTGCACGCCCTTCGGCTTGCCGGTCGAGCCCGAGGTGTAGAGCAGGAACAGCGGGTGCTCGGCGCCGACCCATTCCGGCTCGCAGGTCATCGGTTGCGCGGCGACCTCGTCATGCAGCCAGTGGTCGCGCGCGTCGTTCCAGGCGATGGCGCCGCCGGTGCGGCGGTAGACGATCACGTCCTTCACCGTTTCGCAGCCCGCAAGTGCGAGCGCCTCGTCGACGATCGCCTTCAGCGCCAATCGCTTGCCGCCGCGCAGCTGCTCGTCGGCGGTGATGACCAGCACGGCGCCGGTGTCGGCGATGCGGTCACGCAGGCTCTGCGCCGAGAAGCCGCCGAAGATCACCGTGTGGGTCGCGCCGATGCGTGCGCAGGCCTGCATCGCGACCACGCCTTCGACCGACATCCCGAGGTAGATCGCGACCCGGTCGCCCTTCTTCACGCCGCGCGCCCGCAGCGCGTTGGCGAGGCGGCAGGTGCGCTCGAGCAGTTCGCGGTAGCTGACCCGCGTGACCTCGCCGCCGTCGGCCTCGAAGATCAGCGCGGTCTTGTCGCCGAGCCCGGCTTCGACCTGCCGGTCGAGGCAGTTGTAGGAGGCGTTCAGCGTGCCGTCGGCGAACCACTCGAAGAACGGCGCGTTGCTCGCGTCGAGCACCTGCGTGAACGGCGTCTTCCAGGCGAGGAGCTCGCGCGCCCGCGCGGCCCAGAAAGCTTCGTGGTTCGCATCGGCTTCGGCGACGAGCGCGCGATACGCCTCCATGCCGGAAACCCAAGCCTGCTGCACGACCGATTCCGGCGGCAGAAAGGTGTGGTTTGAACTCATCGCTTGGGCTCCTCCGAAAGATGGACGTCGACGCGAAGCTCGTCCGGCCCGCGTTCGGGCGGCGAGTCTCGCGGCCCGGTCTTACGAGCGGCTGACCGCCGGTAAGCAGCCGATGTTCGCACCAACGGGCCCGCCGGCCGCTCGGGGGCAACCCGCTTTCATAATTCGCCGGTGAATGCACCGCTGCCCCGAACAACACCTCCGCCGCCGGCGTCGCTCCCGAGGCCCCACCTGCGTCCACTCCCGGCGGTCGTCTTCGCGAGCCGCTGGCTCCAATTGCCGCTCTACCTCGGCCTGATCCTCGCCCAGTGCGTCTACGTCTACCACTTCTGGGTCGAGCTGGTGCATCTCGTGGAGGCCGCATTCGGCAACCAAGACGCGCTCGCCGCGCTGATCGGTGGGATGGGCTACCAGTTTCCGGCGGTCGTCGACACCGCCGGCCAGGTGATCGGCCGCCAGGCGCCGAAGCTGACAGAGACGGTGATCATGCTCGCGGTGCTGTCGCTGATCGACGTGGTAATGATCTCGAATCTCTTGATCATGGTGATCGTCGGCGGCTACGAAACCTTCGTGAGCCGGATGCAGCTGGAGGGCCATCCGGACGAGCCGGAGTGGCTGAGCCACGTCAATGCCTCGGTGCTGAAGGTCAAACTCGGCACCGCGATCATCGGCATCAGCTCGATCCACCTGTTGCGAACCTTCATCAACGCCGGCAACTACGAGGTCAAGGTGCTGATGTGGCAGACGCTTATCCACCTCACCTTCTTGCTTTCGGCGATCGCGATCGCCTTCACCGACCGACTGCTGAACGCCTCGCAGCGGCACGAGCTGACGGCTTGAGCGGAAACCGATTCTTCATTGAGACGCGGTAAGCCGCATGGCGGAAGGCGGCCGGTCTCCGTCTGGCTGACCGATCGAGCGATAACAAGGGAGCCGTGCAAACGTGAAGCAATGTCGATCCGAGTTCGTCTTGTTTCTGTGGGTTCTGTCCGTTTCGGTTGCACCGTCTTCGTGGTCGAATGGCCTTGGCGAGCCACCGAGCTTGGGCACCGCCGCGCGGGACGTTTTGGCGACCTTCAAGCTGCCACCGCTGCGCGACCGCTTTGACCTCGGGTCGGAGGCCGGCCAACTCGCCGAATTCAAGCAGCTTCAAGTAGGTCGCCGTGCCCGATCGATGAAGTTGACAATGCAGTCGGCCGAGCGCGCATGGGCGAATTCGGACGAGACGTTGAACCGCGCGCGCAGTCGTCTGCATCGAGCAGCGCCCCCTAACCCGCGCCTTTTCAGCGGCCGCCGCGCCTCGGAGATCAATGCCTTGCTTCGTGACCCCCGGGTACATGCGGTGAAGGTCACCTCAGCGCGACTCCTGGTCGACGAGGCGGTGACGATCCGAAGGGCCGGTTTGCACCTCGACCTCGGGCAGACCGAACTGCGGGCGGCGGCCAACGGACCGCGGTTCTTGATTCGGATTCAGAACGCGACCTCCGCCACCGTGGTGGGAGGCGCTTTCATGGAGGGAGGATGGGCCGTCCTGGTGACAGGTGGCCGTGACGTCGCCCTGAGCGGCGGGAGATACGAAAACCTCAGAGGTGGCGGAGTGGTGCTCGACAACACCGTCGATGCCACGGTGAGTCGTACCCGGATGACGGGCATGGCAGGGCCAGGCGTGCTGCTTCACGGCGACACCACCCGAGCGTCGATCCTGGACAATGAAATCGCGAACAACCACGGATCGTCGAACTGGAGCGCGGCGATCGTGGTGACCGATCGCATCGGCAACGTATCGGACGATCCGGCCGCTATCCTGGGGTCGGATCGATACTGGGCTATACCGCAGCCGATACCCGACCGAGTTCACGTGCCGCACGGCAATGTCATCGCTTTCAACCACCTGGCGCTGAACGCGTCCTCCGGAATCTACTCAGACGGCGGCATCGAAAACGTGCTGTTCGACAATCTCATCGAAGGCAATTCGAAGGAGGGCATCTGCCTGGACAACGGCTCCACGGCCAATGTGCTCGCCGCCAATATCGTTCGTCTCAACGGCAAGCGCTGGGGGAAGACGGACGACGATCTGCGGATGGACTTCGTCGCCGGTTCCGGTCGGCTGGCTGACGGAAGCGCAGCTTCCAAGACGCCTGGCATCTCGATCGACAATGCTGCTTACAACATCGTCTACGGCAATCAGATCGACCGAAATTACGGCGGCGGAGTGAAGATGGTCCGCACTTCATTTTTCAACGTCATCGGCCTGAACCTGCTCACGGACAACAACCAGGGAGTGAGCACTGCACTTCACTATTTCGGCATCGAGCTCGGCGCGGCGCCTGCCGACGGCCCGGCCGGGGATCTTGACTTCACCCCGAGCAGCGGCAACATCGTCTTTGGTAACTCGATTCGCGGAACACACTATGCAGGCATCTTCTACGGCCCCGGTTCCGTCGCGAACGATACTTTCGACAACAGCATCTTCGGTGCGACGCATTGGTCGATGGAGCAAGTGGGGCCACAACCGAATCCGAGTCTCAACAATCTGACGAATCTCCCCGCGCGAAACATCGACGTCGGGCTTGGGCCGGAGCAGCAGGACCAACCAGCTGCACGCTAGGTGTTCGATCCCATGTGATCATGTACCGCGCCGCAGCTGGGCCTTGTTCCAAGCG
>CAXSGM010000023.1:0-51748 GCA_964236915.1 uncultured Rhizobacter sp.
CCTCGGGCCGCTATCTCGCCATCGACCTGCACCGCGCCGGCGGCATCCCGCAGGTCATGAAGACGCTGCTCGCTGCCGGCCAGCTGCACGGCGACTGCCTGACGATCACCGGCAAAACGATCGCCGAGAACCTCGCCGCGATCCCCGACGCGCCGCGTGTCGACCAGGAGGTTATCCGCCCGATCCACCGGCCGATGTACGCCCAAGGTCACCTGGCGATCCTGAAGGGCAATCTCGCGCCGGAAGGTTGCGTCGCGAAGATCACCGGCCTGAAGAACCCGGTGATGACCGGCCCGGCGCGCGTGTTCGATGACGAGCAATCGGCGCTCGCGGCAATCATGGCGCGCAAGATCGTGCCGGGCGACGTGATGGTGCTGCGCTACCTGGGGCCCAAAGGCGGCCCCGGGATGCCCGAGATGCTCGCGCCCACCGGCGCGCTGATCGGCCAGGGGCTGGGCGAATCGGTCGGCCTGATCACGGACGGGCGCTTCTCCGGCGGCACCTGGGGAATGGTCGTCGGCCACGTCGCGCCCGAGGCGCATGCGGGCGGCAACATCGCGCTGATCGAGGAAGGCGACACGATCACGATCGACGCGCACACCTTGACGTTGCAGCTGCAGGTCGAGGCCGCCGTGCTGGCGCAGCGCCGCGCCGCCTGGCACGCCCCCGCGCCACGCTACACGCGCGGCGTGCTGGCGAAGTTCGCGCACAACGCGTCGAGCGCGAGCTTCGGCGCGGTGCTGGATCGCTTCGAGTAGTGCCCGATTCCGTTCGCTTCGGAGATCTTTTGCGTGGCTCCGTTCGCCCCGGAGCTCCTCTGCGTGGCTCCGTCCGCCCTGAGCCTGTCGAAGGGCCCGTGTGCGGAAAAGCACCCGCTACGGGCAAGAAGGCTTCGACAGGCTCAGCCCGAACGGGTTCGACGGGCACGACGGCTTCGACAGGCTCAGCCCGAACGGTTCTGACAAGCCCAGCGCCCTCTGCCTGGCTCCCGTTCGCCTCGGAGCCCCTCTGCGTTGCTCCGTTCGCCCTGAGCCTGTCGAAGGGCCCGTGTGCGGGAAAGCACCCGTTACGGCAAGAAGGCTTCGACAAGCTCAGCCTGAACGGGTTCGACGGGCAAGAAGGCTTCGACAAGCCAGCCGAACGGTTCGACGAGCACGACGGCTTCGACAGGCTCAGCCCGAACGGGTTTTGACACGCTCGGCCTGAGCGGGCTCGATGCGCTAGGCCGTGCGGGCTCGACGCGCTCGCCCGATCGGCTTCGCGCCGTGCTCAGCCCTACCCGGTTTCAGCCCGCTTCTTGCGCCGCGCCCGCGTGTCGAGCCCGAGCGCCGCGAGGTTTCCTTTGCGGCGGTCGTGCTTCCTCTGTTCCATCCGCTCGATCTCGCGGCGCTTGTTGAGCCCGGACGCATCCGCCCACGCCCACCACGCGGCGGCCAGGGCAAAGGGCAGACAGAACTTCCAGAGGTCGCCGCTCAGGTTCCACGTCCAGTGGGCGAAGGGGCCGAGGCCGGCCAGATTCGCCATGATCAGAGTCACGCCGACGATCACGAACAGCATGCAGACAACTCCCATGACGGCCCGAGAGGCACCCTGTGCCGATGCGCCTCGCTTATCCTCAATGTAACGGAGCTACTGGGTTGCGACATGTCGACGATGGGCGGCCAGCGATGAACCGAGGAGTTATTGCACGGCATGGCGCGCGGGTGTTGGCCGCGCTCGCGGCGGGTGGCGCGCTGGCGCCGGCGGTCGCCCAACCCGAGCTCGCCAAGCAGAAGAACTGCCTCGCCTGTCACGCCGTCGACAAGAAGGTGCTCGGCCCGGCCTTCAAGGACGTCGCCGCCAAGTATGCCGGCCAGCCGGGCGCCGTCGACAAGCTCGCCGCCAAGGTGATCGCTGGCGGCAGCGGGGTCTGGGGGCCGGTGCCGATGCCGGCCAACCCCCAGGTCAACGAGGCCGAGGCGAAGCAGCTGGTCGGCTGGATCCTGAGCCTGAAATAGGGAGGCCGGGCGCCGAACCGGATGGCCGAAAACGGCGCATCGTTGACATGGCGGATCGCGACAATCGTCGCATGCGATCTGTCCTTCCCGCCAGTGCGGTACTCGACCCCGCCGCCGCCTACCGTGCGCTCAGCGCTCGCGACGCCCGCTTCGACGGCCGGCTCTTCGTCGGCGTCACCTCGACCGGCATCTACTGCCGCCCTATCTGTCGGGTGCGCACGCCGGGCGCCGCGCGCTGCCGGTTCTTTGCGACCGCCGCCCAGGCCGAAGCCGCGGCCTTTCGGCCCTGCCTGAAGTGCCGACCCGAGCTGGCCCCCGGCGCCGGACTTCCCTGGAGCACGATGGACGCCTCGCGAACGCTCGCGCACCAGGCGGCCGACGCCCTCGACGCGCGGCTCGCAAGCGGCGAGCCACCGCGGCTGGTCGAGGTCGCCGCGCGGCTCGGCATCGGCGAGCGCCATCTGCGCCGGATCTTCCATGCCGAACACGGGGTGACGCCGGTCCAGTACCTGCAGACGCGCCGCCTCCTGACCGCAAAGCAACTGCTCACCGACAGCGCGCTGCCGATCGCCCAGGTCGCCCATGCGAGCGGTTTCGGCAGCCTGCGGCGCTTCAACGCCACGTTCGCCGAGCGCTACCGAATGAGCCCGAGCCGCCTGCGCGGCCATGCGGCGCCGGAGCCGGCCGGGCTGCAAGCCATACGGCTGAAGCTCGCCCACCGGCTGCCTTACGACGTGGCGGGCCTGGTGGCGTTCGCCGCGCGCCGGGCGATATGTGGGGTCGAGCACGCCGAAGGCCGGACGATTCGTCGCAGTCTGCGAGCCGGCGCGCTCGCACCGACCGCCGGCTGGATCGAGGCGCGCTGGCTCGAGCGCGAACCGCTGGTCGAGTTGCGCTTCGCACCCGGACTCGCCGGCGCGAGCGCGCGGATCGTCGCGGGCGTGCGCCGCTGGCTCGATCTCGACGCCGATCCGGCGGCGATCGACGCAGCGCTGGAGGCGCTCCCGGGGTTGCCGGGGATCCGCCTTCCAGGCAGCCTCGACGGCTTCGAACTCGCGGTCCGGGCAGTGCTGGGCCAGCAGGTCACAGTCGCGGCGGCGCGCACGCTCGCCGCACGCCTCGTCGAGCACTTCGGCGAGCCGATCGAAACGCCCTGGCCGGAGGTCGTGCGCACGTTTCCCTCCCCCGCGACGCTGGCGAACGTGGAGCCCGAGGCGCTGGGCCGTCTGGGCATCGTCCGCACTCGGGTCGGAGCCATCGCCGCGCTGGCGCGTGGCTGGCCGGCGCTCGAGCCGCTGCTCGCGCCGAACGCCGCACCCGAGCCGCTGATCGAGCGCTTGCGCGGACTGCCCGGCATCGGCCCGTGGACCGCCCACTACATCGCGATGCGGGCGCTCGGCTGGCCCGATGCCTTTCCACCGAACGACGTCGCTGTGACCAAGGCGATCGGGCGGCTCGGGCCCGGGCCGGCGCCGGGTTTCCGCGAGGCGGAGCTGCTGGCCCGCGCCTGGCAGCCGTGGCGGTCGTACGCGGTGCTGCGGCTCTGGGGGTCGGTCGCGCCCGCGGCGTCGGTCGTTTCCGCCCAGACCGCGAAGTCGGTCGCTTTCGATTCGACCGCGCAGTCGGTCATCCCGGATCAGACCGCGGAGTCGGTCGTTCCCAATCAACCTGCGGCGTCGCTCGTGTCCGGTTTGGCCGGGAAGCCGGTCACTTCTTCGCCGACCACGGCGTCGCCCATGCCGGATTCGTCCGCAGGGGCAGTCGCTCCGGACGGGTTCATCGATACCGCCGCGGCATTTTGCGCAGGAGCCGTCAACCCATGAACCGCACCACCGACTCGATCCATTCGGCGTGCGCCGCCCAGACCACGATCGCGACGCCGCTCGGGCCTCTGCTGCTCGCGCGCACCGACCGCGGCCTGGCCGGGGCCTGGTTCGCCGCGCAGAAACACCACCCGCCGCGGCTCGACGCGCCCGAGCGCCCCGACGACGAACTGCTGCTACGCGCCGCCGACCGGCTCGGCCGCTACTTCGCCGTGCCGCATTCAGGGTTCGACCTGCCGCTCGACCTGCACGGCACGCCGTTCCAGCGCGCCGTCTGGGCCGCGCTGCTGGCGATTCCGCTCGGCCACACGCGCAGCTACGCGGACATCGCCGCGGCGGTCGGCGTGCCGGCGGCGATGCGCGCGGTGGGGGCAGCGGTCGGGCGCAACCCGGTCTCGGTGATCGTGCCTTGCCATCGCGTCATCGGCCGGGACGGCTCGATGACCGGATACGCCGGCGGCCTCGACCGGAAACTGGCGTTGCTGCGGCTCGAACGCGAGCGGGCCGACGTCGACACGGCATTCGCGCTGGAGGCCTCGGTCTAAGCTGCGGCGTCGCTCAGGAAAGCGCGTCGGCCGTCGCATTGCCTGCGAGCAACCGCCCCGCGATGCCATGGATCGCGGCATCGGAGAGATCGCTCGTCTCCACGCGACTCCGTTCGGCCCAGCGCGCGAAGTGGCGCGCCTGCGAGCGGGCGTAGTGCGGGTCGTAATGGGCGGTCATCAGCGCATCGAACAGCGGCGGCAGTTCACCGGCGCGGGCCCAGCCTTGCCAGCGCTCGATCGTCACGCGACCGTGGAGTTCGGTCAGTGCGGCGAGCCGGTTCGCGAGGCCTTCGCGGTCGTCGCCGAGGTAAGCGTAGTCGCGCAGCAGGTACGCCAGGCGGGCCACCGGCGTGGCGACGATCTCGACGCAGTCGCCCGCCCGCATCCGGTTCACCAGCGGCAGGGGCACGGCGACGCGGCCGATGCGGGCGCTCTCGCCTTCGACGAACACCGGCCGCGCCGGATCGATCCGGTCGAGCGCCGTGACGATCCGGCTTTCGAACAGCTTCTGCGACGGCTGCTCGATACCGGGCAGGCTGCCGAGCAGCGAACCCTTGTGCTCCGCGCAGCCTTCGAGGTCGAGGACCTGCGCGCCGCGCACGGCCAGCGCCTGCAGCACGCGTGTCTTGGCACTGCCCGTGGCGCCGCACACCACCGTCAGGCGCAGCTGCGGCACGAGCGCGGCGAGGCGTTCGACGACATGACGCCGATAGCTCTTGTAGCCGCCCGCGAGCTGCTGGGCGTCCCAGCCGACGAGCCGCAACCACTGCACCATCGAGCCGCTGCGCAACCCGCCGCGCCAGCAGTAGACGAGTGGCTTCCAGGTGGCCGGCATGTCCGCGAACGGCTCGCGCAGATGGCGCGCGAGGTTCGCCGCGACCATCGCGCCGCCGAGCCGGCGGGCCTCGAACGCGCCGGTTTGTTTGTAGAGCGTTCCGATCCGCCGCCGTTCCTCGTCGTCGAGCACGGGGCAATTGATCGCGCCCGGAATGCGGTCGAGGGCGAACTCGGCGGGCGAGCGCGCGTCGATCAGGGTGTCGAACTGCGCGAGGTCGGCGACGCGGACCGGCGCGCTGCGGGATGTCATGTCGAGAGCCTACCCAGCTCCATCGTCGCAAGGATGGGCCGCCCTGGGCGGATCCCTAGATGGTGGTTCATTCGAGGGGCTGCCGATGTTGCGATGGTAAGTTCCTGGCCTTGGCGCTGGCGGCGTGAGCGACGCCCTGCGAGCCTAGGTGCGCTGCCCTGCCGGCTGCGTGCAGGACGGTGCAGCTTGCGTTCGAACCGGTCCTGCCCGTGCGAGCTGTCAGCGAGTCGCGTGCCGGTCTACGACTACGGGCACGGCGCCGGGTTCACTATCGCGGGGCGCACCCGTCGCGTGACCTATCCAGGGATCCCTGCCAGAACGCCGATCTGCTGCGATGCGAGTCGCCGCCCCGGAGGCAGCTACTCGCGAACCTGCCGTGATTTCGAAATGCATTGCGTCGGAAACAACGAGATGCTGGCGACGTGCACAAACGAAAACGGCCAAATGCGATGCCGTCGACGGACTCATCGAATCCCGCCGACGTGCGTTTGAGAAACAAGCCTCGAGGTGGAAAAGTCGTCGTCGACTTCCATCCCGAGCTGACAAGAACCTGCCGGAGTAAACGGCGCGTAGTTTGGCGGTCAGGCCATCTCATCGCGACACAAAATCTCAATCACAGCAAGATCTGATATAAAGAATAGGGATTCACGCGCCGTCTCAGGCTGCCTGTGCTTGTTGACCGGCGTCTCTCGACACGTTGACGCCGTAACGCGTCAGGTCTGTGCGCAGATCGTCGATGAGTGTGTTGACGTCGCCTTCGTCGCTGGCCGCGCCGTAGAGGTAATAGTCCGGGCGCACGACCATGGTGTGGATGCCGTGCTCCCGCATGAAGGGCAGGAACTTGCCGTCCAGGTCCTCAACGGCGCCGCCAATGGTCTCGGTCCCGCGGTCCACCATGCGCAGGCGCTTGGCGCCGATCGAGTCCAGAAATTGGCGCTCGGCAGCGCCTACGTGGTCTTCGAGCGCGGTATCGCGGCTTATGACGACAAAGCCGATTTCGTTGAACTCATCGAAACGCCCGGTCAGCCGGCCCACGCGGACCTCGCCGTGCGGGCTCAACAGGCCGGCGGGCAGTTGCACGTCACCAGTGCGGTCGCGGCGCAGGAGGCCGTCGGTCAGGCAAGGGAAAGGCGCCGGCGGCGGCACCTCGCCGTTGAAAAACGCGGCATCCCGCCTGGCGGCCTCTTCCGCATCCGGGATGCAGATGATCTTGCCCAGGAACATGGACAGGTCGATCACGTCGCTAACGTGCGGGCGGCGTTCGAGTTGATAAGTGTCCAGCAAGGCATCGCTTGCCCGCCCATCGAGCACGAGATTGAGCTTCCAGGCGAGATTCCAGTCGTCACGCAGGCCGGCGCACATGCCTTGACCCATGAACGGCGGCATTACGTGCGCAGCGTCACCGGCGATCAGCAAGCGGCCCATGCGCCAGGTGTCGGCGAGCAGCGAGCGAAAGGTGTACACCTTGTGGCGAACGATGGTGGCCTGATCGCGGCGCACCCAAGGTTCAAGCAGCCTCCAAGCCACTTCGTCGTGTTCGAGCTCTTCGCGCGTCTCATGGGGCAAGCGCATGAACTCCCAGCGCCGGAAGTAGCGGCCCTCGCGCACACCGGCCGGCACGATAGTGGTCGGACGGGTGGGATTGCAGTACTGGGCTGCCGGGGGGATGTCCAGGGTCACGCCCTCGTTGGGCAGCACGTCGATCACCAGCCAGTCGGCCTGGAACCCGCGATCTTCCTGTCCCGATCCGATCGCCTCGCGTACTAGGCTGTTGGCCCCATCGGCGCCGATCAGGTACTTGGCGCGCGCCACCTGTTCCTCACCAGTCTCGGTGTGACGGATACGCACCTCTGCGTAGTCCGCCGTCTGGCTCACCTCCACGGCCTCCCAGCCGAGGTTGAGTTCCACGTTCGGGTGCAGCTTGACGGCCTCTTCGAACATGGCTTCCAGGGTTGGCTGGTGCACGAAGTTGACCTCGGGACCGCCGGAGATCGACTCTTTGGACCAATCGATGGCGAGCAGTTCCTTCCACTCGGCGTTGAACCAGCGGTACCAAGGACCGGCATGGCTCACCACGGGCAGGCGCTCACCCATGCCCAGCATCGACAGCACACGGTAGATCTCGTGGTCGATGCAGACGGCGCGGGGCAAGGGGTAACGCTCTTGCCAGCGCTCGAAGACAGCGACGTGCCGGCCTTGGCGGGCGAGCGCCAAGGCCAGGATCTCGCTTACCGGGCCGTAGCCGATCTGGATGACTTCGTACATCTTGGGACTGGAGTCGACGGAGGTGGCGCTCATCTGCAGGTCTCTTTGAGGTGTGGCTGCTCGTAGTTCACGGGGAAGTCCCGCGGGACACTGGGTCCCGAGAGGTACGGCGCGTCTTCGGGGGGGTGGTCCCGCAATTGGTCAGGTGGAGCGCCACTCGCGGCTTAGACGAAGAGCTGTCGTTGAGACCCGAGCGCGCCATCATCCAACATCACAACGTCGCCTCGCTTGAGGAACACGGGCGGCTTCATGCCAAGGCCACGCCTTCAGGCGTGCCCGTGACGACGACGTCGCCAGGAGCAGCGTCATAGATGAAACGATCTCGGCGACGGAGAAGATCATGTCGGCCGAGTTGCTGCTCTGGCGAACCTGACCGTTCACCTCCCAGATCAGCGGATGGACTGCGATCACCGAGTTCGTCGCCAGTCAGGAACCACGGGCCGATAGGTCCGAATCTATCAAAGCTTTTGCCCTTTCCCCACTGGCCGTTGCGCTTGATCTACCGCACCCACGTCCATGCGAGCCAACTACCACATCACCGATTCTGGCAGTCCGCCGGCAGCCAGCGCCTTTGGATTATCGATTGCGCCTTTGGAGCTACGACGTCCCACTAGGCTCACTCGGGTCGCGTTCACGGACGGGTATCGGGACGGGGGCCGAAACGAAACACGGGCCGTTAGGGCCCGTGTTTACTTGGGTATTGGCGGAGTGGACGGGGCTCGAACCCGCGACCCCCGGCGTGACAGGCCGGTATTCTAACCAACTGAACTACCACTCCTCGCAGCGTTCGCAACGCGCCGGCGCGCTGCCAAGTGCCACAACTTGGCGTCCCCTAGGGGATTCGAACCCCTGTAATCACCGTGAAAGGGTGGTGTCCTAGGCCTCTAGACGAAGGGGACTTCAACTCTTTCGTGGCCGACCAAGGCCGGCGCACTCTCTTCTCTTTGCGGATGTTGGTGGAGGTAAGCGGGATCGAACCGCTGACCTCTTGCATGCCATGCAAGCGCTCTCCCAGCTGAGCTATACCCCCTCGTTCCCGGCGGAGCAGCGTTTCGCTGTGAAGCGAGACCACGAGTATAGCGTGGGATCAGAGGCGCTCCAGGCGGCCGAGCACGGTGCGGCGGTCGAAGCGCTCGAGTACCGCGTCGATCGAGGGCGTCTCGGTCCGGCCCGTCACGACGACGCGCACGGCGGGCGCGAGCTGGGGCATCTTGAGAGCGTATTCGGCGAGCGTCTGCTTCAACGCCAGCGCGATGCCCGCTTTGTTCCACGCGGCGGACTCGAGCTTCTGCCGGAGCGTCGCGAGCGCCGGACGTACCGCCGGCGTCAGGTGCGCGCTCAAATCCTCGGCCGTCGAACTCGGCTCGACATAGAAGATTCGCAGCCATCCGGCCAACTCGACGGTCGTCGCGCAGCGATCCTTGAAGAGGGCGCAGCGCGCCGCAAGCTCGGTGTCGACCGGCACCTCGATCCCCCGGCACGCGAGCTGCGTCGCGACCAGCGCGGCGAGGCGCGCGTCGTCGCACTGCTTCAGGTAGTGGGCGTCGACCCACGCCAGCTTGGCCGGGTCCCACTGCGCCGGGCTCTTCGAGAGATGCTGGCCGTCGAACCACAGGACGAGCTGCTCGAGCGTGAAGATCTCCTCGTCACCATGGCTCCAACCGAGCCGCGCCAGGTAGTTGAGCATTGCCTCGGGAAGGTAGCCGGCCTCCTCGTATGCGGTGACGCTGACCGCGCCACGGCGCTTCGAGAGCTTGGTGTTGTCGTCGCCGAGGATCACCGGCACGTGCGCGAACACCGGCAGCGGGGCGCCGAGCGCGCGGAAGATGTTGATCTGCCAGGGCGTGTTGTTGACGTGCTCGTCGCCGCGAAAGACGTGGCTGATGCGCATGTCCCAGTCGTCGACGACGACGGCGAAGTTGTAGGTCGGCACGCCGTCGGCGCGCATGAGGATCAGGTCGTCGATCTCGCGGTTGGCGACGCTGATCGGCCCTTTCACCAGATCGTCCCAGCCCACCGCGCCGTCCTGCGGATTGCGAAAGCGGATCACCGGCGCGACGCCCGCCGGCACCGGCGGCAGGGCCTTGCCCGGCTCGGGGCGCCAGCGGCCGTCGTAATGCGTCTTCTCGCCGCGCGCCTTCTGCGCCTCGCGCATTGCGTCGAGCTCGGCCGGCGTCGTGTAGCAGCTGTACGCGCTGCCCGCTGCCAGCATCCGCTCGATCACCTCGCCGTAGCGCCCGAGCCGCTGCATCTGGAAGATCGGGCCCTCGTCGTGGTCGAGGCCGAGCCATTTCAGAGAAGCGAGGATCTGCTCGACCGAGTCCCGGGTCGACCGCGCGACGTCGGTGTCTTCGATTCGCAGCACGAACTGGCCACCGTGGTGGCGCGCGTAGGCCCACGAGAACAGCGCGGTGCGCGCAGTGCCGAGGTGCAGGAAGCCGGTCGGCGACGGCGCGATCCGGGTGCGAACGGGAAGATTCGTCATGGGAGGCGCAGGACCATCAGCCGGCTTGATCCGCGCTCTGCAGCGCGAGCCGGCTGCGGTCGTCGCTCGGCTCGTCGTCGTCGATCAGGGTGCGCTGGGCGGCCATCTCGTCGACATCGCCCTGCCGCACAGTGCCGGTGATGTAGTCGCCGTCGAAGCACGAGGCCTCGAAGCCGTCTAGCGCCGGGTTCTGCGCGCCGACGACCCGCTTCATCGCATCCACCTCCTGGTAGATCAGCGCGTCGGCGCCGATGAAGGCGCGGATCTGTTCGATCGTGCGGCCGTGCGCAATCAGCTCCTCGCTGGTCGGCATGTCGATGCCGTAGACGTTCGGAAAGCGCACCGGGGGCGCGGCCGAGGCCATGTAGACGCGCCGCGCGCCGGCCTCGCGCGCCATCTGCACGATCTCGCGCGAGGTCGTGCCGCGCACGATCGAATCGTCGACCAGCAGCACGTTGCGGTCCTTGAACTCGACGCCGATCGCATTCAGCTTCTGGCGCACCGATTTCCGCCGCACGCCCTGCCCCGGCATGATGAAGGTGCGCCCGACGTAGCGGTTCTTCACGAAGCCCTCGCGATACGGCTTGCCGATGCGTTGCGCGAGCTGCATCGCCGAGGGCCGGCTCGATTCGGGGATCGGGATCACGACGTCGATCTCGTTCGGCGGCACGGTCGAAATCACGCGCTTGGCGAGCGTCTCGCCCATGTCGAGACGTGCCTGGTAGATCGAGATGCCGTCCATAATCGAATCGGGCCGCGCGAGGTAGACGTATTCGAAGAGACACGGCTGCAGCGTCGCCCGCTGGGCACATTGGCGCGTGTGCACCCTGCCGTCGAGTTCGACGAAAAGCGCCTCCCCGGGCGCAACATCGCGCAGCAGGCGGTGGCCCGTGCCTTCGAGCGCTACGGATTCGCTGGCGACCATCACGGTGCGGCCGTCGGGCCCGTCGCTCTCGCCGAAGCAGAGCGGCCGAATGCCGAACGGATCGCGGAAGGCGAGCAAGCCGTGGCCGGCGATCAGGGCGACCACCGCGTACGAGCCTTCGATGCGCCGATGCACCGCGCGCACCGCGGCGAACACGGTCTCGGCCATGTCGTCGTCACCGCCTGGCCGATCGCGGGCGGCCAGCGCGAGTTCGTTCGCCAGCACGTTGAGCAGCACCTCGCTGTCGCTGGCGGTGTTGATGTGGCGCCGGTCGACGTCGGTGAGTTCCTTTTTCAGCGCCAGCGCGTTCGTCAGATTGCCGTTGTGCACGAGCACGATGCCGAACGGTGCATTGACGTAGAACGGCTGCGCTTCCTCTTCGCTGTACGCGTTGCCGGCGGTCGGGTAGCGCACCTGGCCGAGGCCATGGGTGCCGGGCAGCCCGCGCATGTTGCGGGTGCGAAAGACATCCCGCACCATGCCGCGCGCCTTGTGCATGAAGCACTTGGTGCCTTGCATCGTGACGATGCCGGCCGCGTCCTGCCCACGGTGCTGCAGCAGGAGCAGCGCGTCGTAGAGCAGCTGGTTGACCGCGGTTTGCGAGATGACGCCGACGATGCCGCACATGGGATGCAAATCGCTTTCGTGGTCAGGCGGTCGTCGAACGGGAGCCGGCCGAACGGTCGTCGTCGAGCAGCATCGGGCGTAGCTCCTGCCATACCGATGCGAGCAGGGCCGCGCCCCGCGATTGCTGCCAGGCGGCCGATCGCCCGAGCGGCGAAATGCCGACCGCGATGCTGAGAAGCAGCAACACGATCGCGCCGCGCAGCAAGCCGAAGCCGGCACCGAGCAGCCGATCGATGGCGTTCAGCGGTGTCGACCGCACCATCGCCCGGACCAGCCGCGCGCCGACGCCCCAGATCACCAGAGCCAGCAGAAACACGATCGCGATGGAGGCGCCGTGGCGGAGCGACGACCCGATAGCACCGACCGCCAGGTGCGGCTCGACCATCGGAGCGAGTGCGATCGCCGCGAAGCCGGCGACGAACCATCCGACCAGCGACAGCAGCTCGAACACGAAACCGCGCGCCAGCCCGATCAGCACCGACAGCAGGAGGAAGACCGCCAACCCGATGTCCACCCAGCCGAGATCGACCGCCATCGCCGGCTACAGCACCTGGACGATCGCGGCGAAGCCGGCGCCCTTGGCCTTGGCCACCGCGCGGTCGGCCTCTTCGCGCGTGCCGAACGGGCCGAGACGAACCCGTATCCGGCTGCCGCCCGGCGTGCTCGCGACCTGCGTATAGGTCTTGAGCCCGGCCCGTTCGAGCTTGGAGCGCGTGTCCTGCGCGGCGGCCGATTCGGCGAAGGCGCCGACCTGCACGATGTAGCGTGCGACCCCCGGCTCGCTCGCCGCGGCCAGCGGCTGGCCCTCGAGCAAGGCCTTGGCACGCGCCGCGTCGCTCGGCACCGAAGCGAGTTTCGGATCGGCGGCCGACGGGCGATTCGAGATCTTGGCCGGGGAGCTGCTCGGCGATGGCAGCGGCGACGCGGCACGCGGTTCGACCGCCTCGGCCGTGCGGCCCGGCACCTGCGGCAGCGAAGGACGGTCGATGTCGCGGCCCGCCTCCTCGCGCGACTCAGTGATGGTGTCGTCGGTGCGCGGCGCCACCGGCTCGGGCACCACGGCGGTCGCCGCCTCCGATGGCAGCGGCTCGACCGCCCTCGGCGCGGCGGCGTTCAGTGGCGACGGCGGCGAGGCGTCCTTCCTCGGAATCTCGATCGGGATGTCGACGGGAATGGGGCGCGGCTGGGTTTCGAAAACGAGCGGAAAGCCGAGCACGCCGAGCACGAGCAACACGACCGCCCCTATCAAACGGCGCCGCGCCCGGACGCGCGCGGGGGTCACCGCATCGATCGGCTCGGGCGGCGCGACCGGCGCTTCGCCCGGCGCCGCAGTGCGCCTGAAAAAGGACGACCAGGCCATGAATGCGTCGATGCGGGTGATTCAGGGGAGCTGCCGACGAAGCTGTCGACCGGGTGAACGTGCCGACGTGCGGAGATGCGCCCGTACCGTTGGGAAACCCGGACCGGCTGGCCGGCCAGGACATCGCGTGTCGAGCGTCAAACCGTGTGCGGACCCGGAAGGCGCGGAAGACCTTCCTGCAGCACGCCGCCGACGGTGTGGAACGAACCGAAGACGATGATTCTATCAGCCGGGTCGGCGCTCGCCAGCGCCGCGGCGAGGGCCGCCGCGGGTGTCGCATGGGTCTCGACGACGACCGGCTCGGGCCCCGGGCCGCGCAGTTCGAGCCGACGAAACAACGCCGCGAGCTCGCTCGCCGGCAAGGCACGGGCCACCGGCAGATCGGTGAAATGCCAGGCATCGATTTGCGGGGCGATGCGCCGCAGGATGGCTTCCAGGTCCTTGTCGGCCATCGCGCCGTAGACCGCGTGGGTGCGCGGATGAAACGACATCTGGTCAAGATTCGTCGCCAGCGCGGCGACGGCGTGCGGGTTGTGGGCGACGTCCAGCACGAGGGTCGGCTGGCCCGGCACGATCTGGAACCGCCCGGCCAGGTCGACGCCGGCGAAACCCTGCCGCACCGCCTGCGCGCTGATCGGCAGCCGGTCGCGCAGCGCCTCGAACACGGCGAGCACGCCAGCGGCGTTCAGCAGCTGGTTGGCGCCGCGCAGCGCCGGGTAAGCGAGTGCGTTGAAGCGCATCGACCGGCCGCTCCAGTTCCACTGCTGACGATCGCCGCTGAAGTGGAAGTCGCGCCCGAGGAGCCGCAACTCGGCACCGACCTCCGCAGCCCGGGCCAGAAGGCTGGCCGGCGGTACCGGATCGCTGACGATCGCCGGCCGCCCGGGCCGCAGGACCCCGGCCTTTTCGATCGCGATCGTCTCGCGGTCGGGCCCGAGGAACGCCGCATGGTCGACGTCGATGCTCGTGATCACCGCGCAGTCGGCATCGAAGACGTTGACCGCGTCCAGCCGGCCGCCCATGCCGACTTCGAGGATCACCAGATCGAGCTCGATCGAGGCGAGCAGACGCGCGATCACCAGCGTGGTGAACTCGAACCAGGTGAGGCCGATGCCGCCGCGCGCCTGCTCGACCGCCTCGAAATGCGGCAGCAGCGCGGCCGCCTCGACCTGCACGCCGCCGACCCGGCAGCGCTCCTCGAAGTGCACCAGATGCGGCTTCGAGTAGAGGCCCACGCGGTAGCCAGCGGCGAGCGCGATGGCCTCGAGCATCGCGCAGGTCGAGCCTTTGCCGTTCGTGCCCGCCACCGCGATCAACGTCGTCCGAAATTCCAGCCCGAGGCGCTCGACGACCGTGCGGCATCGGTCGAGCGTCATGTCGATCTCGACCGGGTGCAGGCGCTGGCAATGGGCCAGCCAATCGGCGAGTGTGCGGTTCGGCGCAGCAGCGGCAGTCGACATGGCGGAATGGTACGGCCATGAAAAAGGCGGCCGAAGCCGCCTCGAATCGAAAGGGCGCAATGTGCCCTATGCGACGTTCAACGCAGCCGACGACGCGTGGTCGCGCCGATGCCGACCAGCCCCAGGGCGAGCATCGCCCAGGTCGACGGCTCGGGAACCGGCGTCAGCACGACAAAATCTTGATGGTCGGCGCTGTACAGCTTATTGGCATGCACGGTGATCGGCGTCGCTGCGATCGCCGCCCAGTCGGCGTTCGAAAGAAACGATTTGGTCAGCGCATCGGTGCTCGACGCCTTGAACGAGCCGCTGCTGAAGCCGTAGCTCGAGCCGGTTTCGTAGATGACCTCCCAGACCGCCGCCTGCGCCGCCGCGGAGCTCGCGCCGTCGAACGGCGCATGGCTGGCGACGAGGTACGACATCAAATGGTCCATCTCGGTCGATTTAGCCGCCCCCCACGCGCTGACGCCGCTCATCACGCTGTAGTCGGTGTAGGTCTTGCCGAACGAGAAGGTCTGGTAGAGATCGGTGCAGAAGGTCAGGAACGAGTGACCGTCCAGGGTTCCGGTGAACTGGCCGGCCTGGCCGGTGTACGACGGACCGCCGCTGACGCTCAGCGTGGCCGCGGGCGTGTAGCTGTAGTTGTCGAGCCGAACCGTGTTGGCATGGGCGCACGACACACCGGCGATGAGCGCCGTGGCGGCAAGGGTCGAAAGCGAACGACGCATCGTTGAACTCCTGAGAATGGGACCGCTGCAAGCCAAACGCTGCAGTGAGGTGCACTCTAGAAGTCGCCGATTTCGCCTGCCACCCGCGGGCGCGGGGACCGAACCCCTCGACTCGGAGGTTCGGCGACGGCGGGGCGTGAAGTGCTGCCAGACCCGTTCCGCGCAGTGCAATGAACCTTGCCGTAAACCCGCTCCGAGCCTCTCTCAGACCACCGCGTCGGCGCTTTGCCGCAACAGCACCGCGAGCGCCCGGGCGACGAAACCACGCAGCTCGCGGCGGTCGATGATGGCGTCGATCGCGCCGGTCTTCAGCAGGAATTCGGCGCGCTGAAAACCTTCGGGCAACTTTTCGCGCACCGTGTTCTCGATGACCCGCGGGCCGGCGAAACCGATCAGCGCGTGCGGCTCGGCGATCACGATGTCGCCGACGAACGCGAAGCTCGCCGAGACGCCGCCCATCGTCGGGTCGGTCAACACGCTGATGTAGGGCAGTTTCGCCTTGGCGAGATGGGTCAGCGCGGCGTTGGTCTTGGCCATTTGCATCAGGCTCAGCAGGCCCTCCTGCATCCGCGCGCCGCCGGTGGCCGCAAAGCTGACGAACGGCGTCTTCTGCTCGATTGCTGCGTCGACGCCGCGCACGAAGCGCTCGCCGACCACCGAACCCATCGATCCGCCCATGAACTCGAACTCGAAGCAGGCCGCAACCAGCGGCACGCTGTGCACCGCGCCGCCCATCACGACCAGCGCGTCGGTTTCGCCGGTGTGCTCGAGCGCGTCCTTCAGGCGCTCTGCGTATTTCTTGCTGTCCTTGAACTTCAGCGGGTCGACCGGCAACACCTCCTGGCCGATCTCGTAGCGGCCCTCGGCGTCGAGGAAACGGTCGAGCCGCGCCCGCGCGCCGATGCGGTGGTGGTGGCCGCACTTCGGGCAGACGTTGATGTTCTGCTCGAGGTCGGCCTTGTAGAGCACCGTCTCGCATTGCGGGCACTTGACCCAGAGGCCCTCGGGCACCGTGCGGCGCTCCCCGCCCTCCTTCGGCTGGATCTTCGGGGGCAGCAGTTTTTCGAGCCAGCTCATGGGCGGATCCTCGGTTCGATGGGGGGCTCGGCGTCGAGCGCCGCGCGGATCTCGGCGATGAAGCGGCCGGCGGTAGCTGCCGCCGCTTCCGGCGCACCGTCGGCGAGTCGCTGCACCAACGCGCTGCCGATCACGACCGCATCGGCGACGCGCGCCACGGCACGTGCGGTCGCGGCGTCGCGAATGCCGAAGCCGACGCCGACCGGCAGCTTAATGAAGGCCTTGATGCGCGGCATCATCGCGGCGACGGCATCGGTGTCGAGATGGCCGGCACCTGTCACCCCTTTTAGCGACACGTAATAAACATAGCCGCTCGCGATCCGGCCGACGCTCGCCATCCGCGCGTCGGTGGAGGTCGGCGCCAGCAGGAAGATCGGGTCGATGCCGGCGGTTCGCAAGGCGCCCGCAAAGGCTTCGCACTCCTCGGGCGGGTAGTCGACGACGAGCACGCCGTCGACGCCGGCACTCGCCGCGTCGATCACGAAACGCTCGATGCCGTAACGCTCGATCGGGTTGGCGTAGCCCATCAGCACGAGCGGCGTCAGGTCGTCGTCGCGCCGGAACGCACGCACGAAGCCGAGCACCTGCGCCAAGCCGACGCCGCGCGCAAGCGCCCGCTCGCCGGCCTTCTGGATCACCGGGCCGTCGGCCATCGGGTCGGAGAACGGCACGCCGAGCTCGATAACGTCGGCGCCGGCGCGCGCCAGGGCGTGCAGGATGTCGACCGTCACGTCGACCGCGGGATCGCCGGCCGTCACGTACGGAATCAACGCCTTGCGGCCGTCGTGACCGAGCGCCTCGAAAGTGGCCGCGATGCGGCTCACTTTGCGTTCTCCCGGGTCGCGCCCTTGACCGTCTGGCCGCCTTGCGACGGCCGGTCGAAGTAGGCGGCGCCGGAGAGGTCGGCGACAGTGCCGATGTCCTTGTCGCCGCGGCCCGACAGGTTCACCAGCAGGTGGCGATCCGGCGCCAGCATCGGCGCCAGCCGCATCGCCTCGGCGACCGCGTGGCTCGATTCGAGCGCCGGGATGATGCCTTCGGTGCGACACAAGCGGTGGAACGCGACGAGCGCGTCGCGGTCGGTGATGCCGACGTATTCGGCGCGGCCAATGTCCTTCAGCCAGGCGTGTTCAGGGCCGACGCCGGGATAGTCGAGGCCGGCCGAGATCGAATGCGTCTCGGTGATCTGACCGTGCTCGTCCTGCAGCAGATAGGTGCGGTTGCCGTGCAGCACGCCGGGCGAGCCGGCGCTGAGCGAGGCGGCGTGCTTGCCGGAGTCGAGCCCCTCGCCCGCGGCCTCGACGCCGATCAGCCGTGTGCCCGTCTCGTCGATGTACGGGTAGAAAATGCCCATCGCGTTGCTGCCGCCGCCGACGCAGGCGATCACGGCGTCGGGCTGGCGGCCGATCTCCTCCTGCATCTGCACGCGGCACTCGTCGCCGATCACACGCTGGAAGTCGCGCACCATCGTCGGGTACGGGTGCGGGCCGGCGACGGTGCCGATGATGTAGAAGGTCGTCTCGACGTTCGTGACCCAGTCGCGCAGCGCCTCGTTGAGCGCATCCTTCAGCGTTTTCGAGCCGCTCTCGACCGGCACGACGGTCGCGCCGAGCAGGTTCATGCGGTAGACGTTCGGCGACTGGCGCTTCACGTCCTCGCTGCCCATGTAGACCACGCACTCGAGACCGTAGCGGGCGCAGATGGTCGCCGTGGCGACGCCGTGCTGTCCGGCACCGGTCTCGGCGATCACGCGGGGCTTGCCCATGCGGCGCGCGAGCATCGCCTGGCCGATGGTGTTGTTGATCTTGTGCGCGCCGGTGTGGTTCAGATCCTCGCGTTTCAGCCAGATCTGCGCGCCGCCGAGCTCTCGGCTCAGCCGCGCCGCGTGATAGACCGGGCTCGGACGGCCGACGAAGTGCTTCAGCTCCGAGCGGAATTCGGCATCGAAGGCCGGGTCGCTCTGCACCTCGGCGTAGCAGCGCTTCAGCTCGTCGAGCGCGTGGACGAGGGTTTCGGCGACGAAGCTGCCGCCGTAAGGGCCGAAGTGGCCGGTGGCATCGGGTTGCTGGTAAGGGGTCGGCATGGTGCGATCGAAAGGTCGGCCCGGCGCCGGTTCGACCCGCCCTACCTTTGCCCTCAGCAGGGAACGGCGTCGGCGGTGCGAACGGCGTCGCAGAACCGGCGGATCGCTTCGGCGTCCTTGACGCCGCGGGTCGATTCGACGCCGGAGCTCACGTCAACGGCCCAGGGCCGCAGCGCGCGGATCCCGGCGGCGACGTTTCCGGCATGCAACCCACCAGACAAAACGACCGGAAGGGAGACGCCGCCTGTTGGGACCGAAGACCAATCGAAGACCTTTCCACCGCCGCCATAACCCTCGACATGCGCGTCGAGGAGGAGCGCTCGGGCGCTGCCGAAACGGGTTGCGAAGTCTAG
This sequence comes from uncultured Rhizobacter sp., assembly GCA_964236915.1. GTDB lineage: Bacteria > Pseudomonadota > Gammaproteobacteria > Burkholderiales > Burkholderiaceae_C > LMDS01. The sequence goes on from CAXSGM010000023.1 coordinate 18,813, forward strand.
CAAATCGAAGCCGGGGGCGATCCGCGCGGCGCGCACGTAGGGCCGCTCGAAGCGCTCGCACTCGGCCGGTGACTCGTCGCCATGGAATTGCAGCAACAGCGCCGGAATCGCCGCCAGCGCGGCCTCGACCTCGGCCGGTGCAGCGTTCACGAACAGGCCGACCGGCGTCACGAACGGCGGCAGGCGCCCGGCCAACCGGGCCGCCGCGTCGAGGCTGACGTGGCGCGGGCTCGGCGGGTAGAACACGAGCCCGATCGCGTCGGCGCCGGCGGCAACCGCGGCCTCGACATCGGCCTCGCGACGCAGCCCGCAGATCTTGATCCGGGTACGGGTCATGGCGTCAGTGTCGGGGCGGCCTGGTCAAGGCGCTTGGGGGAGCCAGTCCATCGCCGGCGTGCGCTCGGGGATGGCATGCGCCGGATCGTAGTACGGGCCGACGAAATAGAGCCCGTCGGCCGGGAAGGTCGGCGCGGCGCGGCGCCGATCGCCGCCGCGCAGGACATCGAGGAGCCAGCCCGCATCGCGCTGCCCGCTCCCGACGGCCAGCAAGGCGCCCATCAGGTTGCGAACCATGTGGTGCAGGAACGCGTTCGCATCGAACTCGAAGCGCCAGTACGCGCCGCGGCGGACGATCTCGATCGCGCGCAGCGTCTTCACCGGCGTCGGCGCTTGGCATTCCGACGAGCGAAAGGCGCTGAAATCGTGCTCGCCGGTCAGGAGCGCGGCGGCCGCTTGCATCCGGGCGCCGTCGAGCGGCCGAAAGACCCAGCCGACCGCGCCGGCTTCGAGCGCCGGACGGACCGGCGATTCGAGCAGCAGGTAGACGTAACGGCGGCCGATGGCCGAGAAACGCGCATGGAAGTCGGCCTCGATCGGCCGGCACCACTGGAGCGCAATGTCGTCCGGCAGGAAGCGGTTCGTGCCGCGCACCCACGAGGTGGGCAGCCGCTCGATCTCGGTGTCGAGGTGCACCACCTGGTTCAACGCGTGAACCCCGGTATCGGTGCGACCGGCGCAGACGGTGCGCACTGGACGATCAAGGAAGCGGCCTAGCGCGTGCTCGAGGCGGTCCTGCACGGTGCGGCCGTCGGGCTGGCTCTGCCATCCGCGATAGGCCTGGCCCCGGTACGCAAGGCCAAGCGCGATCCTCATGCGGTCGAGCGGCTGCGGCGGCGATCCGATCTCAGACGCCCAGCAACGGACACCCTGGCTGGCGGCCCGTGCCGCCCGCCGGTCACTCGAGGTCGGCCAGCATGCTTTGCGCGCGTGATTTGACGCTGCCGCTGGCCTTCGAGACGACCTCGCGCAGCAGTTCGCGCGCGCCGTCGTGGTCACCGATCTGGCGGAACTCGTCGGCCAGCTCGAGCTTGCGCGAAAGCGGGTCGTCGTGATCTTCGAAGGCCAGGCCGCTGTCGCCGAAGGCCGAGGAAGGGGCCTCGGCCGCCGCGGGCGGGTGCGACGCGTCGTTGCCCGGCAGATCGTCGAGGTTCAGCGTCAGGTTCGAGGTGTCGGCACGCAACGGCGCCGGCGGCGGAGCGAGCGGCTGGTCGGGCGCCGAGAAGTCGATCGACATCGGATCTATGTCGAGCGCGGCGTCCTGGGAGCGGCCCCCGGTCGGCGCGAAGCGATCGACGGCCGGGGTTGCCGGCGGTGGTGCATGAATGCCGGACGAAGGGGCGTCGAGGTCCAGATCGAGGTCGAGGTCGAGACCGCCGAGCCGGCTGTCGGGTGCGGTATGGCCGAACTGCGACGGCGAGGGCAGCACCGACTGCGGCATCGTGCTGGCGCCGAGCGGCTCGACGATGTGACCCGCGGCGTTCGGGACGACCCCGGCCGGCGCGCCGCCGGGTCGATAGAGCCCGTTGTCCGGATCGATCTGCGCCCCGAGCTCCTGCGCCCGCTGCCAATCCTCACCCTCGCTCCGCGTCAGCGCGAAGAGCTGCGTCGCGAGCAACTCGAAGCCCTTGGTGTCCCGGCGCTTCGCGTAGACCTCGAGCAGTTTGGTGCGGATCGCGAGGCGATCCGGCGTGCTTCGCATTGCCTCTTTCAGGATCTCCTCGGCCTGGAGGTCACGTCCGTAGGCGAGGTAGACGTCGGCCTCGGCCACCGGGTCGACATCGCCGATCGCATCCAGCTGGCTCAGCGAGTAGCTCATCGACGACGAGGTGCCGGCGCCGTCGCGCGTGTCGATCCGCTGACCGCCGCTCGCGCCGAAGAACGAGTCGGGCTGCAGACGGCTCTCGAGGAAAGAGGTTTCGCTGCTGTCGGCGCGCGAGCGTCGGGCGTAGCGCCAGATGCCGAAGGCGACGAGCGCGGCAAGGGCGAGGCCGCCGAGGGCGATCGCAAGCGGGTTGTCGTCGAGCAGCGAGCCGAGTGCGCCCGGCTCTTCGCTCGCGGACGCGGCCGACCGACCCGGCAGTGGCGCCACGGCCCGCGGCGGCGGCGCGGCGCCGAGCGCACCCGGCGCCGACGCTGGAGGCGTCGCAGCGACCAGAACCCCGGTGGTGGGCACCGCGACCGACGCCGCCGTGCCGGCCAGCGATGGCAGCGAAGCACCGCTCGCCGCGAGTTGCGGCGGCGGCGCGGGAATGACGGAAGATGATGGCGGCGGCATTATCGGCGGCATTATCGGCGCGGCGGCCGGAACGGGCGCCATCGCTTGCGAGGGCGCCGGCGATGGCAGGTTGGACGCCACGGTCGGTGGCGTCGGCGTCGGGCGTGCGGGCTGCCCGGCGCTCGCCGCAGCGGCGAGCCGCGCGGCCTCGGCCAGGCGCAGATCGTCGGCGCGACGCGTCCGTTCGCGGGCCGCGGCATCGGCCGACGGCGCGGCCGCGTCGCTGGCCGGCCGCCCGCTGCTCAAGGTCAGGCGATCGGGCGCAGCAGCGACGCCGGCGCGCCGCTCGTCGACCTCTGCCTGGACCTTGCCACCGGCCTGACGGGCCGAGCCGTCCGGCCGCGTCTGCAGCACGCCGCTCGCCAAGCGCTGGCGGTAGGCACCGAAGTCAGCGCTCTGGGCCTGAACGACCTGGCGTGCTTCGTCGGGCGCGGTCGCGCGGGCCGTCTCGGCGGTCGGCACGCTCAGCACGACGCCGCTACGCAGCCGGTTCATGTTGTCGCCGATGAAGGCCTGGGAATTGCCGCGGAAGAGCGACACCAGCATCTGGTCGAGCGAGACGCCGGGGCGCTGCGTTTTCGTGGCGATGCGCGACAGCGAATCGCCCGGGCGCACACGGTACGAGCCGGCCTCGGCGGATGGCGAACCGCCGCCAGACCTGGACGTGGGCAGCGCGGTCGAAGGCGAAGGCGCTGCGGCGGCGGCGACCGGCGCCCGCTCGGTGCGGGCCGGCGCCGGCGCCGGCGCAGCTTCACGGAAGGCGGGCGGCGGCGGCGGGCTGGCCGCGACGCGACGGTCGGGCAGGCGCGGCGTTGCCACGACCGCGGGCAAGGATTGCGCCGGCGCGGTGTTCGCCAGCACCGGCGGAGGTGCCGGCGTGCGGGCGGTCGCCGGCGGGTCGAACAGCATCGTGTACTCGCGCACCAGCCGACCGCTCGCCCAGTTCATCTCGAGGATCACGTCGACGAACGGCTCCTGGACGCCGCGGTCGCTGGTCAGCCGCAAGTAGGGCCGCCCGTCGGCCCGGCGCATCACTTCGACCCGGGTGCCCGGAAGCACCGCGTTGTAGTCGACGCCGGCGACCTTGTACGCATCCGGCGAGGCGACCTTGACGCGCAGATTCGCCGCTTCTTCCGGGGTCAGGCTCGTGACCTCTATCTCGGCCCGAAGCGCTTCGCCGAGGGCCGACTGGACCTGCATCCTGCCGAGGCCGAGTGCGAAGGCCGACGACGCCCAGGCGCAGCAGACCGCTGCCGCGATGCCGGTCATGGCGAAACGCCCCGGGTTGAACTTCGAGCTTCGCTTCAAGGCGTCTCCTGCCAGAACGCCGGGCACGCGCTCCGAGTAGTCGGGCGCGGCACGGTATCGATCAACTGAACGAACGCTGCGTCAGGCCGCGCCCGGTGGCGTCATTGCCGAAAATCACCATAGCATCAGGCAGATACACTGACAAGCTGAAGCAAAGCCTGCGGTCGCATCACAGCCACCGGCGCCAAGCCGCGTGTGACGGATGTCGCCCCGCGACAACACCTGCACCGCGCCGTCGCCTCAGCGTGACTCGAGCAGGATCCGCAGCATCCGTCGCAAAGGTTCGGCGGCGCCCCATAGCAGCTGATCGCCGATCGTGAACGCCCCGACGTATTCGGGGCCGAGCGCCAGCTTCCTGAGCCGGCCGACGGGGATGGTCAGGGTGCCGGTGACCGCGACCGGCGTCAGCTCGCGCACGCTCGCCTCCCGGGTGTTCGGCACCAACCGGACCCAGGGGTTGTCGTTCGCGATCATCTTCTCGATATCGGTCAACGGTACGTCACGCTTGAGCTTCATCGTCAGCGCCTGGCTGTGGCAGCGCATCGCGCCGACACGAACGCAGATCGAATCGATGGGGATCGGCGCCTCCGAGAAACCCGGACCGCGCCCGAGGATCTTGTTGGTCTCCGCACCGCCCTTCCATTCCTCGAGGCTGGTGCCGTCGCCGCGATCGACGTCGACCCACGGGATCAGGCTGCCGCCGAGCGGCACGCCGAAGCTGGCGGTTTGCGCGGAAGTCAAACCGCGCTGCGCGGCGAGCACCCGGCGGTCGATGTCGAGGATCGCGCTCGCCGGGTCGTCGAGCAGGGGCCGGACCGCGGCGTTCAGGCTGCCGTACTGCGTCAGCAATTCGCGCATGTGCTGCGCACCGCCGCCGCTCGCCGCCTGATAAGTGGTGCAGGTCATCCACTCGACCAGATCGGCCTTGAACAGCGCGCCGATGCCCATCAGCATGCAGCTGACGGTGCAGTTGCCGCCGATGAAGTCGCGCACGCCGCGGCGGAGGGCGGCGTCTATCACCGGCCGGTTCACCGGGTCGAGCACGATCACCGCGTCCGCGTTCATCCGCAGCGTCTTGGCGGCGTCGATCCAGTACCCCTTCCAGCCGGCCTGGCGCAGCTTCGGATAGACGGCCTTGGTGTACTCGCCGCCCTGCGCGGTCACGATCACCTCGCAGCGCTTCAACGCCGCAATGTCGTGCGCATCGAAAAGACGGGTCTCGTTTTTCGCCGATGCAGGCGCGGCGCCGCCGGCGTTGGACGTCGAGAAGAAGAGCGGTTCGATGAGGCCGAAATCGCCCTCGGCCTGCATCCGGTCCAGCAACACGGAACCGACCATGCCGCGCCATCCGACCAAGCCTGTCGTCACTGCCATGTCGTGTCGTCCTTTGCGCGGGTTGGAGCTTCGCGGCTCCCGGCTGTCGCTGACCTGCTCCGCCGAAGTCCTGAAGCGTCGGAGGCGAAACGAGCGGCCGGCGTCAGCCTGCGGTGCGGGTCTTCTCGTCGCGGAGCGCCGCGACGACGGCGTCGCCCATCGCCCGCGTGCCGACCCGCTGCGTGCCTTCAGATCCGATATCGGCCGTGCGCAGGCCGGCGGCAAGCACCTGTTGCACCGCCCGTTCGATACGGTCGGCGGCGGCGGGCTGGTCGAGGGAGTAACGAAGCATCATGGCAGCGGACAAGATTGTAGCCAGTGGGTTGGCGATGCCCCGGCCGGCGATGTCGGGCGCGCTGCCGTGGCTCGGCTCGTACAGGCCCTTGCCGTTCGCATCGAGCGAGGCCGAGGGCAACATGCCGATCGAGCCGGTGAGCATCGCCGCTTCGTCGGAGAGGATGTCACCGAACAGGTTGCCGGTGACGATGACATCGAAGTGCTTGGGCGCGCGCACCAGTTGCATTGCCGCGTTGTCGACGTACAGGTGCTCGAGCGCCACTTCGGGGTACCCGGCATGGACCCCGGTCACGACCTCCTTCCAGAACTGGGAGGTCTCGAGGACGTTCGCCTTGTCGACGCTCGTGACCCGGCCGCTGCGGCGCCGGGCGGCGCGGAAGGCGACGTGGGCGATCCGCTCGATCTCGGGTCGCGAGTAGCGCATCGTGTCGAACGCTTCGTCGGCGCCGGCGAAAGCGCCGTCGGGCGCACTGCGTCGGCCGCGCGGCTGGCCGAAGTACACGTCGCCGGTCAGCTCGCGGATGATCAGCAGATCGAGCCCGGCCACCAGCTCCGGCCTCAGGCTCGAGGCGTGCGTAAGTTCGGGGTAGCACCTCGCCGGACGCAGATTGGCGAACAGGCCCAGTTGCCGACGCAGTCCGAGGATGGCCTGCTCCGGCCGCAACGAGCGCTCGAGCGTGTCGTACTTCCAGTCGCCGACCGCGCCGAAGAGCACCGCATCGGCGGCCTGCGCGAGCCGCAAGGTCGCTTCGGGCAAGGGGTGGCCGGCCGCTTCGTAGGCCGCGCCGCCCACCGGCGCGGCTTCGGTCTCGAAGCGCAGATCGAGCGCGTCGAGCACCCGGAGGGCTTCGGCGACGATCTCGGGGCCGATGCCGTCGCCGGGCAGGATCGCGATCTTCAAGGGGCGGCTCCGGTCGAAACGGCGTGTCGGGTCAGAACGGTTCAGAGCGTATGCGCGAGCCAGGGTTTGGTCAGCAACCGCTCGGCTTCGTAGGCGCGGATCTTCTCGGCGTGCCGCAGCGTCAGGCCGATGTCGTCGTAGCCGCCGAGCAGGCAGTACTTGCGGAACGGCTCGATCTCGAACCCGAGTTCCTCACCGTCCGGCTTCGTCACCGTCTGCTCCGCGAGGTCGATCGTCAGCACGTAGCCGGGGAACGCGAGCACCGCGTCGAACAGGCGCACCACCTTTTCTTCCGCGAGCTGGATCGGCAACAAGCCGTTCTTGAAGCAGTTGTTGAAAAAGATATCGGCAAAGCTCGGGGCGATCAACGCCCTGAACCCGTATTGCTCGAGCGCCCAGGGCGCATGCTCGCGCGACGAGCCGCAGCCGAAATTGCGGCGCGCGAGCAGCACCGAGGCACCCCGGTAGCGCGGCTGGTTCAACACGAAATCGGGGTTCGGCCGCCGGCTCGCCGGATCCTGCCCCGGCTCACCGTGGTCGAGGTAGCGCCATTCGTCGAACAGGTTCGGACCGAAGCCCGAGCGTTTGATCGACTTCAAAAATTGCTTCGGAATGATCGCGTCGGTGTCGACGTTCTCGCGGTCGATCGGCGCGACGATGCCGGTGTGGCGTTGGAACGGGGTCATCGACGGTCTCCTCGGAGGGGCCGCATCACGCCAGCCGCGTCACGTCGACGAAATGGCCCTCGATTGCCGCGGCGGCGGCCATCGCTGGGCTGACGAGATGGGTACGGCCCCCCGCGCCCTGGCGGCCCTCGAAATTGCGGTTGCTGGTCGAGGCGCAGCGCTCGCCCGGTTCGAGCCGGTCGGCGTTCATCGCCAGGCACATCGAGCAGCCGGGCTCGCGCCACTCGAAGCCGGCGCCGGTGAACACCCGGTCGAGCCCTTCGCGCTCGGCCTGCTGCTTCACGAGGCCGGAGCCCGGCACGACCATCGCCAGCTTCACGTTCGAAGCCACGCGGCCGCCGAGCCGGCGCACCACGGCGGCGGCTTCGCGCAAATCCTCGATGCGCGAGTTGGTGCACGAGCCGATAAAGACCTTGTCGATGCGGATGTCACCGATCGGACGGTTCGGCTCGAGCGCCATGTAGGCGAGCGCGCGTTCGATCGCGTCGCGCTTGGCGGCGTCTTTCTCGCGCTCAGGGTCGGGCAGGCGATCGCCGATCGCCAGCACCATCTCGGGCGAGGTCCCCCAGGTGACCTGCGGGCGGATCAGGGCGGCATCGAACTCGACGACCGCATCGAAATGCACGCCGGGATCCGAGTGCAAGGTGCGCCAGTAGCGGACCGCTTGCTTCCACTCGTAGCCGCTCGGAGTGTACGGGCGGCCCTTCACATAGGCGATCGTCGTGTCGTCGACCGCGATCAGGCCGGCGCGGGCGCCCGCCTCGATCGCCATGTTGCAGACGGTCATGCGCCCTTCCATGCTGAGCGCACGAATCGCCGCGCCGGCGAACTCGATCGTGTAGCCGGTGCCGCCGGCCGTGCCGATCCGGCCGATCACCGCGAGCACGATGTCCTTGGCGCTGCAGCCGCGCGGCAGCGTTCCCTCGACCCGCACCAGCATGTTCTTCGCCTTGCGAGCGAGCAAGGTCTGGGTCGCCAACACGTGCTCGACTTCGCTGGTACCGATACCGTGCGCAAGCGCGCCGAAAGCGCCGTGGGTGGAGGTGTGCGAATCGCCGCAGACGACGGTCATGCCGGGAAGCGTGGCGCCCTGCTCGGGGCCGATCACGTGCACGATGCCCTGGCGCAGATCGTTCATCTTGAACTGCGTGATGCCGGCCCGGTCGCAGTTCGCGTCGAGCGTATCGACCTGCAGTTTCGAGATCGGATCGGCGATGCCGCGGCGCCGATCGGTGGTCGGCACGTTGTGGTCGCTGACCGCCAGATTCGCCGACACGCGCCAAAGCGGGCGCGCGGCCAACTGCAAGCCCTCGAAGGCCTGCGGGCTCGTCACCTCGTGCAGCAGGTGGCGATCGACGTACAGCACCGTGGTGCCGTCGTTCTCGGCGTGGACGACGTGTTCGTCCCAGAGCTTGTCGTAGAGCGTGCGCAGCATGGTTCCGGTATCGCCGCGAAGAGAAGCGGCGTTTTCGTCGAGGGTCAGGGGCGATCGCCGATCGGCAGCACCTTGCGCGGCGTCGCGCCGCTGAACAGCTGGCGCGGGCGGCCGATCTTGTACTCGGGGTCGGCAATCATCTCGTTCAGTTGCGCAATCCAGCCGACCGTGCGCGCGAGCGCGAAGATCGCGGTAAAGAGCGTGACCGGAATGCCGATCGCGCGCTGCACGATGCCCGAATAGAAATCGACGTTCGGGTAGAGCTTTCGCGACACGAAGTAATCGTCCTCGAGCGCGATCTTCTCGAGCGCCATCGCGAGTTTGAAGATCGGGTCGTTGTGCAGGCCGAGCGCGTCGAGCACCTCGTGGCACGTCTCGCGCATGAGCTTGGCGCGCGGGTCGTAATTCTTGTAGACCCGGTGGCCGAAGCCCATCAGCTTGACGCTCGAATTCTTGTCTTTCACCTGCTTGATGAACTCGCCGATCTTCTCGACGCCGCCCATTTTCTGCACGTCTTCGAGCATGTTCAGCGCGGCCTCGTTGGCACCACCGTGCGCCGGGCCCCACAGACAGGCCACACCCGCCGCGATCGCCGCGAACGGGTTGGTGCCCGACGAGCCGCACAGGCGCACCGTCGAGGTCGAAGCGTTCTGCTCGTGGTCGGCATGCAGAATGAAGATGCGGTCCATCGCCCGCACCAGCACGTCGTTTTGGACGTACTCCTCACACGGCGTCGCGAACATCATCCGCATGAAGTTAGCGGCGTACGAAAGGTCGTTTTTCGGGTAGATGTACGGCTGGCCGATCGTGTACTTGTAGGCCATTGCGACCAGCGTCGGCATCTTGGCGATCAGCCGGATCGCCGAGATCTCGCGGTGCTCGGGGTTATGGATGTCGGTCGAGTCGTGATAGAAGGCAGAAAGCGCGCCGACCAGCCCGGTCATGATGGCCATCGGGTGTGCATCGCGCCGGAAGCCCCGCAGAAAAAACTGCATCTGCTCATTCACCATCGTGTGGTTGGTGACAAGCTTCGTGAACTCGGACTTCTCCGCCTCGTTCGGCAATTCACCCTTCAGAAGCAAGTAGCACGTCTCGAGATAATTGCAATTTTCTGCAAGCTGCTCGATCGGGTAACCGCGATAGAGCAATTCACCTTTGTCGCCATCGATGTAGGTGATCGTAGAATTGCAAGCGGCGGTCGAGAGAAAGCCCGGGTCGTAGGTGAACTTGCCGGTTTGGGCGTAGAGCTTTCGGATATCGATCACGTCCGGACCGATCGTGCCCTTGTAGATGGGCATGTCCATCGACGGACTCCCGTCGGAGAAGGACAAAGTGGCTTTGACGTCGGACGGGGTCATGGGCTTTCCTTGAACGGCTGGAAGAAGCGACGAGAGATTAATGGGCGGACGCATCATGCGCGCCCGGTGCGGCGGCCCAGGGCCGACCAGGCGGCGACGCGCGCATCGCCCAGAGCACCGAGAGGGCGTCGTCGTCGAGGGATGCGGGATCAGGCTGGCAGCGGCCCAGCAACAGGTCGAGCAAATCGTTGTCCGACAGGTCCATCAGGCGCATCAACCCGCCGGCCTGTGCAGCACTCAATGCGGCACCGTAACGGGCGAAGAAGCGCTCGACGAACAAGTCGTTTTCGAGCAGGCCGCGACGGCAGCGCCAGCGCAAGCGGCTGAGCGTCGTGGCATCGACCGGCGGTGGCGGCATATTCGGCTCGGTGAATGGCGGTGGCGTGCTCAGACGGTGCGCCTGACCATCAATTCCCGGATCTTGCCGATCGCCTGCGCCGGGTTCAGCCCCTTCGGGCAAACATCGACGCAATTCATGATCGTGTGGCAGCGGAACAGGCGGTACGGGTCTTCGAGGTTGTCGAGCCGCTCGCCGGTCGCCTGGTCACGGCTGTCGGCGATGAAACGGTAGGCCTGCAGCAGCCCCGCCGGGCCGACGAACTTGTCCGGGTTCCACCAGAAGCTCGGGCAAGCCGTCGAGCAGCTCGCGCAGAGGATGCACTCGTAGAGGCCGTTCAGTTCGTCGCGCTCCTCGGGCGACTGGAGCCGCTCCTTTTCGGGCGGAATCTCGTCGTTGATCAGATACGGCTTGATCGACTGGTACTGCTTGAAGAACTGCGTCATGTCGACGATCAGATCGCGGATCACCGGCAGCCCGGGAAGCGGCTTCAGCACCACGGTGCCCGGCAGCGTGCGCATGTTGGTGAGGCACGCGAGGCCGTTCTTGCCGTTGATGTTCATTGCGTCCGAGCCGCACACCCCTTCGCGGCAGGAGCGGCGGAAACTGAGGCTCTGGTCCACCCGCTTCAGCTTGTTGAGTGCGTCGAGCAACATGCGTTCGCTGCCGTCGAGCTCGACCTCGAGCGTCTGCATGCGGGGCTTGGCGTCGGCGTCGGGGTCGTAGCGGTAGATCTGGAAGGTGCGCGTGGTCATGGCCATGTTTTCAGAACGTGCGAACTTTTGGCGGCACGGATTCGACCGTCAGCGGCTTTAGCTGCACCGGCTTGTAATCGAGCCGGTTGCCCTCGCTGAAGAAGAGGGTGTGCTTCAACCACACTTCGTCATTGCGGCCGTTGGGGTGCTCCGGCGTGTCGTTGTAGTCGTCGACGGTGTGGGCACCGCGGCTCTCGTGGCGGGCGGCCGCCGAGATCATCGTCGCCTTCGCGACCTCGATCAGGTTGTCGACCTCGAGAGCCTCGATCCGCGCGGTGTTGAAGACTTTCGACTTGTCGGCGAGGTAGATGTCCGCGACCCTGGCGTCGAGCGCCTGGATCTGCCTGACGCCCTCGTCCATCAACGCCTGGGTGCGGAACACGCTGGCGTGCTGCTGCATCGACTTCCGGATGTCGTTGGCGACATCCTGCGCATACTCGCCGCTGGTCGTGGCCTCGAGCTTGGCGAGCCGCGCGAGCGTGAACTCGGCAGCTTCGGTCGGCAGCGGTCTGTGCTCCTTGGCCTTCAATCCGCTGGCGACGATATGGTCGCCAGCGGCCTTGCCAAAAACCAGCAGGTCGAGCAGGGAGTTGGTGCCGAGCCGGTTCGCGCCGTGCACGCTTACGCATGAACACTCGCCTACCGCGTAGAGGCCGCCGACGACGCGGTTCGGGTCACCGTCCTTGGGCGCGACGACCTGGCCGTGAATGTTGGTCGGGATGCCGCCCATCTGGTAGTGGATCGTCGGCACGACCGGGATCGGCTCCTTCGTGATGTCGACGTTCGCGAAGTTGTGGCCGATCTCGAACACGCTCGGCAGCCGCTTCATGATCGTCTCGGCGCCGAGGTGCGTCATGTCGAGGACGATGTAGTCCTTGTTCGGCCCGCAGCCGCGGCCTTCCTTGATCTCCTGGTCCATGCAGCGCGAGACGAAATCGCGCGGCGCCAGATCTTTCAGGGTCGGCGCGTAACGCTCCATGAAGCGCTCGCCGTCGCTGTTGCGAAGGATCGCGCCTTCGCCGCGGCAGCCTTCGGTCAGCAACACGCCGGCACCGGCCACGCCGGTCGGGTGGAACTGCCAGAACTCCATGTCCTCGAGCGGCAGCCCGGCGCGCGCCGCCATGCCGAGCCCGTCGCCCGTGTTGATGAAGGCGTTGGTCGAGGCGGCGAAGATCCGGCCGGCGCCACCGGTCGCGAGCAGGGTCGTCTTGGCCTCGAGGATGTGGACCTCGCCGGTCTCCATCTCGATCGCGGTGACGCCAACGACGTCGCCAGCGGCGTCACGGATCAGGTCGAGCGCCATCCATTCGACGAAGAAGTTGGTGCGCGCCTTGACGTTCTGCTGGTAGAGCGTGTGCAGCATCGCGTGGCCGGTGCGGTCGGCCGCGGCGCAGGCGCGCTGCACCGGCTTCTCGCCGTAGTTGGCGGTGTGGCCGCCGAACGGGCGCTGGTAGATCGTGCCGTCGGGGTTGCGGTCGAACGGCATGCCGAAGTGCTCGAGCTCGTACACGACCTTCGGCGCTTCGCGGCACATGAACTCGATCGCGTCCTGGTCGCCGAGCCAGTCGGAGCCCTTGACCGTGTCGTAGAAGTGATAGTGCCAGGTGTCCTCGCTCATATTGCCGAGCGAGGCGCCGATGCCGCCCTGCGCGGCGACCGTGTGCGAGCGGGTCGGGAACACCTTGGTCAGCACGGCGACGTTCAGGCCGGCGAGCGCGAGCTGCAGCGAGGCGCGCATGCCGGAGCCGCCGGCGCCGACGATCACGACATCGAACTTGCGGCGTGGCAGCCCGGCGGTGGCAGGCGACAGGCGCGGGATCGCGGATTCCATTCGTCAGAGTCTCCAAAGAACCTGGATCGCCCAGCCGCCGCAGCCGACCAGCCAGACGATGGTCGCCACCTGCAGCACCAAGCGCATGCCGACCGGCTTCACGTAATCCATCAGCACATCGCGCACGCCGACCCAGCTGTGCCAGATCAGTGCGACGATGGTCACGAAGGTCAGCACCTTCATCCACTGGTGGGAGAAGATGCCGGACCACTTGTCGTAGCCGAGCTCGCCCGGCAGCAGCACCTGCACGACCAGCACCAGCGCGAAAAGCGCCATCAGCACCGCGGTGATGCGTTGCGAGAGCCAGTCGCGCAGGCCGTAATGCGCGCCGACGACCGTTCGCTTCGAGCCGTAGCTGTTGCTCATGTCGGGGCCCTCAGCCGAGGAAGAGTTTGACGCCGAGGCCGAGCGTCAACAGAACGCTCAGCGCAAGGGTCGCGATGGCCGTCAGGCGACCGAAGCGCTTCGAGTGGTCGTGCGTCGCATCCATCCACAGGTGGCGCACACCCGCGATCAAATGGTGCAGGATGGACCAGATCAGCGCCAGCACGACCAGCTTGTAGAACCACCCGGGCAGGTGCAGCGCGCCCGCCGCGAACAGCGAGCTGAACTGCTGGTAGCTGACCTCCGACGTGACGCTCACGTCGAACAGCCAGATCACGAACGGCAGCAACACGAACATCACGAGGCCGCTGACCCGATGCAGGATCGACACCCAGCCGGACGGCGGCAGCTTGTAGCCGATCGCGTCCCAGAGTCGCATGTTGCCGCCCGGACGGACGCCAGGCGCGGGCCGCCCGGTAGATGCAGTGCCAGCGGAAGAAGCCATGCTCGAAGATGTCCCTTGGGTCGAAAGGATGGTGCAAACCCGGAGAGTTTATGGCAACGCCGTGGGGCGCCCGCCCGCGGGCCGGGCGGGCGGCCCCTCTGCCGGTCGCAGCGCCGCCGCGCCGCCGCTGCCCGTCACTGCAATTCGTTCCGGTAGTGATGGGCGGTGGTGCGATAGAGCCCGCGGCGCAGCTCCACCGGCGCGTCGCCGTAAGTGAACGACAGACGCTCGACGCTCAGCAGCGGCGTGCCTTCGGCGACATCCAGCCACGGTGCGCTCGCCGCATCGGCCGCGACGGCCCGGATCTTTTCCTCGGCGCGGATCATGCGCACGCCGAATTCGGTTTCGAAGAGACCATACATCGGGCCGCGGTCCGCGGCCAGCCGCTCGACCGTCAGGCCGCGAAACAGCGCCGCCGGGAGCCAGATCTCGTCGAACACCACCGGCGCGTCTTCGAACGACAGCACCCGCCGCACCCGCGTCAACGGTTCGCCGACGCGCAGGCGCAAGGCGCGCGCGAGGTCCGCCGGCGCGCGCTCGCGCCGGCAATCGATCAGCCGGCGCGACATGCCGCCGCCTCCGCCGGCATCGGGCGTGAGCCGGAGGAAGCGGAACTGCACCTGCTCGGCGGCATGCGTCGCGACGAAGGTGCCCTTGCCCTGGCGCCTGACGAGCAGGTTCTCGGCCGCCAGCTCGTCGATCGCCTTGCGCATCGTGCCCTGGCTGACCTTGTAGCGCGCCGCCAACTCGACCTCGCTCGGGATCGCCTCCCCCGGGCGCCACTCGGCGCGCTGCAGGCTCTTCACGAGGAGCGCCTTGATCTGACGGTAGAGCGGGCTGAAGGCCGCCCCGCCGTCGACCTCTGGCGGGGCGGAGGTCGAGGGCGGCGGCATGCCGGGATTGCAGCACAAAGATGGGCGAGCTTCCTCAGGTCCGTTGAAGGATGTCTTACAGAGGACCGAAGCCACCGGTCGCGCGTCGCGACGCCGCGGCGGCGCGTCTGGTCATAAACTCGGAAACTTGCCCGGCAGGCGCTCAAACGCCGTCCGGCGTTTCCTGCCCACCCCGACCCGGAGAAATCCCATGAGCAAGCCCCCCGTTCGCGTCGCCGTCACCGGCGCCGCCGGCCAGATCGGCTACGCGATCCTGTTCCGTATCGCCTCGGGCGAAATGCTCGGCAAGGATCAACCGGTGGTGCTGAGCCTGCTCGAGGTGCCGATGGAAAAGGCCCAGGCCGCGCTGAAGGGCGTGATGATGGAACTCGAGGATTGCGCCTTTCCGCTTCTGGCGGGCATGGAAGCGCACAGCGACCCGATGACCGCGTTCAAGGACATCGATTACGCCCTCCTGATCGGCTCGCGTCCGCGCGGCCCCGGCATGGAGCGGGCCGAATTGCTGGCGGTCAACGCCGAGATCTTCACCGCCCAGGGTAAGGCGCTCGACGCCGTCGCCAAGCGCGACGTGAAGGTGCTGGTGGTCGGCAATCCGGCCAACACGAACGCCTACATCGCAATGAAGAGCGCGCCGGGCTTGCCGCGCAAGAACTTCACCGCGATGCTCCGGCTCGACCACAACCGTGCCCTCTCGCAGCTCGCCGCGAAAACCGGCAAACCCGTCGCCGCGATCGAGAAGCTGGCCGTCTGGGGCAACCACTCGCCGACGATGTACGCCGACTACCGCTTCGCGACGATCGACGGCCAGAGCGTCAAGGACATGATCGGCGACCCGGCCTGGAACGCCGACACCTTTCTGCCAACCGTCGGCAAGCGCGGCGCGGCGATCATCGCGGCCCGCGGCGTCTCGTCGGCCGCGTCGGCAGCGAACGCGGCCATCGACCACATGCGGGACTGGGCGCTCGGCACCCAGGGGAAGTGGGTCACCATGGGCATCCCGTCGGATGGCCAGTACGGCATTCCGCAGGATGTGATGTTCGGCTTCCCAGTCACCTGCGAAGGCGGCGCGTACAAGATCGTCGAAGGCCTGCCGATCGACGCGTTCAGCCAGGAGCGGATCAACCTGACGCTCGACGAGTTGAAGGGCGAGCAGGACGGCGTGAAGCACCTGCTCTGACGAATCGGCGGGGGCGCCGGGAGGCCGCAAGGAGGAGAGGGCTGCACAATTCGCGGCCCCTCATCCGACGCATGCCCTCCATGACGCTTCTTTCTCCGCGCTTCGCGTTTCCGGCCGCCGTGGCCCTCTCGCTGCTTGTGCCGACCGCCTGGGCCGAGGTCCAGACCACCCGCCAGCCGCTCCACAAGGCAGCGGCCAAGCCGGCGCCGGCACGCGCGAGCCGCAAGCCCGCCGTGCTTCCCGGGCCGGTCGAGCCGCCACCCCCTGCCGAAGCCGACGCCGAACAGCTCGAAACCGCCGGGAAGGTCTACGTCGGCGTCTACGAGTGCGAGTTCAAGCAATCGGTGGTGATCGTCCCGAGCCCGAAGTACAAGGGCTACGTCGACGTGAAACACGTCAAATCGCTGTGGCTCATGAAGCCGGTGCTGTCGTCGACTGGCGCCATCCGTCTTGAGGATGTCGGTGGGGAGACGCTGATGGTGCAGATCACCGCGAAGTCGATGCTGCTCAATGTGCGGACGGGCCAGCGAATCGTCGACGAGTGCATCAGTGCGCGTCAACGCGAGCTGGTCGAAGCGGCGCGCGCTGCCAAGGCCGAGGCTGCCGCCGCCGCGATCGCAGCGCCGGCCTCGGCGCCCGAGCCTGCGCCGGCGGTCGTCGCGCCGGCCGCCGGCGGCACGATGTCACGCCCGACGCCGATCGCGCCCTCAGCATCGAGCGCGCGCTGACGCCGGTGGGCCCGTAGGTCTAGGAGAGTATGTAAACTTCTTGCATACCGAACTGACCCAAGGGCCCTTTCGTGGAAGCAACCGTCGCCGAACGTGGCCAGGTCACCCTGCCCAAGGCGGTGCGCGACGCGCTCGGCCTCACCAAAGGCACACAGCTGAAGGTCGAACTCGACGGCGCGCGCATCATTCTCAGAAAGCATGTCGACGACGCGATTTCACGCGTCCGCGGGCGCTTCAAGCTCGACGGCTTCGCGACGACCGACGAGGCGATGCGCGCCATTCGCGGCCGCGCGCCGGGCGATCCGGTCGACATCTGAGACGCCGATCGCGCCGGACGGCAATGTCGATGCAACTGGGCGTGCAAGAGCTTGGCGCTCGATCGCGCCGGCCGCGGCCGCGCGCTTCTGCCGCCCGGGCTTTCGAATGATCGCGATCGACTCGTCGGTGATCGTCGATCTGCTTTCCGGCAGCGACATCGAAGCCGAGCCGGCGGAGATCAGCCTGCGCCAGTCGCTGTCCATCGGCCCCGTGGTGGTATGCGACGTGGTTCTGGCGGAGGTGACGACCGCTCTGCGCGACGGTGCCGAGGTGCTGTCCGTGCTGGAGGGCATCGGTATCTCGTACCTGCCGGTCGACTCACCGGCCGCGTTGCGCGCCGGCGAGATGCAACGCCGCTATCGCCAGCGGGGCGGTGACCGGGAACGCACCGTCCCCGATTTCCTGGTCGGCGCCCATGCGCTTTTGCAGTGCAAGGGCCTGATCACCCGGGACGGCAGCTTTTTTCGCGATTACTTCAAGGGCTTGAAGATCATCGTTCCGGCCCTGCCCTGAATCGAATTGCCGTTCTCGCTCTCATCCGGAGTTCCATGATGCTCGACGCCTATCGCCACCACGTCGCCGAACGCGCCGCCCTCGGCATTCCGCCGCTGCCGCTCTCCGCCGCGCAGACCAGCGAGCTCGTCGAGCTGCTGAAGGCGCCGCCGCCCGGCGTCGAAGCGGAGCTGGTCGAGCTGATCACCTACCGTGTGCCGGCCGGCGTCGACGCCGCCGCCAAGGTGAAGGCGAGTTACCTCGCGGCGATCGCCCATGGCAGCGAAGCGACACCGCTGATCTCGCGCGCCCGGGCCACCGAGCTGCTCGGCACCATGCTCGGCGGCTACAACATCAGCCCGCTGGTCGATCTGCTGGACGACGTTTCGGTGGGCAGCGTCGCGGCCGAAGGCTTGAAGAAGACGCTGCTGATGTTCGATCAGTTCCACGACGTTCAGGAAAAAGCCGCCGCCGGCAACGCCAACGCCAAGACCGTGCTGCAGAGCTGGGCCGAGGCCGAATGGTTCACCTCGCGTCCCGAAGTGCCCGAATCGATCACGGTCAGTGTCTTCAAGGTGACCGGCGAGACCAACACCGACGACCTCTCGCCGGCGCCCGACGCCTGGAGCCGCCCCGACATCCCGCTCCACGCGCTGGCGATGCTCAAGAATCGGCGGGCCGGCATCGTCCCGGAGGAAGACGGCAAGCGCGGCCCGGTGCGCTTCATCGAGGAGTTGCGGGCTCGCGGCCATCTGGTGGCCTACGTCGGCGATGTCGTCGGCACCGGCTCGAGCCGCAAATCGGCGACCAACTCGGTGCTCTGGTTCACCGGCGAAGACATCCCCTTCGTGCCGAACAAGCGCTTCGGCGGCGTGTGCCTCGGCGCCAAGATCGCGCCGATCTTCTACAACACGATGGAGGATTCGGGCGCCTTGCCGATCGAGCTCGATGTCAGCCAGATGAACATGGGCGACACCGTCGAGCTGCGCCCCTACGAAGGCAAGGCGCTGAAAGATGGCCAGGTCATCGCCGAGTTCCAGGTCAAGAGCGAGGTGCTGTTCGACGAAGTGCGCGCCGGCGGCCGGATTCCCTTGATCGTCGGCCGCAGCCTCACCGCCAAAGCGCGCGAGGCGCTCGGCCTGCCGCCTTCGACGCTGTTTCGTCTGCCGCAGAGCCCGGCCGACAGCGGCCGCGGCTACAGCCTCGCGCAGAAGATGGTCGGCAAGGCCTGCGGGCTGCCGGTCAAGGACGGCGCGCAGCAGGGCATGCGCCCCGGCACCTATTGCGAGCCGCGCATGAGCTCGGTCGGCTCGCAGGACACGACCGGGCCGATGACGCGCGACGAGCTGAAAGACCTCGCCTGCCTCGGCTTCTCGGCCGATCTGGTGATGCAGTCGTTCTGCCACACCGCGGCCTATCCCAAGCCGGTCGACGTGAAGATGCACCACGAGCTGCCCGAGTTCATCTCGACCCGCGGCGGCATTTCGCTCCGCCCGGGCGATGGCGTGATCCACTCGTGGCTGAACCGGCTGCTGCTGCCCGACACCGTCGGCACCGGCGGCGATTCGCACACGCGGTTCCCGATCGGCATCAGCTTTCCGGCCGGCTCGGGCCTCGTCGCCTTCGCCGCCGCGACCGGCGTGATGCCGCTCGACATGCCCGAGAGCGTGCTGGTGCGCTTCAAGGGCACGCTGCAGCCCGGCGTGACGCTGCGCGACCTGGTCAACGCGATTCCGCTGTACGCGATCCGGCAGGGGTTGTTGACGGTCGACAAGAAGGGCAAGAAGAACGTCTTCTCGGGGCGCATTCTCGAAATCGAAGGGCTGCCCGATTTGAAGGTCGAGCAGGCCTTCGAGCTCTCGGACGCCTCGGCCGAACGCAGCGCCGCCGGATGCACCGTGCATCTGAACCCGGCGCCGATCGCCGAGTACATCCGCAGCAACGTCACGCTGATGAAGTGGATGATCGCGAACGACTACGCCGATGCGCGCTCGCTGCAGCGCCGGATCGCCGCCCAGGAAGCCTGGCTCGCCGACCCGCAACTGCTCCAAGGCGATGCCGACGCCGAGTACGCCGCCGTCATCGAGATCGACCTGGCCGACATCCGCGAGCCGATCGTCGCCTGCCCGAACGACCCGGACGACGTGAAGACCTTGTCGGAAGTCGCCGGCGCCAAGATCGACGAGGTCTTCATCGGCTCGTGCATGACCAACATCGGCCACTTCCGCGCCGCCTCGAAGCTGCTCGAAGGCAAGCGCGACATCCCCGTGAAGCTCTGGGTCGCGCCGCCGACCAAGATGGACGCCAAGCAGCTCAGCGACGAGGGCCACTACGGCGTGCTCGGTACCGCCGGAGCGCGCATGGAGATGCCCGGTTGCAGCCTCTGCATGGGCAACCAGGCGCAGGTCAAAGAGGGCGCCACGGTGTTCTCGACCTCGACGCGCAACTTCCCGAATCGGCTCGGCAAGAACTCGAACGTCTACCTCGGCTCGGCCGAACTCGCGGCGATCTGCTCGAAGCTCGGCCAGATCCCGACCCAGGACCAGTACATGGCCGAAATGGGCGGGCTGACCGCGGCGAGCGAGACCGTCTACAAGTACCTGAACTTCGATCAGATCGACGCGTTCAGCGAGGCGGCTGCAGGCGTGGCTGCGTCAGCCGTCGCTGCGTCGGTCGGCGCTGCGTGAGGCGCGTCCACGTGAGGCGTCGAGTCACGCGAGCGACGGTGACCGCGGTGGCGCTGACCGCGGCGGCGCTCGTCGGCTGCGCTTCGCGTGGCGGCAGCAGCAGTACCAGCAACAGCAGCAGCGGGGTCGAGTCGGAAGCCTTCGGCTCGACCACCACCCACTCGCGCGAATTCGAAACGCCGCCGCGGTCCACCTGCGAGGCGGCGCGCCGCGCGCTGATGAGCCAGGGCTTCACGATCCCGACCGCGACGGCCGAGCGCATCAATGGCCGCAAAAGCTTCCAGCCGAAGTCGGAGATGCACGTCGAGATCGAGTTCAACGTCGTCTGCGCCCCGGCGGGCCGCGGCGGCAAGCAGACGACCGCCTTCGTCTCGGCGCTGCAGGATCGTTATGCGCTGAAGAAGAGCAACAACTCGGCGAGCGTCGGCGTGCCGGTGCTCGGCTCGCTCTCCCTACCAATCCTCTCGAGCGACGAGGCCATGGTGAAGGTCGCCAGCGAAACGATCACCTCGGCGCCTTTTTACGACCGCTTCTTCCGGCTGCTGAACCGCTACCTGGAGGAAGCGCTCGACACTGGCGAGCCGCAGGCCGAAGCGATCGCGCCGGTGGCGACGCCGGGGATCGCACCGGCGCTTCCGGCATCGGCACCGCCGGCGATGCCCGCGGCGTCGGCCGCGTCGGCCGCATCCGCGGCGTCCGCGGCATCGACCGCATCCGCGGCGTCGAACTAACCCGGTTCGGGCGCGATGTCCGTCGCGTAGTCGACCAGGTCGCCGAGCAGTTCCTGTGCGCGCTCGTCGGCGCGCTCGTCGGCCGCGAGACCCAGCTCGTCGACCCGCTCGAAGAACGCACCGAGCGTCAAGGCGCCGCCCGCGCCGTCGTGCAGGCGATGGGCGCGGTGCTGCTCCCACTGCAGGCGTTCAGGATCGCTGAGCGACTCGGGGAAATTGCGCGCCCGGTAGCGAAACAGCAACTCGTCGAGGCGCGGGTCGTCGAAGGCCGGGCGCTGCGTGGCGAGCGCCGCGCCGTCGAGCCCGCGCAGCGTTTCGAGCCGGCGCCGGTCCGCATCGCCGAGCAGTCCGCCGTAGAGGTCCTCGTCGACGTCGGCCGGCTCCGGGCGCGCCGGGCGCTCGAAAACCGCCGGCCAGAGCCCCGCCAGCAGGTGCATCCGCGCCGCAGCGACCTCCGCGTGGCGCAAGGCCTGCGCGATGTCGTGCCCCCACTTGGCGGCACGCTCGGCGCTCAGCGTCTTCAGATTGGCGATCAGGATCGGCGACTTGTTGAGGTGGATCGTCTTGATCGGCAGCCGGCTGACGCCTTCGGGCAGCGCCTCGGTCTTGGTGAACATCCGCAGGCGGATCGTCTCGGCGTCGAGCTCGAACAGCTCGGACGGATCGGCCCCCAGATCCCAGACGATCACCTCGTTGCGGTTCGTCGGATGCGGCGCGAGCGGCCAGACCGGCGCGATCGCCCCGCGCGCCGTGCCGTACATGCCCGAGACGTGCAGAAACGGCAGCCCCTGCGACTGCGCCCGGCCCATCTCGCGGACGACCTCGTGCTTGCTGCGGAGCTTGAGGCAGAAATCCCAGAGCCGCGGCTGGTGCTGCCTGACGAGCCGGGCGAGTGCGATCGTCGCCCGCACGTCGGAGAGCGCATCGTGCGCCGCGTCGTGCAGCAGGCCGTTCGCCGCCGCGAGGTGCTCGAGCTTCAGTGAAGGCGTGCCGTCGTCGCGCGTCGGCCAGGCGATGCCCTCGGGCCGCAGCGCCCAGGCGCAGCGCACCACGTCGAGCAGGTCCCAGCGCCCGCATTCGTTCTGCCACTCGCGGGCATACGGATCGATGCAGTTCCGCCAGAACAAGTGCCGCGTCACTTCGTCGTCGAAGCGGATCGTGTTGTAGCCGACGCCGACGGTGCCGGGGCGGGCGAACTCGGCCGCGATCGCCGCGGCGAAGCGGTGTTCGGGGAGCCCGCGCTCGAGGCACATCTGCGGCGTGATGCCGGTCAGGAGGCAGGCCTCGGGCTCCGGCAGGTAGTCGGGCGCCGGCCTGCAATAGTGCATCACCGGCGCGTCGATCTCGTTCAGCTCGGCATCGGTGCGGATGCCGGCGAACTGCGACGGCCGATCGCGCCGCGGCGAGCGGCCGAAGGTTTCGTAGTCGTGCCAGAAGAAGCTGCCGGGCGGGCCGCAGACGAGGTCCGAATCGGCACCGGTGGGCCGCGAGGTGCCGGAGCTCATGGGCGCACCCTTCGGCAAGGGCCACAAAGGGGCCATCTCGTGGCCCCTGCCGGTCCCGCCAAGCGGGAACGAGCTCCTTGGGGCGGCCCGGCGGAGCTCATGTCGTCAGGGGGACGGCCCGGCGTGGAAACGCTCGCAGCACCTTGCGGTCCATCGTGACCAGGTCCGCGCCGAACTGCATGGCCAACGCTACGAACTCACAATCGTAGGAAGAACAGTCGCTGTCCCGCGCCAGTTGCAGCACCTGCTCCGAATCGACCTCGAAGCTGGCATCGTGCAAGAACGCTTCGGCACGGCGCTGGATCGACTTCGCCTGGTCCCAAGACATCGTGCCGCGGCGCGCATAGCCTGCGATCAAGTTACGGAATTCGCTCCGCCAAAGCACGGGCGCGCGCCAATCGTCGTCGCGTGCCAACAGGGCCTCCGCGGCGTCCGTGAACGGCCCGGACAGCAGCAGGTAGGCAATGACATTGGTGTCGACGACGATCACGGGCGACCTTCGCGCTTGAACGCGTCGATGTCGTCGGGATGAAAAGCATTTTGCGGCAAGGTCGCCCGCAGTTCTCGGATCCGGGCCAGCTGCTCGGAGGTCGAACGAGACACTGGCATCAACACCGTCTCCAAGCACACGATCGCTTCGCCGTTGAGGCTTCTTCGGTGCGACTCCGCTGCAAGCTTGAGGCGCTGGTAGATCGCATCCGGGATGTTTTTCAGCGTCAGACTGGTCGGCATGGTGAAACCAATTTGTAACCAAAACGGTTACTATACATCTTTCGCCCTGTGTGGACAAGCCAGGGCTGTTAACGATCGGAGGGCTCGCGTGACTCTGCCACCGGGCGCCGCAAGGCGCATGACAGCCGTAACGGCTGCCATGAGGAGCGTTTGCAACGCGGCGGGCGCCCCCTTGCCGAGATCCCCCGAAGGCCAATGCGTCACAGGCGGCCGGGTGGCGTTGCGCGCTCGTTGTGTGCCTGGGCATACTGCCTCGCGCGCCTTGCCGGCCGCCTTTGACACGCCGGCGCGAGCCCTCCCATAAGCGTTAACAGGCCCTGAACAATGACGCGAATCCATAATTTCAGCGCCGGCCCCGCCGCCCTGCCCGAGCCCGTGCTGCGCCAGGCGGCCGCCGAGATGCTCGACTGGCGGGGGTCGGGCATGTCGGTCATGGAGATGAGCCACCGCGACCGCTGGTTCATCTCGATCTTCGATGACGCCGAGGCGCGGCTTCGCCGGTTGCTCGGCGTGCCGGCGAACTACAAGGTGCTGTTTCTGCAAGGCGGCGGCATCGGCGAGAACGCCTTCGTGCCGATGAACCTGCTGCGTGGCGCCACCTCGGCCGACTACATCGCGACCGGCGTATGGTCGAAGCGCTCGCTGGCCGAAGCGGGCAAATACGCGACGATCAACCTGGCGGCCAGCTCCGAGGCGACCGGCTTCGACCGCGTCCCGCCGCGCGAAAGCTGGCGGCTCGACCCGCACGCCGGTTACATCCACATCTGCGCCAACGAGACGATCGGCGGCGTCGAATACCACGCGTTCCCGGAGACCGGCGCGGTGCCGCTCGTCGCCGACGTTTCGTCGACGATCCTCTCGCGACCGCTCGACGTCGCCCGCTTCGGGGCGCTCTACGCCGGCGCGCAGAAGAACATCGGCCCCGCCGGGCTGACCATCGTGATCGTGCGCGACGATCTGCTCGGCAGCGCCTTGCCGATCACGCCCTCGGCCTTCGATTACACCCAGCAGGCGGCAGCCGGCTCGATGCTGAACACGCCGCCGACCTACGCAATCTACATTGCCGGGCTGGTGTTCGCCTGGATCGAAGCTCAGGGCGGCCTGGAGACGATGGCCGAGCGCAATGGCACCAAGTCGGAGATGCTCTACCGGTTCCTGGACGGAAGCGACTTCTACCGCTGCCCGGTCGTCCCGGCCGACCGCTCGCGGATGAACGTCGTGTTCCACTTGGCCGACGCGCGGCTCGACGCCGCGTTTCTCGATGGCGCCGAAGCCCGTGGCCTGGCGCAGTTGAAGGGTCACCGTGTCGCCGGCGGCATGCGCGCCTCGCTCTACAACGCGGTGCCGATCGAGGCGGTCGAAGCGCTGATCGAGCACCTGCGCGACTTCGAGCGGAAACACGGCTGAGGCGACGCGCAAATTCCGACGCGAGCTCGCGTCCCGGATGGCACGTTCCTGCGAACGATCCCCGACGCATTCCCGCGCGCGAAGTCGTGTCCCGACTTGCCCGCGTCCCTTCGACAGCCGAAGATCGCTGCTGACACAATCGTTCGTCGGTCGCGCATCGCGGCCGAAGCCGGGCCGTCGGTCGCGTCCCTGCCCGGCCCCGCCGCCCTCCCGACCGCCATCGACCGCCCGAGGTACCCCAATGTCCGACCTGAAGACCGAAGTCGCCGCGCTCGCCACTTCGCAGCAGCACCCGTTCGCCGCGATGCGCAAGCCCTTCCAGACCGCATTCGGCCGAACCGGCAGCTTCTTCTCATTGCCGGCGCTCGCCGAGCAGTTCCCGAGCGTCGCCCGGCTGCCGGTCTCGATCCGGATCGTCCTCGAGTCGGTGCTGCGCAACTGCGACGGCAAAAAGGTCACGCCGGCGCACGTCGCCGAACTCGCCCACTGGCAGCCGAACGCCGAGCGCACCGACGAGATCCCGTTCATCGTCGCTCGGGTCATCCTGCAGGATTTCACCGGCGTGCCGCTGCTCGCCGATCTGGCCGCGATGCGCAACGTCGCCGCGTCGCTCGGCAAGAACCCGAAGACGATCGAGCCGCTGGTGCCGGTCGATCTCGTCGTCGACCACTCGGTGATGGTCGACCACTACGGCACGAAGGATTCGCTCGACCTGAACATGAAGCTCGAGTTCCTGCGCAACCGGGAGCGCTACCAGTTCATGAAGTGGGGCATGCAGGCTTTCGACACCTTCGGCGTCGTGCCGCCGGGCTTCGGCATCGTCCATCAGGTCAACCTCGAGTACCTGGCGCGCGGCGTGCACAAGACGGCCGAGGGCGTCTACTACCCCGACACGCTGGTCGGCACCGACAGCCACACGACGATGATCAACGGCATTGGCGTCGTCGGCTGGGGCGTCGGCGGGATCGAGGCCGAGGCCGCCATGCTCGGCCAGCCGGTCTACTTCCTGACGCCGGATGTGGTCGGCTTCGAGTTCACAGGCAAGCTGCCCGAGGGCGTCACCGCGACCGACCTCGTGCTGACCGTCACCGAGATCCTGCGGCGCGAGAAAGTGGTCGGCAAATTCGTCGAGTTCTTCGGTGAGGGCACGTCGAGCCTGGCGCTGCCGGACCGCGCGACGATCGGCAACATGGCGCCCGAATACGGCGCGACGATGGGCTTTTTCCCGGTCGACGAGAAGACGATCGACTACTTCCGCGGCACCGGCCGCACGCAGGAGGAAATCGAGGCCTTCGAGGCCTACTTCCGCGCCCAGAAGCTGTTCGGTGCGCCGCGCACCGGCGACGTCGACTACACCCGCGTCGTCACCCTCGACCTTGCGACCGTGCGGCCGAGCCTCGCTGGCCCGCGCCGGCCGCAGGACCGGATCGACCTCGGCGAAGTAAAGGAAAAGTTCACGGCGCTGTTCTCGCTGCCGCCGGCGCAAAACGGCTTCAACCAGCCGGCGGCGCATCTGCACACCCGCCACGTGGTGCGCAACGAAGACGCCTCCGAGAAGACGCCGGTCGAACCTGCGGTCAAGCCGGGCGCGGAACGCCAGGTGGTCGAAATGACCGGCAACACGCCGACGCTCGAAGCGGCACAGTCCGAGGCGAAAGTCGAACAGCCGCTCGAATCCGACGTCTCGATCGGCAACGGCGACGTGCTGATCGCCGCGATCACCTCCTGCACCAACACCTCCAACCCGAGCGTGCTGCTGGCCGCCGGGCTCGTGGCGAAAAAGGCGGTCGAGGCCGGCCTGACCGTCGCGCCGCACATCAAGACCTCGCTCGCACCGGGCTCGCGGATCGTCACCGAGTACCTGACCAAGGCCGGGCTCCTGCCCTACCTCGAACAGCTCGGCTTCACGGTCGCGGCCTACGGCTGCACCACCTGCATCGGCAACGCCGGCGACCTGCGGCCCGAGTTCAACGACGCCATCACGCGGAACGACCTGATATGCGCCGCGGTGCTTTCGGGCAATCGCAATTTCGAGGCGCGGATCCATCCGAACCTGAAGGCGAACTTTCTCGCCAGCCCGCCGCTGGTCGTCGCCTACGCGATCGCCGGCACGGTGCTCAAAGACCCGACCTCCGAGCCGCTCGGCAAGGGCACCGGCGGCAAGGATGTCTACCTGCGCGACATCTGGCCCACCAGCGAGGAAGTGCACGCGCTTCTGAAGTACGCGATGGACGGCGACGCGTTCAAGGCGAATTACGACAAGGTGGCGAAAGAACCCGGCGCGCTCTGGGAGGACATCACCGGCGTCGCCGGCCAGGTGTACGACTGGCCGACCTCGACCTACATCGCCAAGCCGCCGTTCTTCGACGACTTCATCCTGAAGCCGGTCAACGATGCCAACGCGGCGGCGCCCGGCGTGCGCGGCGCGCATGCGATGGCGCTCTTCGGCGACTCGATCACCACCGACCATATCTCGCCGGCCGGCTCGATCAAGGACTCGACCCCCGCCGGCCAATGGTTGAAGGCGCACGGCGTGGAGCGTGCCGACTTCAACTCGTACGGCTCGCGCCGCGGCAACCACGACGTGATGGTGCGCGGCACCTTCGCCAACGTGCGGATCAAGAACCTGATGATTCCCCCGGCCGCCGACGGTGCGCGTGAGGAAGGCGGCGTGACGCTGTTCCAGCCGTCGGGCGAAAAGATGTTCATCTACGACGCCGCGATGAAGTACATGGCCGCCGGCACGCCCACAATCGTCTTCGGCGGCGAGGAATACGGCACCGGCTCGAGCCGCGACTGGGCGGCCAAAGGCACGCAGCTCCTCGGCATCAAGGCGGTGGTGGCACGGAGCTTCGAGCGGATCCACCGCTCGAACCTCGTCGGCATGGGCGTGCTGCCGCTGCAGTTCGGCGCCAGCGACTCGTGGGAGTCGCTCGGAATCCGCGGCGACGAAACCTTCGACATCGAGCTCGGCGCCACGATCCGCCCGCAGCAGCCGGCGACGCTCGTGATCCACGGCGCCGAAGGCAGCGATCGCCGTGTGCAACTCACACTCCGGATCGACACGCCGATCGAGGTCGACTACTACATGAACGGCGGCATCCTGCCGTTCGTGCTGCGGCAGCTGCTGGCGGCTTAGCAGGCCGATCGAGCCACTAACTATCTCCGTCCGTCGTCGGGCGGCAATGGCTGGACTGCTCGACCAGGCTCATCATCTCGCGGGACGCCCCGAGCGTCAGCGGGTGCGGCGTGAAGCCAGGCCGTGGCGCTATGGATGCGGCCCGGTCGCGAACCATGTCGAGTTGGGCTTCGGTGGCCTGTGCCAGTAAAGCAATCACCACATTTTCGAGCGCAATCAGGCGAATATGCATTTGCTCGAGTTCGGCATTGCCAAGCGGTGGAACGCTGCGCTCTTCCGCTGACGAATTAACTTTTTCAGGAGGCATGACGAGAATCCTCTAGGTCGAACGACTCGATGCCGGGGAAACGGCGCCCGAGCCGGCGTACAACGGGCTCGTGCGATCGGCGCTTCCCGTCGTCATAAGCGCGGCCGGACCAGGAGCGGCACGAAGCGCCAGAGATAGAGCGCCAGCGCGGCCATCCACCCCCCCGTCGAAAGGTGCAGCGCCGGCTGGCTGAAGGCGGAAGGCGCGATTGCCGCCAAACGCAACGCCGCGGCGACCAGCATCAACACGTAGCTCGCAAGCATGCTGCGATCGGTCGTGAGGGGCCGGCCCAGATGGCCGAGCGCGGTGCGCGTGACCATGCCGATGATGAGCACCGAGAACCCCGCCATCGCGATCATGTGCACCGGCAGGGCGGGCGGCAGGTCCACGCCGGCGATCGCACAAGCGGCCATCAGCAGGCCGACACCCAGACAGGCATAGCCGACGTAGAGAATCCACAGCAGCGGATTGCCGCGGACCGCATAGGGCCGCCAACGCGCCAGTTGCAGCAGCGACAACATGCCAGCGATACCGAGGGCAACGGCAGTCGGCAGTGGCTGGGCCGCAAGCAGGCCCATCGCCGCGATGACGCAGAAGCCGAGCTGGACCTGGCCGGTGCGCGTCTGCATCGGCAGCTTCAGGCCGCTGAGCGCGCGCATTGCGAAAAACGGAATCACGCGGCGGGTGATCAGAAGCGCGATCACCGCCATCACCAGCAGCCCTGCATCGAGGCGCTGCATCAGGAGCGCGAAGTCGCCGCTTCGGGCGGCGCGCAAGTACGACCCGTCGGTAACGGCCAGGCCGACGATGAGCCATGTGACGGCATAGTTGCGCGCATTCCTGGTGCGGTACACCGCCCGCATCATCGTCACTGCAGCCAAGACGAAGAATCCCAGCTCGGCTGCCGCCGCAATCCAAAATAGCTTGTCACCGCCCGTGAGGAACCCGACACGCGCAATCAGCCAGAGGCCGCAGGCAACTCCCAGCATCCTGCCCTTCAGCGGATTGATGCCGGTCCAGTTCGTGGCCGCCGTCATCAGGAAGGCCACCGCGATCGTGGCGATGAAACCCCAGAGCATTTCATGAGCGTGCCACGGGATGCCGTGCAGCGGACCGGTCAGCCATTGCGGCGCATAAATCCAAATGCCGATCGCGATCAGCGCCCAGGCCACGCCGCCCAGATAGAGGGGCCGAAAAGCGAGCTCGAGGAATGCCCGCAAGCTCGGCGCCGCGCGCTCAGGCTGCGTCGTCGCTTCCATCAGCTCGGCGACTTCGGCCTCGATGCAAAGCTCGGGTGACGGCATGGTGATCCCGGTTATTGGCGGCCGGCAACGAACAGCGCCGTCACGTCTGCGCCACAGCCGTGGCCGCGAAAAGTAAAATCCGCTGGTTATTCTCATACGGAGTCGACCCTGGTGGTCCGAAACCCTTCTGGCACGTCGCTTTCGCCAGCTTTGCAGGGGTTTGCGACGCGGTGAAAGCCGCATCCCGCTCGAGGCGTGGCTCTTCATCAAAATGACGCGGCTGGAAGACGAGCCGGTCGCGCGCCACAAGTGCACCTTCTACTTTCTGATGTCAGTGGGGCTTTGGAACTTTCTCGCCTCGTATTCATTGTCTTCGGCGCGGTACCGGTCGTCCTCGGCGTGCTGATCGCCGATGGCGGCCTGCGGGCGCCAAGGCCTGCGCCAGACGCGCTGGCCATTCGATAGTTGCCCCAACGCAGCATGACGCGAACGAAACGACCGGTCTTTCTCGACCCGAGGCACATCCAGATGCCGGTTGGCGCGCTCGCCTCGATCGGGCACCGGGTCAGCGGCGTCGTGATCGCGATCGGTGTTCCCGTCGTCGTCTACTTGCTCATCCAGTCGCTCATAGACGAGCAGTCGTTCGCGCGGGTCTTGGGCCTCTTGCGGCTCCTCTTCGTCAAGGCCGCGCTGACGATTTGGGTCTGGGCGTTTTCGCACCACGTGCTGGCCGGAGTGCGACACCTCCTGTCGGATTTCGACATCGGGTCGCCGCTGCGCTCGGCGCGGCGCAGTGCCTGGCTCGTCAATCTTGGCGGCGTCGCCCTGGCGGTGCTCACGGCGGTGGTTCTGCTGTGAAATTCTCCAGTTTGCGATTCACCGGGCTGGCCGCTTGGTGGGTGCAGCGCCTGAGCGCCTGCTACATGCTGGCCTTCGTGATCTTCCTGCTCGCAACGTTGACGATCGATCCAGTGCACGACTACGCGCAGTGGCGCGCCTGGGTTGGCCGCCCCGTCGTCGGGCTGGGACTGGCCCTGTTTTTCGCAGCGCTGCTGTCGCACATGTGGGTTGGCTTGCGCGACGTGCTGTTGGATTACGCGAAGCCGCCGGCGCTGCAACGCCTTTTGCTTGCTGCCGTCGGCGCCGGTTTGGCCGCCATCGCCATCTCCGTGGTCTGGGTGCTGGTGTCGCTTCCGCGTTGAAGTTGGCGCTGAAAGCACCGAAACGAAAGTCGCCATGAAGTTCTCGATCTCCCGCTACGACCCCGAACGTGATGCCAAGCCTTACATGCAGGACTTCGAGATCGAGCTCCTGCCGACAGAGCACATGCTGCTCGACGTGATCCTGCGCCTCAAGCAGCAGGACCCGACGCTGACGCTCAGAAAGTCGTGCCGCGAAGGCGTGTGCGGCTCGGACGCGATGAACATCAATGGACGCAATGGCCTCGCCTGCATCACGCGCTTGCGCGACCTGAGGAGCCCGGTGGTTATTCGGCCTCTGCCGAGCTTTCCGATCATTCGCGACCTGGTCGTCGACATGACCCAGTTCTACAAGCAATATCACTCGATCGCGCCCTATCTCGTCAACGCCGAGCCGCCGCCAGAAAAGGAACGTCTGCAGTCACCGGCCGAGCGCGACCGATTGAACGGATCGTACGAATGCATCCTCTGCGCATGCTGCAGCAGCCAATGCCCGTCGTACTGGTGGAACCCCGACAAGTTCGTCGGGCCTGCGGGCCTGATTCAGGCGTACCGTTTCATCGTCGATAGTCGCGACCGAGCCACCGGCGAGCGACTGGACGACCTCAGCGGCGCTTACCGGCTGTTCCGCTGCCGCACGATCATGAATTGCGCCGAAGTCTGCCCAAAAGGGCTGGAGCCGGTGCACGCCATCGAAAGAATTCGGCTAAAGATGTCCGGGGCGAGCGATAAAGTCGGTGCTTTGGGCACGCACCCGCCGCTTTCACCCTCCTGAGCTTCAATCAATATGCCACCTCGAATGTCAGGCTGATCTCAGCCCTGGTCTTCGGGCGCTGTTTCTTCGCTAATCTCGCGACTTCACATCGCAAGCCGGATCCTGACCGACGCCCGAGTCGACGACCCGATGCGTGCGGTTGTCGAAGGAAATCTGGTACCAGACGCAATCGCCGCCGAACCAGCGGTAGTTCCAAACCTGCCGGTTCTGCCAACCGATCGGGAACACCTGCGCCGGCTGGCCAAGCCGGAAGCTCACGTCCTGCTCGCTCATTCCCGGGGTGATCGCCTCGAAGTTCGGTTCGGTGAGCACCTGCTGCGAGCTGACGAGCCGGCCCTGGGCGTCGAAGTCGAGCATGTAGGTCTGGCGGCCGAACGAGCCCTCCGGGTATTCGAGCCGGGTGCCGCCACCGGGGAGCGCGAACTCGGCGGACGGCTTGATGAAGCCCGCGCGTACCTGCGCGATGGGCGTGCCGGGGGCCCACGCTCCGGGCGCGAACTGCGCACAGCCGGCCAACCCGAGGCCGCCGACCAACGCGACGCCGCCCAGCCGTTGCCAGCGGCCCCACGTCGATCCACCCACACGTACGGCGCGCGTCGGGTGGCTCCGTGGGTTCTCTTGCTCCATGATCCGCTCCTGACGATTCTGCGATCCACCGCGCCCATTCTGGCGAGAGCCGTCGACCCGCGCCGCCCGGCACCCGAAGGACCTTCGAATGATCACGGTTTCTCGCGCACTCCCACCCTTCGTCCGCCACGTCGGCCACGCCATCCACATGATCGACACCGGCTTTCATCGGCCGGATTTCGACGCGAGCTACCTCATCGCCGAGCACGGCCGCGCCGCCTTCATCGATACCGGCACCAACGATTCGGCCCCGCGCCTGCTCGCCACACTGACGGCGCTCGGCCTCGCGCCGGCCGCCGTCGACTTCGTGATCGCCACCCATGTGCACCTCGACCACGCCGGCGGCGTCGGCCAACTGATGGCGCGGCTGCCGAACGCGACGCTCGTCGTCCATCCGCAGGGCGCGCCGCACCTGATCGACCCGGCGCGGCTGTTGCAAGGTGCCCGTGCGGTGTACGGCGACGCCGAGGTCGCGCGCGCATACGGCGACGTGATCGGCGTCCCGCGCGAACGCGTGCGCCGCAGTGACGACGGCCTGGTGATCGAGCTCGCCGGCCGCCCGCTCGAGATCATCGACACGCCCGGCCACGCGCGACACCACCACGCCGTCTGGGATGCTCGCAGCCGCGGCTTCTTCACCGGCGACACCTTCGGCCTCTCGTACCGCGAGTTCGACACTGCCGAGCACGGCGCCTGGGTCATGCCGACGACGACACCGGTGCAGTTCGACCCCGAGGCGATGCACCGCTCGATCGACCGGATCCTCGGCTACGCGCCGAAGTGCCTCTACCTGACGCATTACGGCCGCGTCGAAGAGCCACCGCGTCTTGGCGGGCTGCTGCTCGGCCAGCTCGACCGGATGGTCGATTGGGCGGAGTCGCTGCCGGCCGACGGGGAACGCCATGCGGCGCTGATGCAGGGCTTTCTCGGCATTCACCGCCAAAGCCTGCGCGAGCACGGCTGCACCTTGGCGGACGACGCGATTGCCGAACTGCTCGTGCTCGACAACGAATTGAATGCGCAGGGAATCGGCATCTGGCTCGACCGGCGCGACCACCGGAAGGCGCGGTCCTGACCCGCACGGCAGTTCGACGTGGCGCGTCGGGTCAGGGAGCGCGATCACTCATTGGCTAAGCCAAGGATCAGGATTTTTCCCGTCGTCACTTCAGTCGGCCAGGTGATGGAAGTGAAGCCAGCCGCCACCGCGACCCGCTGCACACCGCCGACCGCATAGGTGATCACGCCGCCGC
>CAXSGM010000024.1:0-48776 GCA_964236915.1 uncultured Rhizobacter sp.
TGGTCGCGGCGATGCGGCCGAAGTCGTACGGGTCGTCGACGATCGGCATGAAGAAATCGGTCGTCGCGATCAGCGCCTGCTCGTCGTTCAGCCGGTAGACGGCGGCGTCGTCGGCGGTCTCGATGCCGACCATCAGCTCCTTCGGCACCGGCATGGCGGCGGTGCTTCTCAGGATATCGGCGAGCACGCCCGGGGCGATCTTGCAGCCGCAACCGCCGCCGTGCGAAAGCGAGGTGAGGCGGGGTTCGGGCGCGTTCGGCATCGGATGCCAGCATAACGGGCTCTTCGCGCGCGGAAGCCGCCTCGGCCAGCGCCGCGGCGCTCGTTCAGAATCTGCGCCTCGGATGCGCCGCGACCGGTGGTGCCGGCGACGGCCGGGCCGTCAGCACACGCCGTTCGAACAGCACCGCGCGACGCCCGGCTCCGACCACCGGCGCGACCCGGCGTCGTCGCCCCTCCGCTCTCCATCCCTTTGCCGTCGTTGGAAGAACCCGCATGTCCGTGACCGTTTCGCTGCCCACCTCCGTGCCCCGCCGCCTGTGCTGGCCGTTCGCACGGCTTCACGCCGGCCTCGCCGCCCTCGTCCTGCTCGGCGCCTCGGCCCTGGTACAAGCGCAGCCGGTCTTCCGCGTCACCGCGATCCCCGACGAATCGCCCACCGAGCTCGCACGAAAGGCCGCGCCGCTGGTCGCGTATCTCGAGAAAAAGCTCGGCATGAAGGTCGAATGGACGCCCGTGACCGATTACGCCGCCGCGGTCGAGAGTCTGGTGAACCACAAGGTCGACATGGCCTGGTTCGGCGGCTTCACTTTCGTGCAGGCCTACGCGCGCTCCGGCGGCAAGGTGATCCCGATCGTGCAGCGCGAGGAGGACACGAAGTTTCGCTCCGTCTTCGTGACGACCGACCCGGCGATCAACGCGCTCGCCGACCTGAAAGGCAAGGACGTGACCTTCGGCGCGCAAAGCTCGACGAGCGGCCACCTGATGCCGCGCAACGCCCTGCTGCAGGCCGGCATCGACCCCGACCGCGACTTCCGCCGCACCGCGTTCAGCGGCGCCCACGACGCGACCGTCGCCGCGGTGACCTCCGGCAAGGTGCAGGCCGGCGCGCTGAACATCTCGGTCTGGGAGAAGCTCATCGCCGACAAGAAGGTCGACCCGACCAAGGTGCGCGTCTTCTACACGACCCCGCCGTTCTACGACTACAACTGGGCCGTCAGCGCCGACATGCCGACCGCCCTGCGCGAGAAGCTCACTGAGGCACTGCTCGCGCTCGACCGCAGCACGCCCGAGGGCAAGGAGGTGCTCGAGCTGCAGCGGGCGACGAAGTTCGTGCCCACCCGGGCCGAGAACTACAAGGGGATCGAGGCCGCGGCCAAGAGTGCCGGCTTGCTGTAACGGACGCCCGGCCGATGCAGATCGCGCTCGACGCCGTCACCGTCCGCCACCCGGCTTCGCGCCGCTCGGTGGCCGCGGCGCTCAGCGGCGTCTCGCTGCACCTCGCGGCCGGCGAGCAGGTGGCGGTGATCGGGCCGTCGGGCGCGGGCAAGACCACCTTGCTGCACGCCGCCGCAGCGGCGTTGAAGCCGGCGGCTGGCCGCGTTTACCTGGGGGGACGCGATCCGTGGTCGCTGCCGCGCCGCGAACTGCAGCGTCTGCGCGGTCGCCTCTTCATGGCGCCGCAGGTGCCGCCGCTGCCGCCCCGCCAGCGGGTCGTGACGAGCGTGCTCGCCGGGCGGCTGCCGGCACAGAGCTTCGCCGCGAGCCTCGGCTCGCTGCTGCACCCGAGCGACCTGCCGGCGGCGCGTGCCGCGCTGCAGCGCTTCGATCTCGACGCCAAGCTGTTCGATCGCGTCGACCGGCTCTCGGGCGGCGAACGCCAGCGCGTCGGCTTGGCACGCGCCCTCGTCGCGCCCGCCACGCTCTGGCTGATCGACGAGCCGCTCTCGGCGCTCGATCCGGCGCGCGCCCGTCAGGCGATCGCGACGCTGGTCGACGCCGCACGCACCGCGAACCGCACGCTGGTCGCAACGCTGCACGACGTCGAGATCGCGCTGGCGGCGTTCCCGCGGATCGTCGGCCTGCGCGACGGCACGCTCGCGTTCGACCTGCCGGCGGCGCAGGTGACCGCCGAGCGGCTCGCGCAGCTCTACGCGTCGAGCGCCCCGCAGGCCGGCGCGGCAGCGGGTCGGAGGGCCGCAGCGACAGGGTGGGCCGCGAGCGCGCCATGCGGGTGAACGGGCCGGCGGCCCGAGCGCCGGCCAAGCGCCGTGGACCCGTACCGCGCACCTACCCAGCCTTCCACGACCCCGCGCGCCACGACCCTGCCGCCCTGCACCGCCTGGCCGGCGCGATCGCCCTCATGGCCATCCTCTGGCCGCTGCTCGTCGCGACCGAATTCAAGCCGTGGACGCTCTGGGACGCGCGCAGCCTCGCCGCGACTGGCGGCTTCCTCGCCCAGTTGTTGCCGCCGAGGCTCGACGCCGAATTTCTCGCGCTGGTCGGCCGCCAGACGTGGCGCACCGTCGCGATGGCGACCGCCGGCATCGTCCTCGCGCTGCTGATCGCGGTGCCGGCGACGATCGCCTCGAGCCGTGCGCTCTCCATCTCGGCGCTGTCCGGCAGGATGGCCGCCGGCCCGCTCGCGCTGCGCCAGCTGCTGCGCTGGGCGCTGATCGTGCTGCGTAGCGTGCCGGAGCTGGTCTGGGCGCTGGTCTTCGTGCGCGTCGTCGGGCTCGGGCCCACCGCCGGCGTGCTGGCGATTGCGCTCACCTACGGCGGCATGCTCGGCAAGGTCTACGGCGAGATCCTCGAGAGCGGCGAGGCGCATGCCACCGAGACGCTGTTGCGGAACGGCGCCGGCCGCCTGCAGGCGCTCGTCTACGCGCTGATTCCGCAGAACGCCGGTGAACTGGCGTCGTACACCGTGTACCGCTGGGAGTGCGCGATCCGCTCGTCGGTGGTGCTCGGCTTCGTCGGCGCCGGCGGGCTAGGCCAGGAACTCGACGCCTCGATGAAGATGCTCGCCGGCGGCGAGGTCGCGACGATGCTCGCGGTGTTCGTCGGGCTGGTGGCGCTGGCCGACCGGCTGAGTTTGCGGCTGCGGCGGCAGCTGGGCTGAGCGCGATGGACGAGCACGTGCCGATCCCCGTGCCACGGCCGACGCCTGCCGAAGCAGACGACACGCCCGGCGCCGTTCCCGAACCTCCGGCGCGATCGAACCGCGCCGATCGCCTCGGGCTCGTCGCCCTGGGCTCGGGCGCGGCCGTGCTGGTCGTCGCGAGCTTCTGGACGCTCGATCTGCAGTGGCGCGCGTTCGCATCGCGCGAGGCGCTCGACAGCATGCGCCGCTTCGTCGCCGAGTTCTTTCCGCCTGACCTGAGGCCGGCGTTCGTCGCCCGCGTGCTGCGCGCGGCGTGGGAGACGCTCGCGATGTCGGCGCTCGGCACCGGGCTCGCCGCGGCGCTCGGGCTGGCGCTCGCGCTGCCGGCAAGCCGCCTCGGCCAGCCGGCGGGCCACGCCGCCGGCGGACTCGCCCGCATTGCGGTCCGCGGGCTGCTGAACGGGCTCCGGGCGATTCCGGAGCTTGTCTGGGCCGCGCTGCTGCTGATCGCCGCCGGGCTCGGGCCTTTCGCCGGCACGCTCGCGCTCGGGCTGCACACGACCGGCGTGCTCGGCCGGCTGTTCGCCGAGGCGATCGAAAACGCGCCGCGCGGTCCGGGCGACGCCCTCCGCGCGCACGGGCTCGGCACAACCCGTGTCTTCCTGTACGCCGTCTGGCCGCAGATCGTGCCGCAGCTGCTGTCGTACACGCTCTACCGCTGGGAGAACAACATTCGCGCCGCGGCGGTGCTCGGCGTCGTCGGTGCCGGCGGCCTCGGGCAAATGCTCGCCTTCCACATGAGCCTTTTCCAGATGGGCAGAACCGCGACCGTGGTCGGCGCGATGGTGCTGCTGGTGGCGGTGGTCGACGCCGCGAGCTACCTGGCGCGGCGCGGCTTGACGCGCTGAACGCGCGTCGACCCGCATGGTTCGCATCGACGGGTAGCCGCCGCCGCAAAGGACGCCGGCCGGCGACGCACCTCGTTCGACATGACGGCGACAGCGCGAGGTCGAGCGGCTAGAGTCTGCCGCTCGCCCTTCTTCGCATCGAGACCGTGTCGGCGTCCGACGTCAAAGCCCTTTTGATGACCGACCTGGTCGACAGCACCGGCACGACCGTGCGGGCGGGCGAAGCCGCGGCGTCGTTGCTTTGGTCGCAACACGACCGCGCGGCGCGCGATCTGCTGGGCACCTGGCAGGGACGCGAGGTCGACAAAAGCGACGGTTTCCTGCTCCTGTTCGAAGACGCACGCCAGGCGGCCGGCTACGCCTTCGACTACCACCGCGCGCTCGCGGGTCTGCCCCAGCCGGTGCAGGCGCGGGTCGGCCTCCATGTGGCTCCGATCGCCCTGCGCTCGAACGCCGCGGAGGACATCGCCCTCGGCGCCAAGCCGGTCGAAATCGATCGGTGGCTCGCCAAGGCCGTCGTGGCGCGCGTCATGACCCTGACGCCGGGCGGTCGCACGCTCTTGAGCCGGGAAGCCGCCGCGGCACTGGCCGACACCCCGGTGACCGTTGCGAGCATCGGGCACTGGCAGCTGCAGGGCCTCGCCGAGCCCGTCGAATTGTTCGAATTGTTCGAACCGTCAGCGCCGAGCGCGGCCGGCGAGGCGAGCGCGGCGACCGAGGCCGCACCGCGCGAACGAACCCTGGTGCCGGATTCGGCCAAGGCGCATTGCGTCGTCCGCCGGGGCAACGACTGGACGCCGCGACGCGACATCCGACACACCTTGCCGGCCGAGCCGGATTCGTTCGTCGGTCGCGGCGATGCGCTCGAGCACATCGCCGACCGCTACAGCCGCGGCACCCGGCTGATTTCTATCCTCGGCGCCGGCGGCACCGGCAAGACCCGCCTGGCGCTGCGCTTCGGCCGCCAGCGGATCGGCGACTATGCCGGGGGCGTCTGGTTCTGCGACCTGTCGGCGGCGCAGGGCCTGGAAGGCCTGGTCTACGCCGTGGCGCAAGGACTCGAACTGCGCCTCTCGCGCGACGACCCCGTGCAGCAGATCGGCGTGGCACTCGCGGGCCGGCCCGACAGCCTCGTCGTGTTCGACAACTTCGAGCAGGTCGCCCGACTCGCCGAGGCGACGATCGGCCGGTGGCTCGCCGACGGGCCGGCCGCGAGGTTCCTCGTCACCAGCCGCTCGGCGCTGCACGTGCGCGGCGAGAGCCTGTTGATGCTCTCGACGCTGCCGCGCGCGGACGCGGCGGCCTTGTTCACGCGCCGGGCGCGCGACGCCGGCGCCGAGCTGCTCGACACGCCGCAGGAGCGCGCGGCGATCGACGCCCTGGTGCGCATGCTCGATGGCCTGCCGCTCGCGCTCGAATTGGCGGCCGCACGCGCCAAGGTGATGGCGCCTTCCGCGCTCGTCGAGCGCATGGGCGAGCGGTTCAAGCTGCTCATTTCGAGAGGCGGTCGACCGGGGCGCCAGGCGACCCTGCGGACCACGCTCGACTGGTCGTGGGACCTGCTCGGGACCGCCGACCGGTCTGCGCTCGCCCAGCTGACGGTTTTCGAAGGGGGCTTCCGTCTCGCCGATGCCGAGGCCGTGCTCGTCGCCTCGCCCGGCGACGACGACCCGGTCTGGGCGATCGATTCGCTCGAGTCGCTTCTCGAGCATTCGATGCTTCGCAAAGTGTCAGGCGAGCGCTTCGACATGCTGAAGAGCGTTCAGGGCTACGCGGCCGAGCGGCTCGGCGCCGAAGAACAGTTTCCCGGCAGCGGCCCGGGCTTGCGGGCGGAGGCCGAAAAGCGGCACTGGACGCACTTCTCGGCCCTCGAAGAGCGGGAAGCGATCGCCGACGGCTGCGCAGCGCTGGAGAACCTGGTGGCGGCATGCCGCCGGGCCACCGCCGCCGGCGATGCGTCGGGGGCTGCGGGTGCGCTCCGTGCGACCTGGGCGGTTCTCGGTCTGACCGGGCCCGTCAGCCAAGCCGTCTCGCTCGGCCAACAGGTCGAGCGCTTGCCAGGGCTCGGCGCCGCCGAGCGGGGCCGGGTGCAGCATGTGCTGGCGAGCGCGTACGAAATGCTGGGCGACATCGGCAAGGCGCGGTCGAGCCACGACGCGGCGCTCGCCGATGCGACCGCCGGCGCGGACGCGCACGGGCTGGCGTCGGCACTGCGCGGATTGGGCGAGCATTTGTACAAACGCGGCGACACCGCCGCGGCGCGCGAGCGGCTCGAGAGCGCGCGAACGATCGCCGAACGCCTCGGCGATACGGCGCTTCTGTGCTCGGTGCACAACGCGATCGGAACCCTCGAGACCCGCGTCGGTCGGTCCGAAGCCGCCACGGCGAGCTATTCAACCGCCCTGAGGTTCGCGCGCGCGATGCACGATGTGCGCCTCGAGGGCGGCATCCTGGGGAACCTGGCGATGCTGGCGCACGAGGAACGCGCCGACGACAAGGCGCAGTGCCAATACGAAGAGGCGCTGGCCCTCACCCGACAGGTGAACGATCGGCGATGGGAAGGCAACACCCGCTGCAACCTCGGACTGCTGCTTCAGGAGCGAGGCCTGAAGATGGAGGCGGCGGCGCAATTCCAGGCCTCGCTGGCGATCGCCCGCGAGATCGGCCATCCGATGCTGGAAGGCACCGTGCACTGCAATCTCGGCCTGCTTGCCGGGGCGAGCGGCGAATGGGACGCGGCGTGCGACCACCATACCCAGGCCGTCGAAGTCGCGCGGCGCATGGCCGACAAGCGCGCCGAAGGCCAGTTCCGCGGCCACCTCGGTCACGGCGAGGCGACGCGCGGGCGACGGGCCGCGGCGTTCGCGCAATTCGAGCGGGCCGAGGCCTGCCTGAACGCCGTCGGAGACGAGGTCAGCCTCGGACTGGTCTTGTGCCTGCGCGCCCGATCGCAGCACCGGTTCGAGCTTCGCCAGCCGGCGCACGACTCGCTGGCCCGCGCCGCCGAGTTGCTGGCGCGAAACCCCAGCGGCGAACTCCGGACCGCCCTGGCAGAAGCACGCCGTTCGATCGGCCCACCGCCCGACGGTTGAACCGTCAGTCGTTGGCGATTCTCGGGTCGTTGGCTTCGCAGTCGTCGGTGGCGCCTGCGGGCAATGTCATTCGGACGGTCGGCTTGTAGTGATGGTCCACCTTGCGGCCCGTTCCGCGGCTCGCGAACCCTGCTTTTTTGGCGCCGCGCCGCCCGGGAGCCGGCTCAAAATCCTTAGCAGCTTCCGCAGCGGCTTTCTTGTTCTTTGCTTCGTCCTCCGGGTGGTCCTTGTCGACCCACTTGATGCCGTCTCCCGTAAAGGCGTAGGTGTTTCCGTCGGGCCCGGACTCTTCGTCTTTGTAAAGCTTCCAGCTGATCGAAGTGTTTTTCCCTTTGACTCTCACCTCATCCATGTCGACCCGCGCTTCGCAGCTGCCCTTTTTGTTCTTATCGAACTTGACGAAGACCGGAATCGGACACTCGACCGTGGCCCTATCACACACCTGACGCGTGTTCTCGACCGACGCGATCGTCGACTCGGCCTGCGCGGCCACGCCTGTAGCGACGAAGATCCGAAGTGCAACTCGCCAATTCGATGATTTCATGGTCCTCCTTTTATGGATGTCGGAGTGTGCCATCCTCGTCCCGGCGCGTGACCTGGGCCGCGAGCGGGAATCAACGCGGTCAGTCGTTCGCAATCCTCGGATCGCTCACATCGCAAGACCGCCCGTCCGCTCGGACGACGACGGGCTGGTAGTAGTGGAACCTGCCGTGATGGTGGTCACCGCTGTGCCGCCCTCGCCCCTCCCGCCGAATTCTGGTCGCGCCATAGTCGAACGGCTCGAAATGCTCTCGGGCGCTTTCGTCGGCATCCTTGTCGCTCTTATCTTCGGGACCTTTGATCCACTTGATGCCGGGGCCGGCGAAAGCATAAGTCGCCGAGG
This sequence comes from uncultured Rhizobacter sp., assembly GCA_964236915.1. Lineage (GTDB taxonomy): Bacteria > Pseudomonadota > Gammaproteobacteria > Burkholderiales > Burkholderiaceae_C > LMDS01. The sequence goes on from CAXSGM010000024.1 coordinate 7,987, forward strand.
GATCGTCCGAAGCCAATTGCCAGGTCACGGCGCGCTTGCCGACCACGTGGAAGGTTTCGATGTCCACGCTGACGGCGCACCCGCCGGCGGTGGGAACGACTTTGACGGTCAATGTGCACTTGTCGGGTGGACAGCGCTGTTCCGATCCGGGTGGGGCCGCCCGTACTGACGGAAATGCAGCCAGGCCCGCAACGAGCGCCACGACGTAACCGGCCGATAGATAGGGCATTGGGTTTCCTTCACAGCTATTTGCCGTGCATCTCATTGTCGGCCCGTGCTTTCTGGATGTCGATCGTCAAGCCGGTGGATGACCGACGTCGGCGGAACGCTCGATCAGCGCCGCCGCGATTCGACCGCTATCCTTCGCTTCACGAGGGGCGAGTTGCGCGGCCCGGCCCAACCTCTCGGCCCCTCGATCGTTCGACCTCTCGATCGTTCGACTTCTCGACGACCGACCGCCCGCCCGCCGACAAGCGGCGCATCCGACACCAGGCGCCACCGTGACCGCTTCCCTGCCGCCGGGCGCATCGCTGCCCCTCTTCGACGACGAGCCGTTGCCTGCCGCACCACCGGTCAGCTCGGCGACGACGCTCGCCGCCAGCGTCGCGCGGGCCGATGGCCCGGGCGGCCCGGCGCGGCTCGCCTTCAAGCGCCTCGTCGAGCGGGTCGAGCAGGCACGCGCCGAGCTCGCAGCCTGGCAGGCCGCGATCGAGCGTTACCGCAGCCGCGCGGCGGCCGAGCTCGAGCCGCTGCACACCGAGCTGCGCTCCAGCCAGCGGCAGATGGCCTTCTTGCTCGATGCGCTCCTCGCCGGCTCGCTGCCCGCGGCGGCCGGCCTCGGTCGGGTGCAACGGGGCAAGCTGCAACGGCTCTTGATCGAGCTCGTCGGCGCGCTGCTCGAGTCCGACGACGATCCGGCGCTCGTCGCCCTGCACGACCGCCACGCCGGCGTCCCCCATGCCGAGGCACGCGCCGCCGAGCTCGCCGACACCCGCGACATGCTCGAAGCGACCTTCGGCATCGATCTCGGCGAGGCCCACGACGCCGCCAATGCGGACGATCTGATGGACAAAGCGGCCGAGCGCCTGCGCGAACAGCTCGCCCAGGAGCAGGAAGCCCGCGACGCCCGCCGCAAGGCGCGCGCCCGCAAAGCGGATGGCGCGACGGCAGAAACCGCGCGATCCCGGCGGGAGGCGCAGGCCGAAGAGGCGAGCCGTTCGGTGCGCGATGTCTACCGCCAGCTGGCGAGCGCCCTGCACCCCGACCGCGAGACCGATCCGGCCGAGCGCGAGCGCAAGACGCAGCTGATGCAGCGGGTCAACGACGCTTACGCCAGCAAGGATCTGCTGGTGCTGCTCGAAGTGCAGCTCGAGCTCGAGGCCTTCGATCCGCGCCGGCTGGCCGGACTGCCGCAAGCGCGGCTGCAGCATTACAGCCGCGCCCTGCGTGACCAGCTGAAGGCGCTGGAGGCGGAGATCGCCTCCTGCCGGATGCCGTTCGTGGACTCCGGACACGCGTTTCCTTTCGTCGCGGCGATCGCGTCCCGCGCCCTGGCCGCCGCGCCGGTGGCCATCGTCGACCGGCTGATCGATGCCGACCTGGCCGGGCTGCATGCCACCCTGCGCGAGCTCGCCAACGACCGCGTCGCCTTCCAGGACCCGAAGCGGCTGCGGGAGGCGCTCCGTCGGGCGCCGGCCGGCGCCTCTGCGGCGGCTCGCCAGGGCGACGCCGAGGAGGTCTGGGCTGCGGCGTGGCCAGCGCAGGAATCCAACGCCGTCAGCCGCGGCAAAGCGGGGCGCAGCCGGCGGCGCGGCTGAACGGCCTCGGCGGGCGAACGATGCTGCGCAGCGCGTCGCCAGCGGGTTAGCCCCCGGCCGAAGCCGCGCGTGGTGAGCGTGTAATCGTCCGCCCCGATTCACCCCTTTCGAGCATGCAAATCTGTCCTTCCATTCCCTCGCGCCGCGCACCGTTGTCGCTCGGGGCCGCGCTGGCGGCCTGCGTCGTATTGGTCGGCGGCTGCGCGACCGCTCCGGCCCCGGGCAGCCGCAGCGTCACGATCGAGCGCACCACCTACGGCATCGCCCACGTCAGCGCCGCCGACGACGAGGGCATCGGCTACGGCGTCGGCTACGCCTACGCGCAGGACAACCTCTGCCAGACCGCCGAGCAACTGCTGACGCTGCGCGGCGAGCGCACGCGCTACCTCGGCACCGACGGGAGCGGCGAGCTCGGGCTCGGCCGGTTGCCGAACCCGCAAATCGACCTCTTCATCCGCGCCCACATGGACGACGCGGCACTCGAGCGCGCGGCGGCGACGACGGGCCCTGAACTGCAGGCAGCGCTCCGCGGCTACGTCGCCGGCTACAACCGCTACCTGCAGGACACGCCCGACGCCGCACGGCCGGCGAGTTGCCGCGGCAAGCCCTGGGTCGGCCCGATGACGGCCGCCGACATGCGCCGCGCGACCGAGCAGTCGATGATCCTCGGCGGCCTCGGCGCGTTCGCCGGCGCGGTCCTCGCCGCCGAGCCGCCCGCGGCGCCGGCGCAAAGCAGCCGGGCACCGACGGCGCCGAGCGGCATGCCGCCGCCCGCGGTCCCGCTCGACGCCGCGGTCGCCGAACTCGGCGGCTACCGCTTCAACGACAACCCCCAGGGCAGCGAATTCGGCTCGAACGGCTGGGCCTTCGGCAAGAACGCCACGCCCGACGGCCGCGGCCTCGTGCTCGGCAACCCGCACTTCCCGTGGTTCGGCCCCAACCGCTTCTGGGAGGTGCACCTGACGATCCCCGGCCGGCTCGACGTGATGGGCACGGCCGGCAGCATGAACCCGGTCGTCACGATCGGCTTCAACCACGACGTCGCCTGGACGCACACGGTCTCGACCGGCAAGCGCTTCACGCTCTATGAATTGAAGCTCGACCCGGCCGACCCGACCGCCTACCTCGTCGACGGCCGCTCGAAGAAGATGGTCGCGCAACGCGTCGAGGTGCCCGGCACTGCCGTCGCCAAGACCTTCTACACGAGCGACTGGGGCCCGCTGATCGCGATTCCGCGCGCCGGGCTGAGCTGGACCGCAACCACCGCCTACGCGCTGCGCGACGCCAACACGCTCAACATGCGCGCCGGCGATGCCTGGATGGCGATGGGCCGGGCGAAAAACATCGCCGAGCTGCGCGCGGCGATGGGCCGCCAGGCGATTCCGTGGGTCAACACGATCGCCGCCGACCGCAACGGCAACGCGATGTACGCCGATCTGTCGGTCGTGCCCGACGTTTCGGCCGAGCAGCTGAAGCGCTGCGCGCCCTCGCCGGCCGCCGCGGCGTTGTTCGCCGCCGCCGGGCTGCCGGTGCTCGACGGTTCGCGCAGCGACTGTGCCTGGAACCGCGACCCGGCCGCCATCGCCCCGGGGCTGCTGCCGGCGGGCCGCATGCCGGTCGTGGTGACGCCGGACTGGGTCGCGAACAGCAACGACAGCTACTGGCTGGCGAACCCGGGCATCGCGCCGATGGCCGATGTCTCGCCGCTGGTCGGCGCGATCGGCACGCCGCAGCGCCTGCGCACCCGCAGCGCCATCCTCGAAATCCGCGGCCGACTGGACGGCAGCGACGGCCTGCCCGGCAACCACATGGGGGCCGACGAACTCGCGCAAATCATCTTCCGTGACACCAACCTCGCCGGTCGCCTGGTGATGGACGATCTCGTCACTGCCTGCGCAGCCGGCGTGGCGGCGCCCGTGGCTGCCACCGCCGGGAGCGCCGTGCTGCCTGCCGACACCGCGACCGGCTGCCGCGTGCTGGCCGCCTGGGACCGCACCGCCAACGCGAATTCGGCCGGCGCGCCGCTGTTCCGCGAGTTCTGGCGCAAGGCCCGCAACATCCCGAAGGTGTGGCGCGTGCCCTTCGATGCGAGCCAGCCCGTCACCACGCCTTCCGGGCTCGACATGGCCACGCCGGCGACGCGTGACGCCGTGTGGAAGGCACTGGCCGACGCGGTCGGCATCGTCCGCACGGCCGGTTTTGCGCCCGACGTGGCGCTCGGCGTGCCGCAGTCGCGCGTGGTGCACGGCGAGCGCATCGCGCTGCACGGCGGCGACGAGTTCGAAGGCGTGCTGAACAAGCTCGAGACCCAGGGCCAGCCGACGATCGACGCCAAGGGCTACGCGGTCAACTACGGGAGCAGCTACCTGCAGATCGTCGGCTTCGACGACCGCGGTCCGGTCGCCCGCGGAATCCTGACCTACGGCCAGAGCAGCGAACCCGACGCGCCGCACGCTTTCGACCAGTTGCCGCTGTTCGCCGCCAAGCGTTGGCTGGCGCTGCCCTTCCACCCGGCCGACGTGGCCGCCGCGCAGATCGCACCGACGCTGCGACTGGCTTATTGAGATCGAGCTGGACGGTTGACACCGCCGATGCGGCAGTGGAAAGTATCCCGAAAGGCTTCGACAAGCTCAGCCCGAACGGAGGTCACGAATTTCCGCCCGGTTGAACGTGCGCAATACCCCCACCGTTCGCCCTGAGCCTTTCGAAGGGTTAGCCTCGTTCGCCCCGAGCCCGTCGAAGGGCCAGCCGTTCACCCTGAGCTCGTCAAAGGGCCCAGTTCCGGTTCGCCCTGCACCTGTCGAAGGGCCAGCCTATTCAACCTGAGCCTGTCGAAGGGCCATCCCGTTCGCCCTGAGCTTGTCGAAGGGCCCACCGCCTCCCAACCCAGGTATCCGCTTTACACCGATGCACATGCCGCCTGCTTTCCCTTCAGCCCGCCAGCGACGTGCTCCTGGCCACGGCGACATCGCCCGCACGAGCTTCCGCACCGCAGCCGGCTTGGGGCTGATCGCTTTCGCGACATCCGCCACCGCCCAGTCGGCCGACCCGCCGACGACCCTCGCGCACTGCGCCTTGATCGGCGCGGCGATCGACCGCTTGACCTGCTACGACCGGCTCGCCAACCGCGCCCCGTCAGCACGCGAACCGGTGGCGAAGCAGGCGGCGCCCGGCGGCGCGGCCGCCTCCCCGGCACCGGCCTCGTCGCTGACGCCGAGGGGTGAATCGCTCGCCGCGAGCCTTCCTGGCGCCGCGACCGGCACCAGCATCCTCTCGAAGTACTGGGAGCTCGCGCCGATCGACCAGCGCGGCACCTTCAACCTCACCGGTTATCAACCGACCTTCGTCCTGCCGGTCAGCCTGAGCAACCGCGTCAACCGCGCGCCCAGTTCGCCGACGCAGGCGGTCTTCCCCGAGCCCGACAACAAGCGCGTCGAGGCGAAGTTCCAGCTCTCGATGCGAACCAAGGCGATGCAGGACATCCCATGGGCCGGCGGCGATCTCTGGGCGGCGTTCACACTGCAGGCGTACTGGCAGATCTACAGCGGCGACGATTCGCACCCGTTCCGCAACACCGATTACCAGCCCGAGCTCACCTGGGTGCGGGCGATTCCGACCCAGTGGAGCGCGCTGCCGTTCGGCTGGCGCTGGCGCTACGCGCAGCTCGGGCTGGCGCACGAGTCGAACGGCCAGGTCGACCCGCTTTCCCGAAGCTGGAACCGCTACTACATCGGCACCGGCGCCGACAACGGCGACTGGGCCGTCAACTTCAAGTTCAACCAGCGCATCACCGAGTCGCGCGACAGCGACAACAACCCGGACCTCGTCAAATACATCGGACGCGGCCAACTCGGCGTGCTCTGGGCGAACGGCCGGCAGACCGCGCTGCTCGAGTACCACGCCCCGCTCAGATTCAATACCCGCGGCGCCGTCCGCTTCGAGTACACCTATCCGGTCTTCAGCGACCAGCCGAACGGCCTGCGCTGGTTCGTGCAGGCGTTCAGCGGCTACGGCGACACGATGACCGACTACAACTTCCGGCAGACGAGCATCGGCGCAGGGGTCACCTTCCTGCAGTTCTGAAGGTCGCGGACCGCTGCGGAGGCCGCGGCCGGGCCGGCCGTGGCGCGATCCCGCCGTCTCGCGCGACGCCGATCCGCGTCCGGAAGATCAGCCAGTTTCGCCGCTGGCGAGATATTATTCTCGGAACTTCCGCCGCGACCGAGGAAAACGGCAGATGAACGCATACCGACCGCCGATCGACCGAAGCCGCCGTTGAAGCCCGGCGCGAATTTCAGCATCGGCCGTCGGCCGCTATCGCGGTTTATAGGACCCGATCGCATTCGAGCGCTCGAAGAGCCCGCCGACCTTTGCCGCGCCGGAGCTCGGGCAGCACACCCGCAAGGCCGATCCCGGTTGTCTCATGTGATTCTAAGAACGGTTTTCGCAAACGGACCCCTTGTGGAGGCGGCATGCGCCAACGCGTTCTCAATGGAGGCAAGCGGGAACGCGACGACATCGTAACGCGATAAATCCAGAATTCCGTTTTTTGCCAACGAGATGAGACGAGCGATCGCTTCCCGCGGATACATCCACTGTCCCTTAATGGTGACATTATTTCGCATGAGCCATGGATAAGGAAGCGTAAGCTCCCCTCCACCTGTCATGCCGACGCCGCCCATAAGCGATACCCTGCCGCCGGGTCGCACCGCTTTTACGGCCGACAGCACCTGTGCGATCGTGGCGGCCGGCGGTAAGATATCCAGCACGACGTCGATGGGTTGCGCCGCGGCACTCTGAATTGCCGCGCGATCCGCCTCCTCGTCACCCACAACCAGAGCCGTGCGTACGCAGACGCCGTAGCGCTTGGCCAGCGCCGCAAGCGATTGAGCGTTGCGCCCTGTCGCGATCACGCGCGCCGCGCCCATGGCCAACGCGACAGCGACTGCTGCACTTCCAAAATTGCCCGTCGCGCCATTTACGACGACGGTTTCTCCAGCCTGAAGTCCGACGCTCAGCAGCCCGCCATAAGGAACAAGCATCGACCCGAGCGTCAGCCAGTGCCCGGCGGTCTGCTCGTCGATGTCGCCGAGCGGCACGACATTCTCGAGCGGGAGCCGGAGCTTCTGGGCCCAGCTACCGTTGCGATATTGTCGTTGAATCGACATCGCACTGCGCCCGTTTGCCGTCAAACCCTGCAGCGAGATCGCGGGAAGGCCTTGCGCGTCGCGTCCACGCAGGGTCGGGTCACAGTAAACCCAAGCGCCGATCTGCAATTCGGTCGCGCCCGCGCCCAGAGCGCTCACCCGTCCGATCGCACCCGTTCCGGGAATGAAAGGCAATTCGAAGAGCAAGGGCCGATTTCCCGAGAAGACTTCAGTCGCATAGGCAAGAACCGGCGCCGCAGCGACGTCCACCACGACATCACCGGGTTCCGCGACGGGATCGGTAACGTCTTCGATTGTCGGGTTTATGCCGATCTGCTTGAACACTGTGGCTTTCATTTGTTATTCCTTTCGTTCGCTCTTGCGTGCCGCACGGCGGTCTGGTTTCAGATTTCGCCGCGACGACCCATCCGCTCTCGATGGCAGCGATAATGGCAATGCCGCTTCCAGTTCGCCGAGATGCATATCAGCGGCAGTCTTCGTTCGTGGCCTGAACGCCGGCAATCTGGGATGCGGTACAACCGGCAGAATGTCGACCGATCGGAGGAAAGGAAAAATCGGAAGGCTCGACAGTTTCGTCATCAGATCGCCGTGCGACGGTGAATCCGCGACGAAAATTACGCCGCCGAGGTTCGCCTTGACCCTGAAGCCCAGGATTCGACCTTCGTCGAACGCGGCCACGGCGCGTTTGAGTTCGGCTTCGGCAAACGCTCGGACGCCGCTCGCCGAAGCCGAGCGCCTGAGTGTCGGTGTGGAAAGTTATGTGGTACAGCACTTCGTCCTCCGAATGTTTGCCCATTGCGGCTTTCAGATAATCTATCGAACGGTCATGCCCTCGGGCGGATTCTGAATCCGCGTATCGAGGCTGGTTTCGGAGTTGATGCTGCGACCGTGCACCCACCAGTTCTCGGGCGCGGATGGCATCGCGGTATTCGACGGGCTTGCCCTTCTTGAGCGTGCGATAGGTCAACGGCATTTCCGGGCCTCCGTGAGGTTGGTCTGGGTAGTCGGCGCTGGAATAGCTGACCGTCATTCGGTCAGGAAGGATCGGTGGTGAGAGGTCGGATCGGGCCGCCCCCTCATTCGCCATTGACGTCTCGCGGTCGCCCCACGAGTCCATCAGCGTCCAGGCGTTCCAATATTCGCGGTAGCGCCAAATCTTGCCTTCGCGGGTCTCGATGTAGAGCACGTAGGTCTGGTTGTACGGTCGGTCGGCAGCAAACTTATCGCCGTAAGGCCGCGGTGCTGAAACAGATGACGGCAGCGGTGAGCCGCGTTCAAATTGAATCGGTTAAGTATTTCAAGGTGCATCCGCTTCAGAACCCTGAAGCCGTGGTGGTCGAGGCGGATACCAATACGCGCTTTCTGACCAACGATCGACCTCTGGCATGACGACGGCGTTCTCGAGTTTCCGTTTGCGCCCGATGGGAGGAGTGGATCGCGGTCAGCTTGTCGGCGAGCGCCTCGCACAGCCTGATCTTCGACGCCGCAGCCCTGTCAGCGTGACCGCACCGCATGGGGGGTCCAAGAGGCGAAGACGGGTCATTCTGCGAAGCGCGTCGGCGGCCCGGAAGGCATGGCACTATCCTGGGATTGGGTGGCCCCCCGGAGCCTGGCCGTCAAGCTGCCACCGAAGCACCTCGGGCACCGACATGCGCCTACCCGACCGACGCGAACTTGGCGACTTCCTTCGCTCCCGGCGCCGCCAGCTGCGTGCCGATGACGCCGCGTCCGATCGCCGGCGCCGCACGCCAGGCCTCCGTCGGGAGGAAGTCGCCGAGCGAGCCGGAATCGGCGTCGACTGGTACACGCGGCTCGAGCAGGGCCGGCCAGTGAACCCGTCGGAGGCGACGATCGCGGCACTGGCGAGTGCTCTCGAACTCTCGGCGTCCGAGCACGTGCACCTGCGCGCGTTGGCGCGCCCGGCTGAACGACCGGCCTTCGAGCGCGAGAAGGTATCGCCCGGCTTGCGCCGCCTCGTGGCCTCGCTGGTGCAGCCGGCGTATGTGTGCGGGCGCCGCTTCGATGTGCTCACCTGGAACGATGCGGCGGCCGCGTTGCTCGGCGACTTCGGTGCCGTTCCCCAAGCCGACCGAAACATCGTGGTCTACCTCATGACCGATCCAGCAGCGCGAGTGCTGTTCAAGGCGAGCTGGCCCGATGAAGCGCGGCGAATCGTCGCCCAGTTCCGATCGATCCACGACCTGTGGGCCGGCGATCCGGCGTTCACCAGCATGTCCGACCGTTTGCGGCATGAGAGCGCCGAGTTCGCCCGTTTATGGGAGGCGCACGAGGTTCGCCTGGCGCAGGGCGGCATCAAGACGCTCCACCATCCGGTCCACGGGCCCCTGCGCTTCGAGCACGCGAGCTTTCAGGCGAACGACGACCCCAGGCTCAGGCTGGTGATCTACCGCCCTGCGTGAAGGGGGACGACCAGCGGCGACGATCAGTCGAGGTCGTCAGCGGGCGCCTTTTCAACGCGCGGCGTTCCGTGCGGCGTTTGCCGGCGCCGCCGCCAGCGCGTTGTGCTGTTCGACGCGCACTGGCAGCTCGAGCGCTTTCAGGGCGCCATCGCGGACGGCGGTGTGCAGGTCGACCGAAGCGGCTGGCCGCGGCCGCGTCAGTCGACGAGCCCGCCGCATCGGTCGGCGAGCCGCCCGCCGAACTTATGCCGGCAGTTCGCCGGCCGGTTTGCGGTCGCTCCAGAGCACACCCCCGGTCGCCCAGTTCGAACGCGGGACATCGATCAGCAGCACGTGCACGCTCTCGGGCGACGACCCGATCGTGCGCACGCAAGCCTCGGTCACCGCCGCGACCAACGCGCGCTTCTCGTCGGGCGTGCGGCCTTCGAACATCTCAACCTTGATCATCGGCATCGGGAAATTCCGGGTAGTGCGGACGTGACCGCAGACGGTCGTTGTGCAGGCATTCAAAGGCGGTTGCCCAGGCGCCCCTTAACATCATCGGCATGGCGACCATCCTTGCAGCGAACGACCTGAGCGTACCGCTGCCGGCGACGCGGTGGGTTGTCTATGCGACGTTCGACCCCGAAAATCGCTCGGCTCCGCACGCGATCGAGCAGATCGTCGCCTATCGCGAAGCAGGCTTCGATGTCCTGGTCGTTGATGCGTCTCCTGCGCCTCACGGCGCTCGAAGCGCCGCATGGGAACGACTTGCTTCCGCCTGGCGGCTCCGGGCGAATATCGGCTACGACTTCGGCAGCTACGCCGCCGGGTGCAGTGGCTGCAAACTCGCGGGGCCGACCTTCGACGAACCCGCCTCCTGTTAACCAACGACAGCTGCTTCGGGCCGTATCGTTCGATCGCCGACATCATCGCCGCTTTTGATGGCGAGGCACCCGAACAGCGGATCGTCTTCGGCATCAGCGACAGCCACGAATACGGCCGCCATCACCTGCAAAGCTACTGGCTTTACTTCCGGCCCGAACGTGACTTCGCTGGCCGTCGCCTTCCTCGAACGGCTGGCGCCAGCGGGGACAGCACGAGGCGAGGCGGATCTGGACAGGTGAACTAGCCTTTTCGGCGTTTCTCTTATGCAACCACTGCCGCTTGCGTGCGTGGCTCGATACCCACGAAACGCTCGAGCGCTTCGCCCGCTTCTCGGGAACGTTGCGACCCGTCGTCGAGCTGACCGCCCGCTTGGCGGTCCGTCGTCCGAAGTACGGGCGACGGGCGGATATCGCCTGCCTTCTGCATCTGTTCGGCCATCCCAACGCAGCGGGTGTGTTGCGAAACCAGGTGCTTACGTTCGGCATACTTATGTTCAGGGCTGGCCTCACGCCCTTCGTGAAACGGGCTTGCTCCGCGACAAGCGGCTTGCGGATCCGTTGGTTGCCAGTTGCGGTCGACGTCGGCGGCTCGGACAACGAGCCTACGGCGAGCATTTGCAACGCGGCGAGCGGCCGTTTGCTGAGATCACCCGGAGGGCCGGTGCTCCCATAGCGTTAACAGGCCCTAGCATAGACGGATGGCTGAAGACCGTTTGCCACCGATACCGGAGCAGGCCTGGAGCGAGGCGCAGCGGCGGGTGGCCGGCGCCATCATCGCCGGCCCGCGCGGTGGACTAATCTCCCCTTTCGTGCCGATGCTGCGCAGCCCGGAACTGACCGAGCATGCGCAGCGCATGGGCGAATACCTGCGCTACAGAAGCATGCTCGGTCTGCGGCTTTCGGAACTTGCCATCCTCGTTACGGCGCGGAAATGGTCGCAGCAGGTGGAATGGGCGATACATGCGCCGATCGCGCTGCGTGAGGGCCTATCGACCGAAACCGTCGATGCGATCGCCGACGGGCGGCGACCCACCGGGATGAAAGCCGACGAGGCGGTCGTCCACGACTTCTCGATCGAGCTGCATCGCCATCACGGTGTCAGCGACAAGAACTGGAGCGATGCGGTTGCGGCCTTCGGCGAGCAAGGGGCCGTCGACTTGATCGGCGTCAACGGCTACTACGCTTTTCTCTCGATGCTGATGAACGCGGCGCGAACGCCGGCGCCGGCTTCGAGCGCCCCGGCCCTGCGCGACCGGTCGACCTGACCCGCGGCGGCACACGGATCGACGGGCGCCGATCAGGTCGCCGCGTTCGTCAAAGCCGCGGCCAGCCGGTTGTGCCGCTCGACCAGCACCGGCAGCTCGAGCGTCGTCAGGGCGCCGTCGCGGACGACGAAGCGGCCGTCGACGATCGTGTGCAGCGCGCGCGGCGTACGGCAGAACAACAGGGCGGCGAGCGGGTCGTGCTGCGCCCCGGCCAAGCCGATCTCGTCGAGCGCGAAGATCGCGAGGTCGGCCGCCATGCCGGGCGCGAGCGCGCCGATGTCGTCGCGGTTCAGCACCCGCGCGCCGCCGAGCGTCGCGATCTCGAGGGCTTCGCGGGCGCCCATTGCGGCGGCGCCGCGCTTCGAGGGTGCGGCGGCGGCGCGGCGATCGGCCGGTCCAGCGGCAGCGCCACGATCCGACGGTGCGGCGGCAGCGCCGCCGTTCGACCGGCCCCGGGCAGCGCGGCGACTCGAGGGCTCGACCGCCGCGTCCTGCGGCGCTGCCACCCGCTGCAACAACATCGCCATCCGCGCCTCGCCCAACAGATCGCCGGCGTCGTTCGACGCCGAGCCGTCGACGCCGAGGCCGACGGGCACACCGGCGTCGCGCATCGCCCGCACCGGGGCAATGCCGGAGGCGAGCCGCAGGTTCGAGCACGGGCAGTGGGCGACGCCGGTGCCGGTGCGGCCGAACAGGCCGATGCCGGCCGCATCCAGCTTCACGCAGTGCGCACACCAGACGTCGGGGCCGGTCCACCCGAGTTCTTCGACGTACTCGGCCGGTGTGCAGCCGAACTTCTCGCGTGTGTAGGCGACATCGCCGTCGTTCTCGGCGAGATGCGTGTGCAGCGAAACGCCTTTGGCACGGGCCAGCAACGCGGCGTCGCACATCAGCTCGCGGCTCACCGAGAATGGCGAGCACGGCGCGACGACGATCCGCCGCATCGCATACCGCGCCGGGTCGTGCCAACGGTCGATCAGCCGTTCGGTGTCGGCGAGGATCGCCGGCTCGCGCTCGACGAGCCGGTCGGGCGGCAATCCGCCCTGCGACTCGCCCACGCTCATCGCCCCGCGCGCCGCGTGAAAGCGCATGCCGATCGCGGCGGCGCCTTCGAGGCTGTCTTCCAGCGTGATTCCGTTCGGGTAGAGGTAGAGGTGGTCGCTGCTCGTGGTGCAGCCGGACAGCAGCAGCTCGGCCATCGCCGTTTCGGTCGAGACGCGCACCATCTCGGGCGTGAGGCCGGCCCAGACGGGATAGAGCGCGCGCAACCAGCCGAACAGATCCTCGTCCTGCGCCCAGGCGCGGGTCAGCGACTGCGACATGTGATGGTGCGTGTTGACGAGGCCGGGGATCACGATCCGGTCGCGCGCATCGAGCACTTCATCGGCCGACGCCGGCAGATCGGTGCTGGGGCCGACCGCCTCGATCACGTTGTCGCGGATGAAGACGGCGCCGTCGGCGAGCTCGCGCCGGGCGGCGTCCATCGTGACGACGAGGCGCGCCTGGCGGATCAGCAGCGTCGGCATGCGCAGCTCATCGGTAGATCGCTGGACGCGGGGCGCACGGGGCCGAGCGCCACGCCGCCCGAAAGCGCCCGAGGGTTCGGTCCCAGGGCCGGCTCATGCCCCTATCCCCTCCGGGCTGGGCCGGCATGCGCGCCCGGCCGAGGACGCCGAGAACGAGCTCGGCACGCTCGCCGCTGACCTCGAGCGCGAGCATGCTCTGTGTGCACTGGCTGTGCGAAGGCATTAATGAAGATCGAACCGCCTGCATCAACCGCATCCGCGGTCTCCCGCCACAGGGGCGTCGCATTTCAATGCGCCTCGACCATCTTCGCCGCGGCGACAGCGTCCGCCGCACCAGCCCGGCCGCCACCGTTGAAGTAGAGGTTCAGCGCAACCGCCGCGATCGCCGTGAGCAGGATCCCCGATTCGAGCAGCGGCTGCAATGCGTGCGGCATCTGCTGGCTCCAGCGCGGCGCCACGAGCGGAATCATGCCGGCGCCGATCGCGATCGCGACGATGTAGAGGTTGTGGCGGTTGGTGCGGAAATCGACGTTCGCCAGGATGCGGATGCCGGTGGCAGCGACCATCCCGAACATCACGAGCCCGGCGCCGCCGAGCACGTACTGCGGCACCGATTCGACCAGCGCGCCCATCTTCGGCACAAGGCCCAGCAAGATCATGATGATTCCGGCGGCGACGCACACGAAGCGGCTGCGCACGCCCGTCACGCCGACCAGGCCGACGTTCTGCGAGAAGCTGGTGTACGGAAAGGTGTTGAAGATGCCGCCGATCAGGGTGCCGAGGCCGTCGGTGCGCAGGCCCGCGGCGAGTTCGGTTGGCGCGATCGGCTTGCCCGTCATGTCGGAGAGCGCGAGGAACATGCCGGTCGATTCGATCATGACGACGATCATCACCAGCGTCATCGTCAGCACCATCACCGGGTCGAAGGTCGGCATGCCGAAGGTGAAGGGCGTGACGATGTCGAGCCAGTGCGCCTTGGCGACCTTCTCGAAGCCCATCTTGCCGAGTGCGACCGCGACGATGCAGCCCGCGACGATGCCGATCAAGACCGAAACATTCGCCAAAAAACCGCTCGCATAACGCGCGATCAGCAGGATCACCACCAGAACGAAGAGCGCGATTCCGAGGTTGTCGAGCGCGCCGTAGCCGGCGTTGTCGAGCATCGGCACCGGGCCCAGCCGCAGCGCCGGCGCGCTCGCCGCCACCGGGTTGGCGCCCGACATCACCGGCGCGGCCGAGGGCGACGCGGCGACCGCGGCGGCGCCACTGCCGGGCGCCGCAGACATGGAAGACCCGCCGCCGAGCGGCGCCGCGGACGTGGAGGCGCCGGCGCCGGGCAGCGCCGCGGCTGTGGAAGACCCGGCGCCTAACGTCGCCGCGGATGTGGGCGACCCGGCGCCGAGCGGCGCCGGAAGGGGCCCCGCCGCGCCGGCCCCGGCGGGCGGATTCGCGGCGGCCGGCGCCGCGGGCGCGATCGGCGCGTTGCCCGGCCCGCGGCTGCCCGCATTGCCACGCGCCGCGTCGACCATCGCCACCAGCTTCGGCACATCGACGTTCTGCGCCAGGTTCGGGGGCCCGCCGAGCGCCCAGCCGACACCGACGCGCATCAGGCTGATGCCGATGATCGCGATGATCGTGCCGGTAACGACCGGCGGGAAAAAGCGCAGCAGCCGGCTGATCACCGGCGCGATCAGGATCGAGACGATGCCGGCGCCGATGATCGCGCCGAAGATCGCCCGGGCGCCGTCGACGCCCGGCACCGCGTTGGCCATCGCGACCATCGGCCCGACCGAGGCGAAGGTCACGCCCATCATCACCGGCAGGCGGATGCCGAACCAGCGGCCCATGCCGAGCGACTGGATCAAGGTCACCAGGCCGCAGCAGAACAGATCGGCCGAGATCAGCTGCACGATCTGGTCGGGGCCGAGCTTCAGGGCCCGGCCGACGATCAACGGCACCGCGATCGCGCCGGCGTACATCACCAGCACGTGCTGCAGGCCGAGCGCGGCCAGACGCGGCGCCGGCAGCATCTGGTCGACGGGATGGACGGCGGTCATGGCCATGGCAGTTCCTCGAGTGGACGAATGCGGTTCAGGGACGCTGTGGCGGAGGGCGCACCCTCACCCCAACCCTCTCCCGCCGAGGCGGGAGAGGGAGCGAAGGGCAGCTCCAGTTCGTCGCCGCCTCCGGTCGGGGCAGGAAAGGAGCGAAGGCCGGAGGGCCACCCAATCCTCTCCCGCTTGTGCCGGAGAGGGAACGAAGGCCGGAGGGCCCACCCTCACCCAACCCTCTCCCGCCGGGGGAGGCGAAGGGCGGCTCCAGTTCGTTGTCCCTTCCGTCGAGGCGGGACAGGAACGAAGGCGAAGGCCCATCCTCACGCCAACTCTCTCCCGCCGGGGCGGAAAGGAGAGCGAAGGGCAATCTGGCTCCGGTCCGTCGCTTTCCGGGCGGGCGGGGAAAGGGGAGCGGAGGCCGGCGCTCGGTCCCCTTTCCCGTTTCCGGCCCGCGGAGGTGGCGGTCGGACCCTGGTCTTGCTCCCTCTCCCGCTCGCGGGAGAGGGTTGGGGTGAGGGCTGGGGCCGCATGCTGCACGCTCATTTCGTCGGCGCGCCGGCGCTGAACCAGCGGCCGAGCGTCGCACGCTCGGCCTCGGTGATGTGGGTGGCGTTGTTCATCGGCATTGCCTTTAGGACGACCGCCTGCTGGTACATCTCCTGCGCGTGCCGGCCGATCTGCTCGGCCGAATCGAAGCGCAGGCCCTTGCTCTGCATCGCCGGGCCGTGGCAGAGCACGCAGCGCGCCTCGACGATCGTCTGCACATCGGCGAACGCAACCGGCGTCGCGTCGCTGCCGGCGGCCGCGCTCGCCGCCGCTTCGCGCGACGGCATCGAGAGCAGCACCGTCACCGCGAGCAACCCCACGCCCAGCACGGCCCAGCGCCACGGCACCGGCCGGCCGGTGGCGAGCGCCTTGTGGCGGAGCGCGAACGACAGGCGGATCAGCGCGCCGGCCACCATCAACGCCACCAGCACCAGCCAGTTGTAGGCGCCGTTGTAGGTGAAGCCGTAGTGGTTGCTCATCATCGCGAAGATGACCGGCAGCGTGAAGAAGGTGTTGTGCACGCTGCGCTGCTTGCCGCGCTGCCCGTGCACCGGATCGACCGGGCGCCCCGCGCGGATCGCCGCGACGACCGTGCGCTGGCCGGGGATGATCCAGAAGAACACGTTGCCGCTCATCGTCGTCGCGATCATCGCGCCCACCAGCAAAAAGGCGGCGCGTCCGGCAAACAGGTGGCACGAGAGCCACGCGGCGACGACGACCAGCACGAACACGCAGCCGCCGACGATCTCGTCGCCCTCGTCGCCGCGGCCGAAGGTGCGGCAGATCAGGTCGTAGAGCACCCAGAAGGCGACGAAGAACATCAGCGCGGTGCAGACCGCCGCGGTCGGTGCCCAATCGAACAGCGACTTGTCGATCAGGAAGGTGCTGGCGTTCCAAAGGTAGAGCACCGTGAAGAGCGCGAAGCCGGTGAGCCAGGTCGAATAGCTCTCCCACATCGACCAGTGCAACTGCGCCGGCACGTAACCCGGCGAGACGGGGTACTTCAGGTGATGGTAGAAGCCGCCGCCGTGCACGCCCCACTGCTCGCCGCCGACGCCGCGCGCCACGTCGTCCGGGTTCTTGGGTGGCGTGAGGCTGTTGTCGAGCGAAACGAAATAGAACGAGGCACCGACCCAGGCCATCGCCGTGACGATGTGCGCCCAGCGCAGCAGAAGGTTCGCCCAGTCGAGCCAGAAAGGGTCCATGAGGGAAAGGCGTCTCCGCGGTTCCGGATCGCGTGACCCGGCGATTCAGCAAGAAGCAGGCCCGTCCGGCGGCAGCCGCCGAGCGGTCCGAAGGCGGGGTCGGGGGGAGTTCGCTCAGCTTCCGCGATAGGTCGAGTAGGCGTAGGGGCTCGCCAGAAGCGGCACGTGATAGTGCGCGTTCGGGTCGGCGAGGCCGAAGTCGAGCGGCACCTCGTCGAGAAAAGGCGGGTTGTCGAGCGGGGCGCCGCGGGCGCGAAAATACGACCCGACCGCGAACACGAGCCGGTAGCGACCGGGCAGCAACGCCGCGCCTTCGAGAAGCGGCGCGTCGGCGCGGCCGTCGTGGTTCAGCGTGATCGCCTTCAAACGGCTCGCCGCGCCGGCGGCATCGAGCCGCCACAGGACGACCTCCATGCCGGCCGCCGGTGCGCCGTTCGCGGTATCGAGCACGTGCGTCGTCAGCTTTCCCATTGTCGAGGTCTTCTTTCTTGCGTAGGCAGGCCATCGTACCGAGGCGCGATGGGCTGTGGGCATGCGGTAGGCGTAAAATTCCTACTTCAGATTCCAACTCGTTCGACGAGCATCTTTGCGTCGAAACCCTTCGATCAGAGAGGCCGAACATGCTCGTTACCGACAAAGGTCAGGTCACCATTCCGAAGCGCATTCGAACGGCGGCCGGCGTGTTGCCGGGCAGCGAAGTCGCTTTCAGTCTGGAGGGCGGAAAGATCGTCATCACGCCGGTGGCGACTCCCGTTCGTGACGACCGGCGCGCGCGGCTGGCCGCGGCGGCCGCGCGCGTGCACGCGAGCCTGGACGCCGAGTTCAGGCAAATGAGCGCCGACGAGATCATGACGTTCCTCCGTGGCGACGCACCACCGGCACAGACGACGCGCCGTGGACAGCGATAGTCGGAGGCGCCTCGCGTCGTACGACGGCAGCGCGGGCGTGCTGGTCGACACCAACGTCTGGGTCGATTGCATCGAACGACGCAGCGCATGGCACGGCTGGGCGCTCGACCACCTTCAGGCGTTGAGCGAAAAAGCTCGGCTCCACGTCAACATCGTCATCTACACCGAACTTCTGGTACCCAACCCCGACGTCGACGCGCTCGATGCCTTGCTCGACGTGTACGGCACCTCGCGGAGCGCGCTGCCCTGGCCGGCAGCCGGCCTGACCGCCAGGGCCTTCGCCACCTACCGCCGCAAAGGCGGCTCGCGTCACAGACCGATGCCCGACCTCTACATCGGGGCTCACGCCGCCATCGACAACCTGAGCGTGCTGACGCGCGACCGGGCCGGATACGTCAGCTACTTCCCGCGCCTCTGCGTCCTCTCGCCCTGAGAAGCCGACTCCTGCCGATGCTTACTCCGGACTATCCCCGCGACCTGATCGGCTACGGCCGCAACCCGCCGCAAGCGCGTTGGCCCGGGGACGCGCGGATTGCCGTGCAGTTCGTGCTGAACTACGAGGAAGGTGCCGAGAACAGCGTGCTGCACGGCGATCCGTCGTCGGAGACGTTTCTGTCGGAGATCATCGGCGCGCAGGCCTTCGAGATGCGGCATCTCTCGATGGAGTCGCTCTACGAATACGGCTCGCGCGCCGGCGCCTGGCGGATCTTGCGCGAGTTCGAGCGGCGCAGCCTGCCGCTCACCGTGTTCGGCGCCTCGATGGCGCTGCAGCGCAACCCCGAGTTGACGCAGGCCTTTCTCGACCTCGGCCACGAGATCGCCTGCCACGGCTGGCGTTGGATCCACTACCAATACATGGGCGAGGCCCGCGAGCGCCGCCATATCGAGCTCGGCACCCAGATCATTCGCGACCTGACGGGCAACCGCTGGCCGGTCGGCTGGTACACCGGCCGCGACAGCCCCAACACCAAGCGGCTGGTCGCCGACCACGGCGGCTACGCCTACGACAGCGACTACTACGGCGACGACCTGCCGTTCTGGATGCCGGTCCAAAAAAGCGACGGCACGACGATCGACCGCCTGATCGTGCCCTACGCGCTCGATACCAACGACATGCGCTTCGCCTCGATGCAGGGCTTCAACACTGGCGAGCATTTCCTGCAGTACCTGAAGGACGCGTTCGACGTGCTGTATGCCGAAGGTGCCGAGGCGCCGCGCATGCTCTCGATCGGCATGCACTGCCGGATCCTCGGTCGCCCGGGCCGCTTCGGCGCGCTGCAGCGCTTTCTCGACCACATCCAGCGGCACGAACGCGTCTGGATCTGCAGGCGGATCGACATCGCGCGACACTGGGCGGCAACGCATCCGGCGTCCTGACCTCCGTGCACCATCCCGACCCCTCCCGACCCCGCCCGACGCCGCACCGCCCACCGCCCCGGAGGCGCCGCGATGCCGCTGACGCTCGCTGAACTGAACCGCGCCGCGCCGGCCGAATTCGGCGTGCTGCTCGACGGCATCTACGAGCATTCGTCCTGGATCGCCGAAGCGGCCGCGGCGCAACGCCCGTTCGCGACGCTGGCCCAGCTGAAGCGGGCGCTGGTCGAGGTGCTCCGCGGCGCCGGCCGCGACGCGCAGATCGCGCTGATCCGGGCGCACCCGGAGCTCGCCGGCAAGGCGATGGTCGCCAAAACGCTGACCGCCGAATCGACCGGCGAGCAAGGCCGCGCCGGCCTGACCAGCTGCACACCGGCCGAATTCGCCCGGCTGCAGGCGCTGAACGCCGCCTACAACGCGAAATTCGGCTGGCCGTTCACCGTCGCCGTGCGTGGGCCGCGCGGCATCGGCCTCACCCGCCACGCGATCATCGCGAGCTTCGAGCGCCGCCTCGCGAACCATCCCGCGTTCGAGCTCGCCGAGTGCCTCCGTAACATCCACCGCATCGCCGAGATCCGGCTCGACGACCGCTTCGGCCAGGCGCCGATGCTCGGCAACCGCGTCTGGGACGACGCCGAACAGCTCGCGACGTACAGCGAGCCCGGCTTTGCCGAAGGCGGCGAGCTGACCGTCACCTACCTGACCGACGCGCACCGCGCCGCCGCCGCCTGGCTCCGCGACCGGATGCTCGGGTGCGGCTTCGACACGGTGACGATCGACGCGGTCGGCAACGTCGTCGGCGTCTACTTTGCAGCGGGCGATGCCGACGGTGCGAAGGCACCACGCCTCCTGACCGGATCGCACTACGACACGGTGCGCAACGGCGGAAAGTACGACGGCCGGATCGGCATCCTGGTGCCGATGCAGTGCGTGGCTGAACTAAGAGCCCGCGGCCGGCGGCTCGCCTTCGGTATCGAGGTCGTCGGCTTCGCGGAAGAAGAAGGCCAGCGCTACAAGGCGACCTTCCTCGGCTCGAGCGCGCTCGTCGGCAGCTTCGATCCGGCCTGGCTCGACCAGACCGACGCCGGCGGGGTGACGATGCGCGCGGCGATGCAGCACGCCGGCCTGCCGGGAACGCTCGACGCGATCGGCCGGCTGAAGCGCGATCCGGCAGGCTACCTCGGCTTCGTCGAAGTGCACATCGAGCAGGGGCCGGTGCTGAACGCGCTCGACCTGCCGCTCGGCATCGTCACCTCGATCAACGGCAGCCGGCGCTACGCCGGCGAGGTGATCGGCATGGCGAGCCACGCCGGCACCACGCCGATGGGCGCGAGCCGGCGCGACGCGGCCACCGCCGTCGCCGAACTGGCGCTCTACCTCGAAAAGCGCGCCGCGGCGGTGCCGGATCTCGTCGCCACGATGGGGATTCTCGAGGTGCCGAACGGCTCGACCAACGTCGTCCCCGGCCGCTGCCGCTTCACGCTCGACGTCCGTGCGACGACCGACGCGGTCCGCGATGCCTGCGCCGCCGACGTGCTCGCCGAACTCACCCGGATCTGCGAACGCCGGGGCTTAAGCTACACGACCGAGGAGACGATGCGCGCCGCCGCCGCACCGAGCGACCCCGCCTGGCAGCAGCGCTGGGAGGGCGCGGTCGCGGCGCTCGGCCTGCCCGTGCACCGCCTGCCGAGCGGCGCCGGCCACGACGCCATGAAGCTCCACGAGGCGCTGCCGCAGGCGATGCTCTTCGTCCGGGGCGAGAACGCCGGCATCAGCCACAACCCGCTCGAATCGACGACCAACGACGATCTGCAGTTGGCGGTCGAAGCGTTCCTGGGTCTGGTGGACGGAATCGGCACCTTCGTGCGCTAATGAGGACGCGCTTGCCACCTGCGGTGCCGCTGCTTAAAGATCGGCCCGAACGCGCCGAAACAATTTCGCGAACCGGCTCGCTGGATTTTGGAGACACCTTGGATCGCGTCGCCCTGGAACATGCGCTGTTGTACGCCCTGGCGGACAACGTCCCGCATCGAATCTATGCCAAGGATATCGAGGGCAGGTTCATCTTCGCCAACCGGGCAGTGGCAGCCGGCATGGGCGTCGCCGGGCCCGAGGATCTGATCGGCAAGACCGATCACGATTTCTATCCGGCGGAAGAAGCGAACGGCTACTCAGCGCTCGAACGCGTGATTCTCGAGACGCGGCGCCCGTTGCTGAACCACGAGGAGCACGCCCACTATCTCCTGCTTGAAGAGGACGCGTGGCTGACGATCTCCAAGATCCCGATGATCGACGCGGAGGGCCGGGTCCGCGGTCTCGTCGGCATCAACTACGACATCACGCCACAAAAGCGCGCCGAAGCGGCGCTGCGCCAGGCCAACGACGCTGCCCAACGGTCCGCGCGCGAGCTGCAGGCGACCGTCGACGCGCTCCATCGCGAGATGGCCGAACGCAGGCGCTTCGAAGACAAACTGCGCTTCCAGGCGCAGCATGACCTTTTGACAGGGCTGCCGAATCGTTCCCTGCTGATGGACCGTCTGGACCAGGCCATCGCGCTCGCCGATCGCGACAGCTCGGCGCTGACCCTGCTCTTTCTCGACCTCGATCGCTTCAAGCTCGTCAACGACAGCTTCGGACACGCAACCGGCGACGACCTGCTGAAAATCGTCACGCGCCGGATCAGCGAATGCACCCGCAGCTGCGACACCTTCGCTCGCATCGGCGGCGACGAGTTCGTCCTTCTCGTTCGCGACCGGCTGCCGCAGAATCAGCTCGACGAATTGACGACGCGAATCTGCAAAGCGGTGGCCGAACCGATCGTTTTCGGTGGACGCGAGATTTCGGTCTCTTGCAGCATCGGCTGCAGCGTCTTCCCCGAGGACGGCCGCGACACGGTCACGCTGCTCAAACATGCCGACGCGGCGATGTACAACGCCAAGCAATTCGGCCTGAACACGGTGCTGCGCTATGCGGCCCAGCGCGACCATTCCGATGCGGGCGAGCAGCTGGCGCTGGCGGTGCAACTTCGTCGCGCGCTGCAGCGCGACGAGTTCGTGCTGCACTTTCAGCCGCAGGTCGACATCCGCACCGGCGCCATCGTCGGCATGGAAGCGCTGATCCGCTGGTGCCACCCGGAACGCGGCATGGTGTCACCGCTGACCTTCATTCCGATCGCCGAGCAGACCGGGCTGATCGGCGCGATCGGGGAATGGGTGCTGCGCAGCGCATGCCGTCAGGCCGCCGCCTGGAACCGCGCCGGATTGTCGCCGGTGCGCATGAGCGTCAACCTGTCGGCGCGCCAGTTCCAGGACCCGTCGCTCGAGGCGCTCGTCGCCGACGCGCTGCGCGAAAGCGGGCTCCCGGCGGAACAACTCGAGCTCGAACTGACCGAAAGCGTCTCGATGCGGAATCCGGCCGAGACGATTCGCATCCTGAACGGATTCCGCTCCCTGGGCATCAGCCTCGCCATCGACGATTTCGGCACCGGTTATTCGAACCTCGCCTACCTCGTTCGCTTCCCGATCCAGCGCATCAAGCTCGACCGCTCCTTCGTCGGCGAGATGTTGCAGCACGCCGGCAGCCGGACCATCGTCGAGGCGATGATTTCGATGACCCACAAGCTGCAGATGGAGGTCGTCGCCGAGGGCGTCGAAACGCTCGAACAGTACAACGCGCTGGCCGCCTGGGAATGCGATGTGGTGCAGGGTTACTGGTTTTCGCGGCCGCTGGACGTGGCGGCGGCGACAAGACGGCTGGAGACCACAAACTCGGTGACCTGTTAGTTTCGTCTGCCGTCCGCCTGCCGGCCGAGACCCGCGCCCATGACCGCCGCTTCGACGACCGCCCACGCACAGCTCGACGCCTGGATCGACGCCCACTTCGACGCTGAAGTGAGCTTCCTGCAGGCGCTGGTTCGGGTGCCGACCGATACCCCGCCCGGCAACAACGCACCGCACGCCGAGCGCACCGCGGAGCTGCTGACCGGCTTCGGCTTCGAGGTCGAGCGCCATCCGGTGCCCGACGCCGAGGTTCGCGCCTACGGCCTGGCGACACTCACCAACCTGATCGTCCGCCGCCGCTACGGCAGCGCCGGCCTGACGATCGCGCTGAACGCCCACGGCGACGTCGTGCCGCCGGGCGAAGGCTGGACGCACGACCCCTATGGCGGCGAAGTTGTCGACGCCAAGCTCTATGGTCGCGCGTCCGCCGTCAGCAAAAGCGACTTCGCGACTTACACCTTCGCGCTGCGTGCGCTCGAATCGCTCGGCGCGGCGCTGCACGGCGGCGTCGAACTGCATTTCACCTACGACGAGGAATTCGGCGGCGAGCTCGGTCCGGGCTGGCTGTTGAGGCACGGCCTGACCAAGCCCGACTTGTTGCTCGCCGCCGGCTTCTCCTACCAGGTCGTCACCGCGCACAACGGTTGCCTGCAGATGGAGGTGACGGTGCACGGCCGCATGGCCCACGCGGCGATTCCCGACACCGGCATCGATGCACTGCAAGGCGCGGTGGCGATCCTGAACGCGCTCTACGCGCAAAACGCCGACTACAGGAAGGTGACCTCGAAGGTGCCGGGGATCACGCACCCTTACCTCAACGTCGGCCGGATCGAGGGCGGCACGAACACCAACGTCGTTCCCGGCAAGGTCGTGTTCAAGCTCGACCGGCGGATGATCCCCGAGGAGGACCCGGCCCAAGTCGAAGCGGCCATCCGCCGCGTGATCGCCGAAGCGGCTGCAGGCTTCGCCGGCATCCGCGTCGAGAGTCGCCGCCTGCTGCTCGCCAACGCGCTCCTCCCCCTGCCCGGCAACCGCCCGCTGGTCGAGGCGCTGCAGCGCCACGGCGAGGCGGTCTTCGGCGAACCCCTCCCGACCTCCGGCTCGCCGCTCTACACCGACGTGCGGCTGTACGGCGAAGCAGGCATTCCCGCCGCGATCTACGGCGCCGGGCCGCGCACCGTCTTCGAATCGAACGCCAAGCGCGCCGACGAGCACCTCGTGCTCGACGATCTGCGCCGGGCGACGAAGGTGGTGGCGCGGACCTTGTTCGACCTGCTGCGAATCTGACCTTACTTGCCTTTGTCGCGCTCGACGGGCCGGTTCACTTCTTCGCGAACATCGCATCGACCTCCGCGCGAAACGCAGCGATGTCGTAGCTGTTGCCGTACAACAAGGCGCTGATCTTGCGTGTTTCGGCCGCCGCGGCCACGGCTTCCTTGATTTCGGCATCGCTGGCGCCGTAGGCTTTCGCGGCCTTCGTGTGGAAGTAGATGCAGTACTGGCACGGGACCGTCGACGCGACCGCGAGCAGGATCAACTGGCGGACCTTCCGCCCGAGCACCGCCTGCGGACCTTCGAGCGCGCCCATGTCCTGCAGCGTGCTCGCCAAGCCTTGCGGCGGATAGGTGTCGCGCAAAAATGCCGGTGCCGGCTGCGCCTGCGCCAACGAAGCGACCAGCCAGGCTGCGGCGCAAATGGTCTTGCAAACGACCCGAACCGATTTCCTGCTCATAGAACCTCCTGGCGATATGTTCGAACGCTCGAACGATGAAAAAACGCTATTTCAGTGAATCGATGGACGACGGCACGGTCGTGAGAAAGGCCTTTGTCGTACGGCTCACGAATTCGTATTCGGGCGACCCCGGCGGGAGGAAGACGGCCACGTGGCCGCGCGGGCTCTCCAGCACTGCATACGTGACCTTGGCATGGACCAGCCCCTTTGCCAGCGCTTCGTTCAGCGCGATCGGGTGCGTGCGATCGCTGTCGACCGGCAGGATCAGCACGGCACCGCGCACCGTTGCCAGCGCCTTGGGCAAGTCGTGCCCGAAGGGAACCGACACGTCATGCAGCCGCGAAGAGCGATAGCGCCAGGCGAGCCCGATCGCGTCCCAGTTTCGCGCCCAGCTCTCGGCGAAACCGGCCTCGGCTTTGGCGAGCACCTCGTCGGAACCCATGGCGTCGAGGCTCCGGTCGGTCAATACCCAGGGGAAATAGACGGTCGACGCCCGGCGCACCGCATCGCCGCCCGGCGGGACCGCCGTTCCCGCGGCGAACGCCGGATCGAGGCTGAGCGTCGCCACGATGCCGTCGACGATCAGCTTGACGTGCCGATCGGCCTGGGCGGCGCCGGCATACAGGATCAAGCCGCGCGCGAAACCGGGGTAGGTGGTGCCCCACTCGAGCGCCTGATAGGCGCCGGACGAACCGCCGCCGACGGCCAGCAGGCTGCGGATACCGAGGCCATCGACCAGCAGCGCGTGCTGCGCCCGGACCATGTCGCGGACGTTGTACTGCGGGAACCGCGCACCGAGACCGTCGCGCGGCTGGCTCGATCCGCCGCCGCCGATCGCATCGACTGAAACGACGAAGTAGCGTGTCGTGTCGAATGTCTTGCCGGGGCCGATGTGCGCGTCGGCCCAGTTCTTCAACCCGCTGGTCGCCGAAACGAGAAGAATGACGTTGGCGTCGTCGGGCGCGCGTTCGCCGTAAGTCGCGTAGCTGACCTTCATGGACTCGAGATGGCCGCCGCCCTCGAAGTCAAAGGCGGGAACCGTGAAGGTCGCTTCGCGTTGGGCGATCGCGGCCGTCGTCAGACCGGCTGTGCAGATGCCGACGGCCAAGGGCCGGAATCCGAGCAGGATGCTCCGCAGGATCGTTCGTGTCGCCATCGTGTCGCCTCCATCCGATTGACTACCTGGACAGCAGCCAGTCTGCGCGTGGCGCCTGTTCTCGTGACGAAATTTGGACGAAACTGCGCCCACACCTTTTCAGCCCACGACGACAGCGCTGTCGAAACGCTGCACGCGAACGAGCGAGAGTGATGACCGACGCGCGCGACGCACTCCGACCGGAGTCGACCGGAGCCGATTCATGGTGGCTCGGCGAACACGAAATCGATCGGCGCGCCGGCGTGCTGCGCACCGGCGACCGGGTGGTCGCGCTCCGGCGGCAGACCTGGCGGCTGTTGTGCCTCCTCGCCGAAGACCCGGGGCGGCTCTGGCTCAAGGCCGATCTGATCGCGACGCTCTGGCCACACAGCGTGGTCGTCGAGGACTCGCTGGTGCAATGCATCGCTGAACTGCGAAGGGCGCTCGGCGACGCCTCGCGCTCGTTGATCCGCACCGTGCCGCGCCGCGGCTACCGGCTGGATGCCGAAATCGGTTCGCGCGGCTGCCTGCGCCGCGCGTCGTCCGCGGGGATCGCCGGCGCGGACGACGCTGCGGCGCCACTCGTGGCCGGCTGGGTCGCGCTGGTTCGCGCCGACACGGCGGCCGATGTCGAGGCCGCCCGCCAAAGCTTCGCGAAGTGCCTGGACCGGCCGGCCTGGCGTGGCGACGCGATGGCCGGCATCGCGATGTCGCATGTCATCGACGTGCTGAACCGCTGGACCTGCCGCCCGGCGTGGCCGATGGCCCTGGCGCGCGAGGCGTCCGACGAGGCGTTCGCGCTGGATCCCGCCAGTGCGCGGGCCTGCCACGCGCGCGCCCACGTGGCGCTGCTCGAAGGCCGCCACATCGAGGCGCATCTCGGGTTTCGCGCCGCGCTGAGCCGGGACCCGGCGATGTCGCGGGCGCGCTTGCGGCTCGGCGTGATCGAGATGGAAATGGGCCATCCCGAGCGCACCGGCGCCCATGTGCGCGAGGCGCTGGCGCACGCCGACCCGACCGACGACAAGCTGCACGCGCAGGCCCGGTTCATCGAGGGCATGGCGCTGTTCCATCGCGGGCTCGACCAGGAGGCGGCCGTCTGCATGCGCGGGGTGCTGGCACTCCGGCCCGCCAGCGGCCTGGCGCACCAGTGGCTCGCCTCGATCGAGGCGCTCGCTCGCCGCAGGCAGGCGAGCGTGCCGCATCTGGCGGCGTTCCACCGGTACGTTCCCGGCCACACCATCGATTCCTTGCAAGCGACCGAGCGGTCGAGCGAGCCGGCGTTCGTGCGCCAGCGCCGCCGCCTGTACGACGGATTGCGCCTTGCCGGACTCGACTGACCCGGTCGACGGCCGCTGAACCGGAGGAATCGGCGGGTCAGGGACAGGCGAGACCGGGGGCGCGTCGCCTTGACGCGACCCGTGCTGCAATGCAGCATTCGGCCATGTCCTTCCTTGTCGACGTGTTACGCCACCATGGCCTGCTGCTGGTGTTCGGCACCGTGCTGCTAAGCCAGGCCGGCATTCCGCTGCCGGCTTACCCGGTGCTGCTCGTTGCCGGCTCGCTGGCCGCTGCCGGGCAGCTGAGCGGCCCCGGCGCGCTGAGCTGCGCGCTGCTCGCTTGCCTGGTCGCCGACACCGCCTGGTACCTCGGCGGTCAGCGTTACGGCGGCCGCGTGCTGCGCCGCATCTGCAAGCTGTCGCTGACGCCAGAAACCTGCGTCCGGCAGACCGAATCGATCTTCGAACGCTGGGGCGCGAAGTCGCTGACGGTGGCGAAATTCATCCCCGGCTTCGCCTCGATCGCGACCGCGATGGCCGGGGCGGCCGGCGTGCGCCGACTGCCGTTCCTCGCCTACGACGCAGTCGGCGCGCTGCTCTGGGCCGGGGTCGGCCTCGGGTTGGGAGCGCTGTTCGCGCCGGCGGTCGCCCAGCTCATCGCCGCGCTGCACGAAATGGGCACGCTCGGCCTCCTGTTGCTGGGCGTCGCGCTGCTCGTCTTCCTTGCCCATCGTCTGTGGCGCCGCTGGCAGTTCCGCTCGCTGCTGCGGATCGACCGCGTGTCGGTCGCATCGTTGCAATCGATGCTCGGCGAGGACCCCGGGCCGCTGGTGCTCGACGTGCGCAGCCCCAGCGCGCGCGCAGCGGGTCGCATCCCGGGGGCGCTCGCGTTCGACGCGGCCGCCTGGCCCGAGGCGCTCACCGCCGCCGACCGCGACCGGCCGATCGTCGTCTACTGCGATTGCCCTGACGAAGCCTCGGCGGCTTTGCTGGCACGTCAGCTGGTGAGCCGGGGCTTTCGCCAGGCCGCGCCGCTCGCCGGCGGCCTGGAGGCGTGGCGCGCGGCGGGGCTGCCGGTCGAAGCCGTGCCGACCCCCGGCTGAACGCCCGCGACTATCGCGAGCCTGAGGCCAGCGCAGCGGGCCGGCCCGAAGGCAGCAGCCGCCTCACGCCCCGGCTGGCAGCGCCACCGCGGGCGCGCCCCCGCGCTGCTGCGCCATGTAGACGAGGGCGCCGGCCACCGAGCCGATCAGCCAGCCCCAGTCGCCGACGTTGAAGATCAGCCCGAAGGCGCCGGCAAGCGAAAGCCCGATCGAGAGCCCGCCGGAAATGGCCAGCGCCACCAGCGCCTTCCGGTTCCAGCCGCCGTCGAAGTGCAGTGATCCCTTCGGCGACAGCGTGTACAGATCGGCGAGCACGACCTTGCGACGCTTCACGAGGTAGTAGTCGGACACCATGATCCCGAACATCGGCCCGAGCACCGCGCCGAAGATGCCGACGAAGACGGTGATCGCGTGCGGGTTGGCGACGAAGAGCCACGGACAGACCAGCACCGACAGGATCGAGGTGATCAACCCGCCCAGCTTGAAGTCGATCTTCTGCGGCGCGAGGTTGGCGATGTCGTAGGCTGGGGAGACAAAGTTGGCGACGATGTTGATGCCCATCGTCGCGACGATGAAGGTGATCGATCCGACGATCGTCGCGACCGGGTTGTCGATCTTCTCGACGATCTTCACCGGGTCCATGATCGCCTGGCCGAACACCTGCATCGAGCCGCCGGTGACGATCACCGTGACGACCGCGAACAGCAGGAAGTTGACCGGCAACCCCCAGAAGTTGCCGCGTTTCATCACCGCCTCGCTTTTCGCAAAACGCGAAAAGTCGCCGAAATTCAGCAGCAACGCAGCGAAGTAGGCGACGACCAGCATCGCCGCGTTGGCCATCAGCCCGATCGATTGGAGCCCGCTAAAGCGCTTGTCCGAAAGCTGCATCGAGAAGCTCGAGAGGCCCGTGTGCGCGAGCATCCAGCCGGCGAGCACGAACATCACGAGGTAGACGATCGGACCGCAAAAGTCGATGAACTTCCGGATCGTTTCCATGCCGGCAAGAAAGATCACGAGCTGGAAGATCCACATGAACAGAAAGCTCGCCCAGCCGAGTGTCGACAAGCCGACGATGCTGTTGTGCGCGAATCCGGCGGCCGACGGGAAGAGCGTGACGACCAGCACCTCGACCGCTTTGGATGCGAAATACGTCTGCACGCCGTACCAGACGATGCCGACGATGCCGCGGACGATCGCCGCGAGGTTGGCCCCCATCACGCCGAACGCCATCCGCGCGACCACCGGGAACGGCACGCCGT
This sequence comes from uncultured Rhizobacter sp., assembly GCA_964236915.1. Taxonomy (GTDB): domain Bacteria; phylum Pseudomonadota; class Gammaproteobacteria; order Burkholderiales; family Burkholderiaceae_C; genus LMDS01. The sequence goes on from CAXSGM010000024.1 coordinate 37,424, forward strand.
GGGTCAGCGACGGCCGGCCGATCAGGTTCATCAGGACGCAGACGATCGATATGCCGACCAGCATCGAGAGCAGCACCTGCCAGCCGGCGAGGCCGAGGAAGAACAGGCTCGCCGCGAAGGTATAGCCGCCGACCGAGTGCACGTCGGACATCCACATCGCGAACAAGCTGAACGTGCCCCAGGTGCGGCCCTCGGGCGCGACAGGCGCAAGGTCGTGGTTGTAGAGCCGCGGGTCGGCGCCGGGGATCGCGACGACCGGGATTTCCTTGCTGCTGCTTGACGACATGGCATTCCTTCCACAAGTGCCGGAAAGGCGCCGAACACGCCCTGAAGTCTGTCGGCGGTGGTCCGCAGACGGCTTTCAAACGAGTTGCATCTTTCATGCCGCGGCGCCTACGCTCGGCCGATGACGTCCCCCAAATCGACGACGCACGCGCCCTCGGGCGCCCTCCTCGCGCTCAGCCTGGCCGATCTGCAACTGCTGCAACTGCTGCTCGAAACCGGCAGTGTCAGCCGCGTCGCTGCGCGGACCGGCCAGCCGCAACCGGCGGTCAGCCGGAAGCTGCAGCGCTTTCGGCTGCTGCTGGCCGACCCGCTGCTGGTGCGCAGCGGCGCCGGCCTCGTGCCGACCGAGCGCGCGAGCCGGCTGCGCGAGCCGCTCGACGAAATTCTCGCGCAGGTGCCGCGTCTCGGGGCCGGCGCCGCGTTCGATCCGGCGATCCACGAGCGCACCTTCGTGATCGCCTCGGCCGACAGCCTCGCGCCGGTGTTCCTGCCGAGCGTGATCGCCCGGCTCACGGCGGCCGGCGCGCGGATTTCGGTGCACGCCCGGCCGGTCGACCCGGTTTCCGACATCGCGCAGGCGCTCGACACGGGCCGCATCGACCTCGTCATCAGCAACGAGCCGCATCCGCGGGAAGATCTGCGGGTCGGCACGCTCTACAGCGACGAGGTGGTGTGCCTGATGCGCATGGACCATCCGATGGCGAGCGAACGCCGCCTGTCGCTCGCCCGCTATCTGCGGTTGCAGCATCTGCTGCCGCACGTCGCCGCGGCACCGCGCAGCGGCCCGATCGACGGCGCGCTCGCCGAGGCCGGCTACATGCGCCGGATCGCGGCAACGGTGCCCGAATTCAACCTCGCGCCTTACGTGCTGACGCGCTCCGACCTCGTCTTCACCACCGCGCGCCGCTTCGCCGAGCACTACGCGGCGACCCTGCCGCTCCGAATCGTCCGCGCGCCGGCCGAGCTGCCGCCGATGCGCTTCTACCAGCTCTGGCATGAGCGCGGCCAGACCAGTCCGGCGAACCGCTGGCTGCGCGAACAGGTGAACGTGGTCGCCAGGGCGATGGTCGGAATGCGGGTCACGCAGTCATAGCTTGGATGATATGGCTGACATGGCCAGGCTTCGGCTTCTGCCATGTCGCCCGGTCTTCTACATTTTCGACTTCGCCGCCAGCCACATCGGCCAGGGCGGCGAAATCGTCAGGAGTGGAAAAACATGTCCGCCGTCGCTGCGTCCGTTACCGCCTCGCTCGAAGAATTGCAGAAAGAGTCGCGCATGGGCGCCTACGGGTCGGAAACCCATGCCCGTGAAATCCGCCGGATCGACCTGGCCGATTTCGAGCGCCGCAAGGCCGAAATCACCGAAGAGCTCTGGGCCGCGTCGACCGACATCGGCTTCTTTCAACTCGTGAACCACGGCATCCCGTTGGCCGAAATCCGCGCGGCCTTCGCCATGACCCAGCGCTTTTTCGCGCTGCCCGACGCGGTCAAGGCGCAGTACCCGCTTCGCAAGGGCACGAACGCGGGCTGGGAAAGCCGCGCGCAGGTGCGGCCCTCGACCGGCACGCCGGACCAGAAGGAGTCGTACCAGATCACCCGGCCGCGAATGGACGATCTCTGGCCGAGCGAAGCGGAGCTCGCGGGCTTTCAGGCGACGATGCTGGGCTTCGAGGCGAAGTGCTGGTCGGTCGCCATGCGCGTCCTGTCCTGCTTTGCCGACCGGATGGGCTTCGAGAGCGAGTTTTTCACCGACGCGCATCAACCTTCGCGCGAAACGTATCAGAGCACGCTCCGCCTCCTGCACTACTACGCGATCGATCCGGCGATCCGCGACCGCCTCGAACTCTGGCGCGCCGGCGCGCACACCGATTTCGACTGCCTGACGCTGTTGTTCCAGCAGGCCGGCCAGGGCGGCCTGCAGGTCTGCCCGGGCAAGGACATGGAGGCGCAGGAGTGGACGCCGATCGATCCGACCGAAGAGGCGATCACCTGCAACATCGGCGACATGCTGATGCGCTGGAGCGACGATCGGCTGCAGTCGAACTTCCATCGGGTGAAGAACCCGCTGCCCGACGAGTACCAGGGGCCGCGCTACAGCCTGGCGTTCTTCGCGCAGGCCAACACGGATGTCGAGATCCGCGGCCCGGAGCAGAAATACGAGGCGATCACGGCCGGCGATTACCTGCACCGGCGGGTGAACGCGAATTTCGCGAAGTATTGAAGGCGGGTGCGGGCATCGGCCCTCACCCTGACCCTCTCTCGCAGGTGGGAGAGGGGACCGGCCGTGCCGCTGTCCGAAGGGCGAGACGAAACCGGACTCGGCACCACCGCTCTTCCCCCCAACCGCACGCCGGCAAGGAGCAGCCTCGACGCGCCGCTCTTCGCCCTCTCCCGCGCGCGGGAGAGGGCCGGGGTGAGGGTCTGCCCCGACCGGCACGATTCTTGTATCCGGCTCCGCCCTGATTCCCCTCTGCCCCAAGGATGCTCATGACCCTGCGTTCGCGCCTCGCGACGGTTCTCCAGTCGTTTTGCCTCGCCCTTCCCTTCCTCGCCGCAGCGCCTGCCCGCGCCCAGGAGACGCCGATCAAATTTCAGCTCGACTGGCGCTTCGAAGGCCCGGCGGCACTCTTTCTCGTGCCCGACGCCAAGGGTTACTTCAAGGCCGAGAAGCTCGCGGTCACGGTCGATGCCGGCAACGGCTCGGGCGGTACGATCACGCGGGTCGCTTCCGGCGCTTATGACATGGGCTTCGCCGACATGGCGGCGCTGATGGAATTCCAGGCCAACAACCCGACGGCGCCGAACAAGCCGATCGCGGTGATGATGGTCTACAACAACACGCCGGCGGCGGTGATGGCGCTGAAGAAGTCGGGCATCAAGTCGCCGGCCGACCTGAAAGGCAAGAAACTCGGCGCGCCGGTGTTCGACGCAGGGCGGCGCGGTTGGCCGATTTTCGCCAAGGCGAACGGCCTCGACGCCGGCAACTGGACCTCGATGGACCCGACGCTGCGCGAAACCATGCTGATGCGCGGCGATGTCGACGCGATCACCGGCTTCACCTTCACCTCGCTGTTGAACCTGGAAGCCCGCGGCGTGAAGGCGAGCGATGTCGAAGTGCTCGCGTACCCGAACTACGGCGTGAAGCTGTACGGCAATGCGATCATTGTTTCGGACACGTTCCTGAAAAAGAACCCGGAGGCGGTAAAAGCCTTTCTGCGCGCGTTCTCGAAGGGCATGAAGGACGTGATCGCCGACCCGCAGGGCGCCATCGTCACGCTCAAGGCCAAGGACGGCCTCGTCAATCCCGCCCTCGAGGAAAAGCGCCTCAAGATGGCGCTCGACGCGACCGTGCTCACGCCCGATGCCAAGGCCGAGGGCTTCGGCAACGTGATGCCGCCGCGGCTCTCGTTAATGGCGAGCCAGGTGTCGGATGCCTATGCCACCAAGCAGCGCGTCGACCCGGCGACGGTCTGGACACCGGCGTACCTGCCGCCGCAGGCCGACCGCGACATCTTCAAGGCAGCGAGGAAGTGAAGCCGCCCCGTGCGAGGGTCTTCGACAAGCCTGTCCGGGCTTTGTCGACGGGCTCAACTCGGACGGCAATCGATACGTAGTCCGGATAAGCGTTTCGGCGAGCCCTTCGACAAACTCAGGACAGGCTCGTCGCGATTGCACACGTGGCCCCGGCCACCCGTTCGAGCTGGGTCTTCGACAAACCCAGGACAGCCCGTCGAAGCCCTTTCCCGATCACCTCGAGCCCTCCGATGTCCGCCTTTGTTCAGTTCGACGACGTCTGGCTCGCCTATAACGACGAGCTTTTGGCCAAGCGTCAGTTCGCCGTCGAGGACATCACGCTCTCCGTCGAGCGCGGCGAATTCATCGCGATCGTCGGGCCCTCGGGCTGCGGCAAATCGACCTTCATGAAGCTCGCGACCGGCCTCAGGCGGCCGTCCAAAGGCACGGTCGTGATCGATGGCCGCGAGGTCGCGGGGCCGCTCAAGATCACCGGAATGGCGTTCCAGTCGTCCTCGCTGCTGCCCTGGCGCACGACGCTCGACAACGTGATGCTGCCGCTCGAAATCGTCGAACCGTACCGCTCGCAGTTTCGCGCGCAGCGCAAGGTGTACGAGGAAAAAGGGCGCAGGCTGCTGCAGAGCGTCGGCCTCGGCGGCTACGAGACCAAGTTTCCGTGGGAGCTCTCGGGCGGGATGCAGCAGCGCGCCTCGATCTGCCGCGCGCTGATCCACGAGCCGAAGATGCTGCTGCTCGACGAGCCCTTCGGCGCGCTCGACGCGTTCACGCGCGAGGAGCTTTGGTGCATCCTGCGCGACCTGCACGCCGCCCAGCGCTTCAACGTCATCCTCGTGACGCATGACCTGCGCGAGGCGGTGTTCCTCGCCGACACGGTCTACGTGATGAGCCGAAGCCCCGGCCGGCTGGTCGCGAAGAAGACGATCCCGCTGCCGCGCCCGCGCGAGCTCGAGCTGACCTACACGAAGGAATTCACCGACATCGTGCTTGAGCTGCGTGAGCACATCGGAGCGATACGGAAGCCGTTGGGCGTGAAGGGTGTGGAGGTTGCATCGTGAGGTCGGTCGGAGGCTGCGGCCCTCACCCCAACCCTCTCCCGCGGGCGGGAGAGGGGGCACTCCGGACGCCATTGACGGCTCCTCTCCGGGCGAATTCATGAGCACGCCGACCCTTCCTTCGCAAGCTGCCGCGGCGATCGATGCCGATGCGGCAGCGCCGTCGGCCCCGCTCGGGAAACGCAGCTGGCTCGCCAGCGCCGAACAGCGCGAACGCATCGCGCCGTGGCTTTTGCTGGTAGTCGTGCTGATCGTCTGGGAACTCGTCTGCCGCGGCTTCGATGTCTCCGAGTTCATCTTTCCGTCGCCAACCGCGATCCTCGCCAAGCTCGTCGAGAACGCCCGCTTGATCGCCGGCCACGCCTGGCGCACCTATTGGGTCACGATGGTCGGCTTCGGGCTCTCGGTCGTCTTCGGCACGCTGCTCGGCTTCATCGTCGGCAGTTCGCGGCTGGCGTACGCGGCGATGTACCCGCTGATGACCGGCTTCAACGCGCTGCCGAAGGCGGCGTTCGTGCCGATCCTGGTCGTCTGGTTCGGCATCGGCGTCGGCCCGGCGGTGCTGACCGCGTTCCTGATCTCGTTCTTCCCGATCACCGTCAACATCGCGACCGGCCTGGCGACGCTCGAGCCCGAGCTCGAAGACGTGCTGCGCGTGCTCGGCGCGCGCCGCTGGGACGTGCTGATCAAGGTCGGCCTGCCGCGCTCGATGCCCTATTTCTACGCCTCGCTGAAGGTCGCGATCACGCTCGCCTTCGTCGGCACCACGGTCTCCGAGATGACCGCCGCCAACGAGGGCATCGGCTACCTGCTGATCTCGGCCGGCTCGTCGATGCAGATGGGCCTGGCGTTCGCCGGCCTAGTCGTCGTCGGCGCCATGGCGATGGCGATGTACGAACTATTCGCGGTGATCGAGAAGCGCACCACCGCCTGGGCGCACCGCGGCGCGCGCGGGTGAACGCGGGGACGGGCGCGCCCGCGGCCCGGGCAGCCCATTCGAAGCTGGATCCCAAAACGTCGTCGCCCATTAGCATTCGCCCATGGCAAAAGGCAAGAGCGAGGAAGGCGCGCAGTTCGTCAGGTACTTCGGACCGGTGCTGGATGCGTTGCGCAGGCTTGGCGGCTCGGGCAAGCCGGACGAAGTCACCGAGCAAATCGCCGCCGACCTTTCGCTTTCGGACGACGCGCAAAACGAACTGCTGCCGTCAGGGGAATCGCGGTTTCGCAACCAGGTCGCCTGGGCGAGGTTCTATCTCGTCCGCGAAGGGCTCGTCGACTCGTCGAAACGGGGCGTCTGGAGCCTCACCGAGCGCGGTCGAGTCACCAACCTGAGCCACGCGGAAGCGCGCGAAGTCTTCCTTCGCTGGGTCAAGATCTTCCAGGAACAACGCAAAGCGAAGGTCGCCGAAGCAGAGCCCATTGCAGAGCGGGTTGCAGAAGCGACGGGAGCGCCTTCCAAGGATTACCGGACCGAGACGATCGAACTTCTCCTGGGAATTCCGCCAGCCGGCTTCGAACGCCTGTCGCAACGTCTCCTTCGAGAAGCAGGTTTCACTCAGGTTGTCGTGACGGGTCAGAGCGGCGATGGTGGGATCGATGGCTACGGCACTCTGCAGATCAACCCGCTGGTTTCCTTCAAGGTGCTCTTCCAGTGCAAACGCTACACCAAGTCGGTCTCACCATCTCACGTCCGCGATTTTCGCGGCGCGATGGCTGGACGAGCAGACAAAGGAATCATCATCACGACCGGTTCCTTCACGGCCGAAGCGCGGCGGGAAGCCTCACGTGACGGCGTGCCGCCGATCGAACTGATCGACGGCGAAAAGTTGATCGACATGCTTGAAAACCTGGAGCTTGGCTTGCGCCCGATCACCACGTATGAGGTCAATCACGCATTCTTTGCTGAGTTCGGCGTTTGAGGCAGCTGGCAATGCCCGTGACTCGCATCTTGGCGCGGAGCAGCCGCATCGCGCAGCTCACCGGCATGGCCGAAGCCGCGAATGCGAAACGCTTCGCGCTGGTTCCGAACCCGGCCAGGACGCGATGACGCGCTTCATCTCCAATTCACTCGTCACTGCCCACTGATTTCTGAAAAGAATGTGATCGGCGAACCTCGAGCCGTCATCCGTCGACCGCGAGCACACCTTGACCCCACCCACTGACCTCGACAGCCTGCGTGCAGCCGGTACCGAGGCCGCACGGCGCCTCGCGGCAGCTGAGACCCCGGCTGCGTCGGATCGTGGCGCCGCTGCGCCGCTTCCCCGACCGCCAGGCCCCGACCCCACGCACGCGCAGATCGTGCGTCACCTGCGCACCGCGAACCGCGTCGCGCGGCAGGCGCTCGACGCTGGCCATCACCCGTTCGGCGCCCTCCTCGTCGGCCCCGACCATGAAACGGTGCTCATCGAGCAGGGCAACATCGACACCGTGAACCATGCCGAGTCGGTCCTCGCCCGCATGGCCTCGCGCGCCTGGAGCCCCGACGAGCTCTGGACCTGCACGCTCTACACCACCGTCGAGCCGTGCTGCATGTGTGCCGGCACGCAGTATTGGGCCAACATCGGCCGGCTGGTCTACGGCATGGAGGAAAGCCGGCTGCTGCACTTCACCGGCGCCCACCCCGAGAACCCGACCCTCGACCTCCCCTGCCGCGACGTGTTCGCGCGCGGGCAGAAAGGCATCGGTGTCTGGGGCCCGGTGGCGGAGGTCGAGGCCGAGATCGCCGCCCTCCACGCCACGTTCTGGAAGCGTGACGCTCGCTAAGCCGGGCAGCGGCTCGACGGTCGCGCCCGGTTGGGAGGGCCGTCTCGAACTGAGCTATCGCCGCGACATGCTGCGCGGGGCGCCGCGCAGCGTCGTGCACGATCGCCACACCGGGCCGCTGCGGGTGCTCGCGAGCCTCTACCCGGAGGCGCCGGCGGTGTGCCACAGCGTGCTGGTGCACCCGCCGGGCGGCATCGTCGGCGGCGACCGGCTGGAGATCGCCATCACGGTCGATGCCGGTGCCCACGCGCTGGTCACGACGCCCGGCGCGACGCGCTTTTACCGGACGGCCGGCGCGAGCGCCAGCCAAAGCCTCGTGGCGCGGGTCGCCGACGCGGCGCGACTCGAGTGGCTGCCGCTCGAAACCATCGCCTACAGCGGCTGCCACGCCGCCAACGCGCTGACGTTCGAGCTCGCGGACGGTGCCGAGACGATGGGCTGGGACCTGCTCGCGCTCGGTCTCCCCGCTTCCGGGCAGGCCTTCGAGCGTGGCCACTTCATGCAGTCGATCGCCTGGCCGGGCCGCTGGATGGAGCGTGGCAGCGTCGACGCCGCCGACCTGCGGCTGCTCGACTCACCGCTCGGCTGGGCCGGCCGGCGGGTGCTCGCCACGCTGTGGTTCGCCGCCGGCACGCCGCTCGCGAGCGCGCGTCGCGACGCGTTGCTCGACGCGGCGCGCGCGCTTGTCGCTGCCGATCCGCTGGCCGAAGCCGCCGGCGCCACCTGGCCGCACCCGACGCTGATCGTGCTGCGCGTGCTCGCGCCGCGCGTCGAGCCGGCGCTGGCGTTGCTGACGCGCGTCTGGGCCGCCTGGCGGCCGCTGGCGTGGGGACTGCCGGCGATCGTTCCGCGGGTCTGGCGGACCTGAGGCAATGCGTCGCTGCCGTCCCCCGGCCTGGCGCCCGGGTTTTCAGGAGCGCTGCCCTTCGGGTGACGGCGACGGTGACGGCGACGCCGGATCGCTGCCCTTGAACCGGCTCTGGACCTGCTCGTCGGACAAGCGCGCGTCGTAGACCGAGCGCGGCTCGATCGAGCGCGAGACGACGGTCGCAACGACGATCGCCAGCAGCAAGGGGGCGATCAACGAGCGGTCGAGCCCGGTGAGCTCCATCATCAGCACGGCCGCCGAGATCGGCCCCTGGGTGGTCGCCGCGAGCACCGCGCCGGCGCCGATCACGGCCGACAAGCCCACCGGCAGACCCGGCCAGAGCAGGGCGCCGGCGTGTCCCAGCGCGGCGCCGAGCAACGCGCCGAGGGTCAAGGTCGGCGTGAAGAGGCCGCCCGGGGCGCCGCTGCGCAGGCACATGACCGTCGCGACCGGCTTCAGGATCAGCAGCGGAAGGATCAGCGCGAGCGAGGCGATGCCGCCGGTGAAGAGCTGCTGCGAGAGATCCCTGCCGTTGCCGAGCAGCTGCGGGTACGCGACGGAGACGACGCCGAGCAGGCCGAGCACGAGCACCGGCAGCACCACGCGCTTCCAGCCCTTCGGCGCGTTGCGATCCGCCCAGCCGACGAGCCGCACGTAGATCACCGAGACGCCGGCCGCCGCCAGCCCGACGACCACAGCCCAGACGAACGCGCCGGCGGAAGGCGCGAAAGGGTCGAGCGGATAGGTGCGCGCGTTCGGCAACACGAGCCACGACACCGACGTCGCGACGAGGGCCGAGAGCAGCGCCGGCGGACGAGTCGCAGCGCCAGCGTGCCGCGCAGCGCTTCGAGCGAAAACAGGGCGCCCCCGAGCGGCACCCCGTAGGCCGCGGCCATCCCGGCCCCGGCGCCACAGGCGACGAGAAGCCGGCGCTGCTCATCGGACAGCTTCGCCTTGTCGACCAGCAGATTGGCGAACACGGCGCCCGCCTGCTTCGGCGCGCCTTCGCGCCCGAGCGAAGCGCCCAGGCCGACGATGACGATCGAGAGCACCGCGCTCCCGAGCGTGCGCAGCGCCGGCAGACGGCCGGCCGAAAACCAGATCGCCGAGCTGATGTCGATGCCGTTGCCGCTCGTCAACCGCACCAGAACGAGCTGGCCGATGCCGACCAGCACGCCGGCGCCGGTCAGCACCAGGACGTGATGCCACGGTCCGGCGCGCGTCGCCACATCGAGGATGTTGTCGCCCGACCCGCCCCACGCCAGGCGTTGGACCCAGTGCAGCAGCAGGGTCAGCAGGACGGCGCCGATGCCGGTGGCGATGCCGATGGCGATGACCACCAGCCAGAAGCGCACGGCGCCGGGCTGACTCAGGCTTGTCGGGATCGCGGCGCTGGCCGCATTTCCGGAACCGGGAGCGGGGGCAGGAGCTGCCATCCGGGTCGGCGTTCGACTGGCGATACCCGCGTGCCGCGCCGCCCGGCTCAATCGTTCGCGAAGCTGTACGGGCCGCCGCGCTCCAGCGCACGCTGGTAGGCCGGCCGGGCGTGGATCTGCTTCAGGAACGCCATCAGCTTCGGCCGCGATTCATTTAGGCCGGCACGCTGGCGCGCCGCCTCGACCGGAAAGCTCATCATGATGTCGGCGGCGCTGAACTCGGGCCCGGCGAACCACGCGCTTTTTCCGAGCTCCGCCTCCATGAAATCGAGCTGGCGTTTCAGGTTCGGATCGACCATGGTCGCGAGCACGCGGTCGGCGATGCCGTGGGCGATCGGCTTGACGAAGAACAGCATCTTAGTCGTCTTGATCCGGCCGAAGATCAGCTTCATCAAGAGCGGCGGCATCGCCGAGCCCTCGGCGAAATGCAGCCAGTAGCGATAGCGCAGCCGCTCGGGCGAACCCGGCAGCGGCACCAGCCGGCCCTGGCCGTAGCGCTCGATCACGTACTCGACGATCGCCCCGGTCTCGGCGACCGTTGCGCCATCGTCGCTCACGACTGGCGACTTGCCGAGCGGGTGCACCCGCAGCAGTTCGGGCGGCGCAAGCATCGTCTGCGGATCGCGCTGGTACTTCGCGATCTCGTACGGCGCCCCCAGTTCCTCAAGCAGCCAGAGGACGCGCTGCGAGCGCGAATTGTTCAGGTGGTGGACGGTGATCATGGCGGCGGTGCGCAAGCCTGAAGACGGCGATTGTCGCCCGCGACAAACCGGAAACAGCCGAACGCTATCCTCGGCCCACCATGTACGCGCCCTACTTCGGCCTGAAGCACGAGCCCTTCTCGATCGCGCCCGACCCGCGCTATCTGTTCATGAGCGAGCGCCATCGCGAGGCGCTCGCGCATCTGCTGTACGGCGTCGACGGCGGCGGCGGCTTCGTGCTGCTCTCGGGCGAGATCGGCGCGGGCAAGACCACGGTCTGCCGGTGCTTTCTCGAACAGATTCCGGCCAACACCAACGTCGCCTATATCTTCAACCCGAAGCTGACGGTGGTCGAGCTGCTGCAGTCGATCTGCGAGGAGTTCGGCGTCACGCCACGCGCCCACGGCGTGCACGGCCGCACCACGATCAAGGACTACCTCGACCCGCTGAACGCCTTTCTGCTCGAGTCGCACGCGGCCGGCCGCAACAACGTGTTGATCATCGACGAGGCGCAAATGCTCTCGGGCTCGGTGCTCGAGCAGCTCCGGCTCCTGACCAACCTCGAGACCAACGAGCGCAAGCTTCTGCAGATCATTCTGATCGGCCAGCCCGAGTTGCGCGAGCTGCTCGCCAAACCGGAGCTCGAGCAGCTCGCGCAACGCGTCATCGCCCGCTACCACCTCGACGCGCTGACGCTCGAAGACACCGAGCGCT
>CAXSGM010000025.1:0-43474 GCA_964236915.1 uncultured Rhizobacter sp.
GCAGAAAGTGTGGCGCGCGCTGCAAGGCGAGTTCGAGGCCGCGCCGTTCGGATGACGCGGTGGCCTTCGAATCGGCCTGGCCAGCGCTTGAACAGGCACAGCTGCATAGGCCCTTCGACAGGCTCAGGGCGAACGGCTGCTTTTCCGGGCCACGAAACACCGTTCGCCCGGCAATCAACGTTGCGGCCAGGCAACCACAACTCGGCCGAGCGAGCACCGTTCCTCCAGCGAGCACCGTTCGGCCGAGCAATCAACATTCCGCCAGCAATCACCGTTCGGGCCGAGCGAGCATCATCGTTGATCCGGGCGTCCACGGTTCACCCGGCAATCACCGTTCGGGCTGAGCCTGTCGAAGCCCTCGTCCCCAATCACCGCACTCCCTTCAACGTCTTATCGATCGCACCATGATTCCATTCCGCCGCCTGCTCATCCTGCTCGCGTTCAGCGCGCCGCTCGCCCTAGCGCCGCCCGTCCACGCCGCCTCGGTCGCCCCGGTCGGCGCCGAGAACGGGATGGTCGTCACCGCGCAGCACCTCGCGACGCGCGTCGGCGTGGATGTGCTGAAAGATGGCGGCAACGCGGTCGATGCGGCGGTCGCCGTCGGCTATGCGCTTGCGGTCGTCTACCCCGCGGCCGGCAACCTCGGCGGCGGCGGGTTCATGACGATCCAGTTCGCCGACGGCCGCAAGACCTTTCTCGACTTCCGCGAGAAAGCGCCGCTCGCCGCCACCGCCAACATGTACCTCGATGCCAGCGGCAACGTCGTCAAGGGCGCGTCGACGCTCGGCCACCTCGCGGTCGGCGTGCCGGGCAGCGTCTCGGGGCTCGAGACGGCGCTCGCGAAGTACGGCACGATGAAGCGAGCTGCGCTGCTCGCCCCGGCGATCCGCTATGCCGATGCCGGTTTCGTGCTCGACCAGGGCGACGTCGATCTGCTCGTCACCGCGACCGACGACTTTCGCAAGGATCCGGCCACCGCCGCGATCTTCCTGAACAACGGCCAACCGTTTCAGCCGGGCCAGAGCCTGGTCCAGAAAGACCTCGCCCAGACCCTTCGCCAGATCGCCGACAAAGGCGCCGACGGCTTCTACAAAGGCTCCGTCGGCGCGGCGATCGTCGCCTCGAGCCAAGCCGGCAAAGGCCTCCTCACCCAGGCCGATCTCGACCAGTACAAGACCCGCGAGCTGAAACCCGTCGAGTGCAACTACCGCGGATACGGCATCGTTTCGGCGCCGCCGCCGAGCTCGGGCGGCGTGATCATTTGCGAGATGCTGAACATTCTCGAAGGCTATCCGCTGAAGGAACTGGGCTTTCGCTCGGCGCAATCGGTGCAGTACCAGATCGAGGCGATGCGGCACGCGTACGTCGACCGCAACAGTTACCTCGGCGACCCCGATTACGTGAAGAACCCGCTCGACCGGCTGCTTTCGAAAGACTATGCGGCGCAGATCCGGGCGGCCATCGCCCCCGACAAGGCCGGTGTGTCGCGCGACATCAAGCCAGGTGTCACGCCCCACGAAGGCAGCAACACGACCCACTATTCGATCGTCGACAAGCAGGGCAACGCGGTCTCCGTCACCTACACGCTGAACGACTGGTTCGGCGCGCGCGTCACCGCCGCCAAGACCGGCGTGCTGCTGAACGACGAGATGGACGACTTCACCGCCAAGATCGGCGTGCCGAACCTGTACGGGCTGGTGCAGGGCGAGGCCAACCGGATCGAGCCCGGCAAACGCCCGCTCTCTTCCATGAGCCCGACGATCGTCACCAAGGACGGCAAGCCGGTGATGGTGGTCGGCACACCCGGCGGCAGCCGCATCATCACCGCGACCCTGCACACGATCCTCAACGTGATCGATTACGGGATGAACGTGCAGGAAGCGGTCGACGCGCCGAAATTCCACCAGCAGTGGCTGCCCGAAGCGACCAACGTCGACGCTTTCGCGCTGAGCCCCGACACGCGCCGGATCCTCGAAGGCTGGGGCCAGAAGTTCGCCGGGCCGCAGCCGGTGAACCACCTCGCGGTGATCCTGATCGGCGCGCCGGCGCTCGGCGGCAAACCGATCGGCAACAACCGGTACTACGGCGCCAACGACCCGCGCCGCGGCACCGGGTTGGCGCTCGGCTACTGACGACGGCCGAACATCGTGCGGCGGCCGCTGACACCACGCGAAGCGCTCGGGCGCGGCGGACGGCTGGCCACCGCGCTGGGCCTGGCGGCGCTGCTCGGCTGCGCGACGCCCGCGCCCGACGGCAGCCCGGCGGCAGCTGGGCCTACGGTCGCGGCAGCCCGGCCCGCGGCGTCGGCGGCGTCGACGCCCGCCACCGTCGACCTCGTCCCTTTCGCCTCCGACGAAGGCCTCGCGCGGCTCGCCCGCTCGCGTGCCAAGGTCGACTTCCCCGTGCTGGCGAACCAGTACGAAGCGCAGCTGAACGCCGCCTTCTGCGGCCCGACCAGCGCCGCGATCGTGCTGAACGCGATCCATGCGCGTGCCAGCGATCTGCCGCGTGACCACGATCGCCTTCACGCCGGCGACCTCGATCATGTCGGCGGCCGCGACCCGATCGTCCCGCGCTACACGCAAGACCTGGCGATCGTCGCCGGCGCCAAGACCCGCGCCCAGGTGCTCGGCGAGCCGGTGACCATCGACGGCAAGGTGCGCCGCGACTTCGGCTACCAGTTGCGGCAGTTCGACCAGATGCTGCGCGCCAACGGGCTGGCGACGCGAATGGTGGTCGTCGACGACAGCACCTCCGAGGCCGCGATCCGGGACGATTTCGCGGCGCACCTCGGCCGCCTCGGCGATTACGTGCTCGTCAATTACCGCCGCGAAGTGCTCGGCCAGCAGGGCGGCGGCCACATCTCGCCGCTCGGCGCGTACGACGCGGCCTCCGATTCGTTCCTGATCCTCGACGTGAACCCTGCCGCCGCCGGCTGGGTGTGGGCGCCCGCCGGGGCGTTGATCGGTGCGATGCGCACCTTCGACACGGTCGAGAACCGGGGCTACGTGGTGGTGCGGGGCCGATAGCGCGCGCCGAACCTTTCGCGCCCGGCTCCTGTCGGTTCATCCCCGCGCATCTGCACTTCGTCGCTTGCAACGCGACCCGCGGTGGCAGCCCGCCAAGAATGCCGGCGTTGCATCCCACCTTTCGACCATGAAAAAGCAGTTTTGGAAGGCGCCGATCGCGCTGGTGGCCTCGGCTTTCGCGCTCCTGACCACGGGCGCCCATGCCGCCGGCTTTCAGCACGGCCACGCGCCCGACCGCGAAGGCAAGCCGCTCGAGATCGGCATCTGGTACCCGAGCCGCACGCCGCCCGCGCCGCTCGCGCTCGGCCCGACGACGCAAACCGTCGCCGTGAATGCGCCGATCGACGGCACGGCGCTGCCGCTGGTCGTGATGTCGCACGGCACCGGCGGCTCCTACCTCGGGCATGTCGACACGGCGATCGCCCTCGCCGACGCCGGCTTCGTCGTCGCGGCGGTCACCCACACCGGCGACAACTACGCCGATCAGAGCCGCAGCGTGTTCGTGATGGATCGCCCGCGGCAGATGAGCCGGGTGATCGACCACCTGCTGACCGGGTGGAGCGGCCACGCCGCGATCGACCCGGCGCGCATCGGGATCTTCGGTTTTTCCGCCGGCGGCTTCACGGCGCTGGTCAGCATCGGCGGCGTCGCCGACTTCACGACGGTCGCTCCAATGTGCCGCGCGCACCCGACGGATTTCGCTTGCGGTGTGCTGGCCGCATCGCCCGCCGCGTCCGCTGCCGCCGCCGCACTGCCGGCCTCGGGCGCCGCCTCGGACGGGCGCATCAAGGCGGCGGTCGTCGCCGCGCCGGCGCTCGGATTCGCCTTTGCGCCGAGCGGTCTGGCGGCCGTCAAGGTCCCGGTGCAGCTTTGGCGGGCCGAGGACGACACCGTTCTGCCGCACCCGCGTTACGCCGAAGCGGTGCGCCTGGCGCTGCCGACGCCGCCGGACTATCGGGTCGTGCCCCAGGCCGGCCACTTCGACTTTCTGGCGCCCTGCAGCCCGATGCTGGCCGGCATCGCACCGGCGATCTGCGCCAGCGCGCCGGGCTTCGACCGCGCGGCGTTCCACGCAGCGTTCAACGTTGCGGTGGTGGCGTTCTTCAATAAGACGCTGACCGAACGAGCATCGATTGCGGCGGGCGCGACGAAATAGCAGCGCACGAGCCGCCGCCAGCGCCCGGCATGGGCGCTTGGCAGCGCCTGTCATCCATGTCAGGGGCCGGTCGTGGCTGGCGGCAGCGCGTAATCCAACGCGTAACAGTGTTGACCGTCGCGTATGTCGATGCTCAACGTGCCGGTGAGGCCGGTCAGTTCGCCGGTCCCCGAGTCGGGAACGACCGAGACGCGCAGCGCCGGCGCGCCGCGATCCAGCGTGCCGCTGTGCTGCAGCACGAACGACCCGCTGCGGCCTTGCAGCCGGCCGGTCACCTGCTCGATCGCGACGTAGCCGGCCGAGCCCTTCGTGCCGGTCTGTGCTGTCAGCATCTCGCCGCGGCTTGTGGCGTCGAGGTCGCCGTGGAAGGTCTTGTCGATCGTCATGCGGCCGAGCCGGCTGGCCTCGTCGGGCTTCGCGAGCGATTGCGGCTCGAGTTTGACGTCGAAGTGGCCGGTGGCGTGAAGGGGCGTCATGCGGGCTCGGGCAGTGGAGGAGAGCGGGTCGGCAGGCACGGCTGCGTCTGGGGCGGCGAGTGCGGCGGCGGTCATGCTCAGCGCTGCGGCGACCGTGCAAAGCAGGCGCGTCATGGCATGGAGTCTGCTTCGAGCCGTGTAAAAGGTAAAGCGGTTCGGCGGTCTGCTGTGCGATCCTTGTTTGGCTGTCGTCGGGAGTGGTGATGCAACGTCGTTCCCTCTTGCTCGGTGCGCCGGCCCTGCTGCTCGCGCCCGCGTTCGTGCGCGGCCAGGGGTCGCTCCGCCGCTTCAAATTCAACCTCGGCTGGAAGGTCGAAGCGACCGCCGCCGGCTTTCTCCTCGCGCAGCAGCGCGGCTACTACAAGGAGGCGGGGCTCGACGTGGCGATCGACACCGGCAACGGCTCGGCCGCAGCGATCAGCCTGGTCGCGAGCGGCGCGTACGACTGCGCCTCGGCCGATCTCGCGACGATGATCGAGTTCAACGTCGCCAACCCGGGCGCGGCGCTGAAGGCGGTCGCGATCATGTACGACCTGAATCCGAACGCCATCCTGGTGCGCAAGGACGGCCCGATCAAGAAGCCGGCCGACCTCGCCGGCAAGGACATCCTCGGCCAGCCGTTCAACGCGTCGCGGAAGCTCTTTCCGGTGTTTGCCAAGGAGACGGGCTTCGATCCGAGCGGCGTCACGTGGGAGAACGTCGCGCCCGACATCGGCGACACGCGTTTCGTCAAAGGCGATTTCGATGCCGCGGCGTACTTCTTTTTTACCGGCCTCTTGAACCTGAAGTCGCGGGGGATGGGGCCGGAGAAGATCACCGTGTTCCGCTATTCCGACTACGGCATGAAGTCGTACGGCAACGGCTTCGTCGCGAACGCCAAAAGCATGGAGCAGGCCGATGCGATGAAAGCTTTCGTCAAAGCCTCGACCCGCGGCTGGATCGACGCGATCGCCGACCCCAAGGCGGGCGCGGCCGCCGTCAAGGAGCGCGAGCCGCTGGCGAACGAGCAGTTCGAGTTCGAGCGGCTGAAGCTGATCGTCGACGGCACGATGAAGACGGCCGACACCCGCGCCAACGGCTGGGGCGCGGCGACGCCGGCGCGGCTCAAGGCGACGATCGACGAGACGGTTAGCGCGTTCGGATTGAAGTCGACGCCGGCGGTGGCCGACATCTGGACCGACCGCTTTCTTCCGGCACCGGCGGATCGGCGCCTCGCTGCCTAGGGCCTGATCGCATGGCGGCGTCGATTCCGGTCATCGACCTGACCGACGCCCTCGCGCCGGGCGGCCGGCGGAGCGCGGAGGTCGCGGCGGCGCTGCGCGAGGCGGGTGCGGCATCGGGCTTCTTCTACGTCAGCCACCACGGCGTGCCGGCGGCGCAAGTCGAGGCGCAGTTCGCGCTCGCGGAGCGCTTCTTCGCGCTGCCCACTGAAGCGAAGAATGCAATCGACCTGCGCCGCGTGCCCAACATGCGCGGCTACGAAGCGCTCGGCGCGCAAACGCTCGACGCCGCCGCCAAGCCCGACCTGAAGGAAAGTTTCTACTGCGGCATCGACTACGCCGACGCACACCCGTACGTGCGCCGCGGCTACCACTCGTATGGCCACAACCAGTGGCCGGCGGCGCTGCCCGAAATGCCCGCGCTGTGCGAGGCGTACGTCGACGTGATGCGCGCACTCGCGCTCCGGCTGATGCAGCTGATGGCGCTCTCGCTCGACCTGCCCGAGGACTTCTTCGATCACACGCACGAGCACCCGATGGTGACGCTGCGAATGCTGCGCTACCCGCCGCATCCGGCCGATGCCGACGCATCGACTTTCGGCGCCGGCGCCCACACCGACTGGGGCGCCATCACGATCCTCGCGCAGGACGCCCACGGCGGCCTCGAGGTGCGCATGCCCGACGGCAGTTGGACCGCAGCGACGCCGCTGTCCGGCAGCTTCGTCGTCAACCTCGGCGACATGATCCCGCGCTGGACCAACGGCCGTTATCACTCGAACCCGCATCGAGTGCGCAACACGCAGTCGAACGGTGCCGCGCGGTACTCGATCCCGTTCTTCTACAACCCCGATTACGAAGCCGTCGTCGCCCCGGTGCCGACCTGCTTGCCGCCTGGCGAGGCGCCGAAGTACGAACCGTGCACCGTCGGCGAGCACCTGCGCCAGATGTACGCGAAGACGTATGGCATCACGGGCGGCGCGGCGGCGATGGCGTGATCCGAGGGAAACGGGTGTGCCGTTGGCGTGGGGCCCTTCGACAGGCCTGTCGAAACCCTGTGTGGGGCCACTGACTTATGACCCCCTCGTTCAACTTCCTCTGCCGCGACATCGACCGCCAGTTCGCCTTCTACCAGGCACTGCTCGGTTGGGACGACGACAGCACCGCGCGCTCGCCGATCTTTCGTGCGCTTCTCGGGGGCGGCGTGCAGCTGGGTTTCAACGCCGAGGTGGCCTATGCGCTGCTCGGCCTGGCGGACCGAATGCCGACGCGCGACCCGGCGCCGGTCACCGCCTACCCGACCTTCGAACTCGCCTCACCCGCCCACGTCGACACTGCCGCCGCCCGTGCGTCAGCCCTCGGTGGCCGGATCGTCAAGGTGCCGTTCGCGACCTATTACGGTCAGTGGCAGGTCGTCTTGGCCGACCCCGAGTCGAACGTCTTGCGGCTCGCGGCCGGAACATTGCCAGCCGGCATCGCCGCGGCGCCGAAGCCCTTCTGACAGCGCCGCGCTCACTGCCCGCGAATGTTCGCCTGCTTGATCACCGTGCCCCACACCCCGGTGTCTTCGGTCACCCGCCTGGCCAGCGCGTCGCCGTTGCCGGCGACCACCTCCCAGCCCTGCTGCAGCAGCTTCGCTCGCACCTCCGGTTGTTGCAAGGCGGCGTTGATTTCGCTCGTCAGGCGCGTGGCGACCGGCGTCGGCATATTCGCCGGGCCGAACGCGGCGATCCACAGGTCGGCGCGGAACGGGCCGATGCCGCCGGCTTCGGCGACGGTCGGCACCTCGGGCAGCAGCGCCGAGCGCTCCGGCGAACTCACGGCGAACATCTTCACCTTGCCGGCCTTCGCCTGCGCGAGCGCGCCGGAGGGCGCCATGAAGCCGCACTGCACCTGCTGACCGAGGATCGCGTTCATCACCTGCGGGAAGCCCTGGTACGGCACGTGGGTCATCGCCAGATTGGCGCGGCTTGCGAACAGCGCCATCGTCAGGTGCGAGCCGCTGCCCTGGCCGATCGAGCCGTAGGTGACGCCGTCTTTCTGGGCCTTGCCCCAGGCGATGAACTCCTTGAGCGTCGCGGCTGGCACGGCCGGGTCGCACACCAGCACCAGCGCGCTGGTCGCGGCGAGGCTCAGCGGCCGGATGTCGCGCGCCGCGTCGTACGGCAGGTTGTCGACGAGCTGCTTGGCGGTGGTCAGCGGGCCGTTGGTCGTGATGCCGAGCGTGTGGCCGTCGGTCGCGCGGACGACGCTCTCGACGCCGATGTTGCCCGAGGCGCCGGGTTTGTTGTCGACGACGACCGCCTGCCCGAGCGCCTTGGCGAGCGGCTCGGCGACGAGCCGCGCGAGCGTGTCGGGCGAGGTGCCCGGCGGGTAGCCGACGACGAGGTGAACGGGGCGCGCGGGCCAGTCGGCGGCCAGCGCGGAGCCGTCGAAGACCGTGGGGAGCGCGAAAGCAGCCATGGCGATGAAGGCGGCCAGCGGGCGGAAAGGGCGGTGGGTCGGTGTCATGGCAGGGATCGGCTCCTTGGAGTGGCCGCTTCGGCGGCTGAGAACACAGATTGACGCGCGCGAACGAAGTTTCGATCATCGCGCCAGCCGGAACGTCGGCCGGCGCCGCTCCTTGCCGTCCATCTGCGTTATTGAGGGGCACGGGCTGCGGGGCGGATCATCCAATGTTGCTTTTTGCCAGGAGGAACCCGTCATGATTCGACTGTCCACCTTCCGCACGCTCGCGGTCCCGGCTGTTGCGGCCGTCGCAGCTGCCGTCGCGATGCCTGCGACGGCGGCGACCTATGTCTCGAGCGTCGTCGCTTCCGGCCTGAACAACCCGCGCGGACTCGCATTCGGCGCGGACGGCGCGCTTTATGTCGCCGAGGGCGGCACCTTCAACCCGGGCGGCCCGACGACGCCGGTCGAGGGCGGCCTGGGCAGCGCCGGCACGAGCGGATCGATCACGCGCGTCGCCGGTGGGGCCCAGACGCGCGTGGTCACCGGGTTGCCGTCGCTGACCAGCCCCAGCGGCTCGGCCAGCGGCCCGCAGGACATCGCCTTCTACAACGGAACAGGCTACGTCGTCATCGGCCTCGGGACGAATCCGGCGGTGCGCACTGGAGACCTCGGCTCGCTGCCTGCGGCGGCCAACCTCGGGTCGCTGTACTCGTTCGGTGGCGGCACCGCGACCAAGGTGGCCGACCTTGCGGGCTACGAGGCCACGGCGAACCCGACCGGTGACAGAGTCGACAGCAACCCGTACCACCTTGCCGCCGGACCGCAGGGGCTGCTCGTCACCGACGCCGGCGGCAACGACCTTCTGAGGGTCACGGCGGGAGGCGCGATCTCGACCGTCTCGACCGTCTCGACCTTCGCGGCGATTGCCGGCGTCGAGGCGGTGCCCACCGGGATTGCCGTCGGGCCCGACGGCGCGTACTACGTCGGCGAGTTGACCGGCGTGCCGTACGCGCCGCGCACGGCCGACGTCTTTCGAATCGACCCGCTCACCGGCACGAAGACCGTCTACGCCAGCGGCTTCACCAACATCACCGACCTTGCCTGGGGCGCGGACGGCAGCCTCTACGTGCTGCAGTTCGCCGACAACGGCATTTTCGCCGGCGGCACCGGTTCGATTCAGCGGTTGGAGGGCAACGGCAGCCACAGCCTGATCTACGGCGGCCTCGTCGCACCCACCGGTCTCGAGATCGGCCGTGACGGCGATTTCTACGTCACGAACTTCAGCCCGGTGGCGGGCGGCGGCCAGGTGCTGCAGATTGCGGCGATTCCCGAGCCGGCGACCTGGGCCACGCTCGTGCTCGGCCTCGGGTTCGCCGGCGCCGTCGGGCGTCGGCGGATGCGAGGCTGAACGGCGTCCCGGGCGCCCGCGCCGGCTGTCGAGAATCGGAGCCGGCGGGCTGAGGCGGACAGGCGCGGCGCCATCGGGCGGTTGTGGCCTTGTCAGGGCCGATCGCCGAGAAAGGCACCGTCGCGCTCGAGCCTGCGCTGCAGCGCCCCCACGTCGATCGACGCCGGCGCCACGCCGGTAGCCAAGGCCTGGGCCGCCGCGCTTCCGGCGGCCTGGCCCATCGCAAAACACGCGCCCGACACCCGCGCCGCCGACTGGCCCATGTGCGTCATCGACGCGCACCGCCCGGCGACGAGCAGGTTCGAGACGCGCTCCGGCACCAGCATCCGGTAAGGCAGCTGGTTGAAGCCGCGGCTCGCGGGCGTCGGCTGGAACTTGAAGACCACGTCGCCCGCCACGTGCGCCTCGATCGGCCAGCCGTTGACGCCGATCGTGTCGGAAAAACTCGCGCAGCCGAGGACGTCGGCTTCGCTCAGCCGGTAGGCGCCGACGATCCGGCGTGTCTCGCGCACACCGACCTGCGGCGCGATCTCGAGCAAATAGCAGTCCTCGAAGCCGGGCGCCGATTCGCGCAGGAAGCGGTGGAAATCGACGATCTGGCGCCGGCCTTCGACTTCGGCGAAGCTCAGCTGCGCGGCATCCGTCGCGTCGACCGGCGAGCCGTCGGGGTTGGCGAGCTGGGTGACGTTGGCGCGCCATTCGGTCGGATTCTTCTGCGGCCGGATGATCGGTGTCTTGCGCGGAAAGACGCGGCCTCGGCGCGTCGCCTCTTCCATCCAGCGGCCGAAGTGGTTCCAGGCGTCGCCGGCGCGGACGGGATCGACGCCGTTGACCCGGAACATCGTCGACGGGTAGAGCATGTCGTCGCCGCTCGACCCTTTCTCGAACGGCGCGCCGGCGAACGCGGCGAGGTCGGCGTCGCCCGAGGCGTCGATGAAGAGGCGACCGCGGATCGCCCGGCGGCCCGATTTGGTTTCGACGAGCAACGCCGCAATTCGATCGTCGTCCATCGCCACGCTGGCCGCCCACGCGTGGAACAGCAGTTTCGCGCCGCTCCCGAGCACCATCTCGTCGGCGGCGACCTTCAGGGCGGCGTTGTCGTAGGCCTGTGCGGCCGTGCGGCCGCCGAACAGCAGATGCGGCTCGTTCAACCCGTTGAGCGCCCGCATGCGGTCGAGCAGTTCGTCGGCGAGGCCGTGTACCACCTGACGGACTTCGCCATGGACGTTCGCGTGCAGCCCGCAGAAGTTGGTAACCCCGGCTGCCGTGCCCATGCCGCCGAGGAAGCCGTAGCGTTCGACGAGCAGCGTCGATGTCCCCGCGCGCGCGGCCGCGCTGGCCGCGATGATGCCGGCCGGGCCGCCGCCCAGCACGACGACGTCGAAGGCGCCGAAAACCGGCGTGTGGCGCGCGGGCTCGTGGACGGTGGACATGGCAGGTTCCATCGGGATTCGCTGTCGAAAGAGCACTGCGCGGACATGAATTACAACCCATCGAGCAGACGGCTCACGCGGCCGGCCCCGTTCGGAACACAGCCAGCCCAACTCGAAAGCGAGCTTTCATGACCGACCGGCCTCCGTTCATCGTCTCGGCTCACGAGCTCCACGAAGCCACCCACGTGTATCCGCAGAGTACAGAGCCCATGGGGCCGATTCGCCGTTTGGGAAAGAACGCCGGGCTCGTCCGCATCGGCGTGAACCTGCAACGGCTTCCGCCCGGCACGCGCTCATCCTGGCCGCATGCCGAAGAAAATGAAGAGGAGTTCGTCTACGTGCTTCAGGGCGAGGTCGACGCATGGGTCGATGGAAACCTGCATCGAATGACGGTCGGTGATCTGGCGGCCTTTCCCGCAGGCACTGGCATCTCCCATTGCTTCATCAACAACAGTCAGGGGGAGGTGGTCCTGTTGGTGGGTGGCGAAGTCCCCAAGCCGGGCAGTCGCATTTTTTACCCGCTCAATCCTTCGCGGCGCTCGGACATGGCGGCGGATGCTTGGTGGCAGGACGTGCCTGAGCACGCGCTTGGGCCGCACGACGGGCTGCCGGATTTGCCACCGAAAGTCGATCTGTAGGCAGTCCGCAAAGCCTGAATACGAATCGACCTTTCCGGGCAGATCGTCGCCCGCTTCGCGACCCCAAGGCGTCGCGTCGCGCGCCAAGGCACGCAGCGATTCGTCGTAAATCGAGAGGGCGCGCCACGCGGCTTCGACCTCGGCGAGGATGTCGGGCCGATGGGCGTGTGCCTGCAATAACGTGCCGTTGTGATTGCAGAGCAACGAATTCAAGGCAGCGGTATCGCGCGCCTGAAAGCCGCTCGAATGGGCGAGGAAAGGCCGCATCGTCGCGCTGACGCGCTGCTCAAAAGTTCGGCGCACGCGCGCCAGCCCCGTGAACGCGACCCATCGGTCGGTTCGTCAGGGCGAGAGATTACCGAGACCGGCAAGCGCGTCGGGCATCGCGGTCTCGGGCACATCGCAGCTGACCACCGTACCGTTCGGCGGGGTCAGCGTGATGCGATAGGTAAAGCGGTCGGCGGCCATCGGAACGCCGCGGGTCGGGGCCGCGGCGGGCGGTGCAGGCGGCGCGTTCAGCACGTGCGCCAGCGCCGCGCACTGCGCTGCGGTCAACGCGCCGACGGCGCAATCGACCGACCGCTTGAGCCCGGCGATGCCGCCGCGCCGTTCGATGCGCAACTGCGCGTCGGCGGGCGGAACCGGCGCCGGGGCGGCGTGCGCAGGAACGGTCGCCATGCCGCGGTTCAGAGATCGGCCGCCGATTCAGCCAGCTTGCCGCCGGTGACGGGCGCCTTCGGGGTCACGCCTACGCCGGTCCAGGCGTTCGTGCACTTGGCTGCCGCGTCGGCCCCGCCGAGCTTTTCGGCCGCGGCGACCGTCAACCCGGCGAACTCCTTGAAAGTGGCATCGGCCCGCAGTTGGCGGTTCGTGCAGGTCGCGTACCAGGTCTTGATCGCGGCGCCCCAGGCGTTGCCGCCGAGTGCCCGCGCATAGGTCGCGAACGCCTTGTTCGGCACGCCGCTGTTGTCGTGCACGTCGGCGGTCGGGTCGATCTTCGTGTAGTGGTCGGGCTGCGGCGCGAGGCAGTGCTTGGCCGCCGGGTCGACCATGTCGCGCAGGCAGGTGAAGCCCTTGGCCTGGGCCGTCGGCGCGATGATGCCGGCGCCGACGAGCCAGCCCTTCGGCTCGGTCACGCTCCACTTGTGCATCCACTGGTTGATGACGACGCCGAACACGTCGCTGATGCTCTCGTTCAGCGCGCCCGATTCGCCTTCGTAGCGCAGCGCGCTCTCGTTCTGCGTCACGCCGTGCGTCAACTCGTGCCCGATCACGTCGGGCGACAGGTACATCTCGTTGAAGAGCTTGCCGTCGCCGTCGCCGTACACCATCTGCGAGCCGTTCCAGAACGCGTTGTCGTAGTCCTTGGCGTAATGCAGGCTCGAGACCACGTCGAGCCCCTTGTCGTCGATCGAGTTGCGGCCGAGCACGTTTCTGTAGAACTCGATCACTTTGGCACTCGTGTCGAAGGTGGTCTTGAAGCCGGCGGTGTAGGGCGCGACGACCGGGTTTCCCGGCAGCGACTTCCGCTGCTTGCAATCGAACAGATGCTGCGTCGGGACACGCGCGGCTGCGGTCGCGTCGCGCCGCAGGCGGTCGACATCGTGCAACGACGCGACACGGTGCGCCTCGCGCAGGCCGACCAGCCGCCTGGTCTCGACATAGGTGTCTTGCAGCGCCTTGCGGGTGGCCGGATCGAGCGCCGCGTCGCGCGACAGACGGCGCAGCACGTCGGGCGGGACGATGAAGCAGTGGCAGATGGGTGCGAGGCGGACTGACGGGCGGTCGGCGCGGCGGTGAGCGGACTTCATGCGGGTCTCCCGGGACAGCGGAATCACGCGGTGCACGGCGACGAACAGGACCCGTGCTGTTGTTTCCGAGCCTGCATTGGACACCTTGCGAGACCGGTCGGCATGCCCTCGATGATGGATGCGGCTGCGGCCGCGAGCGGCTGCCAGGGCGAACCCGTGCTCGACCGATGGCCGCGCACGCCGCCGGCTCGCCCCGGCTACCCCGCCGCCCGCGCGTCGATTGCCGCCTGGCGGGCGAGCAGCCGCTCGGCCTGGGCGAGGTGCAGGCGCTCGACCATCCGGCCGTCGAGCTGGATGACGCCGGCCTGCGCGTGCTCGGGCCGTGCGAACGCGGCGACGATCGCGTGCGCCTCGACGAGCGCCGCGGCGGACGGCGCGAAGGCCCGATGGGCGGCCGCGATCTGCGTCGGGTGGATCAAGGTCTTGCCGTCGAAGCCCATCCGCACCGCCTGCGCCGCTTCGGCGTTGAAGCCGGCCGTGTCGGCGAAGTCGTTCCAGACGCCGTCCAGCACCGCGACGCGATGGCTTTTGGCGAGCAGCACGACGTTCATCAGCCAGGGCACGAGGTAGCGGCGTCCGTCGCCCGGCCACACGCCAGTCTCCTGGGCGAGGTCGTTGGTGCCGACGACGAGGGCATCGAGCCGGGGCCTCGCGGCGCGGCCGGCGCGGATCAGCGCGTCGAGGCTGGCCACCGCCCGGGCGGTCTCGACCATCAGCCAGAGCCGAAGCGTCGGCCCGGTGCCGTGTGCGCGGCATGCGGCGGCGATGCGCTCGATGTCGTCGGGTGCGTCCGGTTTCGGGACCAGCACGGCTTCCGGACGCGCCGAAGCGACGAGGGCGATGTCGGCATCGAAGAACGGCGTGCCGATCGCGTTGACCCGGATCGCCGCGACGCGCGGGCGGGCCGCCGGATCGGCGAGCAGCGCGGCGATCCGCTCGCGCGCCGCCGGCCTGGCCTCGGGCGCGACTGCATCCTCGAGGTCGAAGACCACGGCATCGGCATCCAGCGAAGCCGCTTTCGCCAGGGCGCGCGGGTTCGAGCCGGGGATGTAGAGCGCGGAGCGGAGCAGGTGGGGGTCGATGGGACTTCCTTCGTGCCGGGCCTCCGGGTGTTCGGCATGGAGCGGCCGATGCCGGAAGTGGCGTACCTTACCCCGCGTCAAGGCTTTCGCGCGTCGGCGACCGCCTTGGCATCGACTCGGCTGCCGCCCGGGCCCATCGCTGCCACGAGGTAGCGGGTGACGGCGGCAATGTCATCGTCGGAGTAGGCGCCGCCAAATGTGGGCATGGCGATGATGTCGCGATCCGTTTTCAAATGGATGCCTTTCAGGATCGCCGCCAGGATGTTCAGCCCCTCGGGGTCGTTCACGCTCGAACTGCCGAGAAGGGTGGCGGCGATTGCGGGGGCGGCACCTCCCCAGCCGTGGCAGCCGGCACACGATCCTGCGTAGACCCTGCGTCCCTCCGGTTCGATGTTCGCGGCGAGCAGCGCGCCGGCGGTGCGGCCGGGCGGATCGGCGGCGATGCGGACCGTCCCTTTCTGCGGCTCGGTTTGCCGCAGATAGGCGACGATCGCCCGCAGGTCGGCATCGCTCAGGTGGCTGAGGCTTTCCTGCACCACGAGCGCCATCGACGCGCCGGCGGCGCCGTGGTCCCCGGTGTAGCCGTCTCGCAAGTACCGGATCAGTGCGTCGTCCGACCATTTGCCGATGCCCCATACCGGATCGGCGCTGATGTTGTAGGCCCGCATCTTCTCCGCCACGGCGCCTGCGAACTTCTTGCCCGATTCGGCGTAGAGAAGATCGCGCGGCGTATGACAGGCACCGCAATGCCCTGGCCCTTCGACCAGATAAGCGCCGCGATTGACTTCGGCCGACTTTGCAGCATCGGGGCGAAAGCGCTCGTTCGAATTGAACAGCATGTTCCAGTAGACGATGCCCCATCGCTGGTCGAAGGGAAAACCGATCTCGTTCTGCGGCGGCGGCACCGGCACGGGCTTTTGCGAGAACAGGAAAGCCTTGATCGCCAGGACGTCGGCGACCGGCATCTTCGTGTAATGGTTGTACGGGAACGCCGGGTAAAGGTGACCCAGCTTGGGGCTGATCCCACGGTGCATGGCGGCGAGGAAGTCGGCGTCGCTCCAGCGGCCGATGCCGACGTTCGGGTCGGGCGTTAGGTTGGACGTGTAGAGCGTCCCGAACGGCAGCTTCATCGCCAGGCCGCCGGCATAGGAGCGACCGCCCGGCACGGTATGGCACCCCGCACAGTCGCCCGCTCGCGCCAGATACGCGCCGCGCTCGACCATCGCCGGCGTCGACGCGACGTTCTGGGTGGGCGCCTCGGCGGCGTCGGAGGGGGCGTCGGTCCAGCGCGCGAGCCCGATCGCCGCGACGCCGGCGACGACGAGCACCGTCGCCGCCCAGGGCACGAGTCGCCGCCACTTCACGGACTTTCCCCGGCCGGGACCGGTGCCGCGCTTTCGATCGCCGGCGCGGTCGAGCGGAGCGCAGCCGCCATCCAAAGCGCGGCGCCGCCGCCTTCGCCGCGCCCCTTGGTCTTGCCGACCAGTTCCGGATGGCGGTCGAGCGGCAGTGTCCGCAGGCGCACGCCGGTTGCGGCGTACACCGCCGCGGCGAGCGCCGGAAAGGAAATCGAGGTCCCGGTCTCGCCGAGCCCCCCGGGGGGTTGTGTGCTCTCGACGATGTGCACTTCGATCGGCGGCGTTTCGTCGATCCGGAGCACCCGGTAGTCATTGAAGTTGCTCTGAACGATTCGACCGCCGGCGATATTGATCTTTCCCCAGAGCGCGGCCGAGAGCCCGAAGATCAGCGCGCCCTCGATCTGGCCCGCGGCGCCGTTCGGATTGATCACCTGCCCGCAATCGACGGCCGCGACCGCCCGGCGTAGCTTGATGTCGCCTTCCTTTCCGACGGCCGCTTCCACCACGCACGCCAGGTAGCTTCCGAAAGCGAATTGGATGGCGATGCCGCGTCCGCAGCCCGGCGGCAACGGCGTGCCCCAATGCGCCTTCGTCGCCGCGAGGTTCAACACGGCGCTGGCGCGCGGATCGTCCTTTAACAAGCGGTGCCGGTAGGCCACAGGATCGACGCCGGCACGCGCCGCAAGTTCGTTGATCGTTCCTTCGACGACGAACATGTTGTGACCGGGACCGACGCTGCGCCAAAAGCCGATCGGAATCGGCGGATCGTGGCGCACGTACTGCATGTGCATCGGCCCGACCTTGTAGAGCACCGGAATCGCGCCTTCGATCGCGTCGCTGTCGCTGTCGTTCCTGGCGAAGGTCTTGGGGTCCCAGGTGGCGACGACCGAGCCGCCGACGATGTTGTGTTTCCAGCCCGAGGGATCGCCGGCCGCAGTGATGCCGATCGAGAGGTCGTGTCTGAAGGTCGGCCGGAATTTGCCGCCGCGCGTGTCCTGCTCGCGGCTCCAGAGCATCTTGACGGGCCTGCCGACCCGTTTGCAGATCGCCACCGCGATCGGGATGTAGTCGGCATACGAACGGCGTCCGAAGCCGCCGCCGCTGAAGAGGTTGTGGACCCGCACCTGCGCGAGCGGCAGACCCGCGGCTTTGGCGGCGGCCTTCTGCACGCGAACCGGCGACTGGGTGCCGAGCCAGACGTCGCAACCCGTCGGGCCGAGCTCGATCGTCGCGTTCATCGGCTCCATCGGCGCGTGCACCAGGAACGGTTCTTCGTACACCAGGTCCAACCGGTGCGGGGCCTGCGCGATCGCCGGGCCCGGATCGCCGGCGTTTTTGGTATTGAGCGGTGGCTGACCTTTGGCGCGATCGAGGTCGCGGCTGATGCGCGCGTCGTTCCAGCTGGTGTCGCCGCCGGTCCAGTCGGGCACGAGCCGCTCCATGCCTTTCAGCGCCGCCCAGGTCGTGTCGCCGACGACCGCCACCGCGTCTGCGAACGGCAGCACCTGGCGCACGCCGCGCACCGCCAGCGCGGGCGCCGGATCGACGCTGCCGAGCCGGCCGCCGATCAGCGGGCAACTCGTCACCACCGCGATCAGCATGCCCGGCCGGACCATGTCGATGCCGTAGATCACGCTGCCGTTCGCCTTGCCCGGCACGTCGAGGCGGGGAGCGCTGCGGCCGATGACCGTGAAAGCGGCGTGCGGCTTCAACACCAAGCTCTTCGGATCAGGCGCCGGCTCGAGCGCCGCTGCCGCGGCCAACTCGCCGAAGCCGAGCGAGCGGCTTGTTCCCGGATGCACGATTCGCCCGGCGTGTGCCTCGCAGGTGCCCGGATCGACGCCCCAGCGTTTTGCTGCCACCGTCTGCAACCGGAGCCGCGCGCTCGCGCCGGCCTGCCGCAACGGCGTGTAGAAAGCCTGCACCGAGGTCGAGCCGCCGGTCACCTGCATTTTCAAGAGCGGATTGCCGAATTGCGCCTCGTCCGGCGGCGCCGCCTCGACGTGGACGTCTTCGACCTTGCAGCCGAGTTCCTCGGCCAGGATCTGCGCTTCGGCGGTCCAGATGCCTTGTCCGATTTCGGCGTTGGGCGCCACGAAGGTAATTTGACCGCTGGGCGCGATGTGCACGAAAGGACCGAACGGGTCGGCGCCGGCGGTGCCCGGCCGGCCCCCGGGTGCCGCCGTCGCAGCCGGCGCGGCCGTCGAGGCGGCCCGGGCGAGCGTCGGGGACGCGAGCATCACGGTCAGCCCGCCCGAAGCCAGGATCGCACGCCGGGTGAAGGTCGGTGCGGGCATCATGAGCCGGCTGCCTGGTGAATTGCGAGCCGGATCCGCGGGTAGGTGCCGCAGCGGCAAATGTTGCCCGACATCGCGACGTCGATCTGCGCGTCGCTCGGCCGCGGCAGGCGCTTCAGCAATGCGGTCGCCGCGACGATCTGGCCGCTCTGGCAGTAGCCGCATTGGATGACGGCGGCGTCGAGCCAGGCGCGCTGCACTTTGGCGCCGACAGGATCGTCGGCGATGGCTTCGATGGTCGTCAGCTGGCGACCGGCCGCGGTCGCAATGGGCAATTGACAGCTGCGGACCGGCGCGCCATCGAGCAGCACGGTGCAGGCCCCGCACTGCCCGATGCCGCAGCCGTATTTCGTCCCTGTGAGTCCGGCCAGGTCGCGAACCGCCCAAAGGACCGGCATGTCGCCATCGGCTTCGAGGTCGAAGTTGCGACCATTCACTTTTAGTCGGTACATCGTCGGCTCCTCGACTGCCGGGCTTACAGAAACTGCCGTGTCGTGAGACACGCGACGACCGCGGGCAGGCCAAAGATAAGGGCGAAGATCGGGAACTCCTCGGCCACCGAGTAGCCGGCCTTGGACACGCCGAACCACATGTTGCCGGCCGCTATCGCAAGCCACAGGAACAAGAAGGCAAGTGTTGCGACGGAAGCGGCGCTCGGGACACCCGCAAACGCCAGCCGTGCAAGACCAATGCACGCGGCATATAGAACCAACCCGCCGACGAGAAAGATCACGGTTCGCATGTCGCTTTACTTCGGAATCCGACGGGTTCGTAAAGACCTGCGCAAAACCCGGGCACGCCTTCAGCGGCGACCGGCCAAGCCCGCCAGCAACCGATCGATGCGAAACGGCAGCTCGGTCAACCTGATTCCGGTCGCGTGGTAGATCGCGTTGCCGATCGCCGCCGGCGTGCCCACCGCGCCGATCTCGCCCATGCCTTTGACGCCGAGCGGGTGGCCGCGGGTGTCGTCCTCGTCGATCACGATGGCTTCGAGGTCGTCGATGTCGGCGTTCGTCGGGACGAGCGCCTCGGCGAGGCTGCGGTTCACGAACAGCCCTGTGCGCCCGTCCATCACCGTTTCTTCCATGAGCGCCTGACCGAGGCCCCACACCATGCCGCCCATCAGCTGGCTTCGCACCAGCAGCGGATTGATCGGCCGGCCGCCGGCGAAGGCGCCGATCAGCTTTTCGACCTGGATGTGGCCGGTCGCCGGATCGATCAGCACCTTGGCGAACTGTGCGCCGAACGCGTAGCGCCCGTATTTGCTGTGGCCCATGGTGCGGCCGGTGATCGCTTCTTCCTGGATCTCGCCCTCGGGGTGGCGCGCCATGAGCTCCGCGACGCTCTCGCTCGCGCCGTCCGGCGCGACGACCCGGCCGGCGACGACGTCGAGGTCGTGCTGATGCTGGCCGTGAAGCGGCGAGTCGGCGTCGCGCACGGCGCGCTTGATAAGCGCCTTCTTGACGGCCGCCGCCGCCTCCTGCACCGCCGCGCCGTTCGTCAAGGTCGACATCGAGCCCACGGTCATGCCACCGTAGGGCAGCCGGGTGTCGCCGAACTCGAGCCGGACGTGGTCGAGCGGCAGCCCCAGGGTTTCGGCGCCGATCTGGGTCAGCGCGGTATTGACGCCCTGGCCGATCTCGTGGGTCGAGGTCTGCAGCCGCGCCCGCCCGTCGGCGCCGAGGATCACCCGCGCCACCGCCGGCATCTGCAGCGTCGGGTACATCGAGGTCGCCATGCCGAAGCCGACCAGATGCCGGCCCTCGCGCATCGATCCGACCTGGGGATCACGGTCGAACCAGCCGATGCGTTCGCTAGCCGCCCGGTAACACTGCTTGAGCGATTTGCTCGACCACTCGTGACCGGTGTCGGGTTCGACGTCCGCGTGGTTGATGAGGCGGAACTCGAGCGGGTCGATGCCGAGCTTTTCGGCCAGCACGTCCATCGCGACCTCGCTCGAAAACCGGCCGAGGCAGGCGCCGGGGCCGCGCATCCAGCCCGGCGCGTTGGTGTCGAGCCGGGCCGCCTGCTGGTGGACGAGCATGTTCGGACAGGCGTAGGCCTTGTGGACCGTCTCGCCGGCGCCCTCGACGTACTGGCCCTTGGCGCCCTGCGAGACGATCGAATCCTGCAGCAGCGCCTGCAGCTTGCCGTCCTTGTCGGCTGCCAGCCGCAGGCGTTGGTGGCTGCCGCCGCGAAACGGCATCAGCGTGAACACGTCGGCGCGCGACAGCACCAGCTTGACCGGCCGGCCGTTCAGCTTGGCCGCCATCGGCGCGAGCAGCAGATGGACATTGGCGTTCTTGCCACCGAAGCCGCCGCCGGCCAGCGTGGCGATCACGCGGACCTTGCTGTTGAACTCGAAGCCGCCCAGCACCTGGCCGATCAGGCGCGGCAACCGGTCTTTCATCCCGAAACCGAAGGCTTCGCCGAGGATCACCACGTCGCCGTAGCTGAACTGCGTCGGCACCCACACGGTGAGCTCACCGTCCGCGCCCCAGGCCGCGACGATGGCGCCCGGCTCCATCGCGTTGTGGTGGTGCGGCGAGGTGTCGAAGCTCAGGTCGACCTTGACCGGCGCCGCCGCGTACGCGCGCTCCGGGTGGCCGATTTCGACCTGGCCCGGGTCGCCGGCGCCGACCTTCTTCACGTCTTCGGCTCGCCCGAGGCCGGCGCCGAGGGTGAAAGCCTTTCCGCCATCCGGATTCGAATAAGCGATCCGCACCAGCGGCGCGGCGGCGCGGGCGTGCCGCAGCGTGTCGGCGACGAGCACGGCGACGCATTCGCCGCCGTAGTGGATCTGGTCGCTCTGCAACGGCAACAGATCGCCGATCTCGGCGCCATTCGTCGCGACCACCTTGTGCAGCTTGGGTGCGTTCGCGTGGGTCAGCACGCAGCGAACGCCGGGTGCGGCGAGCGCCTCCGACGCATCGATCGAGAGCACCCGGCCGCTCGCCTGCGTGCTCGTCACGGCGACGGCAAAGTCGACCGGCCCGCCGATCTCGGCAGGCGCCAGGTCGCCGGCATAACGAAGGCGGCCGGTGACCTTGTCGCGTCCCTCCAGCCGGCGCGGTGCCTGCGCCAGCGTGGCGGCGGAAACGACCGACGCGCCCGGTTCAACCATCTTGGACATGAGATTTGCCTTTCAGGCGATGCGCTTGTTCGATTGCGATTGCGGCGTGCCGGCCGCGGCCTGGGCGCAGGCCCGCGCGATGGCACGCGACGCGAGGTCGAGCTTGAAGTCATTGCTGCCCTGCCCGACGGCCCCTTCGAGCAACGCCTCGGCCACATCGTCGAAGCTCGCGCCCTCGACCGACCGAGCGACCAGCAGCGCTTCGGCCTCGGGTCTGCGCCAGGGCTTGTGGGCGACGCCGCCGAGCGCGATGCGCGCTTCGGCGATGCGCCCGGCTTCGATCCGCATCCCGACCGCGACTGACACCAGGGCAAAGGCGTAGGACTGCCGGTCGCGCATCTTCAAATAGGTGAAGTGCTCGGCGTAGCCCTCGACCGGCAGGTCGATCGCGGTCACCAGTTCGCCGTGCCCGAGCGTCGTGTCGCGCCAGGGCTCGTCGCCCGGCAGCCGGTGGTAGTCGGCCATGGCGATGACGCGTTCTCCGGCCGGACCGACGACGTGCACCTGCGCATCGAGCGCCAGGAGGGCGACGCACATGTCCGACGGATGGGTCGCGATGCACTCCGGGCTCGCGCCCAGGATCGCGTGGATGCGGTTGAAGCCGCCGATCGCGGCGCAGCCGGCGCCCGGCACGCGTTTGTTGCAGGCCGCGTTCGCGTCGTAGAAGTAGTAGCAGCGGGTGCGCTGGTTGAGGTTGCCGCCATTCGTCGCCGCATTGCGGAGCTGCCCGCTCGCGCCCGAGAGGATCGCGCTCGCCAGCAGCGGGTAACGCGCCGCCACGCGCCGGTCATAAGCCGTGGCCGCGTTGGTCACGAGGGCGCCGAGCCGCAGGCCGCCGTCGTCGCGTTCGCTGATCTCATGCAGCGGCAGCGCGTTGATGTCGACCAGGTGACCCGGCTGCTCGACGCGGTACTTCATCAGGTCGACGAGGTTGGTACCACCGGCGATGAAGCGCGCATCGTTCGGGACGGCCGCGCCGAGCGCGTCCGCGATGCCGCCGGCGCGGGTGTAGGCAAACGGCCTCACGACCGCGGCTCCTGTTCCATCACCTCGACGATCGCATCGGCGATGTTGGCGTAGGCACCGCACCGGCACAGGTTGCCGCTCATCAGTTCGCGCACCTCATCGCGGCTGCGCGCGTTGCCTTCGGCGATCAGGCCAACCGCGGAGCAAATTTGGCCCGGGGTGCAGTAGCCGCACTGAAACGCGTCGTGGCGGAGGAATGCATCCTGGAGGGGATGGAGCGCGTCGCCGACGCCGAGCCCCTCGATCGTCACCACCTTCGCGCCGGGGCGGGTGACCGCGAGCGTCAGACAGCTGTTGATGCGATGGCCGTCGATGAGCACCGTGCAGGCGCCGCACTGGCCGTGATCGCAGCCCTTCTTGGTGCCTGTCAGGTCGAGCTCATCGCGGAGCAGATCGAGAAGCGTCGTCCACGGCGCCACCCGAAGCTGTCGCGCCTCGCCGTTGACTTCCAGCTCGAGAAGGATCGGTTCGTTCATTGCACGCTTTCCTGTAATTCGCCTGAAAGTAACGCGCCCTGCGGCAGCTGTCTCTCGCCTGCTTGCGGAGCTTCGCTGGATTGCGATCGCTGCGTTAGCGTGCCCTTGCAGCGAGCCCGTCCCCCCTAATTCGAAGCAGCGTGTTGATCGATAGCAACGATGCCCAGCGGCATTTGCCGGGCGAAATGACGTTGTGCAGCCGAACAAAGGGCTGGCGGTCGGTCTTGCTGCGGCGGTAGCGCGAGCCGGTCGAGGCGGAGCTCGTTACGTTGCCCACGGCAGATCACCTCATCGCGCTGATTCACGGTGGCGGCTGCACCATCGAGAGCTTGCGGGTGGTCGATGGCGCTCGGCGGCTTACCGAGCCGGCGATCTCGCATGACGGTCGCCGGCGAGGCATCCCGGCTGCGCTGGCGCGGGCCGGGACGCCACGACACATTGCAGTTGCATCTCGCCGCCGGCATCGTCGACGCGGTGTCCGACGAGCTTCCGGCGGGCCGAGGATGGACAAAGCAAGCGAGTTGCTGGAGACGACGGACGACAGCGTCATGACCGTCAGAATGGAAAGCGGATACGGCAACCCATCGCACTTTGCGAGCGTCATTCGGGCGTCACGCTGGCATGACGCCCTCGCAATACCGCGCGCAACGCCGCTCGCGATAGGCCCTGTGAAAGCGGCCGGAGAGCGCCCGGTTGCGGGGTGGGCTTTATGACCGGAGAGCGAATGGCTGCTCCGCTGGTCTCGAGAACGCGTGTCCAATCAGCGACTGATCGTGGGCGTTACGCTGCCATCTGGTGGATGCAGAAGCTCGGCCTGACCGACACGGTGAAGAAACTCGCTGCGCACCCGGTCCATCACCGTAAACGTCACCTCGGCGCCGTCGCTTGCCGGATCGACGAACACACGCAGAGGGCGTTCGCCGAACGGCATTGCGACAAGCCGACCACCGCTCGGCCGACCGCGCCCGGGTCGGCCAACGCCGGCACGGTGGCGGCGAGAGCCACCTGGGCCTTGTTGTCGAAGCCTTTCGGGATGGGCTTTGTGTACGCGTCCGCTACCGCTTTATCACCCCTTTGCGGCGTTTTTACCTCGGGTGCCTCGCATGGAGGCGTAGGTGGTGTGGCCGGCTCCCGCAAGCTCGCGGGCGATCATCTCGCCGAAGCCGCTTGGATGCGCCGGTCACCAGTGGAATCATCGTCATGGTTTATTCCTTATTGCTCAGATCACGCCGCCGTTGGCACGCAGCACCTGGCCGTTGACCCAGCCGCCGTCGGGGCCGACCAGAAACGACACTGCTCTTGCAATGTCTTCAGGCTCTCCCAGCCGGCCGAGCGGGTTCATCTTCTTGGTCTGCGCGATTTGTTCTTCGGTTTTGTCGCCGAGGAACAGCTGCGTGGCGACCGGACCCGGCGCGATCACGTTGACGGTGATCCGGCGTCCACCGAGTTCTTTGGCGAGGATGTGGGACATCGCCTCGACGGCGGCCTTGGTGGCTGCATAGACGCCATAGGTCGGCGGGTAAAGACCGACGACGCTGGAAGAGAAACTGACGATGCGGCCGCCGTCGCGCAGTCGTCTGGCCGCCTCGCGCAAGCCGTTGAACACGCCCTTCAAATTAATGGCGATTTGCTGGTCGAACAAAGCGTCGCCGGTCTCGGCGAGCGGCGCGAGTTTCATCATGCCTGCATTGTTGACGAGCACGTCGACCCCGCCGAACGCGGCAGTGACCGCATCGAACATGGCTGCCACCGCGTCCGGATCGCTGACGTCGGCTTTGGCGGGCATCGCGCGGCCGCCAGCCGCGACGATCTTCTCGACCAGTTTGTCTGCGGCTTCGGTGCCGCGCGAGAAGTTGATGGCGACCGCCATTCCGTCGCGCGCCAGCCGCTCGGCGACCGCCGCGCCGATCCCTTGGGATGCACCCGTCACGATTGCCACTTTGGTATCAGCCATCTTCTTCTCCCGGCTCCGTGTGTCCGCGCCGTCGACGCGAAAGTACAGTCAACACCAGCGATGAGCGCTGGGGTTATGCGTTGGTGATAGCTATGATGCCGTCGCCGACGCGACTCGAAACGAATCTCAGCTCCCGGCCCTCAAGTAAACGAAGGTTCCCTCGATCGGCACGTGCAGGTCCTTGCATAGGGCGGCGCGCGTCTCGACGACGAATTCATAGTTGTGTTCGCCCGCGGGCCGGCGCAGGCGGGCGCGTCGACCGTGAAGCCGAGGAGCCCCGATGACCGAGGCGGCGGCGGACGACCGGTCCGTTCATTGCACGCTCTCGTGTGATTTGCGTGAACTTAATGCGCCCTGCAGCAGCTGTCTCTCGCCTGCTTGCGGAGTTTCGCAAGATTGCGATCAATGCGATAGAGTGCCCTGGCAGCGAGCCCGTACCGGGCTCGTCCCCCTAATTTGAAGCAGGCATGTTGATCGATAGCAACGATGCCCAGCGGCATTTGCCGGGCGAAATGACGTTGTGCAGCCGAACAAAGGGCTGGCGGTCGGTCTTGCTGCGGCGGTAGCGCGAGCCGGTCGAGGCGGAGCTCGTTACGTTGCCCACGGCAGATCACCTCATCGCGCTGATTCACGGTGGCGGCTGCACCATCGAGAGCTTGCGGGTGGTCGATGGCGCTCGGCGGCTTACCGAGCCGGCGATCTCGCATGACGGTCGCCGGCGAGGCATCCCGGCTGCGCTGGCGCGGGCCGGGACGCCATGACACATTGCAGCTGCATCTCGCCGCCGGCATCGTCGACGAGGTGTCCGACGAGCTTCCGGCAGGCCGGACCGCCCGGCGCGACTTGCCCGGTCGGCTTTGCACGCGCGACCCGGTGCTCTCGGCCACGATCCGGTCGTTGGAAAGCGCTTCAGTCGAGGGTGCTCCGGATGTATACGCCGAAGCTGCGGCGTACTTCCTCGCGGCGCACCTCCTCGCCCGTCGAACCGGACCGGAGCCGACGCCAAGGGCAGACGCGGACACCCGTCA
The DNA here is from genome assembly GCA_964236915.1 of uncultured Rhizobacter sp. GTDB lineage: Bacteria > Pseudomonadota > Gammaproteobacteria > Burkholderiales > Burkholderiaceae_C > LMDS01. Next base: position 25,974 of record CAXSGM010000025.1, read on the forward strand.
GTTGGACCGGGTCGACAGCTACATGCGATCGCGGCTCGCAGAGCCCGTCTCGCTCGGCGAGTTGGCCGCTGCGATCGATCGCAGCGTGTTCCAGCTGATCAGGATGTGCCGTGCGCGCTGGGGCGAGACGCCGCTCGCCAGGCTCACCAGGCTGAGAATGGACAGTGCCAGCGAACTGCTCGAGCGGACGGACCGAAGCGTGACAACCGTGGCGATCGATAGCGGCTACGGCAATCCCTCGCACTTCGCCACCGCATTCCGTCGTCATTGCGGCATGACGCCCTCCCAATACCGTGCCCTGCACCGCTTGCGATAGGAGAGCGCCGTGCTACTCAGCACGGGCGAAAGACAGCTATACAGAGGTTCCGCGCATCCGCTTTGCCACCAGCGTCAGGATGTCGTAACTTGCGACCAGCTCGTCGTGTTGGTTCGTGACCTCGACGTCCCAGCCGACGACGCCCTGGCCGACGCCGTTCGCATCTTTCTTGTTGCGGTCGATCTTGCGCTTGGCGGTGAGCCGCGCGCGGATCGTGTCGCCGATGCCAACGGGCTTGACGAAGCGCAGCGTATCGAGACCGTAATTCGCGAGCACCGGCCCGGGCGCCGGCGAAACGAACAGCCCCGCGGCCGCCGCGAGCACGAAATAACCGTGCGCGATGCGCTTGCCGAAGGGCGATTCCTTCGCCGCGATCTCGTCGAAGTGCATGTAGAAGTAGTCGCCCGAGATCCCTCCGAACGCGACGATGTCGGCCTCGGTGACGGTGCGGCGGTGCGTCAACAGCGAATCGCCGATCTGCAAGTCCTCGAAGTGGTTTCGGAAGGGGTGGATGGGCGTCTCGTTCACCTTTGCGCCGCGGATGTACTCGCCAGTGACCGCCGACAGCATCGTCGGCGAGCCCTGCACCGCGGCGCGCTGCAGGAAGTGCTTGACCGCGCGCAGGCCGCCCAGCTCCTCGCCGCCACCCGCGCGACCCGGGCCGCCGTGCTTCAGGAGGGGTAGCGGAGAGCCGTGGCCGGTCGATTCGGGCGCGGCTTCGCGGTCGAGGATCAGTAAACGACCGTGCAAAGATGCGGCGGCCGGGACGACCTTTGCGGCGACCTGCGGGTCCTTGGTCACCAAGGTGGCGACCAGGCTGCCGCGGCCCCGCGCCGCGAGCGCGATTGCCTCGTCGATGCCGTCGTAGGGCATCAGCGTCGAGACCGGGCCGAAGGCTTCGATGTCGTGAGCCGCGTCGTGGCGCAGCGGGTCGCGCGACACCAGCAGCGTCGGCGCGAAGAACGCCCCTTCGCCGACGCCTTCTCCGACCGGCGTAGCACTGTTCTTGCCACCGAAGACGAGTTCGGCGCCTTGCAGCAGCGCCGTGACACGCTCGGACACGTCGGCCGCCTGCGCGTGCGAGGCGAGCGCGCCCATGCGCACGTCCTCGCGCGACGGGTCGCCGACGACGGTCTTCTTCAAGCGCGCGGCGAGCCGCTCGGCGACCGCGTCGAGCTGCGCCCGCGGCACGATCGCGCGGCGGATCGCGGTGCACTTCTGGCCGGCCTTGACGGTCATCTCGCGTGCCACTTCCTTGACGAAGAGATCGAACTCCTCGTCGTCGGGCGTCACGTCGGGCGCGAGGATCGCGCAGTTGAGCGAATCGGCCTCGGCGTTGAACGGGATCGAGCGGGCGACGAGGGTCGGATGCACGCGCAGCTTGGCGGCGGTGTCGGCCGAGCCGGTGAAGGTGACGACATCCTGACCGTCGAGCCGGTCGAGCAGGTCGCCGGTCGAGCCGATCACGAGCTGCAAGGCGCCTTCGGGGAGGATGCCCGACTGCTGGATCAACCGCACCGCGGCTTCGGTCAGGTAGCTGGTCGACGTGGCCGGTTTGCCGATGCACGGCATGCCGGCGAGAAAGGTCGGCGCGAACTTCTCGAGCAGGCCCCAGACCGGAAAGTTGTACGCGTTGATATGCACTGCGACCCCGCCGCGCGGCACCAGGATGTGCGTGCCCTGGAAGCGCGCGGTCTTGCCGAGGGACACCGCAGGGCCTTCGTGCACGAGGTTGCCCGAGGGCAGTTCGCTCGCGCCGATGCCGGCGTAGGCGAAGAGCGTGCCGCTGCCGCCCTCGATGTCGATCCAGCCATCGGCGCGCGTCGCCCCGGTGTGCGCCGAGACCGCGTACAGCGTCTCCTTGTGCTGCACCAGGTACTTGGCGAGCGCCTTGAGGCGCTCGGCGCGTTGCTGGAAATCGAGCGCGAGGAGGTTCGGCAGGCCGACGTTGCGGGCATAGGCGAGCGCTTCGGCGAAGTCGATCGGCTCGGCGTGCGTCGCGTAGACCGGGCGGCCGTTGATGGCGGAGCGCAGCGTCTCGCGCGGCGTGCTGCCGAGCCAGCGGCCGGCGATGTAGCTTTGGAGGGTCGGAGTCATGCGGTCTTTCGAAAGTCGGAAACTTTGGATGCGCCGCGGCCCTCACCCCGGCCCTCTTCCGCGAGCGGGAGAGGGAGAAGAGCGGCGAACCGTGGCACCTTCCGGGCCGGGCGGCGCATCTCGGTAGGAAAGGGAGAGGAGCGCCGAACCTCGGCACCTTCGGGGGCCAAGCGGCGCATTTCGGGGAGGAAAGGTAGAAGAGCGGCAAACCGCGGCGCCTTCCGGGGTCGAGCGGTGCATCTCGGGAAGGAGTGGGAAGCGCGCGCACTTCCGCGCCGTCTCAGGGTCCGCTTCGGGTCTTGGCTTCCTCTCGCGCTTGCGGGAGAGGGCCGCGCATCGCTTTCACCGCTCATCGAATGACAGCACGACCCGCTCGCTCACCGGATGAGCCTGGCAGGTGAGCACGTAGCCGTTCGCGATGTCGGCCTTGTCGAGGGCGAAGTTGCGTTCCATCCGCACCTCGCCTTCGATCACCTTGGCACGGCAGGTGCCGCAGACGCCCGAGGTGCATGAATAAGGGACCTCGAGGCCGGCGGCCGACGCCGCGTCGAGCACGCTGGGCTGCCCGCGGCGGAACGGGATCTCGCGCGCCAGGCCGTCGCGCACGATCGTGATGCGTGCCTCCTCGGGTTCGTCGGCGAGCGCCTGGTGGAGCACCGCGCCGACGCCGCCGGGCGACGCAGGCAGCGCGCTCGGCGCCAGACCGAAGCGTTCGATGTGGATCCGCGCCTCCGGTACGCCGGCCGCCAGCAGCGCCGCCTCGGCCTCGTCGTTCATCTGAAATGGGCCGCAGACGAACGCGTGGTCGATCGTCGCGGCCGGGATCACGCTCTGCAGGAATTCGCCGATCTTGGCGCGGTTCATCACGCCCTGGTTGAGTGGCGCATCGGTCTGCTCGTCGGAGAAGACGTGGTGCAGCGCCAGCCGCGTCAGATAGCGGTTCTTCAGGTCTTCGATCTCCTCCTTGAACATCGTCGAGCGGAGCTGGCGATTGGCGTAGATCAGCGTGAAGCGCGAGAGCGGCTCGCGCCCGAGCACGGTCTTCATCGTCGAGAGGATCGGCGTGACGCCACTGCCGCCGGCGATGCCGACGTGGTGGCGGGCGCTCGCCGGGTCGAGCGGCACGAAGAAACGGCCCTGAGGCGCCATCACGTGCACCGTGTCGTCGGCCCGCAGGTGCTCGTTGATCCAGTTCGAGAACACGCCACCGCGCACCTTGCGGACGCCGACGCGCAATTCGCCGTCGTCGATTCCGGCGCAGATCGAGTACGAGCGGCGCAGGTCCTGGCCGTCGATCTCCTTGCGGAGCGTCAGGTACTGACCCTGGGTGAAGCTGAACGCGGCGCGCAGGTTGTCGGGGACGTCGAACGCGACGACGACCGCCTCGGGCGTGTCGGGCAGCACCTGGCGCACGCGCAGCGGGTGGAACAGCATGCCCATCGGCGGTTCGGTCGAAGGATGCCTCATGAGGAAACTGGCTCAGATCGGCTTGAAATGCTCGAACGGCTCGCCGCAGGCGCGGCAGCGATGGAGCGCCTTGCACGCGGTCGAGCCGAAGGCGGCGAGGCGCTCGGTGTCAAGACTTTGGCAGCGGGGGCAGGCGAGCGGCGCCGGACGCGATCGCAGCAGGCGGATCGGCACGGCCGCATCCGAGGCCGGGCCGGGCGGCGCGATGCCGTAGGCGCGCAGCTTCGCGCGGCCTTCGGGCGTGATCCAGTCGCTGGTCCACGCGGGGGCGCGGCGAAGCGAGACGCGCGCCGGGCCGAGGCCAGCGGCGTCGATGGCCGAGAGCACGTCGTGCTCGATCGCTTCGGTGGCGGGGCAGCCGGAGTAGGTCGGCGTCAGCACGATCTCGAGCGACCTGCCGTCGGCGTGGGCGATCACCTCGCGCGCGATGCCGAGGTCGACGACCGAGACCGCCGGCACCTCGGGGTCGGGCACGGTGGCGATGACGCGCCAAGCCGCGGCGACGCGATCGCCGTGGCACGCGCCCGCGCCCTCACCCCAGCCCTCTCCCGCGGGCGGGAGAGGGAGCTCCGATGTGCGGGCCTCGGTGGAAGGTGCGCAGTTGGCTTTCTTTGGGGCGTGCAGCAGAGAGGGTTCGAACTTGCCGGCGCCCTCACCGCAGCCCTCTCCGGCAGGCGGGAGAGGGAGCTCGGATGTGGCGGCGTCAGCGGAAGGTGCCCGATTGGCTGCCTTGCGCGGCAGAGGGGGTGCGGTCGTGCCTGCATTCGTGGAAGGAGCGCGATCGGCCCCCTCTCCCGCTCGCGGGAGAGGGCTGGGGTGAGGGCGAGCGCGAGGACTCACCAAACGCCCCGCGGATAGCAGCGTTGCAGATGTTGCATTTGCGCGAGCAGCGGCCCCATGTGCTCGCTGTGCATGCCGCGCCGGCCGGTGCTGCGGAAGGCGGTCGGAAGCGGTAGCGTCAGCCCGCCGTCCTCGAACACCGCGCCGATCTCGGCGAGCCATGGGTCGCGCAATGCCGACCAGCGCGGCCCGAGGCGCTCGGCGGCGGCCGCGTCGTCGACCGCATCGGCGTCGAACAGTTCGGCGGCGTACCGCCAGAGCGGCACGAGCGCGGCTTCGATGCGGCGCCGCGACTCCGACGTGCCGTCGGCGAGCCGCACGACCCAGTCGGCGGCGTGCTGCTGGTGGTAGCGCGCTTCCTTGACCGCCTTGCCGGCGATCGCCGACAGTTCGGCATCGCTCGAATCGGCGAGGCGCTCCCAGAGCAGCTTGGCCCAGGCCGCGATGAAGAGGTTGCGCAGCACCGTGAACGCGAAATCGCGCGCGCCGCTCGCACTGAAGGCATTCGGCAGCTCGGCGATCGTCGCGTTCAGGTAGTCGCGCTCCTCGCGCAGGAAGGCGAGCTGGTCCTCGTCGTGGCCGCGGCCCTCGAGCTCGCCGGCACGGGCATAGAGCGCGCGTGCCTGGCCGATCAGGTCGAGGCCCATGTTGGCGAGCGCGATGTCCTCCTCGAGCACCGGCGCGTGGCCGCACCATTCGGCCAGGCGTTGCGCAAGGATCAGCTCCGTGTCGGCGATCCTCAGCACGTATTGCACGGAGGGCGTGCGGTCGAGGTCGATCGAGGGGGTGGTCATCGGCGGATCTTGAAAAGGCGTCGGTGGATCCGGCATGCCTTGGCGGGAGGCGGCGCAGCGTCCAGGGTTCGCCGGTATCTCACATGTGGTCGACCGACTTCGGCAGCGTGTAGAAGGTCGGATGGCGGTACACCTTGTCCTCCATCGGATCGAAGTACATGGCCTTGTCGTGCGGATCGCTGGCGACGATCTGGTCGGAGCGCACGACCCACACGCTGACGCCTTCCTGCCGTCGCGTGTAGACATCGCGGCCGAGTTGAATTGCCATCTTCGGGTCGGCCGCGTGCAGGCTGCCGCAATGCTTGTGGTCGAGCCCCGCCTTGCTGCGGACAAACACCTCCCAGAGCGGCCATTCGGTCCATGGCGGCGGTTCGCCGGGCCGTGCGGGCTCGGCGCCGCCCGGTTCGGTGGTCGCGATCGTTGCCGCGGGTTCGTCGAGCTTGACCGGGGCCTTGTCGACGTCGGGGGTGAGGGGCAGAGAGCTCATCGTAAGGCGGCGGTGGAGGCGGCGGCCCTCACGCCAGCCCTCTCCCGCACGCGGGAGAGGGGGACGAGAGGCGGCGGATGAGGGAGTGGCGGTAGGGGCGGTGGTGGGGCGGCCCGAGCCCAGCCCCCTGTCGCACGAGGAGAGGGGGACGCGCGCCGGCAAAGGGAAAACTTTCTGCCAAGCGGGGGAAGAGAAGGCGACCGCACGGCGGAAGCCCACTCCCGCACGAAGCGAATGGCTGGAAGCCCTCTCCCGCGCGCGAGAGAGGGTGGGGTGAGGGTGCCGCGCATCAAGCGGCCCGTTCCATCGGCACCGCGTTGTGGCCGCGCTTGGCGGCATGCGCCAGCGCCGCCTCGCGCACCCATGCGCCGTCCTCCCAGGCCGCGACGCGCGCGGCGAGGCGCTCGCGGTTGCACGGGCCGTCGCCGCCGAGCACGCGCTTGAATTCGCTCCAGTCGATCGGGCCGAAGTCGTGCGCCTGGCGTTCCTCGTTCCACTTCAGTTCGGGGTCCGGCAGGGTGACGCCCAGCACCCTGGCCTGCTCGACCGCGGCGTCGATGAACTTCTGCCGCAGTTCGTCGTTCGAGACCCGCTTGATGCCCCAGCGCATCGACTGCGCGCTGTTCGGCGACTGGTCGTCCGGCGGCCCGAACATCATGATCGACGGCCACCACCAGCGATTCACCGCGTCCTGCACCATCGCGCGCTGCGCGTCGCTGCCGTCGCGCATCATCGTCAGCAGCGATTCGTAGCCCTGGCGCTGGTGGAAGCTTTCCTCGCGGCAGATGCGGATCATCGCCCGCGCATACGGCGCGTACGAGCAGCGGCAGATCGGCACCTGGTTCATGATCGCCGCGCCGTCGACCAGCCAGCCGATCGTGCCGACGTCGGCCCAGGTCAGCGTCGGGTAGTTGAAGATCGAGCTGTACTTGGCGCGGCCGGCGTGGAGGGCGTCGAGCAGCTGGTCGCGGCTCGTGCCGAGCGTTTCGGCCGCGGCGTACAGGTAGAGGCCGTGGCCGCCCTCGTCCTGCACCTTAGCGAGGAGGATCGCCTTGCGCTTGAGGGTCGGCGCGCGCGTGATCCAGTGGCCCTCGGGCAGCATGCCGACGATCTCGGAGTGGGCATGCTGGCTGATCTGGCGCACCAGCGTCTTGCGGTAGTGATCCGGCATCCAGTCCTTGGCCTCGATGAACTCGCCGGCGTCGATGCGTTCGTCGAAGCGCTGCTCGAACCCGGCTTCTTCGGCCGAGCGCAGGCGCTTCGGCGCCGCCTCCTTGTCCGTCGTGTCCATCGCGTGGGTGGTCATGGCAATCCTTTTTTCGTGAAAGCCGCGTCGGTCAGCGCGGCCGGGTGTCGATCACGCGCCGCGCCTTGCCGGTCAGCGTGCGCTCGATCGCATCCGGCGCGAGCACCTGCACCCGGGCAGAGATCCCTACCAGCGTCTTGATTCGCTGCTCGACCCAGCGCGCCGCCGCGTCGGCCGCCACGCTCACGCCTGGCTTCGGCTCGCAACGCACCTCGAGCGCATCGAGCAGCCCCTCGCGGCTCACGTGCAGCTGGTACTGGCCCGAGAGCTGGCCGTGGGCGAGGACGATCTCCTCGATCTGCGTCGGGAACAGGTTGACGCCGCGAATGATCAGCATGTCGTCGGAACGGCCCACGATCTTGGCCATGCGGCGGAAGGCACGCGAGGTCGGCGGCAAAAGGCGCGTCAGGTCGCGCGTGCGGTAGCGCACGATCGGCAGCGCTTCCTTGGTCAGCGAGGTGAAGACGAGCTCGCCTTCGTCGCCGTCGGGCAGCACCGCGCCGGTTTCCGGGTCGATGATTTCCGGGTAGAAGTGATCTTCCCAAACGACCGGTCCGTCCTTCGATTCGATGCACTCGCTCGCGACGCCCGGGCCCATCACCTCCGAGAGCCCGTAGATGTCGACCGCGTCGAGCCCCGCGGCGGTTTCGATCTCGCGGCGCATCGCCTCGGTCCACGGCTCGGCGCCGCAGATCGCGACCTCAAGCGAGCTGGCGCGCGGGTCGATGCCCTGCCGCCGCATCTGCTCGATGATCACCTGCAGGTAGCTCGGCGTCACCATGATGATCCGCGGGCGCAGGTCCTCGATCAGCTGGATTTGCTTCTCGGTCTGCCCGCCGGAGATCGGGATCACCGTGCAGCCGAGCCGCTCGGCGCCGTAATGCGCGCCGAGGCCGCCGGTGAAAAGGCCGTAGCCGTAGGCGACCTGCACGATGTCGCCCGCGCGGCCACCGGCGGCGCGGATCGAGCGGGCGACGAGTTGCGCCCAGGTATCGAGGTCGTTCTGCGTGTAACCGACCACGGTCGGCTTGCCGGTCGTGCCGGAGGATGCGTGCAGCCGCACGACCTGCTCGCGCGGCACCGCGAACAGGCCGAACGGGTAGGTGTCGCGAAAATCTTTCTTGACGGTGAACGGGAACTTCGCAAGGTCGGAGAGGCTGCGCAAATCAGCTGGGTGCACGCCCGCGGCGTCGAACGCGCGGCGGTGGTGCGGCACGTTCGCATACGCACGGTCGAGCGCCGCTCGTAGTCGGACGAGCTGGAGCGCGGTGATCTCGTCGCGGCTCGCCGTCTCGATCGGGTCGAGTGCTGGGGCCGAAGCGGGCGTGGACATGGGGGGCTCGGTGGCGTGGTGGCGATGGCGGCGTGTGCGGCGAAGTGCTCGTCGGCCCGCGCTCGTCAGTTCGCCGACGGCAGCGCCGGACGGCCGCGAAAGGTGTCCGAACGGCCGCGAGAGATCACGACGCGCTCGCCGCGCCGGTTCGTCACCTCGGTGTCATGGGTGTCCCTGGCCGGGGCCGCCGATTCGGCGCTCGCGGCGGCGGGTCGAAGGTTGGCGGCCGCACGTCCGGCGGAGGGGCAGCCGGCCTTCAGCACGATGCGGGCGACGCGCACCCCGAGCGCGGCCAGCGGCAGTTCACTGTCTTCGGCGAGCGGGTTTACCGCGGCCGGCGACGCGTCGTGCCGTTGCAGCGTGTGTCTCGCCTGGATCGCCGGCAGGCCGTCGACCATGCTGCTGGCGCCGATGTACGAGACCGGTGCCGCGTGACCGAAAGAAAGCCTGTTCATCGAATCCGATCGTGTCGAGTGCGGGCGCCCGGCGGACCATGGACGCCTCGACCATCGATCGAAACAGATTCGACCGGTCGGTCAATAGTACGGCGTCGTACGGCGGCTCGCAAGGCTTCGATTGCGGATCCGGGAAAAAACCTGCATTTCGGCGCGAGGTCGAGCGATCGGCGGTGCCCTGTGTCGCCGCGGCTCGTCACGGCGCGGCCGCCCGCGCCGAAGCGACCGTCAGTCCGCCGCGCGCAGGTAGACGAACGTCCCCTCGATCGGCAGGCGTTGGTCCTCGCGCACCGTGGCGCGCGTCGCCGAGACGAACGCGTAGCCGTGGGCGACCGCCAGCCGGCGCAGGTAGCGCTCGCCGTGGGCATAGCGCAGGCTCGGGCGCAGGATGAAGTCGGCGGCGGGGTCGTCGGGCGCCTCGACAGTGAAGCCGAAGACGCCGCGGTGGCCAAGGCGGCGCCGTACGGCGGCGAATACGGGCGCCAGCTCGCCGATGTAGATGAACACGTCGGCCGCGAGGACCAGGTCGAAGCGGAGGTCGCCGCCGCTCAGCCAGTCGACGATCTCGCCGTGCACGAGCTGGTCGTACGCGCCGCGTTCGCGCGCCTTGGCGAGCATGCGAGGCGCGAGGTCGACGCCCGTCAGACGGTCGACGAACGGTCGTAGCGGCGGCCCGCACAACCCGGTGCCGCAGCCGAGGTCGAGTGCATGGCGGAAGCGCCCGGTCGCGGTCGGACGTGCCCTATCGGCCAACGCCAGGGCGCCATCGACCAGTTGCTCGTGCGCCCGGTAGTGCAGTTGGTCGACGAGATGGGCATCGAAGGCGTCTGCATAGTCGTCGAACAGGGCTGCGACGTAGCCACGCGGGGCCGCTGCAGGCGCCTGGCCGGCGTCGACCGAGGCGAGGTAGTACGCGTGCAGCTCCGGATCGGCGCCATGCTGCATCGCGAGCCGAAACGCCGCGGCGGCTTCGGCCGGCTGCTGCAGTTCGCGCAGCAGGCCGCCGCGTCCGGTCCAGGCGTCGGCGTTCGACGGCTCGTCGGCCAGCAGTCGGTCGTACGCCGCCAGCGCGTCGAGCGGCCGGCCGGTGCGTTCGAGCGCGTGCGCCAGCCGCAAGCGGGCGGCCGAGTGGGTGGCGTCGAGCGCGAGCAGCCGCTCGAAGGCCACGAGCGCCGCCTCCGGGCGATCGAGCGCCGTCAGCGCGCTGCCACGGTGCAGCAGTGCGTCGGTGCTGTCGGGCTCGCCCGCGAGGGCCTGGTCGGCGGCGGCCAATGCATCCTGCGGGCGGCCCAGTTCGAGGCGTGTCGCGGCCAGGTTGATCAGCGTCGACACGCGTCCGGGCACCGCCGCGAGTGACGCGAGGTAGTGCGCCTCGGCGTCGTCGAAGCGACCGCGGCCGAACGCCTCGAGCCCCGCGAAGAAGCAGGCTTTGGCATGCTCGAAACGTTGCTCGGGTGTCGGGTCGGTCATCGGTGCAACGAGCGGCGCGTGGCGCGCCGCGGCGGAGTCGCCGAGTGTCGCTCGGCCGGGCGATCGCGAACGCGCCGCCGGACGCCGAGCGGCGATCGGGCCGCGGCAGCGGGGATGGTTGCATGTTCGCCCGCCTGCCCGCTTGACCCAGAATCTTCCCATCCACCGCGAGTTGCCGATGAACCCAGCCGACCTCTACCAGACCGCCCGTGCGGCGATGCGCGAACGCGGACTCGAGCCCGACTTCGCTCCCGACGCCACGCGCCAGGCGGCGGCGCTCGATGAAGCAGTCGTCCTCGGCGCCGGCGCACAGGCGGCCGGCTCGCCGGGGCCGCCGGGCGGCGCCGGCCCGTTCGACCTGCGCCATCTGCCCTGGTGCTCGATCGACAACGACGACTCCCGCGACCTTGACCAGCTGACGGTGATCGGGCCGGGGTCGAGCGGGGCGACCTGCCTGCTGGTCGCGGTGGCCGATGTGGATGTGCTGGTGCCGCCCGGCAGCCCGATCGATGCCCACGCCGGCGCCAACACCACCTCGGTCTACACCGACGCCGGGGTCTTTCCGATGCTGCCGCTTCGCCTGTCGACCAACCTCAGCTCGCTGAACGAAGGCGTCGACCGGTGGGCGATCGTGGTCGAGATCGCGCTGTCGCCGCCTTCGCCGGCCGGCGCGAGCGTTCGGGCGGTCGAGTCGCTTCCGGGAGCCCGGGTCGGCGACGTTGCCGGAACGGCCGGAGCCGGCAAGGACGATGCAGACGGGTTTGCCCGCACCGTTGCGATCGGACCGACCGGAGCGTCGTTCACGCCCCCTAGCCCCCGACCCGAGCCCGAAACCGAACCTCGACCCGAGCCCCAATCCCAGCCCGAGCCCGAGCCCGAGCCCGAGCCACGCGTCTACCGCGCCCTGGTGCGCAGCCAGGCGCAGCTCACCTACGACGCGGTCGCCGCCTGGCTCGACGGCGAAGCGCCGATGCCGCCGAAAGTCGCCGCATGCGCGGGTCTCGATCAGCAGCTGCGTGCACAGGACCGCGCCGGCGCCGACCTTACCGAAGCGCGCCGGCGGCGCGGCGCGCTCGGGCTCTCGACGCCCGAAGCGCGGCCGGTGTTCGACGCCGCGAACGTGTTGACCGATCTGCGCGTCGAAGCCCCGTCGAACCGCGCGAAAGATTTCATCGCTGCTTTCATGATCGCGGCCAACGGCGTCACCGCGCGTTTTCTCGACCGGGCCGGTTTTCCGTCGCTGCGGCGCTTCCTGCGCGCACCCGAGCGCTGGCAGAAGATTGTCGAAGTGGCTGCCGGTTTCGGCGCCACGCTGCCGGCCGCACCCGACGCGGTCGCCCTCGACGCCTTTTTGACGCGGCGCCGGCTCGCCGCCCCCGAGCGCTTTGCCGAGCTGTCGTTGACGATCGTGAAGCTGCTCGGCTCGGGCGAATACGTCGCCTCGCGGCCCGGCGCCCACGGCATCGGTCATTTCGGGCTGGCGGTGACCGATTACGCCCACTCGACGGCGCCGAATCGCCGTTACCCCGACCTCGTGACACAACGGCTGCTGAAGGCGGCGTTCGCCGGCGCGCCGCCGCCGTATACCGACGACGAACTGGGCGTGCTCGCGCAGCACTGCACCGAACAGGAAGACAACGCGAAGAAGGTCGAGCGTCAAGTTCGCAAGACGGCGGTCGCGTTTCTGCTCGCACCGCGCATCGGCACCCGCTTCGACGCGATCGTGACCGGGGTCAACGCGCGCGGCACCTGGGTCCGGATCGAGCATCCGGTCGCCGAAGGGCGGGTCGTGCAGGGCATGCAAGGGCTCGATGTCGGCGACAAGACCGAGGTCGAGCTGGTCGGTGTAGACGCGGCGCGCGGGTACATCGACTTCAGGAGTATCGGCGGCTAGGGCCTGTTAACGCTATGGGCGGACACGCACCGGCCCTCCGGGTGATCTCAGCAACGGCCGCTCGTCGCGTTGCAAATGCTCGCCGTAAGCGCGGCTCCGACTGCGCCCTTCGACATTGCTCTGGACCGGCATTGCACCCTGCGAGCGGCCGTTTGCTGAGTCACGCGTGTCCTCCCATAGCGTTAACGGGCCCTGGTTGAAGGTTCAGCGGCCAGTCCGCTTGCCGACGTGCCGTTTCCGTGCCCGCGCTTCGCCACCGCTGAGGGCGGTCGATCGACCCGGCGGACGCGGCACGCTGACGAGACGGTGGGTCGGCGTTGTGGGGACACACCCGCGGCCCCTCGGCAAATTGCTACTCTTGGCCGCTCACGGAGCGTCAAGGGTCGAGCTTGGCGCGGTCGATCTGTGGGGCGCGGCACCCGGAGCCGGGCGATCCGCGACCGACATCGACGAGCCGCGACCCGCGACAGGAGACACCCATGACCACCGCTGCGTCGCTGCCCGAGTCGACGCTCGTCCGGCATGTGCTCGCCGAGGCGCGTCGCCCGCTGCCGGCGGCGACGCGCACGCGGCTGGTACAGGCGCTGCTCGACTGGTTCACCGCGGGGTGGTCGGCGATCGATCATCCGGGGGCCGCGCCGTTCCGTTCGTTGATGCGAGCCACGCTGCCGGACGGTGGCGGCTCGAGTGCAGTGTTCGGCGGCGGCACGGCTTCCGCGCCCGCCGCGGCGTTCGCGAACGCCGGCATCGCGCACCTGCGCGAGATCGATGATGCGCACCGCACCGCGATGCTGCATCCGGGCGTCGTCACGATCACGCCGGGGGTCGCGCTCGCGCCCGACCTTCGCCTGACCCGCATCCAGGTCGCCCGGGCGATCGTCGCCGGCTACGAGGTGGCCGTGCGGCTCGGCGAAACGCTCGGCCCGCGGCATGCCGCGTTGTTTCATGCGACCGCGACCGCCGGCAGCGTCGGCGCCGCGGCGGCGGCGGGCGTGGCGATGGGCTTCGACGCCGAGCACCTGCACCACGCGCTCGGCATCGCCGCCACCCAGGCTGCCGGGCTCTGGCAGTTGGTCGATGACGACGCGCACGCTGCCAAGTCGCTGCACCCGGCGTTCGCAGTTCGCAACGGCCTCGCCGCGGCGTACGCGGCCGCCGCAGGCTTTCCCGGCGCGCACGCCTTCGTCACCGGCCCGCGCGGCCTGTACCGTGCGCTTTCCGGCGACGGGCCCCTCGCGGCGCTCGACGGCGGGCTGGATGCGCCCGAGCGGCTGCACACGGCGACGATCAAGGCCTGGCCGGCGTGCGCGATGCTGTTCACGCCGCTCGACGCGACGCTTTCGCTGATCGAGGCGCACGCGGTCCGTGCCGACCAGGTCGCGGCGATCGAGATCGAGATCTTTCCGCATGCGCTCAAGATCGCCGGCGTCGAATGGCCCGCGCAGCCCGCCGAGGCTGCGTTCTGCCTGCGCTACCTCGTCGCGGTGCTGCTCGAAAAAGGAGCGATCGGCATCGGCGACACGGAGGCACCCGACGTCGGGTCACCGGCCCTCCGGGCGCTCGCCGCCCGCACCACCGTGCGCGCGAACGAGCCGTTTCAACACGCCTTCCCCGCACGGCGCCCCAGCCGGGTCGAGATCGTGTTGACCGACGGCCGGCGGTTCTCCGCCTATCGCGACCTGCGCCGCGGCGATCCGGAAGAGCCGTTCACTTGGGCTGAACTGCAGACCCGCCTCCGCCGTTTCGCCCCGCGCCTCGATGGCGACACCGCCGCGCGCATCGTCGCGTGGTGCGAGGCGTTCGAGGATCCGACGCGCGACGGAGAGGCGGCCGCGCCGCCGGCCGACCTCTTCGGTTGAGGCTTTGACGCCGCACAGGCGCTTCGACAGGCTCAGCGCGAACGGTTCCAGATCGCGGTCCGTCTCGGGTTCGACACTCCGACGGGCTTGCCGCGAACGGCGGCGGATCGCGCTCCGTCTCAGGCGCGGCGCTCCGACGAGCTTGACGCGAACGGCTCCAGATCGTGATCCATCTGCGAGCTCGGCGCTCCGGCGGGTTTGGCGCGAACCGCGCCGGATCGCAATCCGTCTCGGCCTCGGCGGCTCGACAAGCTCAGCTAACGGCGCTTGGCGGCATCGCGCCATGGCCGCGCGGAAGGTCTCGCACTGGAGCGCCAACCTCGACGGCGTTCGCAGGGCGAGCCGCCTCGCCGAGCGCGTGCACTTCGGCTGGGAGCACCTGCCGTACCACGAAGCGACCCTGGAGATCGCTCGCGCCGACGCGCGCAGGGGCGCAGGACGGTGCTCGCGACGACATCGAAGGTATGGCGGAGGCGGTCGCGCGCCACACCGGGGTGTTCGACGCGGCGGTCGCAGCGAGGCTCGGCGCCTCCACAAGCTGAGCGAACGGGTCTCGACGCCCATCCGTTCGGGCTGAGCCTGTCGAAGCCCCAAGCCGTACCAGCCGGCCGCAGCGGGTTCTCGAGAGGCTGCGCCACCGCCCGAACGAGCGCAGCTTACGATCCTCGGCCACACCGACCGCTGCCCTATGGACCGCATCGACCCCTTTGCGACCACCGACGCCGACCTGCTCGCCACGCTGGCCCGGATCGTCGGTGCCGCGCAGGTGTTGACCGAGCCGGACCGCACCGCGCCCTACGAGACCGAATGGCGTCGTATCTACCCGGGCCGCGCCCGCGCGGTCGTGCGGCCGGCGACGACCGACGAGGTGTCCCGGGTCGTCGCTGCGTGTGCGGCGGCCGGTGCGGCGATCGTGCCGCAGGGCGGCAACACCGGGCTCGTCGGCGGCTCGACGCCGGACGCAAGCGGCACCGAGATCGTCGTCTCGCTCGACCGCATGCGCGCGGTACGCCATGTCGATCCGCTCGACAACACGCTGACGCTCGAGCCCGGTTGCACGGTGCTCGCCG
The DNA here is from genome assembly GCA_964236915.1 of uncultured Rhizobacter sp. Lineage (GTDB taxonomy): Bacteria > Pseudomonadota > Gammaproteobacteria > Burkholderiales > Burkholderiaceae_C > LMDS01. The sequence continues at coordinate 41,362 of CAXSGM010000025.1, forward strand.
CGCAGGTGGCGGCCGAGGCGGCGGGGCGCCTCTTCCCCCTTTCGCTAGGCTCCGAAGGCAGCGCGACGATCGGCGGCGCGATCTCGACCAACGCCGGCGGCGAACAGGTGCTGCGCTACGGCAACACGCGTGACCTGGTGCTCGGGCTCGAAGTCGTGCTGGCCGACGGCCGGGTGCTCGACCTGCTCGGCGCGCTGCGCAAGGACAACACCGGCTACGACCTGAAGCAGCTCTTCATCGGCGCCGAAGGCACGCTCGGCATCGTCACCGCGGCGACGTTGAAGCTGTTCGCGCGGCCCACGCGTGTCGTCACCGGCTGGGTCGCGCTCGCCTCGCCGGCCGCCGCGGTCGGGCTGCTTGCGGCCCTTACCGACGCGGTCGGCGAGCGCGTCACCGCCTTCGAGCTGATCGGCGAAGTCGCCCTCGGCCTGGTGCTGAAGCACGCGGCGCCCGGGATGCGCGCGCCGCTCGCCGGCACGGCGCCGTGGAACGTGCTGTTCGACGTGTCCGAGGTCTCGCCGCACATCGACCCGCGTCCGGCGGTCGAGGAACTGCTGGCCACCGCGCTCGAAGGCGGCGAGGCGCTCGACGCGACGCTCGCCGAATCCGGCGCCCAGGCGCACGCGTTCTGGGCGCTGCGCGAGCACGTGCCCGAGGCCCAACGGCTCGAAGGGCTGTCGCTCAAGCACGACATCTCGGTCGCGGTGTCTCAGATCCCCGCGTTCATCGCCGTCGCCGATGCGGCGCTGACCGCGCTGATCCCCGACCTGCGGCTCGCCTGCTTTGGCCACGTCGGCGACGGCAACCTGCACTACAACCAGTCGATGCCGCCGTCGATGAGCGCGGCCGAGTTCAAAGCGCGCGAGGAGGCGATCCATGCCGCCGTGTACGCCGCGGTCGCGCGCTTTGGCGGCTCGATTTCGGCCGAGCACGGCATCGGCCGGCAAAAGCAGGCGGCACTGCTCGCGCACAAGAGCCCGGTGGCGATCGAGACAATGGCGCGGATCAAGCGCGCGCTCGACCCGGGCAACGTCTTCAATCCGGGGCGCCTGCTGCCACGCGCGGCGGTCGATCGCTAAAACGAACCCCCGCACCTCGAACCTACCCTGAGCCGCCATGCCCGTTTCCGTCTTCGACATGCAATCGCTCCAGCACCTCTGGAGCACCGAGGAACTGCGCACGATCTTCGGCGAGGAGAACCGCATTCAGAAGTGGCTCGACTTCGAGGCTGCGCTGGCGTCGGCGCAGGCCGAGCTCGGCATCATCCCCGCCACGGCGGCCGTTGAAATCGCCGCCAACGCCAAGGTCGAGAACATCGACATCCCGGCGATGTCGGCCGAGATCCGGCGCATCAAGCACTCGCTGGTGCCGGCGCTGAAGCAGCTGCAGGCGCGCGCGTCCAAAGAGAACGGCGAGTGGGTGCATTACGGCGCGACGACGCAGGACGTGGTCGACACCGGCGTGGCGCTGCAATTGAAGGAGTTCCACGCCGTCGCGCTGCGCGATCTGCAGGCGGTCGGTCGTGAACTCGCGCGGCTCGCGACGACCTACCGTGACACGCCGATGGCCGGCCGCACCCACGGCGTGCAGGCCTTGCCGATCACCTTCGGCCACAAGTGCGCAGTGTGGCTCGACGAGCTCGGCCGGCATCACGCGCGGCTGGTGCAGGCCGAGCCGCGCGTCTTTGTTGGGATGCTGGCGGGCGCGGTCGGCAGCCAGGCGTCGCTCGGCCCCCAGGCGATCGAGCTCGAGCGGCGCACGCTCGCGAAGCTCGGTCTTGGTGCGCCGACAATCAGCTGGGCCCCGGCGCGCGACCGCTTCACCGAATACGCGAACCTGCTGGCGATGCTCGGCGCGACGCTCGCGAAGATCGGCAACGAGCTCTTCAACCTGCAGCGCAACGAGTTCGGCGAGGTCGAGGAGGGCTTTTCCGAGGGCAAGCTCGGCTCGTCGACGATGCCGCACAAGCGCAACCCGACTTCGGCCGAAAACCTCGCCGGCCTCGCGCGGCCGCTGCGCTACAACGCGGCGATGATGGTCGAGGGCATGGTGCAGGAGGGCGAGCGCGACGGCATCGCCTGGAAGATGGAATGGAAGGCGCTGCCCGAGTGCT
>CAXSGM010000026.1:0-42852 GCA_964236915.1 uncultured Rhizobacter sp.
CATGCTCGAGCGGCCGTTGGGGGCGCAGCACGGCGCGCGCCGCGGCGGCCGTCGGATTCAGCTTGACGGCCGGTCGGGCGAGCACCGCGATGCCGGCGCCGCCCGCAGCCGCCGAACCCTTCGGCGCTGCCGCGACGCCAACCGGCATGCGCGCGCCTTTGCTCGGCGAGGCGACCGCATCGAGCCGCAGCGGAAACCGTGCCGGGCGCGGCGGGCTGTCGCTCATTCCACCGTCCGGGCTGCCAGCCAGCCCGCCCAGGCCGGGGCGCCCGCGTGATCGGTCAGGTCGACCTGCAGCGGTGTGATCGAGACCGCGCCGCTCGCGGTGGCATGGAAATCGGTGCCCGGGCCGGCCTCGCGTGCGTCGCCGGCCGGGCCGATCCAGTACATCGTGTCGCCGCGCGGGCTGGTCTGGCGGATCAGCGGCTCGCTGGCGTGGCGCCGGCCGAGACGGGTCAGCAGGCGCGGGCGCCGCTCGGCATCCGCGACGTTCGGGATGTTGACATTCAGCAGGTAGGGCAGCCGCGTCGGCGGGTCGGCGATGACCTGCTGAATCACCGCCCTGGCCACGCGCGCGGCCGCGTCGAGCTCGCGCCAGCCGCGCTCGACCTGCGAGAAGGCGATCGCCGGGATGCCGAACAGAAAGCCCTCCATCGCCGCCGCGACCGTGCCTGAATAAAGCGTGTCGTCGCCCATGTTGGCGCCGTTGTTGATCCCCGAGACGACGAGATCGGGCCGCTGGGGCAGCACGCCGGTCAGCGCCAGGTGGACGCAATCGGACGGCGTTCCGGTCACGTACAAAAAGCCGTTGGCCGCCGTGTGCACGCTGAGCGGCCGGCCGAGCGTCAGCGAGTTCGAGGTGCCGCTGGCGTTCTGTTCGGGCGCGACGACGTCCAACTCGCCGAGCCCCTTGCAGGCTTCGACGAGCGCAGCGAGGCCAGGAGCGAGGTAACCGTCGTCGTTCGCAATGAGGATGCGCATCGCACGATTGTAGGGATGGTCCTACGAGCCAGCGTATCGCGTCGCCTCGGCGACGCGCCTGCCCCGGAGCGCTGCTTATGATCGGTTCCCGCTCCGCGAGCGTCTTGGCCCCGCCGTACGCGGCGCGCGAGATCGCTCGCCACTGGCCGCATCGCCGGCCGGTTTCCGTACCCGATTGAAAGCGATATCCATGCACGCCTGGCTCTGCGAGAACCCCATCGGTGTCGAAGCCCTTACCTGGAAGGAGCTGCCGACGCCGGAGCCTGGCGCGGGCGAGGTGCGGGTCGCGATCAAGGCGGCGAGCCTGAACTTTCCCGACATCCTGATCGTTCAGAACAAGTACCAGATCAAGCCGCCGCTGCCCTTCGTGCCTGGCTCCGAGTACGCTGGCGTCGTCGAGGCAGTGGGCGAAGGCGTCGAGCATCTGAAGGTCGGCGACCGGGTCGCGGCGTTCGGCGGAACCGGCGGCTTCGGCACCCACGCGGTCGTGAAGGCGACGCTCGCGATGCCGCTGCCGCCCGACTTCGCCTTCGACGACGCCTCGGCCTTCGTGCTGACGTACGCCACGACGCACCACGCCCTGCTCGACCGTGCCGAGCTGAAAGCCGGCGAGACGGTGCTGGTGCTCGGCGCCGCGGGCGGCGTCGGCACGGCGGCGATCCAGATTGCCAAGGCGGTCGGCGCGAGAGTGATCGCCGCCGCGTCGAGTGTGGCCAAGTGCGAGCTTTGCCGCGCGATCGGCGCCGATGCGACGATCGATTACGCCGCGCTGCCAATCCGCGACGAGATCAAGCGGCTGACCGGCGGCGCGGGCCCCGACGTCGTCTACGACCCCGTCGGCGGCGACTTGGCCGAACCGGTGTTCCGCTCGATCGCCTGGCGCGGCCGCTACCTCGTCGTCGGCTTCGCGCAGGGCGGCATCCCGGCGCTGCCCTGGAACTTGGCGCTGTTGAAAGGCGCTTCGATCGTCGGCGTGTTCTGGGGCGAGTTCGCGCGCCGCGAGCCCGGGGCGAACGCCGCAGCGCTGGCGCAACTCGCGCGCTGGTACACGCAGGGCAAGGTCAAGCCGGTGATCGACCGGCGCTTGCCGATGTCCCAACTGAAGCAGGCGTTCGAGATCATGGCCGGCCGTCAGGTGCGCGGGAAACTGGTGATGATGAACGACTGACGGCAGCGCGCGCCGGATACGGCGACGAGCCGGCCGCCTGCCGACGGTCGTTGCCAACGCGGAAATATGGCTGCGGTTAGGATTGATCCAAAATATCAAACTCGCCAAACGTCTGATGCCCGTCAAGGTACTTATCGTCGAGGACAACCCGGTCGCTCGCAATTTCCTCAGTCGTGTCGTTCGTGAAAGCTTCAGCGACGAACTCGCGGTCAGCGAGGCCGGCGATCTGGAAACCGCGCGCAGGCGAATCGCCGCGGTTGCCGAGGAGCGCGACGCCGAGCCGTTCAAGCTGGTCCTGGTCGACCTCGAACTCCCCGACGGCAACGGCATGGATCTGCTCGCCGAATTGCGCCGCTACCCGGCCACCAAGATCGTCACGACGCTGTATTCGGACGACGACCACCTCTTCCCCGCCCTGCAGTGCGGTGCCGACGGTTACCTGCTGAAGGAAGACCGGTTCGAGGTGCTCGTCGAGGAGCTGCAGAAGATCGTCCGTGGCCAGCCGGCGCTTTCGCCGGCGATTGCGCGACGGCTGCTGAAGCACTTCCAAGGCGGCGAGCCCGGTGGCAGCGCACCGCTCGCGGTCGACGAGCCGCCGAACGCTTCGGGCTTTCAGCCGAACCGTGCGTTCGGCATCGTCGAACGCCACGCCCCCATCGACCACGAACGCCTGACCCCGCGCGAGAGCGAGGTGCTGACCTATCTCAGCAAGGGGTTCACGATCAAGGAGATCGCGAACCTGATGGGCATCAAGTGGTTCACGGTCAACGACCACATCAAGTCGATCTACAAGAAGCTGAACGTCTCGAGCCGCGCCGAAGCCGCGGTGCTGGCGAGCAAGCAGGGGCTGGTGTGAGCGCGACCGTCCGGCGCGCCGGTTCGTTGCAGCGGTTCAGGCGGGCGAACCGCCGTTCTATAGGCTGACGCGCCAGCGTGGACGTGCCCGGCGTGCGGTTCGGGGCGGCCGACGGCCTGGCGCCGCCGGCCGGGCCGGCCGTTCCCAGCTCCGTCGCGCGGACCCCGGCGTCACCCCGCCGCACGCCTGCGGACGCCCGCGTTGCGGCGCCCACGAACGCCGCCACGAGCGGCGCTGCGCTCCACGACCCGCCGCCCATGCGCCGCGGCCAGCCCTGGATGGGCTGGCGGCTGCGCTTGCTGGTGGCCTGCGCGCTCCTGGGCAGCGTCGGCCTCTTCGCGCTCGTGAACGAGCTGATCGACGTACCGTCGCTCGATGCCGTCTGGGAAGTCGATCCGCGCGGCGGCATCCGGCTCGCGGCGACCCGCGATCGGGTGCTCGAGCCCTACATCGGTTATGCGCTGACCGCGGTCGTCGGCGGCGCTGGCAGCGTGCTGGCCGACGAGGCGCTGGTCGCGCCGCAGCTGCCGCGCTGGATCGTCGACGACCGCCAGCGCGAACGCCGCCTGGCGACGATGACGCGGCTCTGCGAAGCACTCGCGTCCGCGGACCCGTACCTCGTATTCGAGGACGGCTCGAAGGTCGCCGTCCGGCCGATCGGGCATTCGCTCGCAGGACTCTCCGTCGTCTGCTGGCTGTTTCTCGGCTTCGGTTTTTCGCTGTACCTGGTTTCAGTGGTGGTGCTGCTCGCGCATCCGTGCGCGCGCAATACCGTGTATGCGACGAAGACCTTGTGCCAGTCGGCCAACCTGTTGCTGGTCGCCACGAGCCTGGCGTTGCCCCTCGGACCCACGTCCGACTTCGTTCGACACGCGACCGTGCTGGCCTTCGTCCTCGACTGGATCACCGCGGCCGCGATGGTCAATGCCGCCTGCGTGCACCCCCGCCGCCTGCCGCACGCCGGCGCGATCGTCACCGCCGCCTGGGCCGTCGCCGCGGCGTTGAGCTTGCTGGCGGCCACCGGCCAGCTGGCGGGCACCTGGTGGTGGGCGCAGTCGAGCATCATGGTGTACGGCGCAGCGACGATCGGGCTCTTCAGCTGGTCGTACCGTTTGCGGCCCCATCCATTTGCGATCGGGATGCGGCGCCTCGGCGTCCTGATGCTGTCAGGCTGGGTGCTGCTCACCCTCGTGCTCGGCCCGCTTCGTGCGGTCGGTGATCTTGGCGTCTTCGCAATCACCGCGCCGTTGATCTGGTACGTGTTCTTCGCGTCGCTGCTGCTGCCGGTCCCGTTCCTTTCGCGTTCGCAGCACTTCATGCGGGAATTCGCCCTGCTGGCGGCCGTCAGCACCGGCGCGACCATGCTCGACCTGGTGTTCGTCGCGGTGTTCTCGATCGGCCAGTTCACGTCGCTGGCACTTGCGCTCTTCGCCTCGCTGGCGGTCTACACCGGGGTGCGCCAGTGGATCCTCAACCGCCTGCTCGGCACTCATCTGCAGACAACCGAGCGCATGTTCGAGCACCTCTACCGCACCGCACGCGAGGTCGAAGCGCATGGCGATCGCCTGCCGGCGTCGCTCGGTCAGTTGCTGGGCGAGCTGTTCGAGCCGCTCGAGACAACCGTGGTCGAGCGCGAGTCGGCGTGCGCCGAGCTCATCGGCGGGGGCTCGAGCCTGCGTGTTCCGGTGCCCTTGCTCGACATCGAGCACGGCCCGCGCCGCTCGCTCACGCTGCGTTACGCGCGGCGCGGCCGGCGTCTCTTCACCCCGGAGGACGCCCGACTCGCCGACCGCATCGTCGAGCAACTGCGCCGGGCGGTCGCGTTCGACAAGGCGGTCGAGCAAGGCCGCGGCGAGGAACGCCTGCGGTTGGCGCAGGACCTGCACGACGACATCGGCGCACGGCTCTTGACGCTGATGTACACGGCCGCGTCACCGCAGACGGAAGACTACGTCCGCCACACCTTGCAGGACCTGAAGACGCTCACCCGCGGCCTCGCCGAGTCGAACCACCAGTTGTCGCATGCCGCGGCCGAGTGGAAGTCCGACATCGGGCACCGCCTGGAGGCCGCCCGGATCGAGCTCGGCTGGATCGTGCGCTTCGACGTCGACGTGCTGCTCACGGTCGTCCAATGGTCGGCGCTAACCCGCATCCTCCGCGAGTTCGTGACCAACGCGATCGCGCACGCTCAGGCGCAGCACGTCGACGTCGATTTCCACCTCGCGAACGAGTGCCTCACGCTCGTCGTCGCCGACGACGGCCGCGGGCGCGACCCGGCGCAATGGGCGCACGGCCTCGGCCTCGGCGGCATTCGCAAGCGCGTGCTGCAGCTCGGCGGCACGGTCGAGTGGTCGGAATGCGCCCCGTCCGGCATCGCCTGCCGGGTGTCGATCGAACCGTTCGTGACCGCGTGAACCCAGCTCCGGCGCGCGAACATCGTGTACGTGCCCACTTCACGGCTTTCGAAAGCGTTCGTGACCGCGTGAACCCAGCTCCGGCGCGCGAACCCAGCGGTGATTCGAGCGGGCACGCCCGGCCACAGACGCGTCTGCTGGTACCCGGGGCGCCCGACCCGATCCCGCTAGAATCGACGGCTCGGTGGTGGCTGTAGCTCAGTTGGTAGAGTCCAGGATTGTGATTCCTGTCGTCGTGGGTTCGAGTCCCATCAGCCACCCCACCTGAACCAGCGTCTAGGCTGCGTGGCGTTCAGGATGCCAACGGCTCGCTGCAGCGCCAGGAAGCTTCAGGCGGTATACCCGGCCAGCGAGCCTAGGGCGAAGGTTTCCGGCTGAACATGGCCTGCATGCACCTGCCGGAGCCGAGGTCGTCGCTGAGATGAACGGCGATGCGTCCGCGACGCTGCACGTGCCGGCAAGACGCTGCTTCGGCGACACCGGTCGAGTCGGTGCTCTGCAACATGCCCCGGGCGGACGGTGGCCGACATGCAGGTCGCATCGGCCAGCTCGAGCGCTACGGCCCGCAAAAATTGCGTTTCTCCGTTTGGCCTACCCGGCCCGAACCAGGCGCAGTTCGACCTCGCGTTCCACGTACCGCCACTCGGGCGTCGCGCGCAGTTCGACCAACAGGCGATCGAACGCGGGCACCTCGTCCGGAGCGAATTCGAACCAGGTGAGAAAGTCGAAGGCCTCGGCTTCGGCCAGGTCGCGGCTGTGATGCAGGCGCCGCGCGATTGCCGGGAGGTAGCGCAGGCCGATCGCGATGTGCTGCGATTGCGCCTCGACGATCGTCCGGCGCTCGTCCTGCGCCAGCGCCCACCACGTCGCCGTTTTGCGGATCGGAATCAGCGCAGCGCAGGTCGCTTCCGGACGCCCGAGACCTTGCTGCACGGCCACCAGTCGTGCCTTCTCCGCGCGCTCGACGTAGCGGTCATGGCTGGTCACGCCGCAAAGTCGCCAGGCGGCGTCCCGAGCAAGCGGGGCCAGGCCGGCATGGACCTCGAGGCGCTCGACGGCCGGCAGCGGGTCACCGCTCGGGGCGCTCTGCGCGACGATCGACCAGGCGCCCCGCGGTCCGCCGACGAAACTGAACAGGCGCGGGTTCAAGGCCTCACCGCGAACCGGCGGCCTCGGTGTCGCCACCCTCGCCGCTCAGCGCGCCGGGCTTGATCTCCACCTTAAGGCGCTTCTTCAGCGCTTCGTAGTAGGCCTGCGATTCGGCGTCGGCCCAGGCCTGGCCGTATTGACCCTGGGCACGCGCTGCGTCGGCGGTGACCGGGTCGCGGCCGAGCACCTTGTCGATCTTCGCGACCGCGTACCCGGCGTCGCCCAGGTCGGCGCCGGCGTAGGCCGGCAACTTGGCGGTCGGCGCCTGCAGGATCGCGTCGACGAGCTTCGGCGGCAGCTCGGCGGTCTGCGCGCGGGAGACGGTCAACACCGGGGTCGCGATGGGCGCCGCCGTATCACCGCCGGCCTTCAGCCCGGCCAGGCGCGCCTCGCCCTGTTTCTTCGCCAGCGCGGCGGCCTGCATCGCGACCAAACGCTCCCTCACCAGCGGCTTGACCTCGGCGAGCGGTCGTTGGTGCGCGGGCGTGTGCTGCACGACCCGGCCGGCGGCGAGCGTGCTCGGCGCGATCTCGACCGCTTCGGTATTGCGGCCTTTGACGATCGCGTCGCTGCTGAAGAGCGCAGCCAGGAACTTCGCCGACGCGAGCGCGCCGGTCGCGCCGGGCGCGGGTCCGCGGGTCACGTTTTGAGCGGTCTTCGGCGCGAGTTTCCATTTGTCGATCGCCGGCTTCAGGCTTTCGGGCTGCTCGTAGACCATGTTGCCGAATGCAGTCGCCGCTTCGGCGTAGCGCTTCTGCGCGAGCTGGTTGCGCACCTCGGTCTCGATCTCGCCCTTGACCGCATCGAAGCTCCGCTTCTCGCCGCCGCGCGTGCCCGTCAGCTTGACGACGTGGTAGCCGAACTCGCTCTCGACCGGACCGCCGATCTCGTCGAGCTTCAGCGCGAACGCGGCGTCCTCGAGCGGCTTGGCGGCAAGGCCGCCGCGACCGAAATAGTCGAGGTCGCCGCCCTTCTCGGCCGAGCCGGGGTCGTCGGAGTTCTTCCGGGCGAGGTCGGCGAACGAGGCCGGGTCTTTCCTGACCGCGGCCAGCAAGCCCTCCGCCTTGGCCTTCGCCTTGGCACGGTCGGCGGCCGAGGCGCCGGGATCGGTCTTCACCAGGATGTGGCTGGCGCGGCGCTCCTCGGCGGCGGTGTAGCGCGCGACGTTGGCGGCGTAATAGTCGCGCAGTTCCGGCTCGGAGACGACGATGTCCTTCGCGAGCGCCCCGCGATCGAGCACGACGTATTCGATCGTCTCGGTCTCGGGCGCGCTGAACCGGGCGGCGTTGGCCGGTGCCTTGTAGTAGGCCTCGATCTCCGCGTCGCTCGGCGCGACCGTCGCCGTCAGCGCTTTCGCGTCGAAGCGCTCGACCTGCACCTGGCGCTGCTGGAACAGCGCGTCGAGCGCCGCCGCGGTCACAGAGCTCGGCGCGAGCACGGTCGCGGTGATGCCCTGCGCGACCTGCCGCATCGAAAGGTCCTGGCGCAGGCGCTGCGCGAACTGCTCCGACGACATCCCCTGCGCGTTGAGCGCCTCACGGTTGACGCTGCCATCGGGGTTGCGCAGGAAAGCAAGCTGCGGGTCGGTGGCGAATAGACGCTGCAGCCGCTCGTCGGTGGTTGCGAGGTGGAGCCGATCGGCCGTCTCGAGCATCACGCGTTCGCGGACCAGGGCGTCGAGCGACTGGCGCTTCATCTCGGGTGTGTCGAACAGCTTGGCGTCGACGTTCGGCATCTGCGCCCGGATCCGCTCGATCTGCTGGCGCTGCGCCGCCTCCCACTCGGGCCGGGTGATGCGGCGCCCGGCGACCGTCGCGACCGTCGCGTTGTCCTGGCCGACGAGGCTGCCGTAGCCCTGGTAGACGCCGCCGGCGACAAAGGCGATGACGACCAAGGCCAGGACGACCTGAAGGAGCCAGGTGTGTTTGCGGAAGAAGTCGAACATCGGTGGGGTTTCGTTCTGGCGCGTTGCGGCGTCGATCGGTCGAGCCGGGAAAGGTTCCGGCGGTACCAGCGCTGCACATGGCGGGCGGCAGGCGATGGCGCCGACGCCGGGCGCCTCGACCGAGCCGGTGGTGGGTGCTGAGGGGTTCGAACCCCCGACCTACGCCTTGTAAGGGCGCCGCTCTACCGGCTGAGCTAAGCACCCCGGATCGGTCCGCCCTTGCCTTGCCGAGCGGTGCTGCGGAGGCAGGGATTGTGCCTCCGCCGCGGGGAACTCCCTCGCGGAGCAGAACGCACGCATGGAGCGCCGCGCTACCGCTCTCGTGCCGCCTCTTGCCCGACCTTCTTCACGGGCGACAGCAGGTACTCGAGCACCGACCGCCGGCCTTGATGGATCTCCGCGGTCATCAGCATGCCGGGATTCAGCGTCAGGCGCTCGCCGGTCGCCGCGCTTTTCAAGGTGGTCGCGTCGAGCCCGACGATCGCCCGGTACGTCAGCGTCGGCGGCAGCCCTTGCTGCTGTTGTAGCTTCGGGTCCGCCGAATCAGCGCTGACGAGGTTGACCTTGCCGTCGAGCAAGCCGTACTTTTGAAACGGATAGGCAGCCACCTTGACCTTGACGGCTTGCCCCACCGCGACAAAGCCGACGTCCTCGTTCTTGAGCAGCACCTCAGCCTGCAGCGGCTCCTCCTTCGGCACGATGTTCATCAGCAGTGCACCCGCCGCGACGACCGCGCCCCGATTGGTGGTGGCCATGTCCTTCACCACGCCGCTGTTCGGCGCACGGATGTCGAGCTGCCCCGCTTTGACATTCGACTTTTCCAACTCCTGACCGCTCTTGTTCAGTTGGGCCAACGCGCGGCAACACCGCGGCCAGCAGCCCTTCGGCGAACTCAAAGCGAACGCGCAATCACCCCGCCCGACCGTCGAGCTGGTAGCCGCGTGCCAGCTCGCTAAACGCAGCCACCGCTCCGGCAGCGACCGGCCGGCCGAGCTCTTCGGCGAGCAGGGCGGCGACCGGCTCGGCGAGGGCCTCGGCGCGGCGCGCGTCGAGGAACAGCAGGCGGGTGCGACGCGCCAGCACGTCCTCGATCGTGCGCGCCATCTCGTGGCGCACGGCAAAGCGCAGCATCGCTTCGCTGAAGCCGCCGCGGCCGTCGCGCCAGAGCCAGCGGTCGGCGCCGGGCAGCGCGCGCAGCGCCTCGCGTTCGCTGCCGTAGAGGTGCTCGCCGGGCGGCTCGGCAAGCGACGTGGCCAAGCTGCCGACGGCCGGCGCGCCGACGAGCCGAAGCGCCGTCGTCACGTCGCCGCCGCGGCGCTCGAGCAGGCCCGCGGCAACGCAGTGGCCGATCACGTCCTCGGCCATCGCGCGGTAGGTGGTCCACTTGCCGCCGGTCACGGTGACGAGGCCGGAGGCGTCGACGACGATGGTGTGCTCGCGCGAGATCGCACCGGTGGCCTGGGTGCCGTGCTCCGGCGATACCAGCGGCCGCAGCCCGGCCCATACCGAGCGCACGTCCTCGCGGCGCGGCGCGCGCGCCAGGTAGCGCGCGGCTTCGGTGAGGATGAAGTCGATATCGGCGTCGGCCGCCCGCGGTTCGGTCGGCAGGTCGGTGCGCGGCGTGTCGGTGGTGCCGAGCAGCGTCTTGCCAAGCCAGGGCACCGCGAACAGCACCCGGCCGTCGGCCGTCTTCGGCACGATCAGCGCGGCATTGCCGGGCAGAAAATCGCGGTCGACGACCAGGTGCACGCCCTGGCTCGGCGTCACGATCGGCTTGCGCGTGGCGCCGTTCGGGAGCCGGTCGAGCTGGCGCAGCGCGTCGACCCAGACGCCGGTCGCGTTGACGACGGCACCCGCTTCGATGCGGAAGTATTCGCCGCTCTCGGCATCGCGCGCGACGACGCCGACAACCTTGCCGTCGGCATGCAGCAGCTCGGTCACCGGCAAGTGGTTCAGCACGACCGCGCCGCGTGCGACCGCGGTCCGCGCGAGCGCGAGCGCGAGGCGGGCGTCCTCGAACTGGCCGTCCCAGTAGCGCACGCCGCCCGCCAGCGACGGCCGGCGCAGGTTCGGCAGCGCGGCGAGCGCGCCGTCGATCGTCAGCATCGCCGTCGAGCCGATGGCGTGCGACCCGGCAAGGGCGTTGTACGCCGCGAGCCCGGCGCCGTAGAACGCCGGTTGCCACCACTTGTGCGCGGGCATCACGAAAGCGAGCGGCTGCGCCAGGTGCGGCGCATTTGCGAGCAGCGCCGAGCGCTCGCGCAAGGCCTCGCGCACGAGCCCGATGTTGCCCTGCGCCAGGTAGCGCACGCCGCCATGCACGAGCTTGGTCGAGCGGGACGAGGTGCCCTTGGCGAAATCCTCGGCCTCGCAAAGCACGACCGAAAAGCCGCGGGCCGCCGCGTCGAGCGCCACGCCGAGGCCGGTGGCGCCGCCGCCGCCGACGACCAGATCGCGCCGACCGGGCTCGCGCAGTCGCGCCAGTTGGCGGGCGCGGTCGCTGGGCGGCGGGGACGGCGTCATCGAGGCACGAATTATCGGTGGCGACGCCTGCGGCACACTCCGGCCGGATGAACGACGCGCCCACCGACTCGCCGACGATCCGGCTCTACCACTACACCACCAAGCGCTGGGCGCTGAAGCTGCTGTGGGAACGCCGGCTGAAGATCACCGAGTACGCCGAACTGAACGATCCCTTCGAGCTGATGCCTTTCGACGCGACGCGCCCCCGGGTGCGGCGCTTCTGGGCCGAGCGGATCGCCGCGCTCGACGAGGGCGAGCACGGCGTGATCTGCTTTTCGGCCACTTGGCGCAACCCGCGGATGTGGTCGCACTACGCCGAGCGGCACACCGGCATCTGCCTCGGCTTCGATGTGGCGCGCAGCCACGCCGAGCCGGTGCGCTACATCGACCGTCCCCTGCCTGATCCTTTCGAGCACGATCGCGGCGCGACACGCCGGCTGCGGCCCGAGATCGTCGAAGCGGCGCTGCGCCACAAGCCGGCCGCCTGGCGCGACGAAGAAGAGTGGCGGGTTCGCGCGCCGCTCGCGAACCGGCACGACGGCGTTGCCTATCACGCCTTCGATGGCGGCCTGGATCTGCGCGAGGTGATCCTCGGCGCCCGCTGCACGCTCGCGCCCGAGGATGTGGTCGAGGCGGTCGCAGCCCCGCCGCTCGACGTCGAGATCTTCGCGACCCGGCCGGCGCACGGCTCGTTCGCGATCGAGCGCCATGAACTGGTCGAATCGCGGCAGATCGCCGGCTTTCGCGCCGAACTGGCGCAAGCGCGCGACGCGTACTGGCACGAGCTTGGCGACGAGGACGGCAACGCGCTTTGAACGGCCACGGTCGGCGGCGACCGGATCGTGGTGATGCGGGCGACTCCGAGCGTGACGCCAGCCGCCGATCCTGAGTCATAATGAGAATGATTCGCGTTGTCGATGCGGCCTCAGCCACGGATCGCGCTCCGGCTGCAGGGGTCGCAATAGGCGCGCTCATCGTCTCTTCACGTCCGGGCTTTCCTCTGCATGGCATCGACCTTTCCCGCGCCGCGGCGCGCCAGTCGCGCTTTCGGCGCTGTTCTTCTCGGATTCGTTTTTGCCCTCGCGCCGTTCGCCGCGCGCGCCGGTGAAGGCGCTTTCGGCTTCCTCTACACGCTCGATCTGCAGCCCAAGGGCAAGTTCGAGATCGAGCAGCGGATCGACGTGACGCACCGCCAGGCGGTCGGCCGCTACGACCTCGGTCTCTACCGCACCGAGCTCGAATACGGCGTCACGAACGACCTGCAACTTGCCGGCTACCTGAACGTGTACTCGATCAGCGCCAGCCGCAACTACTTGAACCCCGAGATGTGCGAGAACCAGGTGCCCTGCACCGCCGGCTTCGGCGTGCCGAGCACCGCCCACGACTCCGGTTCGTACCGCCGCACGCGCATCGAAGGCGGCTCGCTCGAGGCGATCTGGCGGCTCTCGAACCCGGTGACTTCACCGGTCGGCGTCGGCCTCTACTTCGAGCCGACCTGGGGCCGGCTCGAGGATTCGCTCGAGTTCCGCCTGCTGCTGCAATCGAACTTTCTCGACGACCGGCTGATCGTCGCGGTGAATCTTCTGTACGAACCCGAACGCGAGAAATACGAGCCCTCGGCGACGATCCGCAATTCGATGGGCGACATCCTCTACGGCGCAACCTATCGCTTCGCGCCCAAGTGGTCGGGCGGCTTCGAAGGTCGTTTCCACACCGACCACAGCGGCTACCGCTTCGAAAAGCGCATCCAGATCGCCAACTTCATCGGTCCGAACCTGCATTACGCGGCTGAAAAGTGGTGGGCGACCGCCGCCTGGCGCCATCAAATCAGCGGCCGCTGCTTCGGCAACGGCATGGCCGACTGCGACGCCTACACGAACAAGGTCTGGGACAACCACGGCCGCGACCAGTTCGTGCTGAAGGTCGGCTACCTGTTCGACTGACGACCGATGACGAGGGCCTGTCGATGAAATGGACGCCGACTTCCGCGCTCTTTCCGCACCTGGTGCCGGTGCTCGCGCTGGGTGCCGCGCTGGCGCCGATCACCGCCCGCTCGGCGATCTACGTCTCGGTCGAACAGGCGCAGCGTGAGATGTTCGGCGCCGCGGCGATGAAGCCCTACCCGGTCGCGCTCACCGCGCAGCAGCAAGATCGGCTCAAGGATGCTTCCTCGGTCAGCCTGCCGTTCCAGGGCAACCGGATCTGGAAGGTCGCCGGCGGCGGCTGGTTCGTCGTCGACGAGGTGGTCGGCAAGCACGAGTTCATCACCTACGCCGTCGGCATCGACGCCGATGGCAGCGTCAAACGCGTCGAGGTGCTCGAGTACCGCGAGTCCTACGGCTTCGAGGTCGCCGAGCAGCGGTGGCTTACGCAATTTGTCGGCAAGGGCGCGGCGTCGACGTTGAAGCTCGGCAAGGATGTCGAGAACATCTCGGGCGCGACGCTTTCCTCCAAGCACCTGACCGACGGCGTGAAGCGCGTGATGACGCTGTACGCGCTCATGCTGCAGAACGCCTGAGGTGGCCGAGGCGATGCGGCGCTGCCGGCCGGCACTCGGCACCTACGTCGAGATCGACATCGCAGCCGCGTCCGACGATGCGGCCGGGTTCGACGCGATCGACCGCGCCTTCGCGGCGATCGATCGCGTCGACGCGCTGATGTCGTTCCACCGTGAAACGAGCGAACTGAGTCGTATCAACCGCAGCCGCGCCGGCGCGCGGATCGCGCTCGACTTGTGGACCGTCGAGGTGTTGGCGCTCGCGGTCGACTTGCACGACGCGACCGACGGGCTCTTCGATTGCGCGGTCGGCCACGCGCTGATCGCGACCGGCCTGCTGCCCGGGCGGGCGTCGTCGCAGCCCGGCGGTTCGATCGGCGACCTGGAGATCGTCGGCGTCCACCACGTGCGCCTCTGGCGCGAGATGAGCCTCGACCTCGGCGGCATCGCCAAGGGCTATGCGGTGGATCGCGCGGTCGAGGCGCTGATCGAGAGCGGCATCGGCGGCGGCAGTGTCAACGCCGGGGGCGACCTGCGCGTGTTCGGTCCGGCGGCGCGGACGATCCACGTTCCGGTGCCGGACGCGCCGGGGCGACTCGTCGAGGCCGGCCGCCTCGCCGACGGCGCCATCGCCACCTCGTCGAGCCGCCACACCGGTGGCTGGCACGCCGGCCGCTGGCGGAGCGCCCTGATCGACCCGCGCACCCAGCACTCGCCGCCAGACGCCAGGCGCAGCTATTCGGTGCTCGCCGGGCGCTGTGCCGTCGCGGATGCCCTGACCAAACCGCTCGCGCTCGCCGGTGGGCTGACTGCCGAATGCCGGCGACGCTACGGCGCGACGGCGTTCGTTCTGTGAGACGCACCTTCAGCATCCGCCGATGAAGCCGCACCACGGCGCGATGCGCATCGGCCGGGTCGCGCGCTGGCAGCGCCGCTCGAGCTACCTCGTGCTCGGCGCCTGCGCGCTCACCGGTCTGGCCTGGTTCGTGTTGCTCGACGCCGCCGGCTGGCCGCCGCCGCGGCTCGTGCCCTGGTGGATCGGCCACGGCGTCACCGGCGTGCTGACGCTCGTCGTGATCGGCAGCGTGCTGCCACACCACGTGCTCTCGACCTGGAAGCACCACCGCAACCGGTGGCTCGGCGGCATCGCCTTCGCCGCGCTGATCCTGCTGGCACTCTCGGCGCTGCTGCTCCAATACGGGCCCGAGCCGTGGCACGCGGCGGTGCATTGGGCGCACGTCGGCGTCGGGATCGCGGCCGTGCTGGTGTTTCCCCTGCACGTGTTCGGCGGCCGGAAGAGCGTGGCCCGGGCGATCGCCCCGAAGAAACGGATGCCCTGACCGGCAGGCGTCGGCGCTCCTGCCATGCCGCTCGCGATCGCTGCCGAAGACCTCATGAAGAACCCGACCCGTACCGACCGCTACAACCTCCGCCAGGCCGTCCACAAGGCCGCGCGCCGCTGCGGCGCGCGTGCAGGCAAAGCCAGCGGGCCGTACCGGCACCTTCGAGGGCGCCGACCAGGGCCTCGGGGCGGCGCGCCACGAAACGTCGGCCGGTTCGAACGCGGCGACGAGGCAATCCGCGAGGCGCGGGAGTCGTCCTCCGGCTCGGCACACGAGCCGCTGCGCAACGCCTTGCGACCCGTCGTATCCTCGCGCGCCAGTTCGCCGGGAGTCGTGCAGAGGTTCCCTTCCCCAGCCGCCGTATGCCCCGACCGCCGCCTTCGCGCGCCCCTCGTTCCGAAGCTCCTCGTTCGCGGGCCGCGGCTGCCATCGAGCGCGGCGCGGCCGGCGCACGGCCCGCGACGGGCGCATCTTCGAGCGCGCGCGATCCGGCTGCGAGCCTGCCCGCATTGAGCGCCCCGGCGTCGAGGCCGCCGCTCGATCGTCGCGCCTTTGCGACGCTCCTGATCGCCGTCGCGCTGGCGTCGCTCGACACTGCGATCGCCAACACCGTGCTGCCGGCGATCGCCGCGGATCTGCACACCGCGCCGGCCGCCTCGGTCTGGGTGGTCACCGCCTACCAGCTCGCGATGGTCGCGACGCTGCTGCCGCTGGCGGCGCTCGGCGACATCGTCGGTCACCGGCGGATCTACATCGCCGGCATCGCCCTCTTCACCGTTGCCTCGCTGGCCTGCGCGCTGGCGCCGACGCTGCCGGCGCTGGCCGCGGCGCGGGCGCTCCAGGGCCTGGGCGCGAGCGGAATCATGAGCGTCAATGCCGCGCTGCTGCGCTTCGTGCTGCCGCCCGATCGGCTCGGGCGCGGCGTCGGGCTCAACGCGCTGGTCGTTGGCGTCGGCTTCGCGGTCGGCCCGAGCGTCGCCTCGCTGGTGCTGAGCGTGGCCTCCTGGCCGTGGCTCTTCGGGATCAACGTGCCGATCGGGCTCGTCGTGCTCGCCATCGCCGTGCCGTCGCTGCCGCCCTCGCCGCGCCGCGGCCACCGCTTCGACGCGCCGGCCGCGGCGCTGACCGTCGTCGCGTTCTCGGCGCTGATCTATGCCCTCGGTGCCGCGGCGCAACGCGAGTCCGTGGGTGTCTGGGGCGGCGCGCTTGCGGTCGCGGTTCTGTTCGGCGCGGTGCTCGTCCGGCGCGAGCACGGCAGCCCAGTGCCGATCCTGCCGGTCGATCTGTTCCGCCGTCCGGCCTTCGCGCTGTCGTCGCTGACTGCGGTCTGCAGTTTCGCCACGCAAGGGATCGCGTTCGTCGCCCTGCCGTTCTTTTTCGAGGCGGTGCTGCGCCGCAACCCGATCGACACCGGCTTTCTGATGTCGCCCTGGTCGATCGTGGTGGCGCTGGCCGCGCCGCTCGCGGGCCGGCTTTCGGACCGTTATGCGCCGGGCCTGCTCGGCGGCATCGGCCTCGCCGTGCTGGCGCTCGGCATGGCGTCGCTGGCGTTGCTGCCGGCGGACGCCGGGGTTGTCGACATCTGCCTGCGCATGGCGCTTTGCGGCAGCGGCTTCGGCTTTTTCCAGTCGCCCAACATGCGGGCGCTGATGACGCACGCGCCACCCGAACGCGCCGGCGGTGCGAGCGGCACGGTTGCCACCTCGCGCCTCCTCGGCCAGGCGATCGGTGCGGCGCTCGCCGCCTACTGCTTCAGCCTTTTCGGCGTGCACGGGGCGACGCACGCGCTCTGGCTCGGCGCCGCCTTCGCCGGCGCGGCCAGCCTCAGCAGCGCGAGCCGGCTGCTCGTCACGAGGTGAGGCATCGCGCGGCCTACGACCGGCCGTACAGCTTGCCGAACTTTACCGACCGGCCGGCGGTTGATCCCCACCACCGCACGCACGATCTCACAAGCAGCACGGCGGCGCGGAAATGGCGGCGAAGATCATTGCGTTGCAAAGAGTGAAAACGACTGCGCTCTCCCCGACTGCCGACGGGCGGATCGCTTATCTGTCACATCCCGGCGGTCCTTGCGCGAATCGCTGCGCTCGGTGCGACGGTGAAAGACCTCGCGGGAGCGGCCTTGCCGGGCGCGACCAAATGTCCTTGCAGCGCTCGAGGGCTCGATCGAACTGCAGACCGCTACGACGAGGTCGTTTACCGCGGGTTGCGCCGTCAAGATCCGCACGACACGATGAAGCGCCGGATTCTTCAGGCGGCGTCCGGTGAGCGAACCCGATAGCTGGGCCGTCAACCGGCGGCTGAACGACGGCGCAGATCGGAACCCGAAGTTTGTACTCGGTGCTCGCATTCTCAACCGGGAAAGGCGGAGCGTTCCCGGATCCAGCCTTCCCGGACCAGGAAGGTGGTGAGACGCCCAGTTGCGCCTCATCGGACCGCCATTCACGTGACCGAAGTCGAATCGATCACGATCCGCCCCTCGGTAAGGTAGGTGGTGTAAAGGTCGAACGGGATGGCGGTCACCTGCGAGGCGTTGCCCTCGTGCCAGCTGATCGTCACGTCTTGGCTGGTCGGTTCGATCTCGCACGGCCCGCAGGGGATGGTCACGTCGACGCCGTCGCCGGCACGGTACTGGACCTCGCCAACGATCTGCGCGGTCTTTTTGGTCGTCATGCGCGTACTCCTGAGGTCGTTGGGGGGGTCTAACCGGTTTCCGCACGGTGTGGCGCGGCACCACCGATCTTGCCTGCGACTTCACCGGAACCCGATGCGGTAGGCGCCGCTGGTGCCGCAGCGGTCTGGGTGGCGAGGCCCTTCATTGAGCCGAAGGTCTTGGCATAGACCCAGGTGAACTCGGCACCGAGCAGGAAGATCTGGGCCGAGTAATACACCCAAACGAAAACCACTGCCACCGAGCCGGCCGCGCCGAAGCCCGACGCCACACCGGTCTTGCCGATGTAGAGGCCAATCAGGAAGCGGCCGAGGGTGATCATCAGCGAAGTGGTAGCCGCGCCGAGCCAGACGTCGTACCACTGCACTTTAACCCGCGGCATTAGCTTGTAGATCATTGCGAAAACGCCGGTCGTCAACACGAAGCCGACGACAACGTTCACGATCTGCAGCAGGATTTCCCAGCCGCCGAACGCGCCGCTCCACCATTTGCCGACGGCGGCGATTCCGGCACTGGCGACCAGCGAGATGATCAGCAGGAACGCGATGCCCAGGATCATGCCGAACGAAAGCAGGCGCGAGTGCACGAGGTTCCAGAGGCCGCCCGAGCGGTCGCGCGCGGGCGCGCGCCAGATGCGATCGAGTGCATCCTGCAGCTCGCCGAACACCGTCGTGGCGCCGACCAGCAGCACGCCGAAGCCGATCAGCGCCGAAGTGATGCCGGCCGAAGGCTCCTTGACGCTGCGCAGAAGATCCTCGATGGCCTTGGCCGCGTCGGCGCCCATCAGGCCACGCAGTTGCTCGAACACCTGCCCGCGCGCTGCGTCCTCGCCGAAGATCAGCCCGGCGATCGATATCACGATCACCAGCAGGGGGGCCATCGAGAACACGCTGTAGTAGGAAAGCGCGGCGCCCATGCTCGGTGCGTAGTCGTCCGACCAGGCGGTAAACGAATCCTTCACGAGCTTCCACCACTCAGCGAGCGAGTGGTTGAAGAACCGCCTCATGCGTGTGCTCCGATCATGTTGGATGCGGCGCCCACGGCCGGCGGCGATTCGGCCGGCGGGCCGCGCCGCGGCCCCTTGACCGGCGTCAGGAACTGCGGCTGAAAACTGCGGGTTTCGCCGTTCGCGAAGCGCACGGTCACCGAGAGCGTGTCGGCCGAGACCACCTCGGCCAGGCCGTGGCGACGGGTTTTGACGCGTTGCCCCACGCCGAACGCCGATTCGCGTTTTGGGAAGACGATCGGCCCGTCCGCGCCCTCGCCCGTTGCGGTCGGAGCGTGCGCCGCCTCGTGACCCGCCATCCGGACGCAGTTGTCGCAGCTGCCACAGCGCTCGCGCGGCGCGGCGGCCTCGAGATGCTCGAGCAGCAGTTGCCAGCGGCAACGACCGCTCTGCGCATAGGCGACCATCTGCTCGAGCATCGCGCGATCGCGTTCGCCGCGTGCATGGCAGCGCTCGACGAGCGGCTCGAGCGCGGCGTTGCCGACACCGCCCGCGCGAAGCGCCAGCGCGCCGCGCCTGTCGGCCACCAGCAGGCGTTCGCGCCGCATCACGTTCAGCGCCACCGCGGCTTTGCGCTTGTTCAGGTGCTCGTGCTCGACGAGCGCGTCGAGCGTCCAGCCGCTGGCATCGGGCGCCGGCTTGCGCAGGCCCTCGACCACCGCCCGAAAGTCGTCGAGCTCCGGGTAACGCCCCGAAATGAAGAAGCGCTGGACGCTGCGGTCGCCCTCGACGAACAGGAGCGTGCAATCGGAGGGTGCGCCGTCGCGGCCGGCCCGACCCGACTCCTGGTAGTACGCGTCGAGCCCGGCGGGGATCTGCCAGTGCAGCACGAAGCGGATATCGGGCTTGTCGATGCCGAGCCCGAAGGCGTTGGTCGCGACCATCACCCGGACCGTGCCGCTCATGAAAGCGTCTTGCGCCTCGCGCCGGCGCACTGCGTTCAGTTTCCCGTGGTAGAGGCCGGCCGGCTCGCCGCTGGCGATGATCGCTTCGTGCAGTTCCTCCGCCGCCTTGACCGTCGCCGCATACACCAGCCCGCTGCCTTCAGACGCGTGCACGCGTTCGATCAGCCGCGCGAGCTTGTCCTCCGGGCGCGAGAAGTTCTCGGCGCGATAGCGCAGGTTCGGCCGGAACATGCCGGTCCCGAGCACGCCGGCGCGCGGGATGCCGAGCACCTCGGTGATGTCGTCGATCACCGGATCGGTGGCCGTGGCGGTCAGCGCCAGCACGGTCGGCCGGCGCAAGGCCTCGAGCGCGGTGCCAACTTCGAGGAAGGCCGGCCGGAAATCGAAACCCCACTGCGCGATGCAATGGGCCTCGTCGATCACGAGCAGCGCCACCGGGCGCTCCGAAATCGTGGCAACGAACTCGGGTCGGGTGAGTTGCTCGGGCGTGATGAAGACGATACGCGCCGAGCCGTCCGCGATGGCCTGTTCGGCCGCCCTGCGCTCGGTGGCATCGACGCCGCTATGCCACTGCACCGCCGCGACGCCAGCACCGCACAGGTGATCGCACTGGTCCTTCATCAGCGCGATGAGCGGCGAGACGACCAGGGTGCGGCCGTCGACCAGCATCGCCGGCAGCTGGTAGCAGAGCGATTTGCCGGCGCCGGTCGGCATCACGGCAAGCGTCGGCAGACCGTGCAGCACGCGCTCGATCACCGGCTCCTGGCCGTCGCGCAACTCGGCCAGGCCGAACGTGTCGCGCAGCACGCGGCGGATCGCCGTCGCGCTGACCGGTGCGGCGTTGCGCGTCATCGGCGGCGGACCGTTCCGGCCGACGCCGATCGGCCGGCGTCGGCCACCGCATCGGTCTCGACGCCGTTCTCGTCTTCGGCGTCGATCGCCTCGTCGTCGTCGCCGCTCGCGGTGTCGTCGGGCAGGTCGGCGGCATCGACGCCGGCCAGAAGCTCGTCGTCGCCGGCGGCTTCGGCGTCCGGATCGAAGACACGGTCGGGCAGGATGTCGGCGCCGTCACGGCCGGCGTCGCCGGTGGCCGAAGCGCGCTCGCCGGTGCCGAGCGCATCGCTGTCGTTATCGCCCCCGGTGGTCAGCGCGCCCCATTCGGCGGCGTTGTCGGGCGCGGTCGGCATCTGGGTCTCGCCCTGAATGTCGCTGCCGCTATCCGACGTGTCGCTCGGGCCGAGCGCGTCGACATCTCGGCCGGGCGCGTAGGTGGGGGCTTCGGAGCCGCCCATGAAGCTGCTGTTGGACATGACCTGTCTCCGATCGTCGAAATCGTTCGATGGTGGAAGCGCTTCGGGAACTCGCCCATCGGTCCGGACCGAGGCGGCCGGTAGGCAATGTCCTGCATGGGCGCTTCCGCTGGCGGCGAAGGCGGCCGCAAGGGCTCGATCACCGGGTTCAGCGCGGCGCCAGCACTTTGTCGAGCGTTATAGGCAAGTCGCGTACCCGCCGCCCGGTGGCGTGGAACACCGCGTTGGCGACCGCGGCGGCGACGCCGACGATGCCGATTTCGCCCACGCCCTTCGCGCCGAGCGCGTTGACATAGGCGTCGCGCTCCTCTACGAAGATCACGTCGATCGCGGCCGGAATGTCGGCGTTCACCGGGATGTGGTATTCGGCCAGGCTGTGGTTCATGTAGCGGCCGAGCCGGTGGTCGGCCAACGTGTCCTCCTGGAGCGCCATGCCGAGGCCCCAGACGACGCCGCCGAGGATCTGGCTGTGCGCCATCTTGGCGCTCATGATGCGTCCCGCCGCGATCGCGCTGACGACGCGGCGCACCTGCACCTTGCCGAAGTCCTCGTCGACCGCGACCTCGACGAACACCGCCGAGTGCGTGTGCATCGTGACCTTGCGCTGTTTCAGCTTGTCGGGCACCGAGCTGAACGCCGCTTCGATCTCTTGCTTGCCGGCGTCCTGCATCACGGCTGTCAACGCGATCGCGATCTTCGGGTTGTGGCGCAGGCGGATCGTGCCGTCGGCGAACTCGACCTCCTCGAGGCCGGCGCGCGAGAGCGCCGTGCCGCGCACCGCCGACTGTCCGCGGGTCAGCCTCAACAGCTGATGCGCGAGGTCGTCGCAAACCCCCTTCACGGCGCTGCCGACCGAGCTGACAGTGAACGAGCCGCCCTGCAGCGGCGCAGTCGGCAGGCTCGAGTCGCCGAGCCGGAAGTCGACGCTCTCGATCGGCAGACCGAGGGTGGCGGCGGCGATCTGCGTCATCACGGTGTAGGTGCCGGTGCCGATGTCGGAGGTGCCGCTCGCAACGCGCAGGCGCCCGTCGGCCGTGAACGTGGCCTTGGCACTCGCCTGTTGCTGCATCGCGTCCCAGACGCCGCAGGCCATGCCCTGCCCGATCAGCACCCGGCCCTCGCGCAACGACCGCGGTGCCATCGGCCGCGTCGCCCAGCCGAAGCGCGCCGCGCCCTGCTCGAGGCAGGCCAGCAGTTCATTGCTCGACCACGGTTTGCCGGTCGTCTGGTCGTGGTCGGCGTGGTTGCGCCTGCGCAGCTCGACCGGGTCGACGCCGGCCGCGTACGCCAGCTCGTCCATCGCCCCTTCGAGCGCGAAAACGCCCTGTGCGGCACCCGGCGCGCGCATGTCGAGGGGGGTGTAGACATCGAGTGGCACGGTCTTGTAGGCCACTCGCACGTTGGCGCAGCGATAGAGCAGCGCCGACCAGTTGACCACCACCTCGACGTAATCCTCGAAGCGCGAGGTCTCGTAATCGCATTCGTGAATCACCGCCGTCAGACGCCCGTCGGTCTCGGCGCCGAGCGAGAGGCGGTGCAGGGTCGGTGGCCGATGGCCGAAGCTGAACATCTGCTCGCGCGTCATCACCACCTGCACCGAGCGTTTCAGCCCGGTGGCGGCGAGCACCGCCATGAAGAGCTGGTATTGCGGTCGGAGTCCGGAGCCGAAACCACCGCCCACGAACGGCGAGAGCAACGTCAGGTCGTCGTTGGCAATGCCGAACACCTTGTGCACGAAATCATGCGAATTGGTGATGCCCTGCGTCTTGTCGTGCACCGTCAACTTGCCGTCGGCGCTGCGGAACACCGTGGTCGCGAAGAGCTCCATCGCGTTGTGGTGCTCGGTGGGCGTCGAGTACGCGACCGTGACTTTGAACGGCGCGGCGGCGAGCGCCTTGGCGGCGTCGCCGCGCGGCTTGGGCGGCGGCTCGAAGCCGTCCTTGCCCGTGCCGGGCTCGCGGGCACGGACCGCATGGCTGCGCAGCTCGGTTTCACTGCTTTCGACGGCATAGCTCACCTGCAGCATCGAGCCGGCGTAGCGCGCGATCTCGAAGGTTTCGGCGACGACCAGCGCGACCGGCTGGTGGCTGTGAACGATTTTGGCGTCGGCGAACGGCCGTAGCGGCGAGCCGCTCGGCGAGTCCTGGTCCTTCCAGCTGCGGTCGAACCAGGCCAGGCGTGGCCGGTTCAGGTGGCTGTAGACCTCGATCACGCCGGGAATGCGGCGCACCGCGTCAGCGTCGAGCGATTCGATTCGGCCCTTGGCGATCGCGCTCGACACGACTGCGGCGTAGAGCATGCCTGGCGTCGCGAAGTCGGCCGCGTACGGCGCTGTGCCGGTGACCTTGGCCGGCCCGTCGACCCGCTTGAGGGCCTGACCGAGTGGGCCGCGTTGCGGGTTCGAGGCCTTGTCGTCGAGTGGCTTGGCGATCTTCATCGTGGCGCCTGCGTCGAGCCGTTCGCGGGTGCGACGGAGGCCCCCGGGTCGATGCGAGCCGCGTCGCACAGGGCACGAACGATGGCGTTGCGGGCGAGTGGCAGCTTGAACGCGTTGTGGGAGAGCGGCGCTGCGGGTGCGAGCAGCCGATCGGCGAACCGGCCGAAAGCATCCACGCCCGGCACTGCGCCGACGAGCGCGCTTTCAGCGTCGACATCCCGCCACGGCTTGTGGGCGACGCCACCGAGCGCCACCCGCGCCGTGGCGATCCGGCTACCGCCGTCGAGCCGGAGCGCCGCCGCCACCGACACCAGCGCGAAGGCGTACGACTCGCGGTCGCGCAGCTTCAGGTAGGCCGACCGGTCAGCGAAGCCTTCGGCCGGCAATTCGACCGCGGTGACCAACTCGCCAGCGGCCAGGGTGTGGTCCTGCTCCGGCGCATCGCCAGGCAAGCGATGAAAGTCGGCGAAGCGAATCCGGCGTTCCCCTTGCGGCCCGATGACCTGCACTTCCGCCTCCAGGGCCGCGAGCGCGACGCACATGTCGGACGGATGCACGGCGACACAGGCGGCGCTGGCGCCGAGGATCGCGTGGATGCGGTTCACACCCTCGAGCGCGCCGCAGCCCGACCCCGGCGCCCGCTTGTTGCACGGCGTGGCGCGGTCGTAGAAGTAATAGCAGCGGGTCCGCTGCAGAAGGTTGCCGCCGGTCGTCGCCATGTTGCGGAGCTGCGGCGAGGCGCCGGCGAGGATCGCCTGCGCAAGCATTGGATAACGCTGCTGCACCTTCGGGTCATAGGCCAGCGCGCTGTTGCTGACCAGCGCACCGATCCGCAGGCCGCCGCCGGGCAGGGCGTCGATGCTCTTCAGCGGCAGGCCGCCGATATCGATCAGGTGCTCGGGCCGCTCGACGTTCTCCTTCATCAGATCGAGCAGGTTGGTGCCGCCGCCGATGTACTTCGCGCCGGCGCGTGCCGCGGCCGCCTGCACCGCGTCGTCGATGCCGCTGCAACGCTCGTACGAGAAACGGTTCATCGCACCGCCTCACGGGGCATGGCCAGCGCCTCGACGACGGCGTCGACGATGTTCGGATAGGCGCCGCAGCGGCACAGGTTGCCGCTCATCGCTTCGCGCACATCGGCCGGCGTGCGCGCGTGTCCCTCGGCCAGAAGCCCGACCGCCGAGCAGATCTGCCCCGGCGTGCAATAGCCGCACTGGAATGCATCGTGGTCGATGAACGCCTGCTGCACCGGGTGCAGCGATCCGGGCTGGCCGATGCCCTCGATCGTGCGCACCGACTTGCCGTCGTTCATCACCGCGAGGGTCAGGCAGCTGTTGATGCGCTGGCCGTCGACGAGCACGGTGCAGGCGCCGCATTGGCCATGGTCGCAGCCCTTTTTCGTGCCGGTGAGGTGCAAGGCATTGCGCAGGAAATCAAGCAACGACGTCCACGGCTCGACCTCGACCGCATGCCCCCGACCGTTCACCTCCAACCGCACGGAATGGGATACCGCCGCCATGGCAAAGGCCTTTCATTCAACAGGCGGCCAGTCTAGAAGCGGCCGAGAGGCGAACCGTAGGCAGCCGGCCAGCCGCCTTGTCGGACGGTTGGAAGCACTGTCGTCGCAGCTGCGAATCCAATGCCGGGCTTACAGCAATGCCCTACACATAGCGCAGCCGCGAGCCGACACGACGCCGCCGACCGGCTCGCGACACTACGGGCGTAGTCGAGCTCCGGATCGATCGATTTCCGAAGCTTCTCAACCCTACCGGCCAGCCGCCAAGGATCCCGCATGAACGACTCGACCCCTTTCGCCGCCGACGCCGGCAGCAAGCTCGCCGACCGTGCGGTGCAATCCGCTGACCAGGCGCTCGATGCAACGCGCCAGGCGGCCAACGCGGCGCTTGACAGCCTGACGACGCAGGTGCATTCGGTCCACGCGAAGGTCGCACCGGCGCTCGGCCGCCTGGTCGCACCGGTCGATCGGGTCATGCAGCGAACCCGCGAGCAACCGATCCGGACGCTGCTGATCGCCGCGGCCACGGGTGCCGCACTGGTGGCGCTGCTCGGACTGCTGAAAGGACGTTGAGAGCGCGTGTCGCGACGCGTGCCGCGGCCCCAATGTGGCGCGCGTCATAAGAAGGAACGATTCGAGGCGACCGGCGCGTCCGCCTCCGCCGAAGCAGGCCGGGTCTCGGCCGTTGGCGGCGAGTTCTCGGATCGGTCTGGCCCGTGCGGCCGGCCAGCGCGGAACGACCCAGGACCTATTCGTGACCGAACCCATGGCAAGCGCGCCTGCCACCGCTCCCGCCGTACCGCCGGCACCTTCGCGGCACGCGCTGAGGTTTCTGGAGGGCAGCGGCGAGATGGCTCGCTTGATTCGCGCCTTCGAATGGAGCGCGACCGCGCTGGGCGCTCCCGAGCACTGGCCTCCGGCACTGGCGTCGATGGTGCGGATGCTGCTGACGACCCGCCATCCCGGAATGATCTTTTGGGGCGACGAGCACCTCTGCCTCTACAACGACGCCGTTCGCGGCATGCTCGACACCAGCCGGCACCCGTCGCTCCTCGGCCGCCCCGCGGCCAGCGCGTGGGCGTCGATATGGCCGGTGATCGGCCCCGACGTCGAGCACGTGATGCGGGGTGGCGGCGCCACCTGGCACCGGAACGAGCCGATTGCCCTGCCGCGCAACGGCGTGCTGGTCGACACCTACTGGACCTCGTCATACGCGCCGATCGATGGCGACACGCGCCCGAACGGCATCGGCGGCGTGCTCCTCCTCTGCACCGAAACGCCCGAAGGCGTGGTGCTGCGCCGCTCGCTCGAGCTCGAAACTGCACTGCGGCAAAGCGAGGAACGCTTCTGCATGGCGGTGGACTCGATCGGCCTCGGCACCTTCGACATCGGTCTCACGACCGGGGAAGCTCTGCTTTCCGACAACGCGCGCCAGCTGTTCGGCCTGGT
This sequence comes from uncultured Rhizobacter sp., assembly GCA_964236915.1. Classification (GTDB taxonomy): domain Bacteria; phylum Pseudomonadota; class Gammaproteobacteria; order Burkholderiales; family Burkholderiaceae_C; genus LMDS01. The sequence continues at coordinate 26,171 of CAXSGM010000026.1, forward strand.
CGAACCGGTGACCTCGTTCGAGCAGTTGCTCTGCCGCGTTCACCCCGACGACCGCGGCCTCCTGGAAAGCTCGATGTCGGATGCGCTTTTGGTCGCGAACCACGGCCTCTACCGGCTGAAGCTCCGCATCGTCGCCGGGGCGAACGACATCCGTCATGTCAGCCTCGCCGGCAAGGTCGCGGCGACGCAGGACCGTTCAGCCGGCGGGCGCACGATGGGCATCGTCTGGGACGTGACCGAGCACCAGGTACTGGTCGAGACGCTCCACAGCGCGGATCAGCGTAAGGACGAATTCCTCGCGACGCTCGCCCATGAACTGCGCAACCCGCTGGCGGCCTTGCGCTCGGCGTCCTATCTGATGGGGCGCCCCGGGGTGAGTCCGGAACGCACCCGCTGGTGCAGCGACGTGATCCAGCGCCAGTCGAAGGCCATGGCCTTGCTGCTCGACGATCTGATGGAGGTTTCGCGGATCACGCGCGGCAAGGTCGAATTGAAACGCGCGCGGGTCGAGCTGCAGGCCGTGGTCGACGCCGCACTCGAAACCGTGCGCCCGACGCTGGACGCGCGCGGCCATCGACTCGAGGTGCAGCTTCCGGCGGTGCCGGTCGTGTTCGACGCCGATCCGCTCCGCCTTGCGCAGGTGCTCAGCAACCTGATTTCGAACGCCGCGCGTTACAGCGAGCCCGGTAGCGACGTGCGCCTCGTCGGCTCGGCCGATGACCGCGAGGTGCGCGTCGACATCGTCGACGAGGGCATCGGCATCGCCCCCGAGCGCGTGCCGACGCTGTTCGAGATGTTTCACCGCGGCCAGACCGCCGCCAGCGGCTCGACCAGCGGACTGGGGGTTGGGCTGGCGGTCTCGAAAGGGCTCGTCGACCTGCACGGCGGCCGCCTCGAGGCGGCAAGCCCTGGCGTCGGTCAGGGGGCGACCTTCAGCGTGACCGTCCCACGCACGCACGATCCGCTCGGCAAGCAGGACGATGCGGCGCTGGCGGCCCCGAGCAGCGGGCAAGCGACGCCGCGGGTGCTCGTCGCCGACGACAACGTCGACGCCGCGGAGGCGATCGCGGCCTTGCTTCGCATGGACGGCTATGCGGTGGACGTGGTGCACGATGGCGTTGCCGCGCTCGAGGCCGCGCGCGAACGCCAGCCATTCGCGGCGTTTCTCGACATTGGCATGCCCGGCATGGACGGCTACCTGCTCGCGACCCAGATCCGCCGGCAGCCCTGGGGAGCGCGGCTGTTTCTCGTGGCAGTGACCGGTTGGGGCCAAGGCGCCGACCGCGATCGTGCCGTCGCTGCGGGTTTCGATCTGCACCTTACCAAGCCGGTCGAGTTCGAGAGCGTCTCTGTTTTGCTCGCCAAGCAGCTCGAAGCCGGCGCGCACGAACCGCGGAGCCCTGGCAGTTCCAGCTGACCGGCATCGCCAGAGTCGCGCGTCGAGGCGCCGCCGGGCCGTCGTTCCCTTCGCTATCTTCCCCTTTGTCCTACAGATCGCGTCGCATCGGGCCGACGGGTGACGCGGCCGGCGCTTCGCACGATGACGATGCCATCACCGCTCGGCTGGCCTTCGGCACTCCGCGCATCGATCGGCGCGTTCCGATCCGCCTTCGCTGCGCTTCCTGAAAGGTCCGACGCCATGAGTTCCACCCCCCGTCCCCTCGCGGTCGTCACCGGCGCCTCGTCGGGCATCGGCTTGCACCTGGCCCGCATCTGCGGCGAGAACGGTCACGACCTGATCGTGGCCGCCGACCGCGACATCGAAGCCGCAGAACCGACGTTTCGCGCCACCGGCGCGCAGGTCGAATCGCTGCAGGTCGACCTGAGCACCACGGCCGGATGCGACCGCTTGCTCACGCTGATCGGCAACCGCAAGATCGACGCGCTGCTCGCCAACGCCGGCCACGGGCTGGGCCACGCTTTCCTCGATCAACCGTTCGACAAAGTGCGCCACGTCATCGACACCAACATCACCGGCACGATCTACCTCGTGCAACAGGTGGGGATCAAGATGCGCGAGGCGCGCAGCGGCCGAATTCTCTTCACCGGCTCGATCGCCGGCCTGATGCCGGGCAGCTTCCAGGCGGTCTACAACGGCACCAAGGCCTTCATCGATTCGTTCTCGTTCGCGCTGCGTAACGAGCTGAAGGACAGCGGCGTCACGGTCACCGTGCTGATGCCGGGTGCCACCGACACCGAATTCTTCGGGCGCGCCGACATGCTCGACACCAAGGTCGGTGCCGGCAAGAAGGACGACCCGGCCGACGTCGCGAAGACCGGCTTCGAGGCAATGATGAACGGCGAAGGCGATGTCGTCGCCGGCCTCAAGAACAAGATCCAGGCCAAGCTCGCCGCGGTCACGCCCTCGGCGGTGCTGGCCGAGCAACACCGAAAGATGTCCGAGCCGGGGAGCGCTTCGAAGTGAAAGCCCTCACCTACCACGGCTCGAAAGACGTTCGCGTCGAGACCGTCGCCGACCCGGTGATCGTCGAAAGCGACGACATCATCCTGCGCGTCACCGCCACCGCGATCTGCGGTTCGGACCTGCACATCTACCGCGGCAAGATCCCGGCGATGGAGACCGGCGACATCCTCGGCCACGAGTTCATGGGCGTGGTCGAAGACGTCGGCAGCGCGGTCTTCAACGTCAAACGCGGCGATCGGGTAGTGATTCCCTTCACCATTTCATGCGGCGAGTGCTTCTTCTGCAACAAACAGCTGTTCGCCGCCTGCGAGACCACCAACACCGGCCGCGGCGCCATCCTGAACAAGAAGGACACGCGCTCCGGCGCGGCGCTCTTCGGCTACAGCCATCTCTACGGCGGCGTCCCCGGCGGTCAGGCCGAACTGGTGCGGGTGCCGAAGGGCAACGTCGGACCGCTGAAGATTCCTCAGTCGGGACTTTCGGACGAGCAGGTGCTGTTCCTTTCCGACATCCTGCCCACGGGTTATCAGGCGGTCGTCAACGCGCGCGTCGGCAAGGGTGCGTCGGTGGCGATCTTCGGTGCCGGTCCGGTCGGGCTGATGGCTGCCGCCTCGGCACGGATGCTCGGCGCCGAGCGGATCTTCATGGTCGACCACCATCCCTACCGGCTCGCCTTCGCGGCCGAAACCTACGGCGTCGAGCCGATCGACTTCGACGCGGTGGACGATGCGGCCAACGTCATCATCGACCGGATGGACGGCCGCGGTGTCGACGCGACGATCGATGCGGTCGGCTTCGAGGCCAAGGGCAGCACCGTCGAAACGGTAATGACGACGTTGAAGCTCGAGGGCTCGAGCGGGGCGTCGCTCCGCCAGGCGATGGCTGCGACGCGGCGCGGCGGCGCGGTCAGCGTGCCGGGCGTCTACGCCGGCTTCATCCACGGCTTCCTGTTCGGCGACGCGTTCGAGAAAGGCCTCTCGTTCTCGATGGGACAAACTCATGCGCAGCACTTCATGCCGGAACTGCTCGAAAAGATTGCCGAAGGTGCGTTGAAGCCCGAGACGATCATTTCGCACCGCATGCCGCTCGCCGACGCCGCGCGAGGCTACAAGATCTTCAACGAGAAGCAGGAAGACTGCCGCAAGGTGGTGTTGACGACCGGCTGATCGGCGACCCGTCCGCGAAGAGCCATTTGAAAGGCTCGGGGCGGACGGAAGCAATGGCAGACGGAGTTCGGCCCGACCCGTTCGGGCTGAGCCTGTCGAGGCTCCAGTACTTCGATCCGATCGTCTTCCCGGATGGGTTCGACCCGACCCGTTCGGGCTGAGCTTGTCAAAGCCCTGTGCCGAACAGCGGGCAGCCGGCGGCGGCAACGCGGCCGTTCAGCGAGCTGCTTTCTTGGCGGTTGCTTTTTTCGTGGCCGCCTTGCCCGGCGGCGCTTTTGTCGGGGCCGCCTTCTTCGCCGCCACCTTCTTCGCTGGAGTTCGTTCAGCCGGCGCTTTCTTGGTCGGTGCTTTTTTTGCCGAGGCTTTCTTGGCCGCCGCTTTCCGTCCTGTGGGCGAGCCGCCTTCCTTTAGCGTCGACGGCGCTTTGCGCGCCCCGGTCCGACGCGTCTCGGCCGCGTTCTCGGCGGAGTCCTTGCGAGCCGCGCTCTTCTGCGCCGGGCTTTTGCGGATCGATGGGTTCTTCGCTGGTGCGCCGCTCTTCAGGCCGCCGCCGTCTTGCTTGTTGACGGTCGCATAGGCGCGGCCTTCAGCGACCTTTGCCGGCACGCCCTTGGCTTCGTAGCTCTGCTCGATGTGAGCGGCCTTGCGCTTTTGCGCGTCGGTATAGGCCGATTTGTCTCCTCGCGGCATCGGGACTCCCGTAATGTGTTCGAGCCGGCGAGTATCGATCGATCCGGTCGCAGGGATGCAAGAGTAAACGAGCGTCCGTGAACGTCCGCCGAGCGGTCGTCGCGCCGTCAGGACACCGGACGCCGGCACTGCGCCGGATTTCCCTCGACCCGCCCGATCAGCCCGATCGACGGCTTCGCGAACGTGCCGTCGATTCGTATGGAACGATCGAGCGTCAGCAGCGATTTGCGTCTGTGATGGGGCGTCAGCGTCAACGCCAGCGTGCGCCGCGTCAGATCGATGCTGCCGGCGCCGGTGACGAGAAGATCGTCGGTTTCGAGCGCGAGGGAGCGCACGCTGGCCCGGCCGGCAGCGAGGTCGAAATCGAAGGCCGAGCAGGTGATGGCGGTGCGCTTCGGGCCGCCGAACCAGGAACCCACCCAGTGGCCGAGATCGAGGCCGAGCTTCGCGTCGAGCCCGGTGGGCAAGGAAGCGCCGACGAGCGCACCCTGCGCGTGGCCCTGCGCTGTGGAGACGAGGGCCTGCACCGAATCGCCGTGCGCGTCGACCGCGGCCTGGGCGTCGAGGCCGCCGCGCAGATCGCGCAGGCCGAGTCGGGCGAGTTGCACGCCCTCGAGCCGCAGTCCCGCGCTCAACCGACCCGGCGACTGCCCGGCGACGAAGCTGCCGTGCCCGGACACCTTGCCGCCGGCGTAGGCAAAGCGCAGCGCCGGCACCGCCCAGGTTGCATCGTGCAGGTGGGCGTCGAAGACCAGGTCATCGACGGCGCCGCGCGGAACGCCGACGAGCGTCTGGACCCGGCCTTCGATATCGGCGTCGAAGCGGGGCAAGCGGCGCGGCGCGTTCGCCGAAGCTGCCGCCGCAGGGGCGGACGCCGCTGTCGAAGAGCTTGCCGAGGACGACCGAGGCAACGACCCGGAGGCCGACGCCGGTATCGCCGGCCGGTCAGATTTTTGCGCCACCGCCGCCGAGGCCGGCGGCAGGGGCGGCGGCGCGCCGGCTTGCGACACCGGCACCGGCACGCCCGGCGGCCGTGCGGGCCGGAGGTCGGCGCGCAGTTCGGCGAGGTCGATCCGCCGGCTCGTGAATTTCAGGCGCAAGTGCAGGGGTTCGGCCGCCGCGTCGGACGGATCGGCCTCGTGCAGATCGAACTCGCCCGCGGCGTCGCTGCGGCCGAGCCGGAGCAACGCATCGGTCAGCCGCCACTGCCGCCCCTCCTTCTTCAGGCGCCCGACCGTCAGCTCGCCTGCCAGCACGGGCCAGCCGCCGAACGGCAAGGCAGCGCCGCGGGCGATGGTCGAAAGTTCGCGGATGCCGTCGCCGTTGCGCGCGCTCGCCTGCATGCGTGCATCGATGCCGGCCAGCTGTGCGAGATCGCGCGCGCTGCCATCGAGGCTGAACGCCGCATGCGCCGTCTTCAGGGTGCCGCGAAGAAGGAAGTCGCGGCGGCTGTCGTAGAAGGTAATGGAGTCGCCAGTGTCGACAGCCACGTCGAAGCGCACGCCGTCGCGGATTCCGCTTCCGGTGATCGAGCGCGTGTAGCGGACCGCCGGGGAGGACGGCGCCGTCGCCGCGGGCACCGCCGCGGGCGGCCCCCAGTGCAGCGTCGTCTCGAGCGCCAGGCCCTCGTGCACGAAACGCAGTTGCGACCGGTCGGCATCGAGTTCGATCACCCGCACCCTTCCGGGCCCGCGATCGTTCGGATCGGCGATGCGCCAGTTGCGGGTTCCGTCGGCGCGGCGCTCGAGATCGACCGACGCTTCGCGCAGGCGGATGCGCTGCAGGACGAGCCGATGTTCTTGCAACGACTCCCACGCCACCACCATTTCGGCTTCCCCGGCGCGTATCAGTGGCGCCGAGGCGGCCCAGGATGCGTTGCTCAACAGCAGGTCATGCACCCTGAGCAACGGCCGACCGGCGCCGTCGAGACGAAAAGCGACGCGCGAGAACTCGAGCGAACGGTCCGCGTGGACCCGCACATAGCGTTGCGCGAGCGGCCGCAGCCAGGCTTCGTCGAACACGACGAGAAGGGCGAGCGCGACCGCCAGACCGGCGAACGCGAGGCCGATCCGGCGGATGCGCACGGGTCGACCGGCTCAGCTTTTCGGCGACCCGCCGGCACGGGCCGTCGGCCGCCCGGGTTTCAAGCCGCCGCCGCCATGGCCGGCACCGCCACTGCCGGCATCGCCACGAGCCGGACCGGGATGGATTTTGCGGCCGGCACCTTGCTTTCCTCGGCGTAATGCGCAAGCGGCAGGAGCGGGTTCAGCTCCGGGTAGTAGCCGGCGATGCAGCCGCGCGGAATCTCGTAGGGCGTGATGCGGAGGCCGACGACTTCGCGGCGCACGCCGTCGTCGACGGCGGTCACCGCGGTCACCTCCTGGCCCTCCTGCAAGCCGAGCGCTGCCATGTCCGCCCGGTTCATGAGCAGCACGCGGCGCGTGCCGTACACGCCACGAAAGCGGTCGTCGTGGCTGTAGATCGTGGTGTTGAACTGATCGTCGCTGCGCAGCGTCATGAGCCGCATCACATCGGCGCCGCGCTCGGGCGTGTCGGGGTCGGCGACGAGACTTTGCGGCACGATGAAGGTGGCCTTGCCGGTCGGCGTGCTCCACACCCGCTCGCGTGCCTTGATCGGCCGGTGAAAACCGCCGGGCGTGCGAAAGCGGGCGTTGAAGTCGTGGAACACGTCGGGGAAAGTCGCGGCGATCGCGTCGCGAATCTTCGCGTAATCGCCGACCCAGTCGCTCCACGGCACTTTCGGATTCGGTCCCAGCGTCGCCAGAGCGAGCGAGGCGACGATCGAGATCTCGGAGCGCAGGGTCTTGGCGGCCGGCTCGACCGCTGCATCCGAGGCATGCATGCAGCCGGTCGAATCCTCCATCGACACCGTCTGTTTGCCGCTCGCCTGGCGATCGAACTCGATCCGCCCGAGGCAGGGGAGCAGATAGCACACGGCGCCTGGTAATAGATGCGTGCGGTTCAGGGTGGTCGAAACGTGCACGGTGAGCCGCTGCGCCGTCCAGGCGGCCTCGATGCGCTGGGTGTCGGGCACGGCGCGCGCGAAATTGCCGCCGAGGCCGATGAAGCCCTTGACCGAGCCGTCGAGGATGCCTTCGCAGGCCTCGACGGTGTTCAGCCCTTTCTCGCTGGGCGGCTCGAAACCGTACAGCTCCTTCAGCTTCGCCAGCGGCGCCAGCTCGGGCTTCTCGGTGATGCCGACGGTGCGCTGTCCCTGCACGTTCGAGTGGCCGCGCACCGGGCAGATGCCGGCGCCTTCACGGCCGATGTGGCCGCCGAGCAGGAGCAGATTCGAGAGCATCTGCACGTTGAGCACGCCCCTCCGGTGCTGCGTGAGGCCCATGCCATAGATGCCGATCACCGCGCGGGCGGCCGCGAACGTGGCCGCAGCTTCGGAAAGGGCTTCGCGCGTCAAACCCGATTCGTGCTCGATCTCGGCCCAATCGGCCGCTCGCACACAGGCCGCGAACGCTTCGTAGCCGTGCGTGTGCTCGGCGATGAAGGCGGCGTCGACCACGCGCGCCGCACCGGCGGCCAACGCCGCATCGTCGGCCTCGACCAGCCACTTGCACATCCCGGTGATCGCGGCCAGATCGCCGCCGATCTTGACCTGCAGGTATTGCGTGCTGATGGTGGTTTCCGCCGTCGACAGCATCTCGACCGGCGACTGCGGGTTCGCGAACTTCACGAGGCCGGTCTCGCGCAGCGGGTTGAAGGTGACGATCGGCACGCCGCGCTTTCGAGCGTCCTGCAGCTGGTGCAGCATCCGCGGGCTGTTCGTGCCGACGTTCTGGCCGAAGAAGAAGATCGCGTCGGTGTGCTCGAAGTCGTCCAGCACCACGGTGCCGACCGGAACGCCGATCGTCTTGGGCAGCGCGACCGAGGTGCTCTCGTGGCACATGTTCGAACTGTCGGGCAGGTTGTTGTTGCCGTAGAGCCGGGCGAAGAGCTGGTAGAGGTAGCTGGCTTCGAGCGAGGCGCGACCCGACGCGTAGAACACGACCGACTTCGGGTCGACGGCACGCAACGCACGCAACTCGACGCCGATCGCCTCGAAGGCTTCGTCCCACGCCACTTCGACATAGCGATCGCTCGTGGCGTCGTAGCGCAGCGGTGCGGTGAGCCGGCCGGCATGTTCCAGCTCGTGATCGCCCCAGGCGCGCAACTCGCTCAGCGTGTGCCCGGCAAAGAACGTCGGGGGGGCCCGGCGCGAGGTCAGCTCCCAGGCCGTCGCCTTGGCGCCGCTCTCGCAGAACTCGGCGGCGTGCGGATGCGCCGGCTTGGCCCAGGCGCAGCTCACGCAGGCGAAACCATCGGGCTTGTTCTGCTTCAGGAGCGCCCGTCCGCCTTTCAGGGTGGCACCCTGGCGCAGAAGATGGGTCGCGACCTCGCTTATCGAGCCCCAGCCGCCCGCGGGATGGGAGTACGGCTCGAAACGCGGTTCGTCGGCGGACATGCAAGCTCCTCGGGCGGCGAAACGGTCCACCCGAAGCCAGTCTAGAAAGCAGTGGCCGCGGGTCGGTAGGAATCCGCACCCGGGCGCTGTCGGAGAAGCCGTGTCCCGCTGCGGTCCGCTCGTTTGTCGCACGGCGCTGCGTCGGCCAGCGCTTCGACCGTTGCATGCGAAGGCGGCGCCGAAAACGGCGTGCGACGGCAGATCCGCACGATGGAAGCGTAGGTCGCGTCCCACGTCGCCGCGGCCGGCTCCTCGCTTGTCGGTGCCGACGGCGACTTCGAAGATGCCACTGATGGTTCGCCCATTCGAATGAAAGAAAGCCCCATGCCCTGTTCAAATCCGGCCGATCCGGCCACGCGGGCCGATCCGCTCGATGCGGCCGATCCGTCGATCCCCTCGGCCGCCCCCACGGTATCGCGCCGAAGTGTGGTGAAGACGGGCGCCGTCGTCGCCTCGGGGCTAGCGACCGGCGTGACGTCTATCGCCGAGGCGCAGACCCCTGCCGGCGCGGCCGCCACGACGCCCCGTGCCGGCCCAGCCGTCGACGCCGCTTCCTCGCTGCTGCCGGTGACGCTCGAGATCAACGGCCAAGTGACGATGCTGACCGTCGACACGCGCACGACGCTGCTCGACGCGCTGCGCGAGAACCTCGCGATGAAGGGCACGAAGAAAGGCTGCGATCACGGCCAGTGCGGCGCCTGCACGGTGCTGATCGACGGCCGCCGCACCAACGCCTGCCTGACGCTCGCCGTGATGCACGACGGCCAGAAGATCACGACGATCGAGGGCCTCGCATCCGGCGATAGCCTCCACCCGATGCAGGCGGCATTTCTCACGCACGACGGCTACCAGTGCGGCTACTGCACGCCGGGCCAGATCTGCTCGTCGGTCGGGATGCTGAATGAAATCAGGGGCGGCGCGCCGAGCCACGTGACTGCCGATCTGCGCGCGCGCCGCATCGACATCACCGACGCCGAGATCCGCGAACGCATGAGCGGCAACCTCTGCCGCTGCGGCGCCTATCCGAACATCGTCGCGGCGATTCGCGACGTGGCGAGGTCGTCATGAAACCTTTTGCCTACGAGCGGCCGGCGACGGTCGAGGCCGCCGCCGCGCTCGCGGCCTCGCGGCCGGCGCCGAAGTTCATCGGCGGTGGCACCAACCTGCTCGACCTGATGAAGCTCGAGATCGAAGCGCCAGCCACGCTGATTGACGTCAATCGCCTCGGCCTCGACAAGATCGAACCCACCGCCGACGGCGGCCTGCGCATCGGCGCCACCGTGCGCAACGCCGACCTCGCGGCCGACGAGCGCATCCGCCGCGACTACGCCGTGCTCGCGCGCGCCCTGCTCGCCGGCGCCTCGGGGCAACTCCGCAACAAGGCGACCACTGCCGGCAACCTGCTGCAGCGCACCCGCTGCTACTACTTTTACGATCCCTCCAAGCCGTGCAACAAGCGCACGCCGGGGTCCGGGTGCTCGGCGCTGAACGGCTTCAACCGCATCCACGCGATCCTCGGCGCGACTAGTTCGGACGAAAGAAGCGCCTGCATCGCGACGAACCCGTCGGACATGAACGTCGCGATGCGGGTGCTCGACGCCAAGGTCGAGGCGGTCGGCGCGCAGGGTGCGCGCCGCACGATCGCGATCGCCGATTTCCATCGTCTCCCCGGCAACACGCCGCAGATCGAGACCACGCTGCAGCCCGGCGAGATCATCACCGGCGTGACCCTGCCGGCGCCGGTCGGCGGCCGCCACGTCTACAAGAAGGTGCGCGACCGGGCCTCGTACGCGTTCGCCCTGGTGTCGGTCGCGGCGATCGTCGATGCGCCGCCGAGCGGCATCCGCTCGGCGCGCTTCGCGTTCGGCGGCCTCGCCCACAAACCCTGGCGCGTGCCGGACGCCGAGCCCGCGCTCTACGGCATGCGGCCCGGCGACGCGGCGGCCGATGCACTCGCGGACCGGGTGCTCGTCGGTGCGCGCGGCTACGGCTACAACGATTTCAAGCTGCCGCTGGTGCGGCGCACGCTGCACGGCGTGATGGCCGAAGTGGCCGCTGCCTGAAGGACCGATCGCCATGATGGAAATGAACGCACCCGCGCCCCGCAACGCGCTGGACGAAAACCGCCAGGGCCTGATCGGCAAGCCGATCGACCGGGTCGAGGGGCGGCTCAAGGTGATGGGCAAGGCGCCTTACGCCTATGAAGTGGCCGAGGGAAGGCACGCGGCCTATGGCGTGATCGTCGAGGCCTCGATTGCCAAGGGGCGCGTCGCCGATGTCGACACCGCCGCGGCCGAACGCGCGCCCGGCGTGTTGCTTGTCATGACGCACCGGAACGCGCCCAAGCAAGGCGCCTGGGGGCCGCTGGAGCTGGAGGATCGCTTTGCGCGCGGCGACCCGCAATTGGCGAACGACCGGGTGCGGCACTACGGCGAAGCGGTCGCCTTCGTCGTCGCCGAATCCTTCGAGCAGGCCACCGCCGCGGCGCGAATGATCAAGCTTCGGTACGACGTCGAGCCCGGTCGATTCGACCTCGCCAAGCATGTGGCCGACGCCGAGGTTCCACCGCCACACAACAAGCAGCCACCGGACAGCCGGATCGGCAACTTCGAGGCGGCGTTCGACGCGGCTCCGGTCAAGGTCGACCTGCGCTACACCACGCCGCTCTACGTCCACGCGCAGATGGAGCCGCACGCCACGGTGGCGCACTGGAAAGATGGCCGGGTCATCGTGCAATGTTCGTCGCAGCTGCTGAAAAGCGCGCAGAAAGCGGTCGCGGCGACGCTGCAGATCGCGCCGGCCGACGTGCGCATCGTCAGCGACTACATCGGCGGCGGCTTCGGCGGCAAGCTGCCGGTGTATGCCGATGTGATGCTCTCGGCGCTGGCCTCGCGGCAACTGAATCGCCCGGTGAAGACCGCGCTGACACGGCAGCAGATGTTCCACATCACGACCCACCGGAGCGACACGATCCAGCGGCTCCGCCTCGGCGCCACCAAGGACGGCGTGCTGACGGCGATCGGCCACGAGTCGCTCTCGCACAGCGCGAGCTTCGACAACAACTACGAAACCGCGAGCCTGCAAACCCGCACGCTCTACGCCGGAGCGAACCGCTCCACCACGCACAAGTACGTGAAGCTCGACCTGCCGGTGTCCGACTCGACCCGCGCGCCGGGCGAGGCGGTCGGCATGCTCGCGCTCGAGCAGGCGATGGACGAGCTCGCCGAAAAGCTCGGCATCGACCCGATCGAATTGCGCGTGAAAAACGAGCCGCAGCAAGACCCGGAGAAGAACATCCCGTATTCGAGCCGGCAGCTGCTCGGCTGCATGGGCGAGGGCGCCAGCCGCTTCGGCTGGTCGAAGCGGAACGCCAAGCCGGGCCAGGTGCGCGACGGCCGCTGGCTCGTCGGCATCGGCATGGCGGCGGCAACCCGCGGCAATCTGCTGAACCCGTCGAGCGCGAAAGTCACCCTCGACCGCGACGGTATCTTGACCGCACGCATGGCGATGACCGACATCGGCACCGGCAGCTACACCGTGTTGACGCAGGTCGCCGCCGAAATGATGGGCCTGCCGATCTCCAAGGTGCGGATGCTGCTCGGCGACAGCGACTTCCCCGAGACGCCCGGCTCCGGTGGCTCGTTCGGCGCCGCCAGCTCGGGCTCGGGCCTGTTCGACGCCTGCCAGAACCTGCGCGAAAAATTAGCGCAGCGCCTCGGCATCGACCCGGCAAAGGCGACGTTTGCCGATGGGCGCGTCTCGGGCGCAGGCAAATCGGCGACGCTCGGCTCGCTCGCCGGCGCGATGGGCATCGAGGCGACTGGCGAGATCAAGCCGGGCGACATGACGAAGAAATACTCGCAACAGTCGTACGGCGCGCATTTCGCCGAAGTCGGCGTCGACATGGACACCGGCGAAATCCGCGTCCGCCGCATGCTCGGCGTGTTTACCGCGGGCCGGATCCTGAACCTGAAGACGGCCACCAGCCAGGCGATCGGCGGCATGATCTGGGGCGTCAGCAACGCCCTGTTCGAAGAAGCGGCGCTCGACGACCGCTACGGCATGTTCGTCAACCACGACCTCGCCGAATACCACGTCGCGGTGCATGCCGACATCCCGGCCATCGAGGCGATCTTCCTCCCCGAGGTCGACGACAAGACCAACCCTCTGAAATCCAAAGGCCTCGGCGAACTCGGCATCTCCGGCGCCGGCGCGGCGGTGGCCAACGCGGTCTACAACGCGACCGGCGTGCGCGTGCGCGACTACCCGATCACGCTCGACAAGGTGATGATGGGGATGCAAACGTTGCGGGCGGCGTGACGCCCGAGGCCGACTGGCTGGCGTTCCTGCGCCGACGAAAGGTGCCGCGCCTCGAGGAACATCGGCACGAAGGCGCGCTGCCCCGGCTCGTCGTCGTCGCGCCGCATCCCGACGATGAGGTGCTGGCCTGCGGCGGGCTCGCCGCGCGCCACGCGGCGAGTGGCGGTGCGGTTTTGCTGGTCGCCGTGACCGACGGCGAGGCCAGCCACCCAGGCGACGCCCGCTGGCCGACCGCACGGCTCGCGTCGGCGCGTCGCGCGGAAAGCGTCCGCGGCCTGGCGCGGCTCGGCTTGGCGGCGGCGCCCGTGGTCCGCCTCGGCCTTCCGGACGGCGATGTGGGCGCCGAGAACGACCGGCTTCAGACCGCGCTACGCGACATTCTGCGACCCGGCGACCGCGTCGTCACGACGTGGCGCCACGATGGCCATCCCGATCATCAGGCGACCGGCGCCGCCGTGGCCCGTGTCGCAGGCGAGGCGCGCATCCACCTGATCGAGGCGCCGGTCTGGATGTGGCATCACCGCCGGCCCGACGATCCTGCGGTGCCGTGGGCACAGTTGCGCGCCCTGCCCCTGACGGCGGCCGAACTTCGGGCCAAGCAGCGAGCGCTGTCGGAACACCGGACGCAATCCACACCCCGAGCCGACGGCGTCGGCCCGGTCCTCGACGAAGCGATCCTCGCTCGCGCAGGACGCGATAGCGAGTACTTCTTCGCCGGGGCCGCGTAACCCGTGGACAACCTCAGGCGCGTGGCGCCGTCCGAGCGCGCCGGCGAACGGCCGAGCCCAGCACACCAAGACCGACGACCATCAAAGCCCAGGTTTCCGGCTCGGGCACGGCCGTGACCGCCAGCAGGGCATTGGCGATGACGCGGTGCGCCGCCGTGGTGGGATGGATGCCATCCCAATAGACGTACTGCGTGCAGTTGGCGTTTGCGACCGCGCCGCAGGCGTCGGTGGTGTTGCCGAAACTCGCGGCCAGCTGGCTGCCAAGGCCGTAGATGTCGAATATCGAGACGCCGGCTTCGCCCGCCAGGCGTGCGGTCAGCGCGGTGTTCATCGCGCCTGAGACGAACGAACCGATCGCCGCGGCACCGGACGATGCGAGCGCCGGGGCGAGCCCGAGGTTCGGCGTGTCCCACACGACGATATGCTGCGCACCCGCCGCCTGCAGCGCATCGACGATGCTGCCGACGTCGCTCGCGAACGAGGCCGCGGTCGTCGCCACGGTGCTGGCGGCGTTGGCCCCGGCACCGATCGCCGCGAGCGCCGCCCGCGCATTGTTGCCGCCGCCGGCTATCACGTAGAGGCCGTCGGCCGCAGCGTGGTTCGCTGTCGTCGCCAGGTACATCGACGACTGCGTGACCAAGCTGTACGGAAACCCTCCGGGCCCGACGCCTGGGCTGCCAGTCGTGGCGCCGCCGAACGCGTAATCGGTGCCGCCGAGAAGCGAGGGGCTGAGCGGCACGCCGATCGCAGCGGCAAAGTAGCTGGCCCAGACCGGCCCGTTGCTGTAGGTGCCCGCCGGAGCATAGGTGCTGCCCGGCACGTAGCTGTTGCCGGTGATCACCTGGCCCGGGTCGAACAGGCCCGCCGCGGCGTTGTTGCCGTTGTCGGAAAGGCTGTCGCCGAACACAACCAGCTGGCTGTACGGGCCGGCCCAGGCCGGTGCGGCGACAAGTCCGGCCGCGGTCAGCGCGACTGCGGCGAGGCCGCTGCGCAGGGGTGAAAGGTTCATCATGGGTGGCACCGCTGTTCGTGAAATCGTAACGATCGGGCAGATCGGACTTGCATGCTACGGCGATGCCTGATTCGGCACCCGCTGGTCTTCCCGTCCCTCACCTCGGGGGGTTAATGCGGAGCGGCATAGAAGTAGCGATGTCTGGCCTGAAGCTGGCCGGGGCTGCGGCGCGGCGCAGGCGGGGATCAGGCGGTGGCGGGCGTGGCAATGAAGCCATGCTTGCGCAGCATCTTGATCCAGCGCGGGGCGTTTTTGGCCGCGACGCCGGCTTTTTGCAGTTCCTGCGCACCATCGAAGCCCACGTGCCGGCAATGCTGGACATCCACCTGGTCATGGACAACTACGGCACGCACAAGACGTTCGCTATTCGAAACTGGCTCGCTCGACATCCCGCTTTCAAGTGCACTTCACTCCCACCTCCGCATCCTGGCTGAACCAAGTCGAGCGAAGCCCCGACGCAGGAATACATTCGTGGCCGAACCCATCGCTCGAGAACTGGTTCTCGCGCCTCCCGCGCGACGTGATCCGATCCGTCCCGGCCCATTCGACCGGTGCCGATTCAATGACGCAGCGAAGTAGATAACCGACGTTTTTCCTTTGGTTGTCCATGCCCACCCTGTTGCTAATTCGACGTCGGTGGAGACGCTGCGGCTGGCGCTTCGCCCTTGGGCGCGACACCGGCCGAGCGCAGTCCTTCCGACATGCCAAGCAGCACGCCGCTCACCATCGCGGCGTAGCCGTCGAGCATCGCCTGGGCGGCCTTGGTGGTGGCCGCGCGGCTTTCGCGCAGCATGCCCTGGGTCTGCGCCATCAGTGCCTCCACGGTCTGCGTCGCCTGCGGGCCGGTCTGCGTACCGTTCTGGCGCATCGAATCGAGCGCCTGGGTCCACGGGCCCTGCATCGGGCCGGCGCCCTGCGCGGCTTTGGTGATCGCCGCGAAGAAGGTGTCTTCCATCTTCTCGATGTTCGCCATCGCGCTTTGGAGCGGCGGCGCCTGCAGGCCGTTGCCCTGGTCGATGAACTGCTGCAGGGCGCGGCGATTCGCCTCGACGGTCTGCAGCAGCGCGCCGTCCATGCCGGCGAGCGCCTTGCCGAGCAGCGCCTGGACATCGACCGGGTTGCCCTGGTTCTGCGCCGCGCCGGTGCTGGCGGCCGAGGCGACGTTGGTCACCGCCTTGCCGATGTTGGTGAGCGTCAGCTCGCGGCCTTGCAACGCCTTGAGGGTGGCGTCGCCGACGGCCTTGCGCAGCGTCTCGCCCTGGCGCGAGGTGGCTTCGGCGAACATCTTGACCAGCGCATCCTGGTCGATCGTGGGAGTGGTCATGGGTTTGCCTTGGTCATTGCATGTGTTGGCCGCCGTTGATCGCGATGTTCGCCCCGGTGACGAACGCCGCCTCGTCGGAAGCGAGGTAGATCACGAGCCCGGCGACTTCCTCGGGTTTGCCGAGCCGCCCGACCGGGATCTGCGGAAGGATCTTGGTGTTGAGCACGTCTTCCGGAATGGCGGTGACCATCTTGGTGCCGATGTAGCCGGGCGAGATGGTGTTGACGGTGACGTTCTTCTTCGCGACCTCGAGCGCCAGCGCCTTGGTGAAGCCGTGCACCCCGGCCTTGGCAGCCGAGTAGTTGGTCTGGCCGAACGCGCCTTTCGAGCCGTTGACCGACGAGATATTGATGACCCGGCCCCAGCCGCGCTCGACCATCCCTTCGGCGACCTGCTTGGTCATGTTGAAAAGGCTGTCGAGGTTGGTCCGCATTACCGCGTCCCAGTTGACCTTGTCCATCTTCTTGAACGTGGTGTCGCGGGTAATGCCGGCGTTGTTGACCAGCACGTCGACGGCGCCCATCTTCTGCTGGACCTCGG
>CAXSGM010000027.1:0-40982 GCA_964236915.1 uncultured Rhizobacter sp.
TCGCGATCGGCTGCACCGGCGGCCAGCACCGCTCGGTCTGGTTCGCCGAGACGCTCGCGGAGCGCTTCGCCGCGCGGGCGCCCACGCTGGTCCGGCACCGGGAGCTCGACGCGCGTGGCTGAGCCCGACCCGTCGACGCCCGAGTCGGTCACGGAGTTGCCGCTCTTCCCGCTCGATCTGGTGTTGTTTCCCGAAGGGCTGCTCGAGCTCCGGATCTTCGAGCCGCGCTACCTCGACATGGTGTCGGCCTGCTGGCGCGGCCGCACGCGGTTCGGCATCGTCACGCTGATCGCCGGCGGCGAAGTTCGAACCGCGGCCACCGCGCCGGTTCGCTTCGAGCCGATCGGCAGCTTCGCCGTGATCGACAGCGTCGATGCCGAACGCGCCGGGCTGCTGCGCATCGCCTGCCATGCGACCGGGCGGTTCGAGGTCGGCTCGAGCCGGCACCGCGCCGACGGCCTCTGGCTCGGCTCGGTCAGCGCGCTCCCGGCTGACCCCCAACGGCCGCCCGCGGCCGCCGCGGCCCGAACCGTGCGCGCCCTCGCCACCACCATGGCGACGCTCAAGGGACAACTCGGCGCGGACGGGCCGCGCTTTCCCTCGCCCTACCGCTTCGACGACGCCGGCTGGGTCGCGAACCGGTGGTGCGAGCTGCTGCCGCTCGCGACCGCTGCCAAGCAAAAGTTGATGGCCGAGCGCGACCCGCAGGTGCGGCTCGAGCGCGTCGACCGCTTCCTGCGCCGTCAGGGCGTGGTGTCGGACGACGATCCGACCTGAGACGCCGGTTCGGGCGGCCGGAGCAGCAGCTTTCGCAGCGGCGACGGCAGGGCGGCGGCCAGCGCCGCGTCGCGCGCGAACCAGCGCCCGGTCGGCCAGCGCAGGCGCAGTTCGGCGTCGCCGAGCGGCCCGGCCTGATGGGCGCGCGGCAGGTGCCATCGCACCGGCGTCAGCGACCAATCGAAGTGCGTCAAGGCGTGGATGAAGGCGGGCAGGGCCTCGGCGCCGCCCGGCCAGGCCGCGGCACAAGCGTCAAGCGCCGGCCGGTCGTCGAATTCGGGGAGGCTCCAGAGGCCGGCCCAAACGCCCTGCTCGGGCCGCTGCACCAGCCAGACAGCGGCGTCGGGATCGGTCAGCCAGAGCCAGTGGTGGGCGCGTGTCCCGCGCGCCCCGCGTCGGCTTTTGACCGGATAGCGGTCCTGCGCGCCGGCGCGCGCCGCGGCGCACAGATCGCGCTCCGGGCAGAGCAGGCAACGCGGCGACCGGGCGGTGCAGAGCGTCGCGCCGAGGTCCATCAGACCCTGGGTGTAGGGCTCGATGCCGGTCTCGGGCAGCAGCTCGGTCGCCAGCGTCCAGAGCGCACGCTCCTCGCGGGCATCGGCCAGGTCGCCGCCGAACGCGAGCACGCGGGTCAGCACGCGCTTGACGTTGCCGTCGAGGATCGCGACGCGTTCGCCGAAACAGAACGCCGCGATCGCCGCCGCGGTGGAACGGCCGATGCCGGGTAGCGTCATGAGGCCGGCCAGGCTCGTCGGGAAGCGGCCGCCATGGCGTTCGACGACCGCCTGTGCGCCGGCGTGGAGGTGACGCGCCCGCCGGTAGTAGCCCAGCCCGCTCCAAGCCGCCAGCACCGCGTCGAGTGGCGCCGCGGCGAGCGCGGCCACGTCCGGGAAACGCGCCAGGAACCGCTCGTAGTAGCCGAGCACCGTCGCGACCTGCGTCTGCTGCAGCATCACTTCGGAAAGCCACACGCGGTAGGGATCGCGGGTGTTCTGCCAGGGCAGCGCGTGGCGGCCGTGGTCGCGCTGCCAGTCGATCAGGCGCCGGGCGAAATCGGCCGGAACGGGAACGACGCCGGCCGGCAGCTCAGGCGCCACCACCGTGGGCCACGGCCCCTACAGTCGCCGGTGTCAGATCGATCGACACGAGCGCGGCGTCGCCGGCCGACGGCGCCGCATCGGCCGCCTCGCGTAAAGCGCCAAGCAAGGCCCGGGCGCGGCTGCCCTGCGTCTGCAGGCGCTCGTCCTGCTCCTCGAGCTCGACGATCCGGAGCTCGAGCTCGCCCGCCGCCGCCTGCACCCGTTCGAGCGATTCGCGCCGGTGCCGGAAGCTGCGGCGCCGCTCCCGCAACTGCCCGTCGATCTGCGCCGAGATCGACTTGTTCCACATCTCGATCTCGCCGCTCGCGCTCTCGAAGACGACCCGCAGCTTGGCGAGCAACATCCGCCGGAATTGCTCCATGAAATTGGCCTGCGCGAGCCGCAGCGACTGCGTCAGACCGAGGTAGCGGGCGTAGCTCTGCTCGATGTCGTCGAGCTCGGCGACGAACGGCCGAAGGTCGGGCGGATCGGTCAGCGCCAAGCTGAAGCCGAACTCGCCGTTCAGCTTGGCGAACGACGCCGCCAGCATGGCGCGGATCTCGTCGCTGCGCTGTTGCACCGAGGCGAGCACGTCGCCCAATCGCTTGCAGAGGCCGATGAACGCCTTGCGGGCGCCGAGCTTCAACACGCTGGCGGCAACGGCGGCGCGCATCGCGTCGATCGCGTCGCGCAGGCGGTCGGCGGCGAGCTCGTCGAGCGCCTCCTTGAGCTTTTTCGCGTGCACGCCGCGCAAGGCCTGAAGGCGTGCGGTGCACTGCTCGAATTCGGCCGTTTCCAGGTCGATCCGTTGCAGCATCGCGCGCAGCTTGCCGTCGCTCTTGCCGCGCAGGCCCCGCAGCTCCAGCACCTGCTCGGCCAGCTGGCGGCGCTGGTCGCCGAGACGGCGCGACACCAGCGCGTCGAGTTGCCGGGTGCCGTCGAGCGCGGCCTGCTGCAGCAGCTGGTGGCGCTGACGCAACAGCTGGGTGCCGAGCACCGCCTCGAGTGCCGGCAAGCGACTTTCGGCGAGGCGGTCGGCATCGCCGGCGATCCGCGCCGCCAGGGCTTGGCGCGCCGACAACGGGAAGATCCGCTCGACCCCGATGCCGAGCACGCGGGCGGTCTCGTCGCATTGAGCCCGGATCTGCGCCTCGACAGCTGCCGGGCTGGCGAGCGGATCGGCGAGCGCGTCGATCTTGTTCAGCACGACGAAACGCGCGAACGCCTGCGGCCCGAGGTGTTCACGCCACACGTTGAGGTCCGAGCGGGTGACGCCGGCGTCGGCGCCAAGGACGAAGACCGTCGCATGCGCGCTCGGAAGCAGCGACAAGGTCAGTTCTGGCTCCGCGCCGATCGCGTTCAGGCCCGGCGTGTCGAGCACCACCAGGCCTTGTTTTAGCAGCGGGTGCGGGTAGTTGATCAGCGCATGCCGCCAGACCGGGATCTGCACCTGGCCATCCGCGTCGAGCGGCGGGTTGTCGTCGGGCGAGGCGTCGTCCCAAAAGCCGAGTTCGCGCGCTTGTTCCTTCGCCACGAACCGGGTGCGCGTCACCTCGCCGAGCGCCTCGGCCAGGGCCGCCGGATCGCCGAGCGGCAAGGGCCGCTGGCTCCAGGCGCGTGGCTCGTGGCGCAGTTCGGCGAGCGACCCGCCGCCGAGCCGGGTCTCGATCGGCAAAAGCCGCAGGCCGGTGCCTTCCTCCCGGTCCCAGCCGAGCTCGACCGGGCACATCGTGGTTCGGCCCGGCGTCGCGGGCAACACCCGGCGCCCCGTGTCGGCGAAGAAGATCGCGTTGATCAGCTCCGACTTGCCGCGTGAGAACTCGGCGACGAAGGCGACGACGAGTTTCGGCTGCCGAAGCCGCTCGCGCAACGCGGCGAGCCGCGCCACGCCGGCTTGATCGACCAGCTCGCGGTCGGCGAGAAAGCGGGCGAGATCGTCGAGCCGCGAGGCGAGCGTCGTGCGCCAGCCACTCAGCGCGTCGAAGCGGGTCGCGAGCGAGAGCATCATGGATCGGACGACGGCGCGAAGACGCGGGGCGGGGGATCCTAGCGCAGCGCTGGCAGCGCGTAACGCCGCCGAAACAAGCGCTGACGAATGAACCGCCCAAGGTGCGACGAAGTTGACGCTCGGCGGTCGAAAACCTAGGATGAGCCGCATGCCTTCACCGACCCCCTCGCCGGGCACGCTCCCGGGTTTTCACAGCCAGACCGTCACGGTCGGCGGCGTGCGGCTGCACTGCAGGATCGGCGGTGATCCGCAGGGCCAGCCGGTGCTGCTCTGGCATGGCTTCCTTGCCACCGGCTATGTCTGGCGGAAGGTGGCCCCGGCCCTGGCCGAGGCCGGCCTGGCGGTGCTCGTGCCCGACATGCGTGGCTACGGCGACAGCGACAAGCCCGCCGGCAACGCCGGCTACGACGCCCGCGCCCTGGCCGAAGAAGCCCGCGCCCTTGTCGCCCAACTCGGCTTCGGCGCCGGGCGACCGTTGATCCACGTCGCCCACGACATGGGCGCACCGCCCGCGCTTCTTTGGTGCGCCGACCATCCCGCCGAGGCGGCCGGCCTGCTCTACATCGACGAGCCGGTGATGCTCGGCGAAGTGCTTCGCGGCATCATCGCCTACACGCCCGAGGCGATGAAGCAGGGGTCGATGTGGTGGTGGATCCTGCCGTTCGCGCCGGACGTGCCGGAGCGCCTCGTCGTCGGCCATGAGCGCGCATTCCTCACTTGGTTCTACGAACGCGAGACCGCCAAGCCGGAGGCAATCGAGCCGGCAACGGTCGACGAGTACTTGCGCACCTTCGCCGGACGCGAAGGCGTGCTCGGCGCCATGGGCGTCTACCGTGCCGCCTTCACCAGCATCGACCAGACGGAGCCCCTCACCAAGTCGAAGGTGGCCGTGCCAGTGGTGGCGATCGGCGGAGCGAAGTCGCTCGGGCCGCAGGTTGGCAAGATGCTGGAGATGGTGGCGCATCGCGTCGAGGCGGAGGTGCTCGCCGACTGCGGCCACTTCGTTCCCGAAGAGCGCCCCGACGCGATCGTCCGCCACGTGCTCGCGATGGCTGCGAAGCTCGGCTGAACGGCAAGGCGGACGACCAAGTCGCTCGTATCAGGGAGAGACCCAACGATCTCGACATGAGGAAGCCGGCGAAATGAAGCTGTACTGGGGGCCACACACCTGCGCGATCGGCATCCATCTCGTGCTCGAGGAAATCGGCAAGCCGTACGAGACGGAAGAGATCGATGTGCATGGCGGCGCCACGCGCCGGCAGCCCTTCCTGAGCGTGAACCCCAAGGGCAAGGTGCCGACCCTGGTCCGCGACGACGGCAGCGTGCTCACCGAGTTCAGCGCGATCGCGACCTGGCTGGCGCGCGTCAACCCGGAAAAGAACCTCCTCTCCGCCGACCCGGAAGGCGAGGCGCGCGCGGTCGAAGTCATGGACTACGTCGATGGCACCATTCACGGCCAGGGCTTCGGCCGCATGATGATGCCGCAGCAGTTCGAATCGCAAGACCTGGTCCACGGCGCGCTGGGGGTCGGCCAGGCGTCGGTGAAGGCGCAGGGCAGGCAGATGGTCGAGCGCGGCTTCGCCATCCTCGAGACGCAGCTCGGCCGGCACGAATACGCCCTCGGCGACACCTTCGGCATCGCCGATGCCACGCTGTTCTACGCCGAGCGCTGGGCGGTGCAGTACAAGCTCGCCCTCGGCAGCAACGTTCAGCGCCATTTCGAGCGGGTGCGCGCGCGCCCGGCCGCTCGCAGGGTGCTGGCGCTCTGGGGCGAGGTCTGACGGCCGATACGCTCATCGGATGGCGCCGCCGCCCGGCGCCGGGCGGCTCGACGCCGCTGACAGACCGGCTCCGAACAGCGCCTCGCAGGCGTAGACGTTGTGGGGCGTAACGACGTCGGCGCCGCCGAGCAGCGCCTGCCTTACCGAGAATCGTTGTTCATTCCCTCACGATGGCGGCAAAGCTCGCCTCAAACACCAAAAAACCATGCCAGATTCCGACCACTCGATCACCTCCGTTCCGCCGCAGACTCCGCTCCCGGCCGACGACCCCGCCCGCACGCTGACCGTCGCCGATGCGGACGATTCGCAGTTGCGTCACGTGTTCCTCGCGGGTGACATCTACACCATCGTGGTCCCGGGCTCGGCGACCAACGGCCGTTACTGCCTGATCGACATGCTCGTGAACGCGGGCGGCGGTCCGCAACCGCACCGTCACGACTTCGAGGAGACGTTCGCCATGCTCGAAGGTGAACTCGAGTTCACCTTTCGGGGCAAGACGCAGACCGTGAGAGCGCCGACGATCGTCAACATTCCGGCCAACGCGCCGCACGTGTTCCACAACGCTTCCGGAAAGACGGTGCACATGCTTTGCACCTGCACGCCAGCGGGACAGGACGAGTACTTCGCGGCGATTGGTACGGCCGTCGCAAGCCGTTCGGGGCCGATACCCCACCTGAGCGAGGAAGAGCAGAAGGCGAAGCAAAGGTTGGCGGAGGAATTGGCTCCGAAATTCCGCACGGAATTCTTGAAGACGACCGACGAGGGCTAAGCGCCCGACGCCGTTTGGCGCCGCGCCTCGGCTGCCACCGTTCGCGCGGGCCCTCCCACCGATCCCTGGAACGGGTGGTCCGGGGCGGGCAGTCGCTTTGCCGGGAGCTTCGCGGAGCGGCGTCTTCGCCCAGCGGCCTGACCCGCCAAGGAACCGTCGACAGGCCGCTCTAGCCGGCCCTGGCCTGCGTTGTACCCCTCATATCGGTGGTGCGACAGCGGTTTGCACCGCGTTTAATCGGCCGCTCGCTCACTGAGGAGAAACCCTGCATCGTGTACGGGTGGGTGTCGGGCACCGGTCGTTGCCTTGCCAGTCGCTGCCACTGGCACCGATTCCACGCTGTGCCTGGCGTTCGGCTGCAATTCAGCGCGCCGTTCGGCTGCCGATGGCGCGCCATCGTGGTTCTGGCGGCCCGCGCTGACGGACATCGGGCATCCATTTCAATGCCCTGCACGCGTTAGGCGCTCCCTTAGCTGAGCTTTCTCCTTCGCTGGTGCCCGGCTGTTCAAGAAGTCGGATTCCGTTTTCGAAGACAAGATGGAAGCTTTGGAATATGACGCGGTTTACCTTGGCGGCTTGTACGTCGGCCATGTTGTTGCTCGCCGCTTGTGGTGGAGGCGACGACGCCGGTACCAGCAACAGTACCGCCGCTGCGGCTGACGTCGGCAACCGCGTCCATTCGCTCGGTATCACCCTGGCGCAGGCCGGGTTGTCCAAGTGGACCGCGCCGATTGCCTTGTCGATCGTGCCGGCGGCGGGAGCGGTCCTCGAAACCGGGAAGGTCCTGTTCTGGTCCGGTGACGGCCGAAATTACTTCGGCGGCAACGGGCACACTTTCTCGACGCTGTTCGACCCGGCCACCGGCACCGCGCTCGAGCACGACATCTCCGAGACGCGGCACGATATGTTCTGTCCTGCCACGGCGCGCCTGCCCGACGGCCGGTTGCTGGTCGCGGGCGGCCTGGACTCCGCGGCAACGAGTTTGTACGACCCCCTCAGCAACACCTGGTCGCGCGCCGCTTCGCTGAACATTGCACGGGGCTACAACTCCGCCACGACGCTTCCGGACGGCTCGACGATGACGCTCGGCGGCTCCTTCACCGGCAACACCGCAGGGGGCAAGACCGCTGAGATCTACACACCCGCCACCGGCTGGCGGCTCCTCAACGGCGTGACCTCCGATAACTATTTGCTCGACGGCACTTACAAGGGTTGGCAGAGCGATTCTCACCTGGCGCTGGTCCCGACGGCCAATGGCAAGGTTTTGATGGCCGGACCAGCCGTCGACATGGCTTGGATCGATACCCGGGGCAATGGCAGCTCCGTGCCGGCCGGTCGGCGTGGCGACGATACCCCCGGCTTCGCGGGTCCGGTGGTCATGTACGAGGCGGGCAAGATATTGAAGGTTGGCGGCGCTACCTGGAACAACGGAGTTCCGGCGAGTGCCAGTGCGTATGTGATCGACACTACCTCAGGCGTTGCCGACGTACGCAAACTGGCGCCAATGGCGTACCCGCGGGTCTATGCGAACAGTGTGGTGCTGCCCAATGGCCAAGTGCTCGTGGTCGGCGGGCAGACCTACGCACAGGAGTTTTCCGACTCGAACGCGGTGCTGGCGCCCGAGCTCTTCGACCCGCAGACCGAAACATTCACAGTGCTGCCGCCGATCAGCGTCCCGCGTAATTACCACAGTATTGCGATGCTGCTGCCCGATGCGCGCGTGGTCTCGGCGGGTGGCGGCCTGTGCGCGTGCGCGGCTGATCACGCCGATCTGCAAATTTTGTCGCCTCCGTATCTGTTCAACGCCGATGGCAGCGCCGCAACGCGTCCGGTCATCAGCGCAGCGCCTGCACGGGTCGGATATGGGGGCACCGTCACCGTGCAAACCACCGCCGCGGTCAGCGCTTTCTCGATGGTGCGGATCGGCGCCAGCACGCACACGGTCGACAACAGTCAGCGCCGCGTATCGCTTGGCTTCAGTGCGACGGACAGCACGCATTACCAAGTATCCATACCGAGCAACCCAGGCATTCTTATACCGGGTCAATGGATGCTGTTCGCGATGGACGCCCAAGGCACGCCCTCGGTCGCCAAAATCGTCATCGTCGACAACGCAGGCGCCCCGGTGCTTCAAAACCCCGGCAATGTCAGCATCCTCCTCGGCCAGTCCCTGACGTTGCAGGCGAGCGCCACGACGCCGGCCGGTCGACTGACCTTCGGTGCCAATGGCCTGCCGACCGGCGTCCGCATCGACGCCACGACCGGTCAGCTTTCCGGCACGCCGACGCTGCCGGGAAACTTCTTGGCGACAGTTTTCGTCGACAACGGAACGCAGACGGTCAGCACCGACGTCGTCCTCGATGTGAACGTGCCGGGCAGTGGCATTGGCTTGTTGGCTCAGTACTTCGCCAATATGACGGTGAGTGGCAGCGTGGCGCTGCAGCGCGTCGAGGTACCGAATTTCGATTGGGGCTACGGCGCTCCGGCGCCGGGCCTGCCCGCCGACGGCTTCTCGGTTCGCTGGAGCGGTTGGGTCGAAGCCGCCGGCTCGGGCGCGACCCAGTTCCGAACCCTGTCCGACGACGGCGTGCGGGTTTGGATCGACAACCGCCTGGTGATCGACAACTGGGCCGACCATGGCGCCACCCTGGATGTGGGAGCGGCGACGAACCTCGTCGGCGGCAAGCGTTACCCCATCACGATCGAGTTTCACGAGAGCATTGCCGCGGCCGTGATGAAGCTGGAATGGCAGCCGCCCGGAGCGACGGGTTTCGTGACCGTTCCGATCGAACGCCTCTACCCCGGTGCGCCGCCCGCTGTCAGCAATATTGCCTTGGGTCAGCCGACGAGCCAGTCCTCGGTAGCGTTGGCCGGTGTCGCTTCGCGGGCGGTGGATGGCAACACGAGCGGCGTCTTCGCCGACGGCTCGGTGACGCTCACCGATAACAAGGCAAACGGCGAGTTCTGGCAGGTCGACCTCGGTCGCCCGAGCCGGATCGACTGGATGCAACTGTGGAATCGCACCGATTGCTGCGCCGAGCGCTTGAGCAACTTCGTCGTCTTCGTATCGGGCGACGATATGAACGGGCGTAGCCTGAATCAGCTGATGACCGACCCTGCCGTCATCAGCCGGCAGGTCGGTGCGACTCGTGGCCTCACCACGATCGGCATTCCGGTAAACGGAGTCGGCCGTTACGTGCGGGTGCAGCTGACTGGCAGCGATCCCCTGTCGCTCGCCGAAGTTCAGGTGTTTGGCGGTCCGTTGGTTTATCGCACGCCGACCCTCAACCCGATCGCCGATCGACAGACGCTGACCGGCAGTAGCGCCAGCGTCAACGTAAAAGCCACCGATCTCGACGGCAACACCCTGACTTATGCGGCCACCGGGTTGCCGCCGGGAGTGAGGATCGACGCCGCGACCGGCGGCATCAGCGGCTCCGGCACGACCGTGGGCGTCTACGGGGTGAGCGTCAGCGCACGCAATGCCGGCGGCTTCAGCGCCAGCACCAGCTTTACGTGGACGGTGCTCGGCCCGGTGCCGCAGGTCAGTTCGCTCATCGCGCCGGCCGCGCCCAGCGGCAGCAGCGTGAGCTATGCACCGGCGCTGAGTGCCGGCGTCAGTGCGCAGTACAGCTGGAGCTTCGGCGACGGCAGTGTCCTGACCCCTTTCGCCGCCACGGCCGCGGCCAGTCACACCTTTGCAGCGCCCGGGGTCTACACCGTGACGCTGACAACGCGGACCGACGATGGCCGCTATGCGACCAAAAGCTTCCTTCAAGGCATCTCGGGCAGCGCGCCGACCTCCTCCGCCCCGGTCCGCGCGTCCTCGAACCTGCTCCTCGAGCCGCGTGCCAGCGGCGCCGCGCGGCTCTGGGCCGTCAACCCGGACAACGACTCGATCAGCGTATTCGACACCGTCAGCTCCGCACGCCTCGCCGAAGTAACGGTCGGCACCGCACCGCACAGCGCCGCGCTCGCACCCGACGGCCGCATCTGGGTCGTCAACCAGCAGAGCGCGTCGATCAGCGTTTTGAGCCCGACGAGCCTGTCGGTGGTCCAGACCTTGACGTTGCCACGCGCTTCCCAGCCGTTCGGGATCGTCATGTCGCCCATCGGCAACCAAGCTTTCGTGACGCTCGAGGCCACCGGTCGAATCCTGAAGCTGGACGCCGCAACCGGTGCGGTGCTGGGCAACGCTGCGGTCGGCGATAACCCGCGCCATCTGGCGCTGACCGCGGCGGGCGACCGGTTGCTCGTCTCCCGCTTCATCACGCCGCCGCTTCCGGGCGAGGGAACCGCGGTGGTCCGGACCACCGATGCAAGCAATGCAAAGGTCGGGGGCGAAGTTTTGATGCTCGACCCGAGCACGCTCGGCATCCTGCGTACTGTCGTGCTCGCGCACAGCGAACGCCCCGACACCGAAAACCAGGGCCGCGGATTTCCGAATTACCTTGGCGCGCCGGCCATTTCGCCGGACGGAAAGAGCGCCTGGGTGCCGTCGAAACAGGACAACATCCTGCGCGGGATGCTCCGCAATGCGGTCGACCTCGACTTCCAGAACACGGTTCGGGCCGTCAGCTCTCGCATTGACATGGTGACCGGCGACGAGGACCTGGGCGGCCGAATCGATCACGACAACTCCAGCGTCGCAAGTGCAGCGGTCTATCACCCCAACGGGATCTATCTGTTCGTCGCCCTCGAAACCAGTCGCCAGGTCGCCGTGATCGATGCGGTCGGCAAGCGAGAGCTGTTCCGCTTCGACGTCGGCCTGGCTCCCCAAGGCCTCGTCGTCGCGGCGAACGGATCGCAGCTCTACGTCAGCAACTTCATGGATCGCAGCGTGAGTGTGATCGACCTGTCGCCGTTGATGACACTGGGCCAGATCGGCGCGGCGCCGACAGTGACGCTGCGGACCATCGGCATCGACAAGCTACCCGCCAACGTGTTGCGGGGCAAGCAACTGTTCTACGACGCTGCCGATCCGCGGCTCGCACGCGATAGCTACATGAGTTGCGCCAGCTGCCACAACGACGGCGGTCAGGACGGTCGCACCTGGGACCTCACCGGTCTCGGCGAAGGTTTGCGCAACACCATCCCGTTGCGCGGACGCGCCGGCATGGGCCATGGCTTCCTGCATTGGAGTGCCAACTTCGATGAAGTGCAGGACTTCGAAGGCCAGATCCGAAAGCTGTCCGGCGGCATCGGACTGATGTCGGACGCCGCGTTCTTTGCCGGTACGCGCAGCCAGCCCCTCGGCATCACCAAGGCCGGTCAGAGCACCGACCTCGACGCGCTGGCGGCGTACGTCATGTCGCTCGACACCTTTGCGCCGAGCCCGTACCGCGCGGCAGATGCGAGCCTGACACCCGCCGCACAATTGGGCAAAGCGGTGTTCGCCGACAACAACTGCGCCAGCTGCCACAGCGGCGCAGGGTTTACCGGCAGTGGAAGCGCGAGCTTGCTCAAGGATGTCGGTACGCTCAAGTCCAGCAGCGGGCAGCGGCTCGGCGCGACGCTCGTCGGTATCGACATTCCGACGCTGCGCGATGTCTGGAAGACCGCTCCGTACCTGCACGACGGGAGCGCCGCGACGCTTGCTTCGGCGGTCCAGGCGCACAGGGGCGTTGCGCTCGCCGGGACCGATCTCGCCAACCTGGTCGAGTACCTACGCCAGATCGGCAGCGATGAGCCCGCGGCAGCGCCGCCTTCCTCGCCGCCGCCGCCGCCTCCGAGCGCGACGCCGGTGACCTGCGCGGTCGAAGGCGGTGTCTGCAGCGTGCCGGCCGGGTCCGTAGCGACGGTAACCTACGGGGCCAATGGCACCTATGCCACCCGGACCGGCGTGACCGGCTCGCTCGGCTGCAACAACAACGTGTTCGGCGACCCGATCTACGGCGTCGCCAAGTCGTGCGCTTATCAAATCACGGGCACCGCCTCGCCGCCATCGGGTACCACGTCGGTCGCGTGCGCCAGCGAGGGCGGAACCTGCAGCGTGCCGGTCGGCTCCGTGGCGACCGTAACCTACGGGGCCAATGGCACCTTTGCCACCCGAACCGGCGTGACCGGCTCGCTCGGCTGCAACAACAACGTGTTCGGCGACCCGATCTACGGCGTCGCCAAGTCGTGCGCTTATCAAATCACGGGCACCGCCTCGCCGCCATCGGGTACCACGTCGGTCGCGTGCGCCAGCGAGGGCGGAACCTGCAGCGTGCCGGTCGGCTCCGTGGCGACCGTAACCTACGGGGCCAATGGCACCTTTGCCACCCGAACCGGCGTGACCGGCTCGCTCGGCTGCAACAACAGCGTGTTCGGCGACCCGATCTACGGCGTCGCCAAGTCGTGCGCTTATCAACTGACCGGAACGGTCTGATCGCCGAATCGCCAGCCGCCGAGAAACGAGATGTCTTCGAGCGCGCTGCGGCTCGGCGTCGCGTTGAGCGTGCTGGTCGGCTTCGCAAGCATGGTTTATGGCTGGCTGAATACCGAGCATCAACGCGAGCGCGGCCGGGCTGCATTTCACGGCGACTCGACCCTTTCGGGCCGGGTGGTGGGACATTCGATAGCGTTGCCCCGACAGGCTTCGCGCTGCCAGAATTGCCACGAAACGCGTGCCGGTGCGCCGCTTTCAGCCGGAGGCAATGGCAACGCGGTGGGCGGCGAACCCTTTGCCGCCCCACTCGACCGCAAATGGCTTAGATCGCCACGA
Source organism: uncultured Rhizobacter sp. (assembly GCA_964236915.1). Lineage (GTDB taxonomy): Bacteria > Pseudomonadota > Gammaproteobacteria > Burkholderiales > Burkholderiaceae_C > LMDS01. Next base: position 13,121 of record CAXSGM010000027.1, read on the forward strand.
TCGCGGCATGGCGGACCGCTGACCACCTATGACACCGCCGCTTTTTGCACCCTGCTGCGCACCGGTGTCGACCCTGGACACGTGATGATTTCACCGTTAATGCCCCGCTATGACATTTCGGATGGGCAGTGCGCCGACCTGTTGACTTATCTCGAAGGTCGCTGAGCGACGTGGCATGGCAATGGACCTCGAGCCGGACCGCGACCTGACGCCGAGCCACCGACAGCGCCGGCGGCTGCTTGGGGCCGCGCTCTTGGCGACCGCATCCGCCCGGGTGCCGGCTGCATCCCCCGTGGCCCTCGACAGTGGCGCCGCCCGGAGCGAGCACTTTCCGTTCGGGCCGGTGGTGCCGCCGCGGCCGATCCCACCCTGGCCCGTGTTCAGCCACCAGTCGAAGGCCACGGATCTGGCGTCGCTGCTTCGCGGCCGCACGAGCGCCCTGCAGTTGATGTTCACCGGGTGCAGCGCAACCTGTCCGATCCAGGGAGCGTTGTTCAGCCAGGCCCAACGCGAGCTGCAGGGTCGGCCGCCGGAGGCCCAACTCGTCTCCGTGAGCATCGATCCGCTGGCCGATACGCCGGCCGCCCTCGCCGGCTGGCTGCGCACCTTCTCGGCACTGCCGGGCTGGATCGCGGTCGCACCGCGGCTGGAGGACGTCGACCGCATTTTCGGCGTCCTCGGCAACGGCGGCGAACCCAGGCCCACCGGCTCAGACCGCCACACTGGGCAGGTCTACATCATCGACCGCCGTGGCGAACTGGCCTACCGGACGCCGTCGATGCCGCCGGCCGAGCAAATTGTCGCCGCCCTCCGGCGGGTGGCCGAACGACCGTGATGCCGCTACGTCGAAAAGGAAAACGCCATGCACGCAGATCCGAAGTTCCGTTCTTTCTTAAGAAGACGCAATTGCTGCATTGGCGTCCTTTAAGGCCTGCTTCGCAACCTTCAGGCCGGTAATCTCGAACGTCTCTCGCTCAACGATGCGCAATGCAGGCCCGGCAGTCAGTCGTGGAGTAATCGGATTCCCTTCGAAGGTTTCGCCGGCTACCGCCGCTGGCAGATCGGGCAAAAGAAGGTGGCGCGCTGGCCCTGGACAATGCGCCGGATCGGCGTGCCGCAGCGCCGGCACGGCTCGCCCTGGCGCCCGTACACCCACGCCTGGTGTTGAAAGCGCCCCGCCATGCCGTGGGCATCGCTGAAGTTGCGAAGGGTCGAGCCGCCGAGCTCGAGCGCACGTCCGAGGGTACTGCGCAATGCAGCGGCGAGACGCTCGGCGCGCGGCCGGCTCAGCCGCTCGCCGCGGACCCGCGGGTCGATGCCGGCCTCGAACAGCGCCTCGCACGCATAGATGTTGCCGGCGCCGACGACGATCGTGCCGCCGAGCAGCGCCTGCTTGATCGAAACGCGCCGCCCACGCAAGGCGCGGTGCAGATGGGCGCCGTCGAACGCGGCGTCGAACGGCTCGATGCCGAGCCCCGCGAGCAGCCGGCCGGCGGTGCCGCTGTCAATCTCCGGCGCCCAGACGACCGCACCGAAGCGCCGCGGGTCGGTCAGGCGCAAGGTGCCGCGGGTGGTTACGAGGTCGAAATGGTCGTGCGAACCTGGCGGACCGGCCGTCGGGTCCAGGCGCAGCGACCCGGACATCCCGAGGTGCATCAGGAGCCCGCCGGTGTCGAGCGCCAGCCACAAGTATTTGCCGCGCCGCGTCATCGCGCCGATCGTCCGGCCGCAGAGCGATTCGGGCGTGCAGCCGAGCGCCCAGCGCAGCGGCTTGCCGATGTTGACCGCCTCGATGCGCGCGCCCTCGAGGCGCTCGGCGAGGCTGCGTCGGGTGACTTCGACCTCGGGCAACTCGGGCATCGGCCGATTATCGAAGCGGTTCGATCTGCGGCGTCGCGGCGCGACCGGTCCGCGTCCCCACTCGGGGCTTCGCCGCCACCTCGGGTGAATCCGGATGGCGCTGCCTAGAATGGATCGTTCAGCCGCTGCCGAGGAGCCGTTCGATGCCCGCCCCTGACCCGCGACCCGCGCGCGCATCCGGCCTGCCGCGCGTGCTCGCCCTGGCGCTCGGCCCCTGGGTGCTCGCCGCCAGCGCCCTTGCGCAGGAGAAGCTGCCGAGCGAGCAGGCGCCGCCGGAGCGAATCGCCGAGAAGGTGCAGAACTCGTCGATGAATGCGCCGCTGTTCCAGGAGGTGCTGATCGGCGAGATCGAGCTGCGCCAGGGCGACGTCGCGGCCGCCTACCAGCTCCTGCTCGATGCGGCGCGGCGCTCGAAGGACGAGCAGCTGTTTCGCCGCGCGACCGATATCGCGGTCCAGGCGCGGGCCGGCGACGATGCGCTGGCCGCCGTCAAGGCATGGCGGCAGGCGGCGCCCGACTCGGCCGAAGCGCTGCGCTACCAGGTTCAGTTGCTGGTGCAGTTGAACCGGATGGCCGAACTGCCCGAACCGCTGCAGCAGCTCGTGAAGGCGACACCGCTACCCGAGCGGCCGCCGCTGATCGCCGCGCTGCCGCGTCTGCTCGGCCGCGCCGCCGACCATCAGCAGGCCGCGCAGATCCTCGAGCGCGTGCTGCTGCCCTACGCCGATGCGCCGGAGACGCGGGTCGTCGCGCGGGTGGCGATCGGCCGGGGCTGGCTCGCCGCAATCAACGGCGAAAAGGCGCTGGCGCTGGCGCAGAGCGCCCATGACATGGACCGTGCCGCGGAGGCGCCGGCCGCGCTCGCCCTCGAGATGCTGCCCGGCACGCCGGCGGCCGAAGAGATCGTCAAAGACCAGCTCGCCGCCGCGCCCGACAGCGCCGGCGTGCGCCTGCTCTACGTGCGAACTCTCCTCGCCGCGCAACGCCTGCCCGAAGCGACCGATCAGCTCGAAACGCTGACCCAACGCTCGCCCGATTTGCCGCAGGCCTGGCTGACGCTCGGCGCGCTGCGCGTGCAGCTGCGTGAACCCGCACCCGCGACGGTCGCGCTGCAGCGCTACGTGCAGCTCATCCAGGCGTCGGACCTGCCGGAGACCGCGGTCGAGGGCGCGGCCCCGGGCGGCGAGGACGACGCGGGGCCGTCGACCAAGGAAGACGCGCTCGCCCGCGGCTACCTCCTGCTAGCGCAGGCCGCCGAGCAGCAGAACGACCTGAAGAGCGCCGAAACCTGGCTTGCGAAAATCTCGAACCCGCGCCGCGCGATCGAAGTGCAGGCACGCCGCGCCTCGCTGCTCGCCCGCGAGGGCAAGGTGCGGGAAGCGCGCGACTCGATTCGCCGCCTCCCGGAAAAGTCGCCCGACGATGCGCGCGCCAAGGTCCTGGCCGAGGCGCAGGTGCTGCGCGACGCCAAGCTCTGGCGCGATGCCAACGAGGTGCTCGCGCAGGCGAACACGCGCTTTCCCGACGACTTCGAGCTGATCTACGAGCAATCGATGGTCGCCGAGAAGCTCGACCGGATGGCCGACATGGAGCGGATGCTGCGGCGCGTGATCGAGCTGAAACCCGACTTTCAGCAGGCCTACAACGCCCTCGGCTACTCGCTCGCGGACCGCAACCTGCGCCTGCCGGAAGCGCGTTCGCTGATCCAGAAGGCGATGGAACTGAGCCCGGGCGAACCGTCGATCACCGACAGCCTGGGCTGGGTCGAGTACCGGCTCGGGCATCGCGAGGAAGCCGTGCGCCTGCTCCGCGAGGCTTACCGCGGGCAGCCCGACGCCGAGATCGCCGCTCACCTCGGCGAGGTGCTCTGGGTCGATGGCCAGACCGACGAGGCGCGCAAGGTGTGGCGCGAGGGGCGTCAGAAAGACGCGAGCAACGACGTGCTGCGCGAGACGCTGAGCCGGCTGCGCGTCGATCTGTGACCGGCGCCGACGCTAGGGCGCGGGCGACCGAACCGCGCGCCCTGCCGCCGGCCCGGTCGCATGGCGGCAGCGGCTGGTCTAGCGCGCTGCTCGCCCTGGCGCTCGCCGCCTGCAGCGCCTTGCCCACGGAGCCTTCGCCGCTCGCCGGCGAGGCGCTGTCGGGCCGGCTCGCGGTGCGGGTCGATGGCCACGAAGGCGTCGCGCCGCGCCAGGAGACCGCCGCCTTCGAGCTGCGCGGCGACGCCGGCGACGGCCAGCTCGACCTCGCGACCCCGCTCGGCAGCGTCATCGCGCGCGCCCGCTGGTCGGCGGCCGCGGTCGAGCTCGCCACGCCGCAGGGCCGCAGCCGCTACCCCGACCTCGACGCGCTGACCCGCGCCGTGCTCGGCGAAAGCGTGCCGGTCGCGGCGCTGTTCGATTGGCTGCACGGCCGCCCCTGGCCCGGCGCGCCGAGCACGCCGGCGGTGGATCCGGCGGCGGCCGGCTTCGAGCAGCTCGGCTGGACAGTCGACCTCGCCCGGCTCGCCGAAGGGCGCATCGCCGCGCGCCGCGCCGGGCCGCCGGTCGTGACCGTTCAGGCGCGCCTCGACCTTCCCTGAAAACGAGCCGTCGACCATGGCGCTGCGCTCGCTGCTCGACGTGCCCGCGCCGGCGAAGTTGAACCTTTTCCTGCACGTCGTCGGTCGGCGGCCCGACGGCTACCACCGGCTGCAGTCGCTCTTCGTCCTGATCGACTGGGCCGACACGCTCCACTTCGAACGCCGCGCCGATGGCCGCCTCGCGCGTCACGATCTCGCCGCGCCGCTGCCGGCCGACGACCTCTGCCTGCGCGCCGCCCGGCTGCTGCAAGTCGAAAGCGGCAGCGCGTTCGGCGCCGACATCAGCATCGTCAAACGCGTGCCGGCGGAGGCCGGGATGGGCGGCGGCAGCTCGGACGCGGCGACGACGCTCCTGGCGCTGAACCGGCTCTGGCAACTCGACTGGCCGAGCGCGCGGCTCCGCGCGCTCGGACTGCGGCTCGGCGCCGACGTGCCGTTCTTCGTCGCTGGGCGCAATGCGTTCGTCGAGGGCATCGGCGAGCGGCTCACGCCCGTGCGGCTCGCGCCACGGCGGTACGCTGTCGTCAAGCCGGCACACGGCGTCGCGACCGGCGCCATCTTCGCCAGCCCGCTGCTCGAGTGGAGCAGTGAAGCTGCTATCATTGAAAGCTTCGCTCGGGTCGTTGCGGAGGGCGCTCGCTCGGTTGGGTCGAGTTCGATTGAGTCCGGGCCGAGGGTCGATATCGAGCGGGTTCGCGCCGCGCGGAACGATCTCGAAGCAGCCGCCCGGGCGGAGTGCGCTGAAATCGGCATAGCAGCCGCTCTGCTGGATCGGGACTACGGCAATAGCCGGATGACCGGCTCGGGCAGTGCGGTATTCGCAGATCTCGGGCGTGTAGACGCCGGATTGGCAAATGGGGGTGTCGAGGCGGATGTGGGTGAGAGTGTGAACGCGAATTTGAATGCGGATGCGGGGCACCTGCCGGCGTTGCCCTCTGGTTGGCAAGGCCGCATTTGCCGCAGCCTCGTTGTCCACGCGCTGGTCGGCTGGGCCGCGGAGTGAGGTTTGAAGGGCGCGGGCCGCAGGGCCTTCGTCCTGTGTAGGGGAGTCGCCAAGTTGGTCAAGGCATCGGATTTTGATTCCGACATGCGAGGGTTCGAGTCCTTCCTCCCCTGCCAAACGATGTAGCGCCGCGGCTCCGGCGCCGCGGTTTCAGGCCGCGCTCGGCACGTCGGCCGGTTGCCGCCGCTGGCCCAGACGGCGCCCCGGCCGACAAGCACCCGTCGTTTACAAGCTTCGCGGAGAGTTCCTTGCTGTTCAACACGCTGCTGTTCACCGGGAATGCGAACCCCGCGCTCGCGCAGGAAATCGCCACCCATCTCGGGATCGAGCTCGGCAAGGCGCACGTCGGCCGCTTCTCCGATGGCGAGGTCAACGTCGAGATCCAGCAGAACGTCCGCGCCCGCGACATCTTCGTCGTGCAGCCGACCTGCGCGCCGACCAACGAGAACCTGATGGAGCTCTGCATCATGGTCGACGCGCTGCGGCGCGCGTCGGCCCGGCGGGTGACCGCGGTGATGCCTTACTTCGGCTATGCCCGCCAGGACCGCCGGCCGCGCTCGACCCGCGTGCCGATCAGCGCCAAGGTCGTCGCCAACATGCTGGAGGCGGTCGGCGTCGAGCGGCTCCTGACGATGGACCTGCACGCCGACCAGATCCAGGGTTTCTTCAACATTCCGGTCGACAACATCTACGCCTCGCCGGTGCTCCTGAGCGACCTCCAATCCAAGCGGCACCACGACCTGATCGTCGTCTCGCCCGATGTCGGTGGCGTCGTGCGGGCGCGCGCGCTCGCCAAACAGCTCGGCTGCGACCTGGCGATCATCGACAAACGCCGCCCGACGGCGAATGTCTCCGAGGTGATGAACGTCATCGGCGATGTCGACGGCCGCACCTGCGTCATCATGGACGACCTGACCGACACCGCCGGCACGCTCGTCAAGGCGACCGAAGTGCTGAAGTCGCGCGGCGCACGCCACGTGGTCGCTTACTGCACGCATGCGGTGCTGTCGGGGCCGGCGATCGAACGGATCCAGGGGTCGCTGCTCGACGAGGTGGTCGTCACCAACACAATTCCTCAGACCGAGGCTGCCAGGGCCTGCAGCAAGATCCGGTCGCTGTCGGTCGCCTTCTTGTTCGCCGAGACGATCCGGCGGATCTCCGACGGTGAATCTGTCACCTCGCTCTTCGCAGAGCAGAACGCCAATTTCTAAAGAACACCGCGGCAAGCTCCCCAGGGAGCCTGCCGCTTTGTCGTTCGGCCGGTCCGGCCGGACGTTTGCAAGCAGAAGGACCTGGTCGCGGGCCTTCGCCACTTAAGGAAACACCCGTGAATTTCACCGCATACGAGCGCACGTTGCAGGGGACCGGAGCGAGCCGCCGCCTGCGCCACGCGCAAAAGGTGCCCGGCATCGTCTACGGCGCCGGCACGCCGGCGATGATCGAGCTCGATCACAACGCCCTCTTCTTCGCGCTGAAGAAGGAAGCTTTCCATTCGTCGCTCCTCGATATGGAACTCAGCGGCACGACCCAGCAAGTGCTGCTGCGCGACTTCCAGATGCACCCGTTCAAGCCGCTCGTGCTGCACATCGACTTCCAGCGCGTCGACGCGACGACCCGGATCGTCAAGAACGTGCCGCTGCACTTCGTCAACGAGGAAAACTCTCCCGCCGTGAAGACCGATGCGTGCATCGTCAACCACATCGCGAACGAGTTGCGGATCTCGTGCCTGGCTTCGCAGCTGCCCGAGTTTCTGACCGTCGACCTGGGCAATCTCGTGAAGGGCCAGACGCTGCACGTGAACGACATCCAGCTCGGCGAGGGCGTCAAGGTAATGACCCAGGGCAAGCCGAACCCGGTGATCGTCTCGGTCGTGGAACAGGCCGCCGAGGAAGAAGCGCCGGTCGCGCCGGTGATCGCCGCCGCGCCGGCCAAGGCCGAGAAGGGCCGGAAGACCGAGAAACAGAACAAGAAGTAAGGTCGGCCGAGCGCCGGCCTCGATCGACGGCCCCGCGGCGCCCGTCGCCAGGGATGTTCGCCGATCGTCTCGTACGCCCTCGGCCTGTCGAAGGGCCTCGTCGGCGCGTCCCCGCTCGCCCTGAGCCTGTCGCAGGGCCCTTCCGCGCACCTATCATTGGTCGATGCCCACCTCGCTCGAAGGCCAGTTGGTCGTCGCCATTTCCTCGCGCGCGCTGTTCGATTTCGAGGAAGAAAACCAGCACTTCGAGGCGCACGACGACCGGGCCTACATGCAACTCCAGCTCCAGCGGCTCGAACGCGCCGCCAAGCCCGGGGTCGCGTTCTCGCTCGTGCAAAAGCTGCTCGCGTTCAACGCCGGCGCGCCGGCGCGGGTCGAGGTCGTGATCCTGTCGCGCAACGATCCGGTCTCCGGCATGCGGGTTTTTCGCTCGGCACAGCACTACGGCCTGCCGATCCAGCGCGGGGTGTTCACGCGCGGGCAGTCGCCGTGGCGCTACCTGCGGCCGCTCAACGCGCACTTGTTTCTGTCGACGAACGAGGCCGACGTGCGCTCGGCGCTCGCGGCCGGCGTGCCCGCGGCGCGCGTCTACCCGCACTCGGCGCGCGCCTCGGCCGAGCACCCGGACGAAGTGCGGATCGCGTTCGACGGCGATGCGGTGCTGTTCTCCGACGAGGCCGAGCGCGTCTATCAGAGCGCTGGGCTCGACGCGTTTCAGGCGCACGAACGCGACCATTCGGCCACGCCGCTCGCCGCCGGCCCGTTCAAGCCGCTGCTGCTCGCCCTGCAGCGATTGCAGCAACGGCCCGCAGACCGAATGCGCATCCGCACCGCACTGGTCACGGCCCGCAGCGCGCCGGCCCATGAACGGGCGATCCGTACGCTGATGGACTGGAACATCGAGGTCGACGAGGCCATGTTCCTCGGCGGCCTGGCGAAAGGCGAATTCCTGCGCGAGTTCGAGCCCGACTTCTTTTTCGACGACCAGACCGGCCACGTCGACGCCGCCGCCGCGCACGTGCCGGCCGGGCATGTCGCCGCCGGCGTCATCAACCTGCAAGAACGCGTCGCCGATCATTGAAGCCGGCGGCAGCTCGACGGGACAGACGCGGGATCCGGTGAGGGCGACACGCGCACGCTTCGTGCGTCAGCGGCCACCGCTGGCCACTTCGCCACCATCGATGAGCGACAAGTCGTCGCTTCGAGGAGATTGCTGCATGACCGAAGCCGGTGCACTGTCGATGGCACGCCGCGCGCGCCCGACTTCAACTAGCACGCCCTTGCGGACGGCCCGGCGCGTGGCCGGACTGGCGCTCGCGACGCTGCTCGCGGCCAGCGCGCAGGCCGCGGTCGTCATCAGCCAGGTATACGGCGGCGGCGGCAACAGCGGCACGACGCTGCAGCACGACTTCATCGAGATCTTCAACACCGGCACCGCGGCGGCGAGCATCGGCGGCTGGTCGGTGCAGTACGCCGCGGCGACCGGGTCGAGCTGGCAACTCACCGCGCTCCCGGCCGGCACTACGCTGCAGGCCGGCCAGTACCTGCTGATCCGCGAGGCGGCGGGCAGCGGCGGCACCACGCCGGTGAGCGGCGACGTGACCGGCTCGATCGCGCTCTCGGCCACCGCCGGCAAGGTGGCGCTGGTGAGCGGCAGCATCGCCCTCGCGGGCACCGCGCCGAGCGGCGGCACGCTGGTCGACATCGTGAGCTTCGGCCCGACCTCGACGCCGACCGAGGGATTGCCGACCGCGGCACCTTCCAACACGACCGGCGTGCTGCGCGCGCTCGGCGGTTGCACCGACACCGGCGACAACAGCACCGACTTCACGACCGCGACGCCGGTCCCCCGCAGCAGCACGACCGTGTTCGCGCCGTGCGCGGGCGGCGGTGGCGGTGGCGGCACAGGCCCCGCCCCGGTCGCCGCCGCGATCTACACGATCCAGGGCAGCGGGGCGACCAGCCCTCTGGTGGGCCGTAGCGTCGTCACGAGCGGAGTCGTCACCAAGCTCGTCAACAACGGCTTCTTCCTGCAGGATCTGACGGGCGACAACGACCCGGCCACCTCCGACGGCATCTACGTCTTCACCTCGAGTGCGCCACCCGGCGCCGCGGCGGTGGGCAACCTGGTGCAGGTGACCGCGACGGTGGCCGAGTTCAGCCCGGGCGCGGGCACCGCCGCGACGCCGCTCACCGAACTCGTGAACGTCACCGCCGTCATGCTGCTCGGCAGCGGCTACAGCATCGCGCCGACCGCGGTCACGCTTCCGGTGGCCGTCGGCGACAGCCTCGAACGCTTCGAGGGCATGCTGGTCCGCATCGAGGGCACGCTGACGGTGCAGCAGAACTATTACCAGGCCCGCTACGGCCAGTTGACGATCGGTGCCGGTGGCCGCCACGAGACGCCGACCAACCGCTACCGGCCGGCCAGCGCGGCCGCGGTGGCACTCGCCGACCTCGAAGCCCGCAGCCGCCTGCTGCTCGACGACGGCAGCTCGCTGCAGAACGTCGATCCGACGCCGTACGCGTTCGCCGACGGCATACCGCGCGCCGGCGACACCTTGACGAATCTCGTCGGCGTGCTCGACTACGGCCTCGCCACCTCGACCGCGTCAGGTGCCGGGCTCTACCGCCTGCAGCCGACCGAGGCGCCGGTGTTCGCCATCGCCAACCCGCGCCCGGCCACGCCGCCGGCCGTCGGCGGCGCAAACGTTCGGCTGGCGTCGATGAACGTGCTGAACTTCTTCACCACCTTCACCAACGGCGAAACCGCCGACGGCCGGACCGGCCAGGGGTGCAGTCTCGGCGGCGCAATCGCGGCGGCCAACTGCCGCGGCGCCGACAGCCTCGCCGAGTTCCTGCGCCAGCGCCAGAAGATCGTCCTCGCGCTCGCCGGGCTGGATGCCGACGCGGTCGGGCTGATGGAGATCCAGAACAGCGGCAACGTCGCGGTTCAGAACCTGGTCGACGCGCTGAACGCCAAAGTCGGCGCGGCCACCTACGCCGCGTTGCCGGTGCCGGCGCAGGGCACCGGCAGCGACGCGATCCGGGTCGCGATGATCTACAAGCCGGCGCGGCTCGTGCTCATCGGCAATCCAGTCAGCGACCCCGACCCGATCAACAACCGGCCGCCGCTCGCGCAGACCTTCGCCGCCCTGAACGGCGAGCGCTTCAGCTTCATCGTCAACCACCTGAAGTCGAAGAGCGGCTGCCCGGCGGCCGGCGATGCCGACGCCGCCGGCAACACCGACAGCGGCGACGGCCAGGGCTGCTGGAACGCGACCCGCGTGCAGCAGTCCCGGCGCCTGCGCACCTTCGTCGCCCAGCTGCAGGCGGCCGGCGGCAGCGGCGACGCGCTGCTGGTCGGCGACTTCAACGCCTACGCCCAGGAAGACCCGATCTACGACCTGACGAGCAGCGGCTACGTCGACCAGTCGGGCCGCTTCGAGACGCTCGGCTATTCGTACGTGTTCGACGGCACGGCGGGGCGGCTCGACCAGGCGATCACGACCGGCTCGCTCTCGGCGCGGGTGACCGGAGCCGTGCACTGGCACATCGACGCCGACGAGAGCATCGCCCAGGACTACAACCTCGAGTTCAAGCAACCCGCTTGCGCCACCTGCGCGCCCGATCCGTACAACGGCGCGGTGCCCGACCGGGCCTCCGACCACGACCCGGTGCTCGTCGGCCTCTCGCTCTTCAAGACGATCCTCGGAACCGGCGGGCGCGACACCCTCGTCGGCAGCGCGGGCGACGACGTGATCGTCGGCGGGGCGGGTGCCGACGTCCTTACCGGCGGCGGTGGTGTCAACGTCTTCGTCTACCAGTCGATGCGCGACGCCGGCGACACGATCACCGACTTCGTGCCGGGCAAGGACTTCCTCGACCTGCGCACCCTGCTGGCGAGCCTCGGCTACGGCGGCAGCGACCCGGTCGGCGACGGCTGGGTCCGGCTGGTCGCGGTCGACAGCGGCACCAGCGTGCAGATCGCCTCGGGTGCCGGTGCCGCGCTGCGTCCCTTGCTCACCCTGGCCGGCGTCGCCCCGGCGAGCGTCGTGCCGGTTCGCGATCTGATGGTGCGGTAGATGCAATCGATGTCTGCCGCCCCGGGCAGTGAACCCCGCGCCCAACCCCGCTTTGCCACCTTCTCGACGAGAGGTCCCATGCCTGCTGCTCCGCTCCGCCGCCCGATGCTGTTGTCGACCCTCGCCGGCCTCGCCGCCCTGACCTTCGCGGTCCAGGTACACGCGCAGGCGAGCACGGCGAGCCTGGCCGGCTGGTCGAGCTTCGGCGATGTCATCGCCAGCGGCGGCCGCATCACGCTGACCACGGCCTACCGCGACGGCGATCCGGCGGGCGATCAGCCGGCGAATCTGTCGGGTGTCTCGGCGGTCGACATCGGCACGCTCGAGACCGCCGCCGGCGTTGCCCCCTTCGGCCTCGACCTGTCGAGCGCCCAATACGGCACCGAAGGTTCGCTGGTGCGCCAGACCTTCGGCGCGGTCGCCGGCCAAACCCTGAGCTTCGACTGGTCGTTCGCGACGCTCGAAACCGCGTTCATGGACCGCGCGTTCGTCGTGATCGGCGGCACTGTCACCACGCTTGCGACCCGCGCTGCGCCGGGCAGCGGCGTTCAGACTTTTTCGACGCGCGTGAGCAGCTCCGGGCCGCTCACGCTCGGCTTCGGCGTGCTCGACACGGTCGACGTGCTCGGCGTCTCCTCGCTGACGATCGGCAACCTCGCGGTAGTCGGCGCCGTGCCGGAACCCGCGAGCAGCGCGCTGATGCTGGCCGGGCTGGCCGGGGCGGCGACCCTGCAGCAACGCCGTCGGGTCCGATCGAGCGGCCGGCAAGCGCCGCGCTGAGGCGGCCGCGGCGAGCGTCGCGACCCCCGCCGACCAGGGAAACACCCGAGGGGACTGTCCCTAGGATTCCCCGCAGAACGACCGGCCGGCCTCGAAGGCGTTCCTACAGTCGGAGCCGATGCCGACTGCCGCCTTCCCTGCCCCCCGCCTGGCGCCGACGACCTTCCCGCGGCTGCTCGCGGCGCACGCCGCCGCCCGTCCGAACGCGCCGGCCCTGCGCGAGAAGAAGTACGGCATCTGGCAGACGCTCGACTGGGCCGCCCTCGACCGGCTGGTCCGCGCGCTCGCCGCCGGTTTGCGGGAGGCCGGTCTGAGCCGCGGCGCGCATCTGGTCGTCGTCGGCGAGAACCGGCCGCGGCTCTACGCGACCATGCTCGCGGCCCAGGCGCTCGGCGCGGTGCCGGTGCCGCTTTACCAAGACGCGGTCGCCAGCGAATTCGTGTTCCCGCTGGTGAACGCGGAGGTGCGCTTCGTCGTCGTCGAGGACCAGGAGCAGGTCGACAAGCTGCTCGAGGTGCGAACGCTGCTGCCGGCCGGCGCCGAAGGGCCGACCCGCATCTGGTACGACGATCCGCGCGGCCTGCGGCACTGCGACGCGCCCGGGGTCGCGCCGCTGGATGCGCTGATCGCTGCCGGCAGCCTGCGCGCCGCGTCCGAACCGGGCCGCCACGAGGCCGACGTCGAGGCGACCACGCCCGACGACGTCGCCGCGCTTTTCTACACCTCGGGAACGACCGGTCAGCCGAAAGGCGTGGTCCACACACACCGCTCGCTGATCGACCGTGCCCGCGCCGGCGCCGCGTTCGACAAGCTCACCGCCGACGAGGAGGTGCTGGCGTACCTTCCGCCAGCCTGGATCGGGCAGAACATCTTCTCGTACGCCCAGTGGCTGGCGTGCGGCTACGTCGTCAACTGCCCGGAGTCGCCGGCGACGGTCGCGATCGACCTGAACGACATCGGCCCGACCTACTACTTCGCACCGCCGCGCATCTTCGAGGCGCTGCTGACCTCCGTCACGGTCCGGATGGAGGACGCCGGTGCGGTCAAGCGAGGGCTCTACCGGCACTTCATGGCGCTCGCGGCGCGCGTCGGCCCGCGGCTAATGGACGGCCAGCCGGTCGGGCCGGTCGACCGGTTGCACTTCGCAATCGGCCGACTTCTGATCTACGGACCGCTGCGCAATGCGCTCGGCTTCTCGCGGGTGCGCGTCGCCTACACCGCCGGCGAGGCGATCGGCCCCGACCTGTTCGTCTTCTACCGCTCGATCGGCGTCAACCTGAAGCAGCTCTACGGTTCGACCGAGACGGCGGTCTTCGTCTGTCTGCAGCCCGATCACGAGGCCCGCGCCGACACCGTGGGGGTGCCGATCGAGGGCGTCGAGATCCGGGTCGAGCCGAGCGGTGAGATCCTGGTGAAGTCGCCCGGCCTGCTGAAGGAATACCACCGCAACCCGGCGGCGACGGCCGAGGTGCTGAGCGCCGACGGCTGGTACCGCACCGGCGACGCCGGCTTTATCGACGCCGCCGGTCACCTGAAGATCATCGACCGCGCCAGGGATGTCGGCCGGCTCGCCGACGGCGCGCTCTTCGCGCCGAAGTACATCGAAAACAAGCTGAAGTTTTTCCCGCACCTCAAGGAGGCGGTCGCGATCGGCGCCGGCCGCGGTTTCGTCTCGGCGCTGGTCAACATCGACTTCGAGGCTGTCGGGCACTGGGCCGAGCGGCGCAACCTCGCGTATGCCGGCTATGCGGATCTGGCGACCAAGCCCGAGGTGCGCGAACTGGTTCGCGACTGCGTCGAGCGGGTCAACGCCGATCTCGCCGCCGACGCGCGACTGGCCGCCTCGCAGATCGCGCGCTTCCTCGTGCTCCACAAGGAGCTCGACGCCGACGACGGCGAACTGACCCGCACGAAAAAGGTCCGCCGCGGCTTCATCTCCGAGCGCTACGCGGTGCTGGTCGACGCGCTCTACGGCGGCGCGACGCACTGTCACGTCGAGACACCGGTGAAGTTCGAGGACGGCCGGAGCGGCAGCGTCGCCGCCGATCTGCAGATCGTCGACGCCAAGACCTTTGCGCCGCTCGGCGCCGCCGCATGAAGGCGCCCGACGCTGCGCTGGCCGAGCGGGCGAGGCCCGACGCGCCGACGGCGACGGGCCCCGTCGCGCCGCCTCCGGTCGCGGGCCGCCAGCCGGCCGGCGCGGCGCTGCTCGAGGTGCGCGGCATCGGCCTCGCGTTCGGCGGCGTGCAGGCGCTGGCCGACGTGAGCTTCGACGTTCGCGAACGCGAGGTGCGGGCGATCATCGGCCCGAACGGCGCTGGCAAGAGCTCGATGCTGAACTGCATCGGCGGCGTCTACCGGCCGCAGCAGGGCACGATCGCGTTCGATGGCCGCGCCTTCCGCCATCCCACGCCGCGCCAGGTCGCTGCGCTGGGCGTCGCGCGCACCTTCCAGAACCTGGCGCTTTTCAAGGGGATGAGCGTCGTCGACAACATCCTCGCCGGCCGCACGCTGAAGATGCGCGCCAACCTCCTGCAGCAGGCGCTGCGGCTCGGCGTGGCCGAGCGCGAGGAGATTGCGCAGCGCGAAGCCGTCGAGCGGATCATCGATTTCCTTGAAATCCAGGCGTACCGGAAGACGCCGGTCGGCAAGCTCGCGTACGGGCTGCAGAAGCGCGTCGACCTCGGCCGGGCGCTCGCAATGGAGCCGCGGCTTCTCCTGCTCGACGAGCCGATGGCCGGGATGAATGTCGAGGAGAAGCAGGACATGAGCCGCTTCATCCTCGAGGCGAACGCTGAATTCGGCACGACGATCGTGCTGATCGAGCACGACATGGCGGTGGTGATGGACCTCAGTGACCGGATCGTCGTGCTCGATCACGGCAGGAAGATCGGCGACGGCTTGCCGGCCGAGGTGCGCGCGAATCCCGAAGTGGTAAGGGCCTATCTGGGGGCGGCGGCATGACCGCGCGCCGTGCCCTCACCCCAACCCTCTCCCGCGCGCGGGAGAGGGAGCAGAACGCCGCACACGATCCCGAACTTTCATTCGCACCCGCGAGACGGAGCAAGGCGCCGCGCCCTCAACCCGACCTTCTCGCGTGCACGAATGAGTGTGAGCAGTGCGCTCTGCACGGCCCCCCTCTCCCGCGTGCGCGAGAGGGCTGGGGTGAGGGACGGGTCGCAGGTGGTGGCGGCGGCTGATGGGCTTCTTCCTCGAAACCCTGATCGGCGGCCTGATGGTCGGCATGCTGTATGCGTTGGTCGCGCTCGGCTTCGTGCTGATCTACAAGGCGAGCGGCGTCTTCAATTTCGCGCAGGGCGCGATGGTGTTGTTCGCGGCGCTGGCGATGGCGCGGCTCTCGGCGTGGATTCCGCAGGGGCTCGGCATCTCGAGCCTGGTCGTGGCCAACGCGCTGGCGATCCTTGCGACGCTCGTGTTGATGATCGGCGTCGCGATGCTGATCGAGCGGCTCGCGCTGCGCGGACTCGTCAACCAGGCGCCGATCGCGCTGCTGCTGGCGACGCTCGGCATCGCCTACTTCATCGACGGCGCCGGCCAGCTGATTTTCGGCAGTGCCACGTACAAGATCGATGTCGGCCTGCCGAAGGAGCCGATCTTCCTGATGGAGAGCGTGTTTCCCGGCGGCGTTCTGGTCGGCCGCGAAGACCTGTACGCCGCGGTCATCGCCGCGCTGCTGGTGGCGACGCTTGCGCTGTTCTTCCAGAAAACGGCGACCGGCCGGGCGCTGCGCGCGGTCGCCGACGACCATCAGGCCGCCCAATCGATCGGCATCCCGCTCTCGAGAATCTGGGTGATCGTGTGGTCGATCGGCGGCGCGGTCGCGCTGGTCGCCGGAATCATCTGGGGCTCGAAACTCGGCGTGCAGTACTCGATCTCGCTGGTCGCGCTGAAGGCCTTTCCGGTGGTGATTCTCGGCGGCCTGACCTCGGTGCCGGGAGCGATCGTCGGCGGGCTGATCATCGGCGCCGGCGAGAAACTGGCCGAGATCTACCTCGGGCCGCTGATCGGCGGCGGCATCGAGAACTGGTTCGCCTACGTGCTCGCGCTCGGCTTCTTGCTGGTGCGGCCGCAGGGCCTCTTCGGCGACAAGATCATCGACCGGGTGTGAACCGATGATCTACCGCGAGAACGGCCAGTTCAAGGAGAGCTTCCGGGCGGACCTGCAGATCTTTCCGGTGCGTCAGGACCGGATCGCGGTGCTCGCGCTGCTGGCGGTCGCGTTCGCGGTCGTGCCGTGGATCGCGAGCGCCTACGTGTTCCAGGCGGTGCTGATCCCGTTCCTCGTGCTCTCGCTGGCCGCCCTCGGCCTGAACGTGCTGGTCGGCTACTGCGGGCAGATTTCGCTCGGCACGGCGGCTTTCATGGCGGTCGGCGCCTATGCCGCATTCAACCTGCAGACGCGCATCGCCGGGATGCCACTCGTGCTGTCGCTTCTCGGTGGGGGCCTGGCGGCGACGCTGGTCGGCGTCGCGTTCGGCTTGCCGAGCCTGCGGATCCGCGGTCTCTACCTGGCGGTCGCGACGCTTGCGGCGCAGTTCTTCATCGACTGGTTCACCAACCGGGTGAGATGGGTGACGAACGATTCGCCTTCGGGCTCGGTCGGCATCGGCACGCTGTCGGCGTTCGGCCTCGAACTCGCGACGCCGGCGCGGAAGTACCTGTTCTGCCTGGCGATCGTCGTGCTGCTCGCGCTCGCCGCGAAGAACCTCGTGCGGGGTGCGATCGGCCGCCAGTGGATGGCGATCCGCGACATGGACGTCGCCGCCGAGGTGATCGGCATCCGCCCCGTGTCGGCCAAGCTCAGCGCCTTCGCGGTCAGCTCGTTCATCGTCGGCATCGCCGGTGCGCTCTGGGGTTTCATTCACCTCGGCTCGTGGGAGCCGGCGGCCTTCGGCATCGACCGCTCGCTTTCGCTGCTGTTCATGGTGATCATCGGCGGCCTCGGCTCGATCGCCGGGAGCTTCTTCGGCGCCGCCTTCGTCGTGCTGCTGCCGCTGCTCCTGAACCGCGTGCCGCACTGGCTCGGGCTGCCGCTCTCGACCGGCACCGCTTCGCAGCTCGAGCACATGGTGTTCGGCGCGCTGATCGTGCTGTTCCTGATCCTCGAGCCGCACGGTCTGGCGCGGCTCTGGATGACCGGCCGCGAAAAGCTGCGGCTCTGGCCGTTTCCGCATTGATTCCCCGCTTGATCGATTCCTCCAGGAGACAAGACCATGCCCTTCACGTCGATCGTCAAGACCGCACTTGCGGCCGCCGCCCTCGCTGCCACGGCGCTGCCGTCGCTCGTCGCCGCCCAGGGCGCCGAGCAGTTCGTGCCGCTCCTGGTCTACCGCACCGGCCAGTTCGCGCCGCTCGGCATTCCGTGGGCCGACGGCAAGCAGGATTACCTGAAGCTCGTCAATGCCCGCGACGGCGGTGTCAACGGCGTGAAGCTGACCTTTGAGGAATGCGAGACCGCCTACGACGCGGCCAAGGGCGTCGAGTGCTACGAGCGGCTGAAAGGCAAGGGCGGCGGAGCCTCCGGCTTCGACACCCAATCGACCGGCATCACCTTCGCGGTGACCGACAAGGCCTTCGTCGACAAGGTGTCGGTGGAGACACCGGGTTACGGCCTCTCGCAATCGGTCGACGGCACGGTCTTCGAGTGGAACTTCCCGCTGCTGGGCACCTACTGGACCGCCGCCGACGTGATGCTGCAGGACATCGCAAAGAAGCAGAACGGCCTGAAGGGCAAGAAGATCGCCCTCGTCTACCACGACTCGCCCTACGGCAAGGAGCCGATCCCGCTGCTGCAGAAACGCGCCGCGGCCGACGGCTTCGAGCTCCTGCTGTTCCCGGTCACCCCGCCGGGCGTGGAGCAGAAATCGACCTGGCTGCAGATCCGCCAGCAGCGGCCCGACGACGTGCTGTTCTGGTCGGCCGGCGTGATGACCCCCGCCGGCATCCGCGAGGCGCAGGCGAGCGGCTACCCGCGCGACAAGATCTACGCGATCTGGTGGGCCGGCTCCGATCACGACGTGAAAGACCTCGGCGACGGCGCCAAGGGCTACAACGCGATCACGATCCACAACAGCGCCGCCAAGGACAAGGTCCACGACGACCTGCGCCGCCTGGTCTACGACAAGGGCCAGGGCACCGGCGCGGCCAACGAGATTGGCACCCTCGCCCATACCCGCGGCCTGATGATCGCGATGCTGCAGGTCGAAGCCATCCGCACCGCGCAGGAAAAGTACGGCAAGGGCAAGCCGATGACGCCCGAGCAGGTGCGCTGGGGCTTCGAGAACCTCGACCTCACGTCCGACCGGTTGAAGGCACTCGGTTTCGGCGAGGTAATGCGGCCGGTCAAGACCTCGTGCGCCAACCACATGGGCAACGACTGGGCGCGCATCGTGCAGTGGGACGGCGCGAAGTGGAACGTCACTTCCGACTGGTACCAGGCCGACAAGACGCACATCGACCCGATGGTCAAGGAATACGCTGCCAAGTACGCGAAGGACAAGAACATCAAGCCGCGGAGCTGCGGCTGACCTCGGCTTCGATGCGCCCCGGATGAACGCGACGCCGACCCCGGTCGAGCGGGCTTTGCCGATGCGGGCCGCCACGCCCCTGCTCGACGTCAACGGCATCGAGGTGATCTACGACCACGTGATCCTCGTGTTGAAGGGCGTGTCGCTGCGGGTCGACGCCGGCAGCATCGTCGCGCTACTCGGCGCGAACGGCGCCGGCAAGACGACGACGCTGCGCGCCGTCTCGAACCTGCTGAAGGCCGAGCGGGGTGTCGTCACCAAGGGCGCGATCCGGCTCGGCGGCGCGCGGATCGAGAACCTGACGCCGGCCGAGCTGGTCGCCCGTGGCGTGATTCAGGTGATGGAGGGCCGTCACTGCTTCGCCCACCTGACGATCGAGGAGAACCTCCTGACCGGCGCCTGGAGCCGCAAAGACGGCAAGGCGGCGGTCGCCGCGACGCTCGAGAAGGTCTACGCCTACTTCCCGCCGCTGAAAACCCGGCGCCGCGCGCAGGCCGCCTACACCTCGGGAGGCGAGCAGCAGATGTGCGCCATCGGCAGGGCGCTGATGGCCGGGCCGAAGCTGGTGCTGCTCGACGAACCTTCGATGGGTCTGGCGCCGCAGATCGTCGAGGAGGTGTTCGAGATCGTCCGCACGCTGAACCAGCGCGAGCAGGTGAGCTTTCTGCTCGCCGAGCAGAACACGGCCATGGCGCTCCGCTACGCCGACCGCGGCAGCATCCTCGAAAATGGCCGCGTCGTGATGGACGGCAGCGCCGCCGAGCTGCGCGGCAACGAAGACGTGCAGGAGTTCTACCTCGGCAGCGGCGCCGCCGGCCGCCGAAGCTTTCGCGACGTCAAGAGCTACCGGCGCCGCAAGCGCTGGCTGAGTTGAAAGGTTCGACCGATGGCCCATGCCGACGCCACCACCCTGCAGCGCCTGCTGCCGCTCCTGCGTCAGCTACGCGAGATCCGGGAGCTGCGCGAGAAGAGCCCCGGCAGCTTCTACCTCGGGAACAGCGCGTTCCTGCACTTCCACGCCGAGGACGGCGGGCTGCTCGCCGACCTGAAACGCCCGCGCGGCGGCGGCTTCGAGCGCTTTGCGGTCGACACGCCCATCGGTCAGCGCAAGCTCTTCGATGAGGCCCGGCGCCGCGTCGCCCGGCAGGACGACGAATGACGCTGCCCCGCACGGCGCCGTTCTACGACGCGCTCGAAGTCCGGCCGCCCGAGGTGCGCGAGGCCGCATTGATGGCGGCGTTGCCGCGGCAAGTCGCGCACGCGCAGCGCACGGCACCGGCGTTCGCCGAGCGCCTCGGCGGTATCGACGCCGCTGCGGTCACCAGCCGCGCGGCACTTGCGGCGCTGCCGGTGCTGCGCAAGCAGGAACTGCTCGAGCGCCAGAACGCGCCCGATGCCGTCGACCCCTTCGGCGGCTGCTCGGCACTCGGCTGGGGGCCGGACCGGCCCGACGCGGAGCGCGCGCTGCGCGTCTACGCCTCGCCCGGGCCGATCCACGAGCCCGAGGCCGATGGGCCTGATCCCTGGCGCATGGCGCGCGCGCTCCACGCGGCCGGGTTCCGGCGCGGAGATCTCGTCCACAACGCCTTCAGCTATCACTTCACGCCCGCCGGCGCCATGATGGAAGGCGGCGCGTTCGCGCTCGGCTGCACGGTGTTTCCGGCCGGCATCGGCCAGACCGAGCAGCAGGTGCAGGCGATCGCCCGGCTGCGCCCGAGTGCCTACACCGGCACGCCGAGCTTCCTGCAGCTGATCCTCGAGAAGGCCGAGGCCCTCGGCGTCGCGCTGCCCTCGTTGCAGAAGGCGTCGGTCAGCGGCGAGGCTTTCCCCGCGGCCCTCCGCGACGCGTTCGGCGCCCGCGGCATCGAGGCCTACCAGAGCTACGGCAGCGCCGACCTCGGACTGATCGCCTACGAGACCGGGGCGCGCGACGGCCTGGTCGTCGACGAAGGCGTGATCCTCGAGATCGTCCGCCCGGGCAGCGGCGAGCCGCTGCCTGAGGGCGAGGTCGGCGAGGTGGTCGTCACCACGCTGAATCGCGGCTACCCGCTGATCCGCTTCAGCACCGGCGACCTGTCGGCGGTCTTGCCCGGCCCCTGTCCCACCGGCCGAACCAACCTGCGGCTTCGCGGCTGGCTCGGGCGCGCCGATCAGAGCGCGAAAGTGCGCGGGATGTTCGTGCACCCGGCGCAGGTGGCCGACGTGTTGCGCCGGCATCCGGCGGCGCGAAAGGGACGGCTGGTGATCGACGGCGAGCCGGGGCGAGACCGGATGACACTGCAGGTCGAGGTCGACGCGCCGCTGGAAGGGCTCGCCGAGCGGCTCGCCGCGACGCTTCGCGAACTCACCAAGCTGCGCGGCGAGATCGTGCTGTGCGCGCCGGGCAGCTTGCCCAACGACGGCAAGGTGATCGCGGACGACCGGACGACCGGGTCGGCGTAGCGCCGATCGAAGCGCGCCGTGCACCTCGCGCTTCGAGCGCGAGGCTTCGACAGGGGCCGGTTCCGGGCGTGCCGAATCGATCGGCGTGAGCGGCCCGCGCTTCCTTCCTCACACGGGCGGCTTCCCGACCTCGTCGAACTGCGCCTCGACGTTGGTCGGCAAAAGCTGGATCGACGCCCGGAGCCCCGGCACGCGCCGGAGCAGCGAGCGCTCGACATCGCCGCGCAGCGCCGCGGCGCGGCCGAGCGACCAGTTGGCCGGCACATGCAGGTGCAGGTCGACGAAGCGGCGCTGCGCCGCCCGGCGCGTGACGATGTGATCGAAGCGCACCGGCGCCGAGCGAAACGGCGCCAATGCCGCCTCGATCTCGGCCCGAACCTCGGGCTCGACGGCGGTGTCCATCAGCCCTTCGACCGAACGCCCCACGAGACGCGCGCCCTCCCGCAGGATGTTCAGCGCGACCAGGATCGCAAGCACCGGATCAAGCCAGAGCCAACCGGTGAAGTGCACCAGCAGCAGGCCGACGACGACGCCGGCGGTGGTCCACACGTCGGCGTACAGATGACGCGCATCGGCCTCGAGGACGATCGAGTTCTGGGCCCGCGACTCGACCATCATGCGCCGGGCGAGCACGCCGTTGATCGCCGAGCTGGCGACCGCGAGGGCGAGCCCCAGCCCGAGCGCTTCGAGCGGCTGGGGGTTCGCGAAGCGGTGCGCCGCGGCCCAGACGATCGCCACCGCCGCCCCCACGATCAGGAGGCCCTCGAATCCGCTCGAGAAATACTCCGCCTTGGTATGGCCGAACGGGTGGTCCTCATCGGCCGGGCGCTGGGCGATGGTCACCATCGCGAGCGCGAACATGGCCGACGCGAGGTTGACGAATGACTCCATCGCATCCGACAACAGACCGACCGAGCCGCTCACCCACCAGGCCGCCGACTTCATCGCGATCGTCGCGATCGCCGCAGCGATCGAGATCTGGATCAGGGTCTTGATCTGCACGCGGCCGCGTCAGCCGAAGGCGCAGCTGCGCGAAACGTGGCGCGCGGCCGCGGACGGGCGGCGCGTCATGGGTCCGAGTGGAGGGTGACGCGGGCGAACTTGCGCTTGCCCACCTGGACGACGTAGGTGCCGGCCGCGAGCTTTAACCCGCGATCCGACACGACCGCGCCGTCGATCCGCACGCCTCCGCCGTCGACGAGCCGCAGCGCCTCGCTGCTCGACGGCGCGAGCCCCGCCTGCTTCAACACCGCACCGATGCCGAGCGGCGCACCGCCGAGCGTGCGTTCATCGATCGCGTCGGGCACGCCGCCGCGCGCGCGATGCTCGAAATCGAGCTCGGCGGCGACGGCGGCGGCCCGGCCGTGGAAACGTGCGGTGATCTCGGTGGCGAGCAGCACCTTGGCGTCCTTCGGGTTGCGACCGGCGTCGATCTCGGCACGCAGCGTCGCCACCTCAGGCGCGCTTCGAAAGCTCAGCAGTGGGTACCAGCGCCACATCAGCGCATCGCTGATCGAAAGCAGTTTGGCGTACATCGTGTTCGCCGGCTCGGTGATCGCAATGGCGTTGTTCTTGCTCTTCGACATCTTCTCGACGCCGTCCAAGCCCTCGAGCAGCGGCATCGTCAGGATGCACTGCGGCGTCTGCCCGTACTCGGCCTGCAGCGTCCGTCCCATCAGGAGGTTGAACTTCTGGTCGGTGCCGCCGAGTTCGAGGTCGCTCCGGAGCGCCACCGAGTCGTAGCCTTGCATCAGCGGGTAGAGGAACTCGTGCACGCCGATCGCGCTGCCGGCGGCGAAACGGTCGTGGAAGTCGTTGCGCTCCATCATCCGCGCCACCGTGTAGCGGGAGGCGAGCTGGATCAGGCCGCGGGCGCCGAGCGGGTCGCTCCACTCGGAGTTGTAGCGAACCTCGGCCTTGTCCATATCCAGCACCAGCGCGATCTGGTCGAAGTAGGTCTTTGCGTTCGCCTGGATCTGCTCGCGGGTTAGCGCCGGCCGGGTCGCGTTCCGGCCCGAAGGGTCGCCGATCATCGACGTGAAGTCGCCGATCAGCGGGATGACGCTATGGCCCAGATCCTGGAGTTGGCGCAGCTTGTTGAAGACGACCGTGTGGCCGAGGTGGAGGTCAGGGGCGGTCGGGTCGAGCCCGAACTTGATGCGCAGGGGAACGCCGGTCGCTTCGGAGCGCACGAGCTTGGCCAGCCACTCCGGCTCGGGCAACAGCTCGTCGACGCCGCGAAGCGAAAGCGCCAGAGCCGCGCACACGGCCTCGCTCGGAGGAGGCAAGGAGGCGCGCGTGTCAAGCAGCGCATCGGGCGGTGGGGTCATTTACCGGTATTCCTGGGCATGACGCCGGGTCGGATCGCTATACTCCGCAGCGTTTTGGAGTCGGCTTCCGGCCGTCCGACATGCCGATAGCGTCGTTTCCGACGAGCGTCGGATTTTAATAGAGGCCCGGTACCAGGCCTGCAGGGTCGAGAAGATTGAAGCGCCGGCCACGTCAGCCGGCGCTCGCACCGGGCGCCCAGCGCGTCCTTTGAACCAATTGAAATCGCTGACCTCCTTCGCCGCCGCGCTCGATGCCAGGCTGGCGCGCGCCGCTTTCAGGACCCGACGTTTCGTATCGGCCCACCCGAAAAGCCTCTCCACCGCAGTGATGGTGGGGCTGGCCGGCTTCGGTGCCGCGGCCTTCGGAATCGCGCCTATGGCGCCAGATGCGGCCGACTTGCCGAAGCGCCTCGTGACCGAATCGGTAGCGCTCGTGGGCATTCGGGCCCAGCTCGATGCGCTGGCCGATCACGATCTGCAGCTGTTCCGCAGTGATCTGACCCGGGTCGGCGACACCGCCGACACGCTTTTGAAGCGCCTGAACGTCGCCGACGCCGAAGCCGCGCGCTTCCTGCGCCGCGATCCGCTGGCTCGCCGCCTCTTCGACGGTAGCAGCGGCAAGATGATCCGCGTCGAAACCGATGAGCAAGGCCGGCTGACCGAACTGGTCGCGCGTTGCTCGCCGGAAGATCCCGATCTGCTCGCCACCAGCTTCAGCCGGCTCACGATCCGGCGCGGCGCGGCAGCGCAGCAGCGCTTTTCGGCGACGGTCGAGCTCGCGGCACTCGCGACGCAGGTGCGGATGGGCAGCGGCACGGTCCGCTCGAGCCTGTTCGCGGCGATCGACGAGGCACGCATCCCGGACAACGTCGCGACCCAGCTGACCGAGGCCTTCGCCACCGACATCGATTTTCACCACGGCCTGAAGAAGGGCGACACCTTCTCGGTGCTCTACGAGGCGCTCACCGCCGACGGCGAGCCGATCACCTGGGGCCCGAGCACCGCCGGTCGGGTGCTCGCCGCGGATTTCGTCAACGACGGCCGCAGCTATTCAGCCGCCTGGTTCCTCGATACCGACGGCAAGGGCGGCTACTACGGCTTCGACGGGCGCAGCAAAAAACGTGGCTTCCTCTCGAGCCCGATGGCGTTCTCGCGCGTCACCTCGGGCTTCGCGATGCGCTTGCACCCGATCCTCGATTCCTGGCGGCAGCACAAGGGCGTGGACTACGGCGCCCCGATCGGCACGCCGATCCGCGCGGTGGCCGACGGGGTGGTTCAGCTTGCGGGCTGGCAGAACGGCTACGGCAACGTCGTCGAGATCCTGCACGCCGGGCAGCGCTCGACGCTCTACGCGCACATGAGCCGGATCGCGGTCGCCACTGGCACGCGGGTCGAGCAGGGACAGACGATCGGCGCCGTCGGCATGACCGGCTGGGCGACCGGCCCGCACGTTCATTTCGAATTCAAGGTGAATGGCGTCCAGCAGGATCCGGCGCAGATCACGCGCTCGAACGAGGCGACGGCCCTGACCGGCCCGCAGAAAGTGCGCTTCGCCCAGCTGGCAAGCAGCCTCAAAAGCCAGCTCGAAGCCGCCGACCGGCTCGGCGCGGCCGGGCGCTACGCCGAGTAACGTTTTGCGCCGAAGCCCCGGGTGTGCCCGGTTCCGTTCGGTTCCGCTTCGAGCTTCCAGGTTTCAGCCGTGGCGTCCGAGCCGTACATCGGCCTGATGTCGGGCACGTCGCTCGATGGCGTCGACGGCGTGCTGGTCGCGTTCGAGGATGCGCCTAACCGCGGCTTGCCGAGCGTCCTCGCGCACGTGCATCGCCAGTTCGAGCCGGAGCTGGTCGCTGAACTGCTGGCGCTGAACACCCGGGGTGAGAACGAACTCCACCGCGCGGCGCTCGCGGGCAACGCGGTGGCCCACGCGTACGCGCGCGTCGTCGAAGCGTTGCGAGAGGCGAGCGGCGTGCCGGCCGGAGCAATCCGGGCGATCGGTGCCCACGGGCAGACCGTTCGCCACCGGCCGCTCGAGCACGATGGCACGGGCTACACGATCCAGCTGCTCAACCCGTCGCTGCTGGCCGAGCGCAGCGGCATCGATGTTGTCGCCGACTTCCGGAGCCGTGACCTCGCCGCCGGCGGTCAGGGTGCGCCCCTGGTGCCGGCGTTCCACCGCAGGGTGTTTGGGCGGACGGACGAAAGCGTCGCGGTGCTCAACCTCGGCGGCATCGCCAACCTGAGCGTGCTCGAGCCCGACGGCTCGACCTCCGGCTTCGATTGCGGGCCGGCGAACGCCTTGATGGACCACTGGTGCCGCCGCCATACCGGTGCCGCGTTCGATGCCGGCGGCGCCTGGGCAGCGCAGGGTGCGGTGATCCCGGATCTGCTCGAGCGGCTGCTCGCCGAGCCCTACTTCGCCTTGGCGCCGCCGAAAAGCACCGGTCGCGATCTCTTCAATCCAGCGTGGCTCGACGCCCGGCTGGGCGCCTCTGCCGGCTTGGCGCGGCCGCAGGACGTGCAGGCGACGCTCGCCGAGCTGACCGCCCGCACCTGCGCCGCCGCGGTCCGGCGCCATGCCGGGACCGCACGCCGGCTGTGGGTGGGCGGCGGCGGTGCGTTCAACGGTTGGCTCATGGGGCGACTTCGCGCCTTGTTGCCGGCGACCGACGTTCGCACCACCGCAGACGCGGGCCTGCTTCCCGAGCAGGTCGAGGCGGCCGCCTTCGCCTGGTTGGCGCGGGCTTTCGTCAGGCGCGAGCCGGGCAACCTGCCGAGCGTGACCGGTGCACGCGGCGGGCGGGTGCTGGGCGCGCTCTACCCCGCTTGAATCGAGTCTCGGTGCCGGCCCCGCAGTGCGAACGAAGGCCGCCGCGCAGCGCTCAGGCCGAAAAGCTCGACCCGCAACCGCAGGTCGTCGTCGCGTTCGGGTTCTTGATCACGAACTGGGCGCCCTGCAGATCGTCCTTGTAGTCGATTTCGGCGCCGACCAGATATTGCAGGCTCATCGCGTCGATCAGCAAGGTGACGCCGTTCTTCGCCATCTGCGTATCGTCGTCGTTGACAAGTTCGTCGAAGGTGAACCCGTACTGGAAGCCCGAGCAGCCGCCGCCCTGCACAAACACGCGCAGCTTCAGGTCGGGGTTGCCCTCTTCGTCGACCAGCTCCTTCACCTTGTTCGCGGCGTTGTCGGTGAAGACGATCGGCGCGGGCGGTTCGTCCGTGGCGGGCGATTCGAAGGCGGTGGTTTCAGCCAAGGCGTTCATCGGGACACTCCTAAGGGGTCGAGGCGATTATCGGGCAAAGCGGTTCGCCGCCTGAATATGAGGACACTACCGGGGCCCGCAAGCGACCGTCCGACCCGACAACGAAAACCAAAGCCGCCCGGAGGCGGCCCAGGTCGTGGCGGTCGAGCCGATCAGCGCTTGCTGAACTGCTTGCGACGCCGCGCGCCGTGCAGGCCAACCTTCTTCCGTTCGACCTCGCGCGCGTCGCGCGTGACGAAACCGGCCTGTTTCAGCGGCGCCTTCAGCGTCTCGTCGTAATCGATCAACGCGCGGGTGATGCCGTGGCGCACCGCGCCGGCCTGGCCCGATTCACCGCCACCGTGCACATTGACCTTGACGTCGAAGGCAGCATCGTTGGCGGTCAGTACCAACGGCTGACGCACGACCATGATCGAGGTCTGCCGGCCGAAGTACTCGCCGACCGCCTTGCCGTTGACGAGGATCTGCCCGGTGCCCTTCTTCATGAAGACCCGCGCGACCGACGACTTGCGCCGGCCGGTGCCGTAATTCCATTCTCCGATCATTTGTTCCGCTCCTCAGAGTTCCAGCAACTTGGGCTGCTGGGCGGTGTGCGGATGCGTGGCCCCGGCGTACACCTTCAGTTTCTTGACCATCGCATAGCCGAGCGGGCCTTTTGGCAACATGCCCTTGACCGCTTTTTCGATCGCGCGGCCCGGGTGCTTGGCTTGCATGTCCTTGAACTTGGTCCCGTAGATCCCACCCGGGTACCCGGAATGCCGGTAATAGATCTTGTCGTTGGCCTTGTTGCCCGTGACGCGGATCTTGTCGGCGTTGACGATGACGATGAAATCGCCGGTATCGACGTGAGGCGTGAAGATCGGTTTGTGCTTGCCACGCAGACGGAGGGCGACTTCACTGGCCACCCTGCCGAGGACCTTGTCGGCCGCGTCGATCACAAACCACTCGTGCGTCACTTCGGCCGGTTTGGCGCTGAAGGTTTTCATGAAGTGGAT
>CAXSGM010000028.1:0-38820 GCA_964236915.1 uncultured Rhizobacter sp.
CGTCGCTGAACGGCGCCGTGCCGCGCGGCGCACGGAGCGCCGTGTGCAGCACGGCACGGCCTTCGGTCGCGTTGATCGGCATGCCGGCCAACATCGCATCGCGCCGCGCTTCGACCTCGCACTCACGCGCGAGGTCGAGCAGGAAATGAAGCGTCGCCGTGTCGACCCGTTGCTTCGACAGGTCGGCGAACAGCTCGGGCGCCTCGAAGCTCAGCGCCTCGAAGCGGCCCGCGTCGCGGCCGAAGGCTTCGCGCAGGTCGAAGCCGCGGCCGTGGGCTTCGTAGTGACCCTGCAATGCGGCCCAGGCCTCGGTGCGGTCGCCGCGGATCACTTCTTCAGCCCCTCGACCAGCTTGTCGAGCTTGTCGGCATCGGTCGCGAAGGCACGGATGCCCTCGGCGAGCTTTTCGGTCGCCATCGCGTCCTGGTTCATGGCAAAGCGGAACGCGGCCTCGGGGAAGCTCGCCTTCTCGAGCGGCTCGGCCTGCGGCGCCTTCGGGTCGAGCCGGCGCTCGAGCGGCGCTTCGCTCTGCTGCAGTTCGGCAAGCAGCTCGGGGGCGATCGTCAGCAGATCGCAGCCGGCCAGCGCCTGGATCTGGCCGACGTTGCGAAAGCTCGCGCCCATCACTTCGGTCTTGATGCCGAACTGCTTGTAGTACGCGTAGATGTGGGCGACCGACTGGACGCCGGGATCCTTCAGGCCCGCGTTCGCCGCCTCGTCCCACTCGCTGCCGGCCTTTTTCTTGTACCAGTCGTAGATCCGGCCGACGAAGGGCGAGATCAACTGCGCGCCCACCTCGCCGCAGGCTACGGCCTGGCTGAAGGCGAACAACAGCGTCATGTTGCAGTGGATGCCTTCCTGCTGCAGCACCTTGGCGGCCTGGATGCCCTCCCAGGTCGAGGCGAGCTTGATGAGCACCCGCTCGCGGCCGATGCCTTGCTGCTCGTAAAGGCCGATCAAACGGCGGCCCTTTTCGATGCTCTTGGCCGTGTCGAAGCTGAAGCGCGCGTCGACTTCGGTTGAAACCCGCCCCGGCACGATCTTCAGGATCTCGGTGCCGAAGCGGACCAGCACGGCGTCGATGATCGCCTCGCCGGGCTCGCTCCGGTGCGCTTCCACAGCCTCCTTCAGCAGCGGCGCATAGTCGTCCTTCTGCACCGCTTTCAGGATCAGCGACGGGTTGGTCGTCGCGTCCTGCGGCTTGTACTGGGCGAGCGAACGGAAGTCGCCGCTGTCGGCGACGACGGTCGTGTACTGCTTGAGCTGGTCGAGCTGGTTCATGGAGCGGTCCGGTGAGAGGCGCGATGGACCGTCGATTAGACCGCTTTCGCCGCGCCTGCGTCTTCAGAGGGCGGCGCGCCGAGCCGGTCGAGCGATTCGCGACACGCGTGCTGGTCGTCCGCGCTCAGCTCCTGGAACGCGTCGCCCGCCTCCGCCGCGGCGGCGGACCACCCCGCGTCGTCGGCGGCGGCGCGCGCGACCCGCGCCACGGCCTCGACCGCGAAGAAGCGCTCGAGCGGCGGGCCGGCATTCGCCGCGACGATTGCCCGGCAAGCCTCCGCATGGCCCCGCGCCCGCGCCGGATCGCCGGCCGCAAGCCAGGTCATCGCGAGCCGGTACTCGGCGCGCTCGGTTTCGAGCCAGCCGCCCGCGATCGCCCATTCGCGCCGCGCGATCTCGGCGGCGCCGATCATCAACGCGCGTCCTGCCGCCGATCGCTCGGCGGCGGACTCGAGCGTCGTGGCGATGTTGTTGGCGTTCGCCGCGAGGGCCCGGTGCGCCGGGTCGGCCACATCGACCGAACCGGCGATGTCTTCGCCCTGCCGCAGCCAGACGCCAGCCAGCGTCGGGTCGGTCGGCGTGGCGCCGGCGGCGGCCAGCGCCAGGACGCGAACCTGGTCGGATGCGCTCCGGCCTTGCAACACGCTGTCGGCGTCGGCGCCGTTCGTCAGCTGAAGACTTGAGCGATACCGGCCGGCCGCCTGTCCGCTCGGACCTTCGGCACGGTAGACCGGCAACGTCGTCAGCGATGCGAGCGCTCCGAGACCCGCTTCGGGATCGCGCAGGTGCTCGTTGTAGAGGTGATGCGCAAGGTGCATCCAGCGGAGCAACTGGTCCTCGTCGAGCACCCGTAGAGCCGCCTCGGCGGCGAGTCGATCAGCGACCGCGGGCCCGTCCTTGTCGTGATCGTCCCAGGCTCGGGCGAGGAACGCGTCGGAGTCCAGGCGCGATCCTATCGGCGCGGCGCGCGGATGCGCCCTACGACGCGCCGAGGCCGATCGCCAAACGGGGGGTCACTGCTTCGGATCGATGCCTTGCATCGGCATGCTGTCGGGGTCGACCGGCATCACCTCGACGGTCTTTTCGCCGTTTTCTTCTTCTTTGTAGTTGCCAGGCTGCGAAGCGGCGGCCTGCTTCTCGGATTCGTTCACAGCGTCCCGCTGCAGGGTCGCAGGGGTGTCCTTGTCTTCCGGCATCGTGCTCATCGGCGTCTCCGAGGGCGAAAATCCGCCTGGCAGAAGTGGACGCCCGGCGGTACCAGGAGGCGAGGCCGCGAGCGCGCGTTTCCTTGTCGGAACCGGCCGACAGTTGCCCTCCAAGCGATGTCGCAGGAGGCCGCCGTCAGGCCTTGCTTGCCGCCTGCCTGGCGATCCGCGCGAGCAGCTGCGTCGCCGCCATCTCGGAGGCGACCGAGCGCTCGAGCGACGTCCGCGACAGCCCCGAGCGGGCGTAATGCAGGTTCTCATAAAGCTCGGCGGCAGCCGGGTGGGCGGAGAGCACCGCCTTCAGCGCTTCGTCGGGCAATTCCTGCTCGAGCGCGCCGGACAGCTGGCGCACGAGCGCCCGGTACTGGTCGGCACCGATCTCGACCCGGCTCGCCTCGACACGCTCCAGCAGGCGCGACAGTGCGATCACGGTTTCAAGGCGGATTTTCAACGTGGCGGGTGAAACGGTGGCCATGACGTGCTCCAGGTGACCGCGGGCCGGGTCGCCCGCATCGATGCTCCAGAACTGTGGGCGGCCCGGGCCGATTCAAGGGAGCGGCGACGCCGTGTTGGCCGCGAGGCCGTGCAGCGCCTTTTCGTTGCGCGCGGATCGCGCGACGCTCCCACGAACCCGCTTGAAAAGCGCTAAGGTCAAGCCATGCATCGCATTTTTGTCCGCCGCCAGGAGCCGCCCCCTTGAGCACCGAAACGGTCGATACGGTCTACCTCTTCGACGTCGACAACACGCTGCTCGACAACGACCAGGTGGTCGCCGACATGCGGGCGCATCTGATCGAGCACTTCGGCCCGGTCAGCGCGGCCCGCTACTGGGTCGAGTTCGAAACGCTGCGCGGTCAGCTCGGCTATGCCGACTACCTCGGCGCGCTGCAGCGCTACCGCGCCGATGCCGACAACGACCCGAAACTGCTCGGCGTGTCGGGCTTCCTGATCGACTACCCGTTCGACAGCCGCGTCTACCCGAATGCGCTCGCCACCCTCGCCGCCGCCGCGACGCGCGGCCCGACCGTGATCCTCTCCGACGGCGACGTCGTGTTCCAGCCGCGCAAGGTGCAGCGCTCGGGGCTCTGGAAAGCGGTCGAAGGCCACGTGCTGATCTACATCCACAAGGAACAGATGCTCGACGACCTGCAGCGCCGCTACCCGGCCCGGCACTACGTGATGGTCGACGACAAACTGCGGATCCTGACCGCGATGAAGGCGGTGCTGCACGAACGACTCACCACCGTCTTCGTGCGCCAGGGCCATTACGCACAGGACCTCGAGGCGATACGCGACCTGCCCGACGCCGATCGAACGATCGAACGGATCGGCGACTTCACTTCACTGGAGCTGTCATGACCGGCGCGCCGCTCGGCTACACCGACCCGCTCTTCCTGCTGCCGTTCGACCATCGGCACTCGTACCTGAGCGGCATGTTCGGCTTCGCGCCCCCTCTCGACGCCGAACAGCACGCGCGCGTCGTCGACAGCAAGCGGCTGATCTGGGAGGGCTTTTGTGCGGCGCTCGACCAGGGTGTGCCGGCCGCGAGCGCCGGTATCCTGGTCGACGAGGAATTCGGCGCCGAGATCCTGCGCGAGGCGGCCGCGCGCGGCGTCGTCACCGCGGTATCGGTCGAGACCAGCGGGTCGGACGAATTCGCGTTCGAGTACGGCAATGCCTTCGGTGCGCACCTCGACGCGGTCCGGCCGACCTTCGCCAAGGCGCTGGTGCATTACAACGTCGAAGGCGATGCGGCGCTGAACGCGCGCCAACTCGACCGCCTGGCGCGGCTTTCGTCCTGGTGCCGGGCACGCGAACTGCGGCTGATGTTCGAGTTGCTGGTCTCGGCAACCAAGCCCCAGCTCGCCGCGGCGAACGGCGACCCGGCGAAATTCGACCGCGGCCAGCGCCCCGAGCTGATGATCCGCGCAATGGTCGCGTTGCAGGACGGCGGCGTCGAACCCGATGTCTGGAAGATCGAGGGCCTCGACCAGCGCGCGGACGCCGAGCGCATCGTCGTGACGGCGCGCCGCGACGGCCGCACCCGGGTCGGTTGCATCCTGCTCGGCCGCGGCGCCGACGAGGCCAAGGTCGTCGAATGGCTGACCACCGCGGCGACCGTGCCGGGCTTCATCGGCTTCGCGGTCGGCCGCACCAGTTTCTGGGACGCGGTTGCCGACTTCGAAGCCGGCCGGGCAACCCGGAGCGACGCCGCCGGCCGCATCGCTTCGCGCTTTTGCGAATGGGTCGGCATCTTTCAGCGTGCCGCAGCCTGAATCGATCGACACCGCCATGAACGAACCGACCCGCGCAACCCCCGCCACCCCTGCCGCCTCCGCCACCCCCCCCACGCCTGCCACTGCGCTCACCGCATCTGCCGACAAGACGCCGTCGGATGCGCTCGTCTTCTTCGGCGTCAGCGGCGATCTCGCGTTCAAGAAAATCTTCCCGGCACTGCACGCGATGGCCAAACGCGGCCGGCTGAACGTGCCGGTGATCGGCATCGCGCGGCGACCGTGGTCGCGCGAGGATTTCATCGCGCATGCGCGCGACAGCATCGAGCAGCACGGCGGGGTCGACCCGGCGGCTTTCGACCGGCTCGCCGGCCTGCTGCGCTACGTGAACGGCGACTACGACAAGCCCGAAACCTTCCAGGCGCTTCGGCAGGCGCTCGGCGACGCGAAACACCCGGCGCACTACCTCGCGATCCCGCCGTCGATGTTCGGCCCGGTGGTCGAGCAGCTCGCGGCCTCGGGTTGCACCGAGGGCGCCCGCGTGATCGTCGAAAAGCCCTTCGGTCGTGACCTCGCCTCGGCGCAGGCGCTGAACCAGGTGCTGCTCGGCAGCTTCGACGAGGCGCACATCTTCCGCATCGACCATTACCTCGGCAAGCAGCCGGTGCACAACATGGTCTTCTTCCGGTTTGCGAACGCACTGCTCGAACCCGTGTGGAACAGGAAGCACGTCGAAAGCGTGCAGATCACGATGGCCGAGAGTTTCGGTGTGCAAGGCCGCGGCGCGTTCTACGAGCAGACCGGCGCGCTGCGCGACGTGGTGCAAAACCATCTGTTCCAGGTACTCGCGAACCTGGCGATGGAGCCGCCGGCGCGGAACGACGCCGAATCGATGCGCGACGAGAAGGTCAAGGTGCTGCGTTCGATCCCGCCGATCGAGCCGGCCGATCTGGTGCGGGGCCAATTCGACGGCTATCGCGCAGAAAAAGGCGTCGCCAGCGATTCGCAGGTCGAAACCTACGCTGCGGTGAAGCTCTGGATCGACAACTGGCGCTGGCAGGGCGTGCCGTTCTACATCCGCGCCGGCAAGTCGCTGCCGGTGACCTGCGCCGAAGCGGTCGTGCGGCTGCGCTGCCCGCCGAAAGTATTTCCAGCCTGCGGTGCCGGGCCGAACCAGGTGCGCTTTCGGATCGGCCCGGACGAGTCGATCGCCATCGGCATGACGGTCATGGATGCGGCCGAGAAAGGCGTTGGTCAGCCGACCGAGTTCATCAACTTGCACCGGCCGGACGCCGAGGACATGGACGCCTACGAGCGCCTGCTCGGCGACGCAATGGCCGGCGACTCGACGCTGTTCGCCCGCGAGGACTATGTCGAGGAAGCCTGGCGAATCGTCGATCCGGTATTGCAGGCCGGAACGCCGGTGACGCCGTACGCGCCCGGCACCTGGGGCCCTGCAGACGCCGGGACGGTCGTCATCCCGCCCGGTGGCTGGAGCGTGCCCTCGGTGGCTTCCAGCACTCGCTGACAGGCCACAACGCTCGTCAGGCGCCTCTCGCCCGCCGATGGGGACGCAGCCGGCGCCGGCACTGGACCGACGGCGTTGGCTGGCAAGCGCCTTCAAAACGGCGCGTTTTCACCGAACCCTGTGTCCTACAGCGCACATGTGCCGCCACTGCTACGGTCAATGCAGGTGGTGAAAACATGACGACGTTGAACGCTTTCGTGGTCGAAGACAGCCGGGTGATCCGCGAAAACCTCGTCGCGGCGCTCGAGGAAATGACGCCGGTCAAGGTGATCGGCACCGCCGAAGACGAGCGCACGGCTGTCGAATGGCTGAGAGCCGACGACAACGATGCCGATTGCGACCTGATCATCGTCGATATCTTCCTGAAAGCCGGGTCGGGCCTGGGCGTCCTCCGAGCCGCGCGCGCTCGCCACTCGCCGAAGAAGATGGTGGTGCTCAGCAATTACACGACGGCCGACATACGCCGCCGCTGCCTCGACCTTGGCGCCAGCCGCGTGTTCGACAAGTCGAACGACATCGAAGAGTTGATCGTGTATTGCGAGCAACTCGCTGCTGACCGCTGGGCGCCCTCTGCACCGCAATAGTCGCGGGGCGGCGGCTTGTCAGCTGCTCCTGGATGTTTGCGCCGCTTCACTGCTGCCTATCCGCTCCTCGTGTGCCGGTTGCGGCTCACGTCCGTGCGCGGCGGCGATTGCAGACGGCCTTCCTTCCCCGCAGCCGCCAGCACCCGCCAACATAACGGCACGCGCTTGGCTTAAGCGAGTCACTAAGCGCCGCCGACGCGTCAAAGCATCGCCA
This sequence comes from uncultured Rhizobacter sp., assembly GCA_964236915.1. Classification (GTDB taxonomy): domain Bacteria; phylum Pseudomonadota; class Gammaproteobacteria; order Burkholderiales; family Burkholderiaceae_C; genus LMDS01. The sequence goes on from CAXSGM010000028.1 coordinate 7,047, forward strand.
AATCGCTCGGCCCATCGGGCGGCGGGAACAGTCGATCGAGCTCGGCTAGCTGGACGGCGCTGAGCGGATGATCGCGCGCAAGCAGGTTCTCGCGCATCCGCCCAGGCGTCGCGGTTCGCGGGATCACGATCGCCTCTTGCACGAGCAGCCACGCGAGACACACCTGCGCAGGTGTCACGCCGTTCGCCGCGGCGAACTTCACCAGCGCCGAATCGCGCAACAGCCGCGCCTGCTCGATCGGCGAATACGCCATCACCGGCACATGCCGTTCGCTCAGCCACGGCCGCAGGTCCCATTCGATGCCGCGCCGCGAGAGGTTGTAGAGCAGCTGATTCGCGGCCACCGCTTCGCCGCCCGCTACCGCGGACAGCTCCTTCATGTCGGCCGTATCGAAGTTGCTGACGCCCCAGAAGCGAATTTTCCCAGCGCGTTGCAGCTGGATGAACGCGTCGACCGTTTCGGCAAGCGGCACGCTGCCGCGCCAATGCAGCAGGTAGAGGTCGATGCGGTCGGTGCCGAGCCGACGCAAGCTCGCCTCGCACGCCGCCGGCGTGCCTTTGCGTGTCGCGTGCTGCGGCAGCACTTTGGTGACGAGAAACACCTCGTCGCGCCGACCGTCGATCGCTTCGCCGACCAATGCCTCCGAGCGCCCGTCGCCGTACATCTCGGCGGTGTCGATCAGCGTCGCACCGGCGTCGAGGCCGAGCCGCAGCGCCGCCAATTCCTGCTGACGTTGCGTCGGTTGGTCGCCGAGGCACCAGGTTCCCATTCCGAAGGCCGGGACGCGGTCGCCGGAAGGGAGGAGGACGGTTTTAGCCATGGTGGAAAAGGGAAGCGCTGGCGGTCCGAGCAGTTCCCGCAGTGTGGGTTCTCGCCGAAGACGTTGGGTGGCGGCTGGGTGGATAAGGCTCACTCGTAGCGCGGAAACAATGATCGATGGTCCCGTGTCGGCGCGTCGTATTGATTGGGGAGTTGCAGAAGCCACTTGGCACAACGCTCAATTCGTTGCTCGCCGAGTCTGCAACCGACCTGTTGCAAACCCTTTCGTGCATCACAGGACCCGAGTAGCCATCAATTGCGACCTGAATGGACTTAATGTTGCCAGCGCGCCATCTGCTCGCGTGTGAGATTGCTGCCGCATAGCACAGTCGCCAAGCGCTCGGAACGGAGAAATGCATGCTCGGTCACGGCCGCGACACCCACCACGCCTGCAGGTTCGACGATCAACCCAGCATTCCGAAATAACAAGCGCATCGCGCGCTCGATGGCACCCTCACTCACCAGCAACACATCATCGACCAATCCCTCCATGTCCGCCAACGCTTCAGCGACTGGCCGCCGCACCGCGATACCGTCGGCAATGGTGTTCACCGCGGGACGCTCGATCATGCGGTGCGCCTTCCACGAAGCCGCCATCGCGTCAGCGCCTTCCGCACAGACGCCGATGACCCGCACCCCTGGCGCCTGGGCTTTTACCCAACGGGCTGTTCCATTGAGCAGGGCGCCGTTTCCCAGCGGGATGAGCAGGGAGTCGAACTGGTCCTGCGCGAGAAGCTCGCGCCCGATCGTTCCCGCGCCCTCGGCAATGCTGGCTTCCCGGCCATCCTCGACGAACGTGGCACCGGCAGCCGCACAGAAACGCTTCGCCTCTTCCTTGGCCATGTCGAAGTCATCACTGTGCAGGCGCACGTCCGCACCCATGGAGCGCATGCGCTCCACCTTGAACGGATTGGCTGTCGTCGCGCTGTAGACCACCAAGGGCCACTTACGCGCGCGGCAGACGTACGCCATTGCCTGGCCCCAGTTCCCGGCCGTAGCGCAAACCAGTGTTTGTCCGGCGAGACTCGCCAAGTTCTCGTGCATGAAGAACTCGGCGCCCCGCCCCTTGAAGGAACGCAGGGGATTCAGCGTTTCGACCTTGAGCAACAAGGAGGCACCAAGCGCCTGGTTCAGTGGCTCGCATTCGAACTGCGGGCTGTTCAGGAACACTGGGTTGATCACGCTGGCGGCGCGCTCGATGTTGCGCAGTGAGAGTCGATGGGGGCTGTTGATAATGCTCATGCTTAAAGTATATGCAGCAGAGCCGTGCGCCCGGCCGCGAATCCAGCCCCGATTGGGCCTCGCCGCATAACGGATTTGCTCGGCGCGGCCTACCGACGACATGACCGTACCTTCCGCATTGCCGCACCGTCCGCCTGGTCGACGGCGACTCGGTTAGTGTGCCCCGGTGTCGCGACAGCGCCGACCAAGTCTTTCTCGAACTGGCAGCCGCCGGGCACGGCCGATCTTCTGGTCAGCGGCGACGAATACCTGCTGGCGTTGGTGCCGGAGTTCGATATACCGATCGTGACACCGGATGTCTCTTTGACGCGCCTGACGACGGACGTTGATCGCCAGCGGCTGCGCAGTGGCTGACTGGCGGTTGCGCCATCTGAATGGGTCTACCGGGACGGTCGACCGGCATTCGAACAGCCTGCGACGCCTGCCTCATCCACCCAGCGATTAAAGTCCGCGCTCGCCTCATGCATGGAGCCCCTGTCATGGCGTTTCTTCCGAAGACCGGCATTCGCAGTCGCGACGACCTGGCGTGCTTCGAGGCCGAAATGCCGCTCGAGCAGCGCCTCCTGGAGCGCAGCATCCTGGATGTGTTCATCGGCGCGGCGGCACGCCAGCCCGACCGTCCGGCGCTGACGATGCTGATGACCGGAGCGCCCGACGAGCAGCCACGCCGGGTCAGCTACCGCGAACTCCTCGGCCTGATTCGGCGCGCCGCCAACCTGTTTTCCACGCTGGCCGGCCCGAACCCCGGCGTGGCCTACATGTTGCCGAGCCTCGTCGAGACACACGCGACGCTGTGGGGCGCGGAAACGGCAGGCTTTGCGGTCCCGATCAACTTCCTGCTTCAACCCGAGCACATCGCTGAACTGCTGAAGGCGTCGGGCGCTCGCATCCTGGTCGCGCTCGGTCCGCATCCGGTGCTCGACATCTGGCGCAAGGCGCTCGCGCTGCGCGATCAGCTGCCAGGTTTGAGGTTGCTCCGTGTAGCAGCACCGGGCACGCCGCTCGAGGACGGCGTGCTCGATTTCCACACGGCGCTGAGGGCGCAGCCGGACGACCGTCTGGTGTTCGGCGAAGCGCGCCGTGACGGCGATGTCGCGGCGTACTTCCATACGGGCGGCACGACCGGAACCCCGAAGCTGGTAGCACACACGCACCGTTCGCAGCTCGTGGCAGCGCTCGGTGGCGCGGTGCTCGGCGACATGCGGCCGACCGACACGCTTACCGCCACGTTGCCGCTTTTCCACGTCGGCGGAACGATCTTTTGCGGACTGAGCGCCTTCATGGCCGGTACCCACCTGCTGATCATGTCGCCGGGCGGACTGCGCAATCCGGCCATGGTTCAAGGTTTCTGGCGTCTGGCCGAGCAGTATCGAGCGACGCTCGTGGGTGCAGTCCCCACCTCCGTGGGCGCGGTTCTGGAGGTGCCGCTGGACAGCGTCGACATCAGCGCCGTGCGCGCCGGTTTCTGCGGCGCCGCATCCCTGCCCGCGGCGATCGGCGAGCGCTTCCGGCGCGTCACCGATCGTGGCCTGTACGAGGTCTACGGCATGACCGAAGCCTCCGGTCTGATCGCGATCGACCCGGTCGCCGGCGAAGGCGGTGTCGGCTCGGTCGGATGGGCACTGCCGTACACCGAGGTCGTGGTGCGCCGGCTCGATGCGGGCGGCCGCCTCGGCGGTGTCTGCGAAACCGACGAGGTCGGCGTGATCACCGTGCGCGGGCCGCACGTGGCACCGGGCTATCGCGACCCGGCACACAACGCGGGCGTCTTCGATGGCGACTTGCTCAACAGCGGCGACCTCGGCTACACCGACGAAGACGGGCGGATCCACATCGCCGGGCGGGCCAAGGACCTGATCATTCGCAGTGGTCACAACATCGACCCCATGATGATCGAGAGCGCGATGGAACAGCATCCGGCGGTGGCGCTGGCCGCCGCGGTCGGAGCGCCGGACGCGTACGCCGGCGAACTTCCCGTGTGCTACGTCGCGCTGCGACCGGGTGCCCAGGTTTCCGAGGACGAGCTCCAGGACCACGCGCGGCGAACGATCGCCGAACGCCCCGCCTGGCCCAAGCAAATTCACATCGTCGAGGCCATTCCCCTGACCTCGGTCGGCAAGATCTACAAGCCGCAGTTGCGCTGCGACGCCGCGGCACGCATCGTGACGCGAGTCGTTCAGGATCGATTCGGCCTTTTCGACGCTCGCGTCGAGGCGATCGAGGGCGGGCGCCGCGGAATGCGGGTCGACGTGCATCTGCAAGCCGCGGCCGCCCCGCTGGTGTCGGCCGTGCAAGAGGCTTTGGCTTCCTACCTTTTCGAGTCGCAAGTCACGGCAGGCTGATACGGCTTTGGAGAGGACTCCAAAGCTGCCGACCGTGAAAACCGGGCCGCTCAGCTCCGCGCCAACACCGGCGCCAACGCCACGCCCGTGTGGCTCGCCGCATTCCCGACCAGCGCATCGGGCGTGCTTTCGCCCACCACTCGCCCCCCGTTCGCCCCGCCCTCCGGCCCGAGGTCGATGACCCAATCGGCCTCGGCGATCACGTCGAGGTCGTGCTCGATCACGACCACGCTGTGGCCGCCGTCGACGAGCCGGTGCAGCACCCGAATCAGGCGCTCCACGTCGGCCATGTGCAGGCCGACCGTCGGCTCGTCGAGCACGTAGAGCGTATGCGGCGGCTTCTGGCCCCGTCGGGTCACGTCGTCGCGCACCTTGCTCAACTCGGTCACGAGCTTGATGCGCTGCGCCTCGCCGCCCGAGAGCGTCGGGGAAGGCTGGCCGAGCGTCAGGTAGCCAAGGCCGACGTCCTTCAGCAGCTTCAGCGGATGGCCGATCGCCGGCATGGCGGCGAAGAACTCGACCGCCTCGTCGACCTCCATCGTCAATACGTCGCCGATGTTCTTGCCGCGCCAGGTGACGGCCAGCGTCTCCGGGTTGAAGCGGGCACCGTGGCAGACGTCGCAGGGCAGCTTCACGTCGGGCAGGAAGCTCATCTCGATCGTCCGCACGCCCTGCCCTTCGCAGGCCGGGCAGCGGCCGACGCCGGTGTTGAAGCTGAAGCGCGCCGGGTTGTAGCCGCGGGCCTTGGCTTCGAGCGTTTCGGCGAAGAGCTTGCGGATCGCGTCCCAGAAGCCGATGTAGGTCGCCGGGCAGGAGCGCGGGGTCTTGCCAATCGGCGTCTGGTCGACCTCGAGCACGCGATCGATCGCCTGCCAGCCGGCAATCTCGTCACAGCCGTGCCAATGCGGCTTGGCACCGCGGGTGTTGATGAAGGTGAGGTTGGCGAGCAGCACGTCGCGCGCGAGCGTCGATTTGCCGGAGCCGCTGACGCCGGTGACGGCGACCAGGCGGTGGAGTGGGATGTCGACGGTGATGGCGTGCAGGTTGTGGAGGGTGGCGCGTCGGATCGTGAGGAAGCCGTCGACTGCCGATTCGCCGGTGCGCTCCGGCGGCTCGCCCCTCACCCCAACCCTCTCCCCGGCGGGGAGAGGGAGCAAAGCGGCGGCGCGAGGAGGCTGCCCCGCCACGGGAAGAAGCGAAGCAGCAGCGTGATCAGCACGCCGCACCGGGGAAGAAAGCGAAGCGGCGTTCCGGCTCCCTCTCCCCACCGGGGCGAGGTCTGGGGCGGGGGGAACCGAAGCGGCGGTGCGGCCCCCTCTCCCCGCCGGGGAGAGGGCTGGGGTGAGGGAAGCGGCCGGCAACAGCGGCACCACCGTCCGCCGCGTCTGCAGCGGGTGGATCAGCGGATGAGCCAGAAAGCGCCCGGTGACCGAATCGGCCACGCTGCTGATCTCGGTCGCCGTGCCCTCGGCCACCAGCCGGCCGCCGCGCTGCCCGGCGCCGGGGCCGATGTCGATGATGTGGTCGGCGCGGCGGATCGTGTCCTCGTCGTGCTCGACGACGACCAGCGTGTTGCCCTTGTCGCTCAGCGTCTGCAATGCATCGAGCAGCACGCGGTTGTCGCGCGGGTGCAGGCCGATGGTCGGCTCGTCGAGCACGTAGCAGACGCCTTGCAGGTTCGAGCCGAGCTGCGCCGCCAGCCGGATGCGCTGGGCCTCGCCGCCCGAAAGCGTCGGTGCGGCGCGGTCGAGCGTCAGGTAGCCGAGCCCGACGGCCTCCAGGAACTCGAGCCGGCTCTTGATCTCGACGATCACGTCGCGCGCGATCTCGGCATCCCGGCCGGCCAGCGCCCGGGCTTCGATCCAGAGGCGCGCTTCGGTGATCGACCAGCCGCCGATCGCGGTGATCGGCTCCGCCTCGAAGGTCACGAGCCGCGACGCCGGGTTCAGCCGCGTGCCGGCGCATTGCGGGCACGGCGCGTCGACGATGCCCTCGACCTCGTCCTCCTGCGACGGAAAGCTCTGCTCGCGGCCACGGGCGTCGGGGTCGCGCACCGAATCGTCGTAAGCCTTGCGCTGCTCGCGGGTCAGCGCCAGGCCGGTGCCGACGCACGCCGGACACCAGCCGTGCTTGCTGTTGTAGCTGAACATGCGCGGGTCGAGCTCGGGGTAGCTGACGCCGCAGGTGGGGCAGGCGCGCTTGGTGGAGAACACCTTGACCGTGCCGACCGCCGCGGTCGGCGTGCCGTTCGCCATCGCCGCGGCGAGGCCGTCGAGCGGCGCCAGCAGGTGCATCACGCCCTTGCCGAGCTCGAGCGCGCGGGCGAGCGCGGCGCGCAGCTCGGCTTCGGTGTCGGGCCCGACGACGAAGTCGGCGACCGGCAGTTCGAGCGTGTGCTCCTTGAAGCGGTCGAGCCGTGGCCAGGGCTCGACGCGCACGAACTCGCCGTCGACCCGCAGGTGCGTGTGGCCACGCGCCTTGGCCCACTTGGCGAGGTCGGTGTAGACGCCCTTTCGCGCGACGACGAGCGGCGCCAGCAGGCCGACGTGCTGGCCGCGGTGGTCGCGCAGCAGCTGCGCCGCGATGCTTTCGACCGATTGCGGCTTGACCGGCGTGCCGTCGTTGACGCAATGCTGGAGCCCGAGCTTCACGTAGAGCAGGCGTAGAAAGTGCCACACCTCGGTCGTCGTCGCGACGGTCGACTTGCGGCCGCCGCGCGAAAGCCGCTGCTCGATCGCGACCGTCGGCGGGATGCCGTACACCGCGTCGACCTCCGGCCGGCCGGCCGGCTGCACGATGCTCCGCGCGTAGGCATTCAGCGACTCGAGGTAGCGGCGCTGGCCTTCGTTGAACAGGATGTCGAACGCCAGCGTCGACTTGCCGGAGCCGGAGACGCCCGTCACGACGCTGAACTTGCCGCGCGGGATCGAGACGCTGAGCGACTTCAGGTTGTGTTCGCGGGCGTTGACGATGTGGATCGATTCGTCGCCGCGGCCCTCACTTGCAGTGCGCGCTGCGGCTTGCAAACCGGGGCCACTCGACGGGCTCTCCGCGTGCGGCTCGAAAGGCCCGTCTCGGCCCCGGCCCTCACCCCAGCCCTCTCCCGCGAGCGGGAGAGGGAGAGAGGCGCCGGAGCGGCCGACGACGACGCCCGACGCGCCACCGCTTTGCACACCATAAGCATTCCGCGGCTCCTCCACGGCGAGCGGAGCCAGAACTGCCCCCTCTTCCGCGCGCGGAAGCGGAAGCGGAAGCGGAAGAGGGAGAGGGAGAGGGAGTAGAGCGCCGGAGCGCCCGCCGACACCCGCGTTGCCGTCGCTATGCTCGGCATCAGCATTACGCGGCTCTGCCACGCCGAGCCGAGCCGGCGTTGCCCCCTCTCCCGCTCGCGGGAGAGGGCTGGGGTGAGGGTCGACGCGCGTCGCGACGCCCATCGCCACCTCGTACTCCGCCAGCGCCCGCCCCGTGTGCGAGTCCGGATGCCGCCGCACCTCCTCCGGCGTACCGATGCAGACAATCTCACCGCCGGCATCACCGCCCTCCGGCCCGAGGTCGATCACCCAGTCGGAGGCGCGGATCACGTCGAGGTTGTGCTCGATCACGACGATCGAGTGACCGGCGTCGAGGAGCTTCCGAAACGCCCGCATCAGCTTGGCGATGTCGTCGAAATGCAGGCCGGTGGTCGGCTCGTCGAACAGGTAGAGCGTGCCGCGCCGCGCGACCGGCTGGCGGCTCGCGGTCTGCTGCTGCGCGGTTTCGGCGAGGTAGCCGGCGAGCTTCAGCCGCTGCGCCTCGCCCCCGGAGAGCGTCGGCACCGGCTGGCCGAGCTTCAGGTACTCGAGGCCGACGTCGACGATCGGCTGCAGCACGCGCACCACCTCGCGGTCGGCGCGAAAGCGCTGCACCGCCTCGCTGACGGTCAGCTCGAGCACGTCGGCGATGGAGAGACCCTGTCCTGAGCTGGTCGAAGGAGCCTGACCTGAGCTCGTCGAAGGGCCTGCGCCGGGTGGGGACGCGTCAATCAGCGGCTCGGCGATGCTCGCGGTGCTGGTGGTGGTCGAGCTGCCGATGCGGCCCCCGGAGCCTGAGCCTTCGAGGGCCGAGGCGCGTGCTCGAGTTGCGCCCGTCGAAGCTCCCACCAGCCCTTCGACAGGCTCAGGGCGAACGGGCGGGGAGATAGCCTCCGTTCGGGCCGAGCCTGCCGAAGCCTCTGCGACCTCTCGGATCGCCCCCGTTCGGGCGGAGTTTGCCGAAGCCCCTGCGACCTCCCGGCCCAACCCCGTTCGGGCTGAGCTTGTCGAAGCCTCTGCAACCCCCCGCATTACCCCCGTTCGGGCTGAGCCTGTCGAAGCCCCCGTGCCGACGGAGTGCGCCACCTCACCCGGCAACCTCCGCTTGATCTTCACGTCGAGGATCTCCGCCCGGTACCGACGGCCGTCGCAATCCGGGCAGCGCAGGTACACGTCGGACAGGAACTGCATCTCGACGTGCTCGAAGCCGGAGCCGCCGCACGTGCCGCAGCGGCCATCGCCGGCGTTGAAGCTGAACATGCCGGCGCCGTAACCCCGCTGCAGCGCGAGCGGCGCCTGCGCGAAGAGCTTGCGGATCTCGTCGAACGCACCGACGTAGCTCGCCGGGTTCGAACGCGCGGTCTTGCCGATCGGCGACTGGTCGACGAAGACCGCATCGGCCAGCCACTCGGCGCCGAGCAGCGCAGCGTGCGCGCCGGGCGTCTCGGTCGGCTTGCCGAAGTGGCGCGCCAACGCCGGCGCGAGCACGTCCTGCATCAGCGTCGACTTGCCCGAGCCGCTGACGCCGGTCACGGCGACGAGGTGCAGCAGCGGCAGTTCGACCGTCACGTTCTTCAGGTTGTGCTCGCGCGCGCCCTGCACGATCAGCTTGGGCGTGTTTTCGCCGACCCGCCGTTTGATTCCCATGCCGACCGTGCGGCGGCCGCCGAGGTAGGCGCCGGTCAGCGTGTCGGCATGGCGGATCGCCCCGGGCGTGCCGTCGAACACGATCCGGCCGCCGCGCTCGCCCGGGCCCGGGCCCATGTCGATCAGCCGGTCGGCGGCGAGCATCACGGCCGGGTCGTGCTCGACGACGACCAGCGTGTTGCCGGCATCGCGCAGCCGCCGCATCGCCTCGACGATGCGGTCCATGTCGCGCGGGTGCAGGCCGATCGACGGCTCGTCGAGCACGAACAGCGTGTTGACCAGCGAGGTGCCGAGCGCGGTCGTGAGGTTGATGCGCTGCACCTCGCCGCCAGAGAGCGTGCGGCTCTGACGGTCGAGCGTCAGGTAGCCAATGCCGACATCGCACAGGTACTTGAGGCGGGTGCGGATCTCGTCCTGGAGCAGCTTCAGGGCATCGTCGAGCAGGGTCGAGGGCAGCGTCAGGCGATCGAAGAAGCGGTGCAGGCGCTCGATCGGGACGCGCATCAGGTCGTGCACCGTGAGGCCGGGCAGCGCTTCGAGCTGCTCGCGCGACCAGGCGGCGCCGCGCGGCTGGAAGCGGTCGGCGGGCGCCAGGACCGCGTCGGCATCGTCTTTCGAGCCGAGGCGCCACAGCAGCGCCGGCAGCTTCAAACGCGCGCCGCCGCACACTTCGCACGGCGTATAGCTGCGGTATTTGGACAAGAGCACGCGGATGTGCATCTTGTAGGCCTTCGATTCGAGGTATTCGAAGAAGCGCCGCACGCCGTACCACTGCTTGTTCCAGTTGCCGGCCCAATCGGGCGAGCCGTCGATCACCCAGTCGCGCTGCGCCTGGGAGAGCTGCATCCAGGGCGTGTCGCGCGGGATGCCGGCGGCGCCGCCGTATTTCAAAAGGTCGTCCTGGCAGTCCTTCCACGCCGGCGTCTGCATCGGCTTGATCGCGCCGGCGCGGAGGGTTTTCTTGGCGTCGGGGATGACGAGGCCGTAGTCGACGCCGATCACCCGGCCGAAGCCGCGGCAGGTGTCGCACGCGCCGTAGGCCGAGTTGAAGCTGAAGAGCGCCGGTTGCGGATCGGCGTAGCGGAGATCGCTTTCGGGGCAGTGGAGGCCGGTGGAGAAGCGCCAGACGGTGGGGGCGAGGGCTTCGACAGGCTCAGCCCGAACGGGTTCGCCGGATGCGCGCTGTGCCGGCAGGGCTTCGACAAGCTCAGCCCGAACGGATTCGGAGGACTCCGCTTTCCCCACCCGTTCGGGCTGAGCCGGGCGAGGCCCGTCTCCGACCCGCTCCTGTTCAGGCTGAGCCCGTCGAAGCCCCTCGCCGACCGCGCCCCGTTCCGGCCGAGCCTGTCGAAGCCCCTCTCCGACTACACCCCGTTCGGGCTGAGCTTGTCGAAGCCCCTCTCCGACTACATCCCGTTCGGGCTGAGCCTGTCGAAGCCCCTCTTCGACAAGCTCCCGTTCAGGCTGAGCTCGTCGAAGCCCCTCTCCGACTACATGCACATCCACCCGCCCGCTGCCCCGCTTCAGCGCCGTCTCGATCGCCTCGACCGCCCGCACCTTCTCGACGCTCGCCATCCGAAACCGGTCGGCGACCACGTCGAGGACCTTGCGCGGCCCCGTCGGCGAAGCCACTTCGCGCTCGGCCTGCACGCGCGTGAAGCCGCTCGCCGCCAGCCATTGCTCGACGTCGGCCGCGGTCGCGCTCGCCGGCAACTCGACCGGAAAGGTCACGACCAGCCGCGGATCGCCCGCCGCCGCGGCGCGCTCGCGCAGCTCGGCAAGGATCGTCTCCGGCGTGTCGTGCCGCACCAGCTTCGCGGTCTGCTGGTCGAAGAGCTGCGACGCGCGCGCGAACAGCAGCTTTAGGTGGTCGTTCAGCTCGGTCATCGTGCCGACCGTCGAGCGCGAGTTGCGCACCGGGTTGCTCTGGTCGATTGCGATCGCCGGCGGCACGCCGTCGACCCGATCGACCGCCGGCCGGTCCATCCGGTCGAGGAACTGGCGCGCGTAGGCGCTGAAGGTCTCGACGTAGCGGCGCTGGCCCTCGGCGTACAGCGTGTCGAAGACCAGGCTCGACTTGCCCGAGCCGCTCGGCCCGGTCACCACCGTCATCTCACCGGTGCGGATGTCGAGATCGAGGTTCTTGAGGTTGTGCTGTCGCGCGCCGCGGATGCGGATCAGACCGGAGGTCATTCAGGAGCGGCCATCGTGTGAAGGCGCAAGATTCTAGGGAGGCCCGCCGGCTTGCCGCCGCCGCGGCCGAATGTCCCTGCCTTCCCGACGACCCGCGACAGCCGCTGTGGCGGCCCCGTGGTTGCGCTCGCAAGGGCCCTCGACCTGCAGCAGCACGACCGGCTTTCAGCGTCACGCGGCGCCGGGTCGAACCGCCCGCCGCGCCTCAAGCGCGGGCGCACCCGCACCCAGGCTGTAGGCGAGGACGACCTCGCCGCCGACGGTCCTCCCGGTGTCGCGGAAACCGAGCGCTCGGTAGAAGGGCTCGGGACCGCCCGGCCCCGGGACGAACGACAGCTCGAGCGCTTCGAACCGGCGCTTCCGTCGCGCGTGCTCGATGACCTGCAGCAGCGCCGCCTTGCCGATACCACGACCCTGGAAGCGAGCGTCGATCATGAAGCGCCAGACACTGATCCCGGGGTCGGCGGCCGGCGGCGTCTGCAGTGACCCGTCGGCCAGCATCACGAAGCCGACCGGCGTGTCGGCGCAATACACAGCGCGGTACCAGGCGCTCGGTTCGAACAACGCCTGAGCCAGCGAAACGGCGTTCGGAGCGACGAAGCCCCGCTGGCTGTCGCACACCGCAAGGTGCGTGATCGACCGCACCGTTCGTGCCGTGATCTCGCGCAGCGTCACCTGTGCCGGAACGGCGTGCATACCGGTCATGGTCAGTTCAACGAGGCGTGTCGTTGGTGTCGTCGACGGTGCCAAGGCAGCTGGAGAGCATCAACCGGCCGCGAGAGCAAGCGAGGCCAGCGCGGTGAAGGTTGCCCGGCAATCGGGTCGGTCGTCGATCAGCATCGTCGCGGTCTCCTTCGACGCTGATGATGCGGCCAACGTCCAGCCTGCGCACCAGGGAAAAGGCAATGCCGCCGGGTCGGTGGCACGCCGTGTCGTCGAAGGGCCCGCCTTGCCTCGGTCGGCATTTCAACCTCGTTTGTCCCTGCGCAGCCGCCCGACCACGCCGCTCGGGAAGTAATACACCGACAGCACGAACAGGATTCCCAGCCACAGCAGCCAGCGGTCGGGTGAAATGAGCTGCGCGAGAAAAGGGAGGCCGGTCGCCGCGGCTTCCAGCTGCGAAGCGCCGAGCTTCATGACGTCCTGCAGGTAGTTTTGCGCGAGCACCAGGAGCACGCTGCCGACGACCGCCCCGTAGATCGTGCCCATGCCGCCGATGACGACGATCAACAGCACGTCGAGCATGATCTCGAACGAGAGCGTGGTGTCGGGGCCGTTGTAGCGCAGCCAGAGCGCGAGCAGCACGCCGGCGGCGGTCGCGAAGAGGGACGAAACGACCGACGCGAGGGTTCGATAAACGACCGTTCGGTAACCGATCGCCTCGGCGCGGAATTCGTTCTCGCGGATCGCCTGCAGCACGCGGCCGAAGGGTGAGTTGACGATCCGCAGCAACCCCAGCACCAGCGCCAGCGCGACGAAGAACAGCAGGTAGTAGGCGACGAAGCGGCCGTCGACCGAGGCGCCGAGGAACGGTGCGTCGCGGTATGCGGTGCCCGGCGCGAGCGCCTCGGGCGCCTTGAAGGTCAGGCCGTCCTCGCCGCCGGTGAAGTCCGAGAGCTGCGATGCGAGCCCGAGGAACGCCGACGCGACCGCAAGCGTGATCATCGCGAAGAAGATCGCCCGCACGCGCAGGCTGAAAAGGCCGATCACCAGCGCGAGCGCGGCCGACAGCACGAGCGCGGCGCCGGCGCCGAGCGTGACCGAGCTCCAGCCGGGGCCGAGCCGCGTGCTGGCGATCGCAACACCGTACGCACCGATGCCGAAGAACATCGTGTGCGCGAAGCTGACGATGCCGGCATAGCCGAGCAGGAGGTCGAAGCTCGCAGCCAGCACGATAAAGACGAGAACCTTCGCAGCGACATTGAGCGCCTTAATGCCGGGGAAGAGAAAAGGCGCGAACGCGAGCGCCAGGACGATGGCGGCGAGCAACAGCGCCAGCCGGCGGCTGCGCGGCAGGTCGTGCGAAAGCAGGCGGGTGAGCATCGCCATCAGCCCCGCTTCGCGACCGGGTAGAGCCCCTGCGGGCGCCAGAGCAACACCGCCACCATCAGCCCGATGCTCGCGAACATTGTCAGCTTCGGCGCGAGAAAGCCGACGTAATTGGTCAGGAGCCCGACCAGCAGCGCGCCGACCAGGCAGCCGAGCGTCGATCCGAGACCGCCGATGATGATCACGATGAAGAGCAACACGTTGACCTGGGCGCCGAGTTGCGGCGAGACGATCTGCGCGTAAAGGCCCCAGAGGCAGCCGCCGAGCCCAGCGAGTGCGGAGCCTGCCGCGAACACGCCGACGAAGAGACGGCGGATCCTGTAGCCCAGGCTTTCGACCATCTCGCGGTCCTGCACGCCGGCGCGTATCAGCAGGCCGAGCTTGGTGCGGTTCAGCGTCCAGAGCAGCGCCGCCAGCACCACCGTGCCGATACCGACCGCCACCAGCCGGAACTTCTCGATCGCGACCGCGCCGACGACGAGCGAGCCGCGCAGCGCGTCGGGCAGTGGCAGCGGCGTCTGCGCCGGGCCCCAGACGACCTTGATCAGCTCCTCGCCGATGATCGCGCCACCGATCGTCACCAGGATCTGCTTCAAGTGCTGGCCGTAGGCGGGCCGCACCAGCATCCGCTCGAAGCCGACCCCGACCACGCCACCGAGCGCCATCGATGCGAGCATCGCGACGAACACCGCGACCAGGCTGCCGGCGAGCGTCGAGGCGGTGGGCGAACCGGTCAGCGCACCGAAGACAGTCACCGTCGCGTAGGCGCCGAGGGTGATGAAGACGCTGTGGCCGAAGTTCAGCACGTCCATCAGACCGAACACCAGCGTCAGCCCCGAGGCGGTGATGAAGACGATCATGCCCATCGCCAGACCGGCGATCGTCAGCGTCGCCCAGGTCGAAGACGAACCGATCGCGGGCCAGGAAAGCAAGGCCAGCGCCAGGACGATGGCAAGCGGCCGGCCGTCGAAGCGGCTGCGCGGGATCGCGGTTTCCGGCGGTGTGTCGGCCGGCTGCATAGACCAGTCGGTGCTCGTCATGGAGGCCCTTCGACAGGCTCAGGGCGAACGGAATCGGCCACCGTCGGGACCGGACGAAGGCCTTCGACAGGCTCAGGGGAAACGGGATCCGTCGCCATTCGGTCCGGGCTCGTCGAAGCCCTCGGGCACCAATGCGGGCATCGACACTCGCGTCCGGGATCCGTCACCCTTCCAGCCGGGCGCGTCGAAGCCCCGCTCACGTCGGCGCTCCCAGCGACAAACCCAGCAAACGCCGCTGCAAGGCCGGGTCCGCCGCCAGCTCGGCCATCGGCCCGCGGTGCACGATGCGGCCATCGTCCATCACGGCCACCTGATCGCCCAGCGCCTTGGCGACGGCGACGTTCTGTTCGACCAGCACCACCGTCGTCTCGCCGCGCTTCAGTTCGCGCAGCGCCTCGATCAGGTTCTGCACGATCGCCGGCGCGAGGCCCTTGCTGGGTTCATCGATCAGGAGGAGCCGCTTCGGTTCGATCATCGCCCGGGCGATGGCGAGCATCTGCTTCTGTCCGCCGGAGAGCTTTCCGGCCGGATAGAGCCAGAACTTTTTCAGAGCTGGAAACAGGCCGAACAGCCACTCGAGCCGGGCAGCGTCGACGCCGGCCAACGTGCGCGCGCCGCGCGCGGCGAGCAGCAGGTTCTCACTGACGGTCAAGTCGCCGAAGATGCCCATGGTTTCTGGCACGTAGCCGATGCCGCGGGCGACGATCTCGGGCGTCGCGAGGCGCGTGCCGGGGCCGCCGATCGGCCGCCCGTCGAACACGACGCTGCCCGCCGAGGCGGTCCAGAGGCCCATGATCGTCCGCAACGTCGTCGTCTTGCCGGCGCCGTTGCGGCCGAGCAGCATCGTCACCTGGCCCGCCGGCGCGACCAGGTCGACGCCGTGCAGGATGTGGTACGCGCCGATATGGGTGTGGACGCCCTGCAGCGACAGCAGGGGCCCTTCGTCAGACATGCCCAGAGCGCCCGCTTCCGGAGGCGGCCGGCCCGACGGGGAAGCCGCCCTGCGAGGCCGCAAGGCTTGTTTCGGGCGCGAGACCGAGATAAGCCTGCTGCACGAGCGGCGAGGCGATCACCTCCGCCGGGGCGCCGTCGGCGACCAGGCGCCCGTTGTGAAGCACGACGATCCGGTCGGCCAGCTCGTGAACCACGTCCATCTTGTGCTCGACGAGCAGGATCGTCTTGTCGGCGTCGCGCTTCAAGGCGCGGATCAGGTCGAGGATCACCGGGGCGTCGTCGACGCTCATCCCGGCGGTCGGCTCGTCGAACAGGTACACGCGCGGCTCGAGCGCCATCAGCATCGCGACCTCGAGCTTGCGCTGGTCGCCATGCGGCAGGCTGGCGGCGGGCACCTCGGCCCGCGCGCCGAGCTGCACGCCGTCGAGCAGGGCATGCGCTCGCGCGAGCGTGTCGCGCCGATCGAGCCACACAGAGAACAGCGAAAGCCCCTCGCGCCGGCGCGACTGCACCGCCAGCCGCACGTTCTCGACCACCGAAAGGTGTGGGAACAGCTGCGTCAACTGGAACGCCCGCCCGAGCCCGCGATGCGCGCGCGCCGATACCGACGCCGCGGTGATGTCGGTCCCTTCCAGCCACACGGAGCCTGCGGTCGCCCGCAGCTGCCCGGAGATCAGGTCGAACCAGGTGGTCTTGCCGGCACCGTTCGGCCCGACGATCGCGGTCAGCGTGCCGGGCTCGAAGCGGCACGACACGCGATCGACGGCCACATGGCCGCCGAAGCGGATCGTCAGGTCGCGGGTCTCGAGCATCCGGCGGGTTAAGTACCGCATCCCCGGTCGACAGCCGGGCGGCGGCGGTCGCGAAGCGGTCGTTCGGCACTGCATTTCCAGCGGTTCGCCGGCAAGCCGCGCACTGCCGTGGGCGAACCGGCCGCTTCACCGCGGTGCCAATCTGCGGAAATTCGATCGTGCCGTTCTCGTTCCTGGCGCCTCGGCGCTGCCGCCGGTCGGCGCGTGCGCTCGGCTGGCTGCTCACGGCCACGGCCTTCTGCGGCGCGGTCCATGCCGGCCCGAGCTACTACGTCGTCACGACGTACGACTACGCGGGCGTGCGCTCGATCGACATGCGTTACTGGGGCGTCCAGCTGCCCGGCCACGCGGCCGTGTCGTGGCTGGAAACCGGCTCCGGCTACGGCGTCAACTCGCGTTGGCACAGCAAGCTCCACGGCAGCCGGAACGGCACGGGGTCGACGGCGATGGAACTCCGCACATTGAACTGGCAAAACGAGTTCCTGCCGACTCAGGGCGAGTGGCCGGTCGACGTCGCGGTACGCGGCAGCCCGATCCGTTCGGTGTTCGGCGGCTATCGCGGCACCGAGATCGAGCTCGGCCCGGTGCTGCAGACCGACGTCGGCCGCACGCAGCTGGACGCCAATCTCTTCTTCGAGCACAAATGGCCCGACGACGACTCGCCCGCGGAGCCGACGCAGCTCGAGCACCAGTGACAGGTGGAGCGCCGCCTCGTGCCGCTCTTCGGCATCGGCCTGCAAGGCTTCGGCGAACGGGCCCCTGAAACCATTGGCTCTCGCACGGCTGGCAGTCGCACCGCGCCGGGCCGGCGGTCTTCGGCGCATGGCGCTTCTCGGGCGAACGCGCGCTGGTTTACCAAGCGGCCTACCTCTACGGCTCGGGGTACGGCGTCGACCGGGCCGCGCATGGTCTCGGCGCGCATGCAGCTGACGTTGTGCGCGCTCGCGCATCGTTGCCAAAACCCCCTTCCCTGGTCAGCGCTTGTTTTTGACCGGGACGTCCATCTCCTCCGGCTTGATCTCGCGAACAAGTTCCGGAACGCCCCAGGCGAACGCGGGGTCGTTCTTGATACGCGTGTGGTACATCGACTGCATCGCCTGATGATCCTCCTTGCGGAAGGTCATCCTGCCTTTCGGCGTCTCGAAGCTCATGCCTTCCATGGCACGGATCAGTTTGTCGGTCGAGGTGTCACCGCCGGTCTTCTTCAGCGCCTCGACCAGCGCGATGCCGGCTGCCATGCCACCGGCGGTGAAGAAATCGGGCGGCGCCTTGAACTGCTTGTAGTGGTTCGCGACCAGCCACTCATTGACCGGGTTCTTCGGCAGGCCGAAGTAGTAGTAGGTCGCACCTTCCATGCCGGCGTAGGGCTTGTACGCGACCATCGCCGGCAGGATGTTGCCGCCCGCCGCGACCTCGATGCCGTAGCGTTTCAGGTCCATGTCGGCGATCTTCAGCGGGTTGCCGGCGCCGGCCCAATAGAAGTAGATGACCTTTCGGCCGGGCAGGTTCTTCAGCGCGTCGATCGCCCGCTGGCCCCCGGCGGTGAAGTCGGTCGTGTTCTGCGGCAGGTATTCCTCATGCACGACCTTGGCTTTCTTCACGGCGTCCTTGAACGCCTTGATGCCGTCCCGCCCGAAGGCGTAGTCCTGCGCCACGGTCGCGATCGAGACGCCCGGCTTGTCGAGCGCCACCGCGTTCGCGATAGCGTCCTGCGAGCTGTTGCGGCCGGTGCGGAAGATGTACTTGTTCCACTTGTCGCCGGTGATCGAGTCGGCCACCGCCGGCTCGACCAGCAGGATCTTCCTGTACTCCTCGGCCACCGGCAGCAGCGCCAGGGCGACACCCGAGGAGCTCGGCCCGACCGCGATGTCCGCCTTGTCGTCACCGTAGGCGGTCGCCAGCAGGTTCTTGCCGACGTCGGGCTTGCCCTGGTCGTCCTTCTCGATCACGACGAGCTTCTTGCCCGCGACGCTCCTCGTTCCGCCGGTGGCGTAATCGAGGCCCATCATCAGGCCGGTTTGCGTCTGCTTGCCGTAGGCCTCGAGCGGACCCGACTTGCTGTAGACATGGGCGATGCGGATCTCGCCCTTTCCCTGCGCAAAGACGTCGGGTGCGACCAGAAGCGCGACAAGCGCGGGCACCCCACAGACGAACGCCAAGCGACGGCGCGGCACGCAACGATCGGACATGCAAGAACTCCGGCAAGCGGCGCGAGCGGCAGCGTCGGACGACGCGATACCGGGGCCGTGAAGATAAACGCGGGTGGCCTCCCAGGCCGCGAGAAAGACGATCGGCGTCGAGCGCCGCGGTCCTTTCGAGTTAGCGCCCCGCGACCTGCTCGGTGCTGATCCGCGGCTCCGGAGGCGCCGACGAAGCCGACGCTGGCGTCGATGCGCTCGCCGGCGCTTCGTTGCCCGACGGTGTCTGCGCGTCCAGCCCGCGGTCGGGCGATTCACCGACCTGCTTCTCGCCGGAGCCGGGCTCGATCAGCTCTTCGATGATGAGGCGCCCGTATTTCTGAGCGCGCACGGCACCGAAACTGCGCGAGACATCGGCCACTTGCCAGGCCTTCTCGTCGGTCGGAGCGTTCACCACCAGAAAGCTGTGGCCCTTCGCCGCGAGTTCGCGGTGCGCTTTGACGAGGTTCAACTCCTGCCCGATGCTGGCCAGCACGCCGGCCTGGGCGATGTCGGTGTCAGCCTGGTGAATCATCTGCTCGGGCGCGTAAGACAACACGTCTGCCGACGCAAAGCCGTGGTTCGCCAGCGCGTCCGCCGCATTCCGAGCGCCCTGCGCATCGGGGAATGCGACGATCACGTGCCCGACCGGCTTGAACACGCCGAAGGCTTCGGGTTTATCGCTTGCGTCCATTGCGTTCACCGTCGTCTTGGCCCGCTCGGGCCGGGACGGTCATTCTGCGACATATGGGCAGCGTGGTTGTTTCGCCGACCGTTGGCACCCGCGCTGGTCGACGCCTACAGCGGCGCTTCGTTCACTTCCCGAAGACCGCGCTTCTCGTACCAGTGGGTGATGCGCTCGCCGTCCCAGCACAGGGTGACGCAGGTGCCGGTCTTGGCGTGGCGAACGACCTTCGGACGAAACGCGCCGATGCACCAGCCACCGGAATGGCGCACGCTGGGAAAGACGAGGCCGGAACTGCCGGCCGCCCGAAGCCGCCCGGCCAGCGCCTGCGAGACGCCGTAGTGCGCCGGATCGAGCACCGGATGGGCCGCGCTCCAGCCTCGAAGGTCGTGAAGCTGGCCCTGCACACCGGCCACGATCGCCCGCAGATCGAGCTCGATCGCCGGCTCACGGGTGCGCGCGAGAAAACGTGCCCGATGATGTCGCACTTCGGCGACCGCCGTGTCGAGCGTGTGGGCCGCGTAGTAGACCCCGTAGCTGCCGTCCGAGAAGCGCGAGCCCTCTGGATTCAGGTGGGTGAAAGCAGCCATCACCAGCGTGCTGCCCGCCCCGCTTACCCGTTCGGCGGGCGGCACGAGCTGCAACTGGCCGATCGCGTCGCGGATCCGCGGGTTGGTCAGCATCTCGATCGCGAACACGGCCTCGAGATCGGCCGGATCGGCCACCCGGTCGTACAGGCCGATGGTCGGAAACCGGGTGGGAATCAGACGGTAGCTGCTGCGCCAGTCGATCGCCGCCAGGGACAGGTCGGTGGCCATCGGGGCGGGTTCCGGCAGACCCACGGCTGCAGGGGCCACGGGTCCGGCCGGCGGGCCGATGCCCGCTTCACCGGCACCTTCGGCACCGGTCGCCTGGTTCGCGGCAATCACGCCTTGCCGCCGCGCTGGGCATCGAGGTATTGACGCACGACGAACAGGTCGGCGACCTGACCGCCGAGCATCCGCTCGAGCGCCGAGCGGCCGCCGAAAAGGGGGGCGTCGTTCGGCCGGCGGAGCCAGCCGTCGGCCTGCGGCGCGTGCGGCAACAGGATCTGCAGCGCCGCGAAGATGCCGAACAGGTAGGAGAGGCGCTCAAGCAGATGGCGGTCGAGCGGCGCGCTGATGCGGCCCTGCCGCCATTGATAGAGCGTGGTCCGGCTGACGCCGAGCAGGGTGGTTTGCTCGGCGATATCGAGTGACCACGCCTCGGCGATGCGCCAGAACGTGCGCAGCGCGGCCTGCGCGGCTTCGGACGAGCCGAGATCGACCGGCGGCGCGACTTCGCGAAAAAGCGCATTCATTGCCAGAGTCTATCCGCTCCGGAACAAATCGGCGATCGAATGTTCGCATGCGGACAGACTAGGCGGCGCCGCGATGTGGGTTCGCGTTACCCAAACGCAGGGCGAAGCGCGGCTGAACGACCGCCCTCCGTCCACGTGCAAAACAGACGTGGGTCGGCATCGTCCGCGCCGTTGATTTTTCGACAGACCCTCCCGATCGAACCCTTTCCAACCCTTTCGACCGACCGCTCGCGGCGGCCGTCACTCCGGCGTGGCCGGGGCCGCCTCCAGGTCGATGTCGAACCGGGCCTGCAGCGCGGCGAGCCGCGCCCGGTGCACGGCGGCACCGATCGCCGCGCCACCCGCACCCGCCGCGACCGCGAGCGTGGCCGTATCCGTCACATCGGCCGCGCGTACCGCCGCCAGCGCTGCTTCGAGCCGCGCGCGCTGCGGGTAAGGCCGCTCGGCATGGCCCAGACGGCCCCGGGCATCGCATTCGCAGGCCAGCAGCAGCTCGGCAAAGCGCGCCGGCCGACGCAAGCCGTCGCAACGCTCGATCAGCCGCAGCAGGGCGGCCGCGCCGAACTCGCCGCTCCGGTGCACGTTGCCGTGCTCACGGGCCACGGTTTCGGCGAGTTCGCGGCAGCCGTTCGGCACCCGCAGCCGGGCCGACAGCTGTCGCACCAGGGCAACGCTGCGGGCCTCGTGGGCGATGTGCCGCGGCAGTGCCTCGACGGGGGTGCTTCCCTTGCCGAGGTCGTGGCCCAGGCAGGCGAAGCGAACCTCCAGCGAGGCGTCGAGCCGCGCCGCCATGTCGAGCACCAGTTCGAGGTGCGCGCCGGTGTCGACCTCGGGATGGTGCTCGGCCCGCTGGGGCATGCCCCAGAGCCGGTCGACTTCGGGAAGCACGCGGACAAGCGCTCCGCAGGCGCGCAGCACTTGAAACATCCGGGATGGGCGGCTGGTCATCAGGCCACGCGCCACTTCCTGCCAGACGCGCTCGGGCACCAGAGCGTCCACCTCGCCCGAGTCGACCATCGTCCGCATGAGGGCGAGGGTTTCCGGTGCCACGCTGAACTCGGGGAAGCGGGCCGCCAGGCGGGCGGTGCGCAGGATACGCACCGGGTCTTCGGCAAACGCGGGCGACACATGACGCAACACGCGCGCCGCCAGATCGCGCTGCCCTCCCCAGGGGTCGATCAGCGAACCGTCGGACCGCTCGGCGATCGCGTTGATTGTCAGATCGCGTCGCTGGAGGTCCTGCTCGAGGGTCACGCCCGGGTCGGAGCGGACCTCGAAGCCACGGTACCCGGACGCGTTCTTGCGTTCGGTACGGGCGAGGGCGTACTCCTCGCGGGTCTCGGGATGAAGAAAGACCGGGAAGTCGGCGCCCACCGGCGTGAAGCCGGCCGCCTGCATCGCGGCAGGTGTCGCTCCGACGACGACCCAGTCGCGGTCGGTGGGCGAGAGGCCGAGCAGCCGGTCGCGGACGGCCCCGCCTACCACGTACGATTCGCTGAGGATCCCGGCCATTCGAGGTCGCGCCCGCCCGACGCCGCCCCCATGAATGCGGGGCGTGTCCAGGGCAGCCTTGCGCTTATAACTGACGCCGAGGCGCGTAGGGCGTCCGTTTCTTCAAACTGGGAGCATATAAGTGAAATTATCCAAGACCCTGATCGCCGCCGCCGTGGCCGTGGCGTCGCTGAGTGCCAACGCCACCCTGACCGTTTCAGAATCCAACATGAGCGGCAGCTTCCTGACGCTCGCCGCCGCTGGCCCGAACGCCGGCACGCTCGGCCCGGGCGTCGGCACCATCGTCGGCGGTTCGGTTCTGAACGCCGATTCCCCGACCGCCGACATTCAGGCGTTCGGCGCCCCGTACGGCGGCACCTTCCTTGCGGCAGGTCCGGCCGCAACGAGCCCGGCCGTTCTGACGCTCACCTCGCCGACCGCTTCCTTCATCAGCTTCCTGTGGGGTTCGCCGGACACCTACAACACGCTGACCGTCACGACCAGCGCGAACACCTACACGTTCGTGCCGGGCGGCGTCGGCGGGCTGACGTTCACCACGGTGACGGGCAACCAGTCGTACGCTCAGTACGTCGGCTTCACCACCAGCGGTGGCGAAACGCTCAAGAGCCTGACCTTCGCATCGTCGCAAAACGCATTCGAAGCCGCGAATTTCTCGGTGACGCCGGTTCCGGAACCCGAGACGTACGCGCTGATGCTCGCCGGCCTCGGCGTGCTGGGCTTCGTCGCTCGTCGTCGCAAGGCGGCCTGAAGCAGCGTTCGTCGACCGAGCCTTCCGCCACGGCGGCGTGCTCGGCGAGCGGCTTTACGCCGCGAGACCCAAAAAGCGGCCCTCGGGCCGCTTTTTTTCGTCTTTCTTTCCGTCCTTGTTTCGTTCGTCCCCTACCGCGGGGCGGCCGGAGCCTCCCGGTACGGCTCGTCGAACGCCAAGAAGTCGTGCTCCCGCGACGCCGCATCGATCCAGGCTGCGACCGAGGGCAGGCGAAGAAGCCGCTCGATGTAGGCGTCGACCCCGGGGGGACGCGGAAGCCGGTAGGTTTGAAACCGTGTCACGACCGGCGCGTAGAACGCATCGACGATGCCGAAGACGCCGAACAGCATCGGACCGCCCGACGCCTCGAGCGCATCGCTCCACAGCGACACGATGCGGGCAACGTCCGCCGCGGCCGCCGGCTGGTCGCGCATCACGCGGGCGCCGATCTCGGGCAGAGCGGCTTCGATGTTCATCGCGAAGTGCTCGCGAAGGGCCGCGAACCCGGCGTGCATCTCGGCCGAGAGGCTGCGGGCGCGGGCCCGCGGCGCCGATTCCAGGGGCCAGAGCCGCCTGTCGGGAAACCGCTCAGCCAGGTACTCGGCGATCGCCAGTGAATCCCAGATCGCCAAATCGCCGTCGATCAGGACCGGCACCCGCCCCGCCGGCGACACCCGTGCGATCCGCGTCTTGAACTGCGAATGCGGGCCGAAGCCGTCGAAGCGCGCCATCACCTCCTCGAATTCGATGCCGGCGTGCTTCATCAGCACCCAGGGCCGCATCGACCAGGACGAGTAGTTCTTGTTGCCGATCACCAGTTGCAGCACGACGCGCCTCCGAAGCCGATCGCAGAATGCTAGCGGCGCACGGACCCCCTGTTCATGCCGATGCCGAACAGGTCGATGCGCTCTCCGCATCGTTCGCCAAGCGTGGCCCGGACTTGATCGACGCCAGACTACGGCAACTCGCGATCGAGCGGATTGGCCTGCGCGGCAGGCGCGATGGCGCGGCCCAGGCGCAGCCGGAGCGAAGGCGCGGGCGTGCCGAGCTGCGCGGCGTAGTAGGTCGCGTTGCTCAACACCTTTTTGACGTAGTCGCGCGTCTCGGCGAACGGCACGTTCTCGGCCCATATCGCCGGCTCGAGCGTCGGACCTTCGCGCCAGCGCCGCGGCCGCCCCGGCCCCGCGTTGTAGGCGGCCGCCGCCAGCGCTTGCGAGCCCCCGAAGTCGTCCAACACCAGCTTCAGATACGAGGTCCCCAGGCGGATGTTGGTCGTGCGGTCGGTCGCGAGTTCGGACGTGTAGTCGAGTCCTATCTTCTTCGCGGTCCAGCGCGCCGTCGCCGGCATCAGCTGCATCAAGCCCGCGGCGCCGACGCTCGACCGCGCATCCAGCACGAAACGAGATTCCTGCCGGATCAAGCCGTACACGTAGGCCGGATCGATCCCCGTCTCGCGCGCCTGCGCGACCACGTCGCGACGAAACGGCATCGGATAGCGCTGCGCCAGGTCGATCTCGGTCCGGGTGCGGTCGCTGGTGTTGATGCAGCGATCCCAGAGTTCGCGCTCGCAGGCGAACTGCGCGGCGGCCAGCAGCTCGCGGTCGCTCATCCCGCGAATCGAGTAGTTCCACTCGCGAACGCCTTCGCTGCGCAGGCCGATCTCGATCAGCTCGATGGCGCGCAAGAGACCCGGGTGATTCACCGCCTCGCGCCGCTCGGCCGCATTCGATGCCGGCGGCGGTGCCGGCAGGAACGGCGTCCGCCCGAGGCTCTCGGCCGCGAGTGCCGGATAAAAGCCGATCTGGTCGGCGATGCTCGACATCAGTCCGTTCGCCATGCCGCGCATCGCCTCGCCGTCCTGCGAACTGGCGGCCAGGGCGCCGAGAGCGCGCGCTTTCCAGTACAGCCACGCCGGGTCGCGCTGCTCGGCAGGGCTCATCGCCTCGATCGCCTGCAGGACCTGTTGCCAACGCGAGCGGCCGTTGTCGGCACGCAGCGCGGCGCGCACCTTCCAGGCGAGCATGTCGTCCGACCAGTCATCCCCGCGCGCCGACCGGGAAGCCCGCTCGGCGCGCTGGAACTGGTCGGCAGCGTCGGGCGCGAGCTTGAGAGCGGCCTGCTTCGCCACCGCGCCCCAGGCCCAGGCCGCAAGATCGGGCGGCAAGACCGCCTCCCAGCGGTCGCCGAGCTGAACGGCGGCGCCGTCGGCGTCGTTCGCGGCGAGGCGGATCAGCGCCAGCGTCGTCAGCTCGGCGGCGCCGCGGCTGGCTGTCGACCCGCTCCGCGCCAGATAACGCGCCGGGTTGTCGCCGAGCTCTGCCACGGCGCTCGCCGCGCCGGCACCGATCACTCCGGCGGCCTGGCGCGCGGCGCGCGGCTTGCCCGCCTCGGTCGCCAGCCGCACCTTGCGCCAGATCTCCGCATCGCCGATCTGGCGCGCGGCGTACAAGCTGGCGGCGAGCAACGCGCAGCCATCGTCGGCCTCGCGCTGCGCCCACCATGCTGCCAGCGCCGCCTGCCGCACATCCCGGCCCGACTGCTGCTCGATCAGCAAGGCATAGCAGGCGACCTCGCGGTCGTCGTTCATGCGAAAGCGCGGGTATTCGGCCGCGAAGTGCGCCCAGTCGCGGCGCTTGCCGAGTTCGAGCAGCCAGTCGTTCCGGAAACGATCCTCGACGTAGGCGCCGGGCCAGCGTGCGCTGAACTCGTCGACCTCCGGCTGTTGCACCTCGCCGATGCGGTTCGTCAGCTCCCAGTAGTCGGGCCACATTGCGAGCGGGATGCCGGCGGAGAGCGCGCCGGCGCGCAGTGCGGCCAGGCGATTCCGATCCTTTTTCCGAAGCGCGTCGCGGGCGTCGATCACGACCTGATCGCCGGCCTGCATGACCGCGGATGCCGGTCGCCCGGACCCGGTCGCCACGACGGCGAAGCAAAGCGCGATCAGGGCGCCTCGTCCTCGTCCGCCGAGCCGTGCCCGGCGGCGCGAGGTGGCCGGCGTCGCCGGCTGCGAGGTATCGTCCGCGGGATGCAGCGCCATGGCGACTTCGGTTCGAAGGAAACGGTGTGACGGGCGACCCGGCGGCGGTGCGAGCCGCACCACCGAGGTCGGATCTGCGCAAACGATTGCTCGCGGCGCGACGACGATTCGTCGCCGACCCTGCCATTTTTCAGCCAGCCGACGCCGCCCTGGCGCGCCATCTCGGGATGTTGATCATCCGTCTCGAGCCGGCCGTGCTCGGGCTGTACTGGCCGCGCGACTCGGAATTTAACGCGCCGGCGCTGTTCCCGGTCGACGCCGCAGGGCGTCGAAGGTCGCCTTTTTTGCTCGCCCTGCCATACGCCCGGCGCGCCCCGCCGCGACTCGAGTACCGCGCCTGGGACGGCAGCGCGCCGGCGGCGGTCGACGAGCACGGCATTCCCGGCAGCGCCGGCCCCGTCGTGGCACCGGATGTGGTGCTGGTCCCGTGCGTCGGCCACACGCGAAGCGGGTATCGCCTCGGTTACGGCGGCGGCTACTTCGACCGCTGGCTGCACGAGCGCCCGGGCGTCGCCGCGATCGGCGTCGACTGGGCGCTCGGCGAAATCGGCGCCGACGGGTTCGTGCCCGAAGCGCACGACGTGCGGCTGACATTGATCGTCACCGAGCACGGCGTGGTCGCCTGAGGCTCCGGTTCACTCGCCGGGCGCCACCGCGCCGTCGCCGAGGGCCTGCCGGGTCGCGGCGGCTTGCGCGACCACCCAGTCGCAGAACTCGCCGACGCCCGGCCGGGAACGCGCACCCGGCGCCACCACCATCCAGTAGAGGTGCGGGTTGGCGAGACGCCCGGAGGCTCCGAAGGGCTCGACGAGTTCGCCCCGCTGCAACGCGTCGGCGACCAGCGCCACCCGGGCGAGCGCCACACCATGCCCCGCCAGGGCCGCCTGGATCTGCTGGTAGGTGAAGTTGAGGTAGAGCCAGCGTTGCGGCTGCAATCCGGGGGCGCCGCGAGCGGTGAGCCAATGGCGCCAGCTCAGCACCTCCGAGCTCGGGCGGTTGTCGTCCTCCTCGGCAAGCGGGTGCTGCGCAAGGTCGGCCACGCTGGCGAGTGGCGGCGCCTCGCCGCGCCGCACCCGCTCCGCGTACGACCGGCTGACCACCGGCGTCAGCACCTCGCCGAACAACCGAACCGCCCCCGGGCTCGCCTGGGCTGGCGCGCAATAACGCAGTGCCAGGTCGATCTCGGGATCGTCGAGATCGGCGAGCGCATCGGTCGCCGAGACCCGTATGTCGATGTCGGGAAACCGGTGCTGGAACGCTTCGATTCCCGGGAGCAGCCAGAGCGAGGCGAACGAGGCGAAGGTCGTGACGCTGACCCGGCGGCGGCCGCTGCCAGCGCGGATCTGCCGAACCGCCGCGTCGATCGTGCCGAGCCCTGAGTGCACGGCTCGCAGCAGCAGCTGCCCGGCGGGGGTCAGTTCGACACGACGCGTGCCGCGCGAGAACAGCGGCGCCCCGAGCTCCTCCTCGAGCGCCATGATCTGCCGGCTGACGGCCGACTGGGTGATGAACAGGTCCTCGGCGGCAGCGCTGAAGCTGAGCCGCCGGGCGACCGCCTCCAAGGCACGCAACTGGCCGAGCGCGAGCGGCCGCCGCGAGCCTTTCATCATGCTCTCGGCGCATCAATCGGTCGATGCGTTTTCATTGGCTTCGTTGCGATGGCAGGCCGATCATAGAGTCCGTTCAGAAGGAGATTCATGATGCAAACGAACCCGGGATCGCGCTCGACGGGGCCTTTTTCCGTGCAAAACGTGGCGCCCGGCGAGGCGCTGCGCCTCGGTCGTTCGCAGGGCTTGCTTCGCGTGCTGCAGGGGCGGCTTTGGCTCACGCGCCGCGACGATCCCGACGACCATCTCGTCGCTGCCGGCGAGCGAATCGAGCTCGCGGCGGGCGCCGATGCCGTGATCGAAGCCTACGATGGCGCCGCTGCCATGGTCGAGTTCGTGCCGCGGCACCGGAACGGGCTCGGCGGCGCGTTCTTCGGCACGGCCGTGCGCGCCGCGGTCGCGGCCGGCGGCTTCCTGAGCGCAGCCGCGGCGAATCTGGCGAGGCGGCCCGATCCGTCGCTGTAGTCCACCGACTCACTGAAATCGGAGCGGTGCTGGCCAACGGCTGGCGGGCGGTCGCCGCGCACCCGTCCTGCACAATGCCTCGACGGAAACCACAACCGCCCGATGCCGATGGAATCGACTGCGACCGACCGGGGTGTTTTGCGCAAGAAGCTCGTCGCCGCGCGTCTCGGACTGCCCGACCGGCTGGAACGGGCCGTCCAGCTGCAGAGCGTGCTGCGGGTCTGGCTGGTCGGCCGCCGCGAGAACACGATCGGCGCTTACTGGCCGATCAAAGGTGAGTTCGACGCTCTGCCGGCGCTCTACCGCTGGACCGAGGGCGCCCGTGAAGGCACGAGCCGCCGCATCGGCCTGCCGGTCGCGAACCGCGCGACCGGTCAACTGCGCTTTCACGTCTGGTACCCGGGCTGCCCGATGGAGCTCGATGCGTACGACATCCCGAAGCCAAAGGACACCGAGGAGTTCATGCCGCAGATTCTGGTCGTGCCCTGCCTCGGCTTCGGCCCGGGCGGCGTGCGGCTCGGCTACGGCGGCGGCTTTTTCGACCGCACCCTGGCTTCGCTCGCGCCGCGGCCGGTGACGGTCGGCGTGAGCTTCACCCACGGTTTCCTGCCGCTGCTGCGGCCCGGCCCCGACGACACCCGGCTCGACGCGATGCTGACCGAGGACGGGGTGATGTGGCAGCGGCCGGATTGAGAGGCCACGGTCTCGGAAGAGTGGCTCAGGCTCGGCTCTGCAGCCGATCGAACGCTCGAAGCACACGTCCGCAAGTGAGCGTCTGCCGCCAGAGTCGCTCTTTCAGGTAGGCGCTCGGCACCCATTGCCACGGCAACACGACTGTCACGGTGCCCCATGCCGGCCGCCAGCGTTCGGCGACGCTTCGACGCCGGAACAGGCTGACGGTCGGCACGCCCAGGTTGGACGCGAGGTGGCCGACGCCCGAGTCGTTGCCAATGAAGCCGCCCGATTCGTAGACGAAGGCGGCGAGCGCGTCGAGGTCGTTCCATTGCGGCGCCGCGAAGCCGTGCGACGCGAGATCGTTCCATCGGTGCCGCTCGTGCGGCGCAACGACGAAGACGACCTCGTGGCCGCGCCGCTGCAACGCGGCGGCGACGCGCAGGAACCGTTGCTTCAGCCAGCGCTTGTCCTCGGCGTTCGCCTCGGGGTGGATCACGACCCGCCCGGCATGCCCCCGCGGCTGCAGCGCCGACGGCGGCGTCAGGCCGTTGGCGATGCCGGTGTCGGGGAGCCCGAAGGCCTGACGGCAGAACGCCGCGAAGCGTTCGGCCATGCAACCCTGTCCGGGGCCGCACTCGACGCTCTGAAGCGTGACGACCCGCTCATGACCGAGGGCCGAAACGGCGTAGGGCTGGTGCACGTGCATCTGGATCACGAGATCGAAGCCGGCCAGCACCTGCCGGATCGACCCGGCCGGCGGCAGCGACAAGACCACGAAGCCCGGGAACCAGCGACGCAGCGCATGCGCCGGCGTGCCGAACACGGTGACGCTGCGACCGCTGGCGACGAGCTGGCGCACGACCACCATGCTGACGAGCGTGTCGCCGATGTGGTTGGACATGCAGAACGCGATCCGCCGCGCATCGCCGAGGCCGGTCACGTTGCCGCCGGCGGCGCGGTCATGCGCTCGAAGCGCAGCCTGCGCTTCGAGCCGTTCGAGCCGGACGGCTCGGCGCAAGAGGTGCCGTTCGGGACGCCGCTCCAAGTGCGGGCGAAGGACATTCCGCGCTCGAACCGATAACACCGCGCCGCGGACGCACCGCCGCCGTCAGAGGCCAAGCCGCCGCGCCAGCTCGAGCGGCGCCGTGCTCTGGTTCATCGTGTAGAAGTGAAGTCCCGGGGCGCCACCGGCGCGGAGCTGCTCGGCGAGGCGCGTCACCACGTCGAGCCCGAAGGCCTTGATCGAGTCGAGATCGTCGCCGTAGCCCTGGAGCCGGAGCCGGATCCAGCGCGGCATGTCGGCGCCGCAACTGTCGGCGAAGCGCAGGATGCCGCTCGCGTTGGTGATCGGCATGATGCCGGGCACCACCGGGATCGTCGCGCCGATCGCCGCGGCCTCGTCGACGAAGCGGAAGTAGGCGTCGGCGTTGAAGAACATCTGGGTGATCGCCGAGTCGGCCCCGGCCTGCACCTTCGCAACGTAGGCGTCGAGGTCGGCGCGCGGCGAACGTGCCTGCGGGTGCATCTCGGGATAGGCCGCGACTTCGAGGTGGAAGCGGTCGCCGGTCGCGGCGCGGATGAAGCGGATCAGGTCGCTCGCATAGCGGAACTCGCCCGGGTCGCCGCCGGCGCCGTAGCCGCTCGGCAGGTCGCCGCGCAGCGCAACGATGCGGCGGATGCCGTGCGCCGCGAAGTCGTCGAGTTGCGCGCGGATCGACGCTTGGC
Source organism: uncultured Rhizobacter sp. (assembly GCA_964236915.1). Classification (GTDB taxonomy): domain Bacteria; phylum Pseudomonadota; class Gammaproteobacteria; order Burkholderiales; family Burkholderiaceae_C; genus LMDS01. Next base: position 37,405 of record CAXSGM010000028.1, read on the forward strand.
TCGCGCCGATGCACGAGAAGTGCGGCGCCGCCTCGACGCCCTCGGTCAGGATCGCGCGCACCGTGGCGAAGCTGCCGCTCTGCGTCGAGCCGCCGGCGCCGTAGGTCACCGAGCAGAACTGCGGATGCAGGGCGTACAGCTGGCGCCGCACGGCGGCGAGCTTTTCGGCGCCCTCCGGGGTCTTCGGCGGAAAGAATTCGAGGCTGATCGGAAAGGATGCCGAAGGGGGGGAAATCGAGGACACGTCACGGATTCCTTGAGGCAGGGGCGCGCTGGCGCGGGCCGGCGCGGTCGGCTTCGGCGTGGGCGGCACGACTCGGCGCCGGCGCGGCATGGACGAAAAACTCGCGGTTGCCATCGCCGCCGGTGATCACGCTCGGGAACCAGTCGCGCACCGCAAGGCCGTTTGCGGCGCAGGCTTCGCGCAGCCGCGCCTCGACGCGCGTCTCGGCCGCCACCCGGTCGCGCACGAGGCCGCCCTTGCCGATGTCGGCCGGCTGCAGCTCGAACTGCGGCTTGACCAGCAGGAGCGCGCTGCCGGCGGGTGCCAGCCAGCACGCGACCGTCGGCAGCACGAGCGTCAACGAGATGAACGACAGGTCGGCGACGACGAGATCGAAGCTCCGGGCCGGCTCGTCGCGGGCGAACGTCGAGCCGCGCCGGTCTCGGGCGAGGTCGCGTTCGAGGTCGTGAGCCGAATCAAGGGCGAGGTCACGCGCGTTGAGGCCCTCATGCGCGATGACGCGTGGATCCGCAGCGATCGACGGGTGCAACTGCCCACGCCCGACATCGAGCCCGACGACCCGCGCCGCGCCGCGCCTGAGCAACACGTCGGTGAAGCCGCCCGTGCCCTGACCGATGTCGAGCGCGTTGGCGCCGGCCGCCACGATCTTGCAGCGCTCGAGCGCTGCATCGAGCTTCAGCCCGCCGCGCGAGACGAAGCGCAACTCGGCGTCGTCGACGACCTCGAGAATGCAGTCGTCGGGCAGATCTTCGCCACATTTGCGGGGCGCCGCCCAGCCCCCGGCCGCGCGCCAGCGCACCGAGCCGGCGCCGATCAGCCGCTGCGCGACGGAGCGGGTCGGCGCGAGCGCGCGCTTGACGAGCAACAGGTCCGCACGCATGGCAGCTGAATCACCCGGGTTCGTTCAGCGACGCATGAATGAACGAAAGTTCATCGATCGGTTCAATACCGGTAGCTGTCCGGCTTGTACGGACCGGCCCTGTCGACCCCGATGTACGCGGCTTGATCTTCCGAGAGCTCGGTCAGCATCGCGCCGACCTTCTTCAGATGCAGCCGGGCGACCTTCTCGTCGAGCTGCTTCGGCAGCACGTAGACCTGGCCCACTTCGTACCTGGCAGGCTGCGTGAAAAGCTCGATCTGCGCGATCGTCTGGTTCGCGAACGAGCTCGACA